>JAZQON010000001.1:0-23880 GCA_045627825.1 Acutalibacteraceae bacterium
GTTGAGATCAAGCGTGTATCGGGAAAAACGCTTGTGGGAAGTGCGCCTGATAATATAAGACACTTTATTGAACTTCGTGGTGTAGGCATTATTAATGCCAGAAGAATTTTCGGAATGGGTGCAGTAAAGGATACGGAAAAGATAGATCTTGTTGTTATGCTTGAACCGTGGGAAAAGGGTAAGGTCTATAATCGTATGGGACTTGATTCGGAATATGTGGAAATTCTCGGAATAAAGGTTCCGGTTACTGTGGTTCCGGTAAAACCCGGACGAAATCTATCTATAATTATAGAAGCGGCGACAATGAATAACAGACAGAAAAAAATGGGATATAATGCGGCAAGAGAGCTTCTTCACGGTCTCGGCATGACCGATGATGTTGTTCCTGAACCGAAGGAACTTGAATCGTGGCACGATTTTGACTGATAAAATATAAATTAATTTACGGAGGTAATAAAAATGTACAGAATAGGCGTTGATTTAGGCGGAACAAATATTGCGGTAGGCGTTGTATCCGATGAACTCAAAATTATCGGCAGAGGAAAGGTTAAAACGAAATGTCCGAGACCTGCCGAGGAGATTTTTGACGATATAGCCGTTGCCGTTGATATGGCAATAAAGGATGCCGGAATTTCAATGAATGAGGTTCTTTCGATAGGTGTCGGAACTCCCGGTTCTGTAAACAAAGAAAACGGTTATATTGAATTTGCAAATAACCTTGATTTCAATAATGTTCCGGCAAAGGAAATGCTTGAAGCAAGGCTCGGCAAAACCGTATATCTTGATAATGATGCAAACTGCGCCGCTCTCGGCGAAGCGCTTGCAGGTGTAGGCAAGGGTGTTGACAGCTTTGTTGCCGTTACTCTCGGAACGGGTGTCGGAAGCGGAATTATCATCAACGGCAAAATCGTCAGCGGTGTAAACGGTGCGGCAGGCGAAATGGGTCATATGGTAATTATGATGGACGGCGAACAGTGCAATTGCGGCAGAAAGGGTTGCTGGGAGCAGTATGCATCCGCAACGGCTCTTATCAAGCAGACAAAGGAAGCAATGCTTAAAGATAAAAACAGCGTTATGTGGCAGCTTGTAAATAACGATATTGAAAGTGTTAATGGTTTAACCGCATTTGATGCAATGAGAAAGAACGACAAAACCGGTAAAGAAGTTGTTGATAAATACATATACTATGTATCAACGGGTATTGTTAATATTATTAACGCTCTTCAGCCCGATATAATCTGTGTCGGCGGCGGAGTAAGCCACGAGGGAGATACCATCCTTGAACCTATCAGAGCGTTTGCGAAGGATGAAAGATACAGCATCTATGCAAAGAAACAGACTCAGATAGTTGCGGCACAGCTCGGCAATGATGCGGGTATTTTCGGTGCGGCACTTCTTAATGAATAATTTTCGGAGGAAGCAATGAGGTCATACGAAGAATTTTTCGAATTTTGCGACAGTATCGGATGCAGATATTCCGATTCCGCTCTTATGAGCAATTATACGAGCTTTAAAATCGGCGGAAAAGCTGACGCAATGGTTTTTCCCGATGAACTCAAAAAGCTTTCATCTGTTATTGAATACCTGGGCAGGAACGAAATCCGTTTTCTTACCGTAGGTAAAGGAAGCAATATGCTCATAAGTGACGAAGGTTTCAGAGGAGTTATTATAAACACCTCGGAGCTTAACAAAATTGAGCTTATTGATGAAACAACAATTAAATGTCAGAGCGGAGCTTCGCTTGCTTCGCTCTGCCGGTTCGCTCTTGATAATTCACTTACCGGGCTTGAATTTGCATTCGGAATACCCGGAAGTGCAGGCGGAGCGGCATTTATGAACGGCGGAGCTTACGGTGGTGAGATGAAGGATGTTCTGGTTTCCTGCGAGCATATTACTCCCGACGGCAGACTTGAAGCTTTTTCCGGCGATAAGCTTGACCTTTCATACAGACACAGCGCATATTCCGATAATAACAATGTGATTTATTCGCTTACCGTTAAGCTTCAAAAGGGCGAAAAAGCCGAAATAAAGGCAAAAATGGATGAGCTTATGAGCCGCAGAAAGGATAAACAACCGCTTGAATATCCGAGCGCAGGAAGCACATTCAAGCGTCCTGAGGGCTATTTTGCAGGCGCACTTATTGAGCAATGCAATCTTAAGGGTTACACTGTCGGAGGTGCTCAGGTGAGCGAAAAGCACGCAGGATTTGTTATAAATAAAGGCGGCGCAACGGCGGCCGATGTTATGGCAGTTGTTGAGCACTGCCGCAAAACCGTTTTTGAAAAATGCGGAGTTATGCTTGAACCGGAAGTGAGAATTATAAGTTAGGAGGAAATATCTTGTCTTTTTCTTCTGATATAAAAAGCGAGCTTGCGAATATTGAAAATCTTTCCTCCTGTTGTCTTCACGCACAAGTCTACGGGCTTGTGCTTTTTGCGCATTTTTCCGAATATAATTTATCAATTACAACCGAAAACAGAGAAGTTTTTGATTTATATGTATCATATCTTCGGGAATATTGCTCGGTTGAGCCGGTTATAAGTAAAACGGGAACAAAAAAGCTGACCGCATATCTTAAATCGGATAAAGATAAGGAAAAGGTTTTTGAAAAATTCGGACACGCCTTAAAGGAAACTACACTGAGAATAAACAGAGCCAATATTCAGAATGAATGTTGTATATCAGCATTTTTGAGAGGTGTTTTTCTTTCATGCGGAACGGTGACCGACCCCGAAAGGGGATACCATCTTGAATTTGTTGTTCCGTATAAAAAATTAAGCTCCGACCTTGTAAAATTCCTTGATGAGCTTGAGCTTAATCCTAAATATATTGTCCGCAAAGGCAATCACATTGTATATTTCAAAATAAGCGAAAGCATTGAGGATATTCTTGCAATAATCGGCGCTCAGAATGCTTCGTTATACCTTATGAATGTCAAAATAGAAAAAGATGTCAAAAATAAGGTGAACCGAATTATCAATTCCGAAATGTCCAATATAAGTAAAACGGTAAACGCCGCAAATATCCAGATTGATGCCATAAAATATATTGACGAAAAAGTCGGAATATCTTCACTTCCGGAAAATCTGCAATTGATTGCAAAGCTGAGAATTGAAAATCCGGAAGCAAGTCTTAAAGACCTCGGAGGTCTTATGGACGAGCCCCTGACTCGTTCCGGAATAAATCACCGTCTTGACAGAATAGTTAAGATTGCCGAAAAAATGAAATCACAATAACGGAGAAAAATATGTCATTCACTCATCTGCATGTACATACGGAATACAGTCTGCTTGACGGCGCTTGCAGAATCGAACCTATGCTTGAAAAGATTAAAAGCATGGGTCAGGATTCCGTTGCCGTTACGGACCACGGCGTTATGTACGGTGCAGTTGATTTTTATAAAGCCGCAAAGGCGAAGGGAATAAAGCCGATAATCGGATGTGAGGTATATGTTGCGCCCCGTTCAAGATTTGATAAGGTGCACGGCATAGACAGCGAAAGGTATCATCTTGTTTTGCTTTGCGAAAATAATGAGGGATATAAGAACCTCATAAAGCTTGTTTCCGAAAGCTGGGTAAACGGATTTTACACTAAACCCAGAGTGGACAAGGATATTCTTGAAAAATATCATAACGGAATAATTGCTCTTTCCGGCTGTCTGGCCGGAGAAGTTGCAAGATGTCTTTCGTCGGACGACTATGAGGGTGCAAAAAAAACGGCACTATGGTACAGAAGCGTATTCGGTGAAAATAATTATTTTCTTGAAATTCAAAATCATGAGCTTGATGAACAGAGAAGAATTATTCCCGACCTTATCAAGCTTTCAAAGGAAACGGGAATTCCGCTTGTTGCAACAAACGATGCTCACTATATCAGCCGTGAAGACAGCAAAATGCAGCAGGTGTTAATCTGTATTCAGACCAATCACACCTTAGGCGAAGAAACCGGACTTGAATTCGGAACGCAGGAATTTTACCTGAAAAGCGAAGATGAAATGCTTGAAGCTTTTCCACTGTGTCCGGAAGCGGTTGGGGTTACGGCCGAAATCGCTTCAAGATGTAATGTTGAGTTTGAATTCGGAAAAACAAAGCTTCCGCATTTTGAGGTTCCCGAGGGTTGGGATCATTATGACTGGTTTGAGATGCTATGCCGCAAGGGACTTAAAGAAAGATACGGCGAAAATCCGCCCGATGAATATGTTAAAAGGCTTGAATATGAGCTGAGCGTAATCAGCAAAATGGGTTACACTGATTATTATCTGATAGTACACGATTTTATCAGACAAGCCAAGGAAATGGGCATACCCGTAGGCCCGGGCAGAGGTTCTGGAGCGGCAAGTATCTGCGCTTATTGCATAGGCATAACGGGAATTGACCCGATGAAATATAATCTGCTCTTTGAAAGATTTTTAAATCCCGAAAGAGTTAGTATGCCCGATTTTGATGTTGACTTCTGCTTTGAAAGACGAAGCGAGGTAATAGATTATGTTATCGAAAAATACGGTGCCGACCATGTTGCTCAGATAGTAACATTCGGAACGATGGCGGCAAAGCTTGCCGTGCGTGATGTCGGAAGAGTGCTTGCAATGTCATATAATACAGTTGATACTATCGCAAAGCTTATTCCGAATGAGCTTAATATTACTCTTGATAAAGCATTAAAGCGTTCTGCTGAATTTAAGAATATATATGATACTGATGAGGAAGCCAGGGAACTCATTGATATGGCACGCAAAATTGAGGGGATGCCACGCCACGCATCAACCCATGCGGCAGGAGTTGTTATAACTCATGACCCCGTTGAAACCTATGTTCCGCTTGCAAAAAACGATGAAGCTGTTGTAACTCAATACACAATGACAACCCTTGAAGAGCTCGGACTTCTTAAAATGGATTTTCTCGGACTGCGAACATTAACCGTTATCAGCTCCGCAGAAAAAATGATAAGAAAAAAAGTACCCGATTTCAGCATTGAAAACATTGATACGCAGGATAAAGCCGTATTTGATATGCTTTGTTCCGGTCAGTCCGAGGGTGTGTTTCAGTTTGAATCCGCAGGAATGAGAAGCGTTTTAACTCAGCTTAAACCCGAATCAATCGAGGACTTGATAGCGGTTATCGCTCTTTACAGACCCGGCCCGATGGATTCAATTCCGACCTATATTCACAACAGACACAATCCGCAGGATGTAACTTATAAAATACCTCAGCTTAAAAATATACTTGATGTTACTTACGGCTGTATCGTTTATCAGGAGCAGGTTATGCAGATATGCCGTGAGCTTGCCGGATATTCATACGGCAGAGCAGATATAGTCCGCCGTGCCATGAGCAAGAAAAAAGTTGATGTTATGCTGAAAGAGCGTGAAAACTTTGTTCACGGCATGACCGATGAAAACGGAAATGTTATCTGTGAGGGAGCCGTAAGAAGAGGAATTTCCGAAGAAACGGCAAACGAAATATTTGACGAAATGATGTCGTTTGCTTCTTATGCTTTCAACAAGGCTCATGCCGCCGCCTATGCGTTTGTGGCATACAGAACGGCATGGCTTAAATGCCACTATCCCTGCGAATTTATGGCGGCAATTCTCACAAGCTTTCTTGATAATACAGGCAAGGTTGTTCAGTATATAAATGAATGCACAAGGCTCGGAATTAAAATGCTTCCGCCCCATGTTAACCTGAGCGGCGATTCCTTTGCCGCCGTTGACGGAAATATTCATTACAGCCTGCTTGCGGTTAAAAATCTCGGTAGAGGATTTATAAAAAAGATTGTTGATGAAAGAACCGCTCACGGTGAATTTACCGATTTTTATGAGTTCTGCAAAAGAATGCAGGGCAGAGAGCTTAACCGCCGTGCTGTTGAAAGCCTTATAAAATGCGGTGCGTTTGACGGCATGGGAGCAAACAGAAAGCAGATGCTTTCCGTTGTTGACTCAATAATTGATGACCTTGATAATACGAGGCGGCGCAATGTTGAGGGTCAGATAGGCTTTTTTGACCTTGCTTCCGATGAAGATGAACCGCAGGATATTTCGGAAAAATATATCTATCCGCAAACAGAAGAATTTCCGACTGAGCTTCTTTTGAAATATGAAAAGGATGTTTCGGGAATGTATCTTTCGGGACACCCGATGAAGAAATACGAAGCTCTTTCCAAAAGGCTTAAATGTGCCGAAATTTCGGATATAATCAGCGAAGATGAACTTAAATATAAGGATAACGAGAGAGTTGCTGTGCTTGCACTTATCGGAAGCGTTAAAAAGAAAATCACAAAAAGTGACTCAACAATGGCATTTTTAACGGTTGAGGATAACACCGGAAGCGTTGAGGTTATTATCTTTCCGAAAACCTTTTCTGAGCATCCCACGCTTATTAACGAGGGCAATATCGTACTGATACACGGCAGAGTCAGTGTTCGTGAAGATGAAGATACGAAAATAGTCTGCGAAACGCTTGAGCCTTGTCCGAATGAAAATGCAGCCGAATTGCCTGAAGAAAAGCCGGAAAAGAATGAAAAGAAAGAAAAGAAAAAAGCAAGCGGATTATTTTTGAGATTTGATACAGCTTCATCACCGCAAATAAAATGCTGTGAAAAGCTTCTTGCGATTTTTGACGGCACTTGTCCGCTGTATTATTATTTTAATGACACAAAAGAATATAAAAGAAATCCCATCGGACAGGCAATTGATGTTAACGATGTTCTGCTCAGAGAGCTGAAAAAAATACTCGGAGACACAAATGTTATTTATAATTCGTAAATTTTTTGTCAAATACCGTTTAATTTATTGACATTATAGGATAAAAAGTATATTATATTATCTGATGTTTTTTAAGGAGTGTATATATTATGAAAACAATCGGCGTTTTAACAAGCGGCGGCGATGCCCCGGGAATGAATGCGGCTATTCGTGCCGTTGTAAGAACCGCATGCGAAAACGGTATGATGGTTTACGGAATTAACAGAGGTTATCAGGGTCTTATTGATGATGATTTAAGAGAGCTTAATATAAGAAGCGTTTCGGATATAATTCACAGAGGCGGCACTATGCTCCATTCCGCAAGATGCCTTGCGTTTAAAGATGAAAGCGGTATGCAGAAAGCTATTGAAACCTGCAAGAAGTACGGCATTGAGGGTATAGTTGTTATCGGCGGTGACGGTTCTTTCAGAGGTGCCCGTGACCTTTCACTGCGTGGTGTTCCCTGCATAGGAATTCCCGGAACGATTGATAACGATATTGTCAGCACCGATTATACAATCGGTTATGATACCTGCCTTAATACCGTTATGCAGATGGTAGACAGAGTAAGAGACACGGTTGAATCTCACAGCCGTTGCGTTGTTGTTGAGGTTATGGGTAACAGATGCGGAGACCTTACTCTTAATTCCGGTATTGCAGTCGGCGCAACAGCTATTGTTATCCCCGAAATCAAGTCCGATATCGAACAGCATGTTATCGACAGAATACGCAGAACTCAGAAAACAGATAAAAAGCATTTCATCGTTATGGTTGCAGAGGGTATCGGCGGAGTTGAAACCCTTGCAAGAAAAATCGAAAAGGAATGCGGAGTTGAATCCAGAGCCGTTATACTCGGTCATGTTCAGAGGGGCGGTTCACCCACAGTAAGAGACAGAGTTATGGCGAGCCAGATGGGTTATCACGCCGTTCAGCTCCTTATGCAGGGCATAGGCAACAGAGTCGTTGTTATGAGAAACGACAAGATAATCGACTACGATATTTATGAAGCTCTTAATATGGAAAAGCCAATAAATGACGAGCTTTATAAAATTGCTCACGAAATTTCTATTTGAGGTAAGAAATGATTTCAAACGAGTTTTTATCACTTCGCAAACAGCTTATTGAAAGAGATTTCAAATCATTGAATAATATGCAGAAGAAAGCGGTTCTCTCAACTGAGGGACCGCTTTTGGTGCTTGCGGGTGCAGGAAGCGGCAAAACAACCGTTCTTGTTAACCGCATAGCAAATATAGTTAAATACGGCAAAGCCTATTACAGTGAGGAATGCTGTCGTGAACCGAATGAGCGTGATATAGCACTTATGAAAGCCGCCTTAAACGATAAAACGGTTGATATTTTTGATATTGAACCGCTTCTGAGCGTTGATGCGGCAAGACCTTGGGAAATTCTCGCCATAACCTTTACCAATAAGGCGGCAGGGGAGCTTAAGGAAAGACTTGAAAAAATGCTCGGTTCATCCGCACTTGATATATGGGCAAGCACTTTTCATTCCGCCTGCGTGAGAATTCTCCGCAGGAACGCCGACAGAATAGGATATTCTTCTAATTTTACGATTTATGATACCGATGACAGCAAAAGGGTAATCAAAGATTGCCTTAAGCAACTCGGTTTCAGTGATAAAATCATTCCGCCGAAATCCGTTCTTGCCGAAATAAGCAATGCAAAGGACAGTCTTATTTCTCCCGAGGAATATATAAACAGCCATTTATCCGATATATATAAAAAAAATATCGGTTCGGTTTATCAGGCATATCAGACACAGTTAAAATCCGCCGATGCAATGGATTTTGACGATATAATCGTGAATACTGTTCGTCTGCTTCAAAACGATAAGGAAATCCTTGATTATTATCAGCATAAATTCAAATACATAATGGTTGACGAATATCAGGATACCAACCACGCCCAGTATCTGCTTACCTCGCTTCTTGCCGGCGGATATAAAAATATCTGCGTTGTCGGCGATGATGACCAGAGTATTTATAAGTTCAGAGGGGCAACAATTGAAAATATTCTCAGCTTTGAACATCAATATTCAAGCGCTAAGGTTATAAAGCTTGAACAGAACTACCGTTCAACTCAGACTATTCTCGATGCCGCAAACAGCGTTATATCGAATAATCAGGGCAGAAAAGGAAAAAATCTCTGGACCGATAACGGAGCAGGGGATAAGATTACAAATTATACCGCCGAATCGGACAGAGATGAGGGAATTTATATTGCCGATGAGGTTCTTAACGGAATAAGAAAAGGTGAAAATTACAGCGATTTTGCCGTGCTTTACCGTATGAATTCTCAGTCCAACCTTGTTGAGCAGGCATTTGTGAGAATGGGTATTCCGTACAGAATTATCGGCGGCCATAAATTCTATGACCGAAAAGAAATACGGGATGCAATCGCATATTTGAGTGTTATCGTAAATCCCAATGACAGCGTAAGACTTCAGAGAATAATCAATGAGCCGAAAAGGGGAATCGGAGAAGCTTCGTTTAATGCTGCAAGAGAAATTTCTCAGGGACTCGGCATAGGAATTTTTGAAGTTATGAAAACCGCAGACCAATTTCCGTCACTAAGCAGAAGCGCAAAAAAAATGATGGATTTTGCACAGCTTATGCAAGGCTTTATAGATGAAGCGGAAACAACCGATATCAGCATAATGTTTAAGGAAATGCTTGCAGATACGGGATATTATGCTTCGCTTTCTCTTGAACCCGAAAAAGCAGAGGAAAGACGGGCAAACCTCGAAGAGCTTGCAAACAATATTCTCAGATTTTCCCGGGAAAACGAGGGCGCAACGCTCAATGACTTTCTCCAGGAAGTTTCGCTGATGACCGATATTGACAACTATAACGCCGATAACGACGCAGTTGTTATGATGACAATTCATTCGGCAAAGGGTCTTGAATTCCCCGTTGTTTTCCTTGCCGGTATGGAGGAAAGCCTTTTTCCGTCCGAAATGGCAACTATGGAGGGTGAAATCGAAGAGGAACGCCGTTTGGCATATGTCGGCATAACCCGTGCGAAAAAGCGCTTATATCTGACGAGAGCACGCACGAGAATGCTGTTCGGCTCAACGAAATTCAATCCTCAGTCACGCTTTATTGATGAAATACCCGATAAGCTTCTGAATAAGTGCGGTGTTTCCGAAAACAGAAGCTTCGGCGGTTCGTCGTTTTCAATGGGTTCAAGAACCGAAACACGCACATATATCGGTACCCAGAAGCCTGCCGCACCGTCAAGCGCTTCAAGAGGTTTTTCTTCATCCGCTTTTTCCGCTCCGTCAAAGAATACAACCGTTTTCAATATCGGCGATACCGTAATTCACAAGGCATACGGTGAGGGAATTGTTCTCAGTGCAAAGCCGATGGGCAATGATACTTTAATTGAGGTTGCATTCACCAATGCGGGAACAAAAAAGATTATGGCGAATTATTCAAAGCTTGAAAAGAAATAAAATGAAAGCTGTCACTTATGTGGCGGCTTTTTTGGGCATAAAAAAAGGACTTGCTCATATAATTTACCAAAGAAAACTTCGGAGGTTAAAAATGAACAAGTCTAAGTACAGAGTATATAACGGTAAAAAAGTTAAATCGGTGTTTGAAAATTCAAAAATCATTCTTCTGTTTTTTCAGCTTATTGCAGGAATGCTTTTCGGGGCGTTTGTATCCGGCAAAAATAATGAAGCATTAAAAGGGATTGCAGATGCTTATATAAGATTGAGAAACGCAGGCTTTATATCGGATTTTATAAATTCATTTGCGGTAAACGGTGCTTTTATTATTATAAGTGTTTTTCTCGGATTTTCGCTTATCGGATGTCCGCTGATTTATTTACTGATGTTTTTCAGAGGGCTCGGAATAGGCTCATTCTGCGGATATATGTATCTTAAATATAAGCTGACGGGTATAGGTTACAGCTTGCTTACGGTTTATCCGTCGTTGATAATTGCGGTATTTGCACTTATAATGTCATGCAGAAACAGCGGTGAATATTCTATGAACGCATATGAAAAAGCGGTGAAGGGCAGGGGACAGTTTGAAAAAGATGAAACAAAAATATTTATTTTTCGTCAGGCTGTTTTTCTTGCGATAACCGCATTATCCTCGCTGATTGATGCTGTTTTTGCACTTGCATTTTCAAGTTTTTTCACCGTCTGAAATTTTTATATCGTTGAGCGGATTTGAATCAACGGCTTTTTTAAGCTGTTCCTGATAAACATGGGTATATATCTCGGTTGTGGAAAGATTTTCATGGCCGAGAATTTCTTTAAGCTGAATGGGGTCAACATTGCCGTATTGATACATAAGAGTTGCGGCAGTGTGGCGAAGCTTATGAGTTGAAAATCCCATATCGGAAAGCCCTGATTTTGCAAGATATTTTTCAACTGTTTTCTGAACCATTTGTTTGCTGATACGGGTTAAACGGTTGCTCAGAAACAAAGCATCACGGTCAATAACATTATCTTTGGGTCTGACTTTTATATACTGAGCAAGTGCTGAAAGGCAGGCATCATTTAAATAAATAGTTCTTTCTTTGTTTCCTTTGCCGGTTATAACTAATGTTGCGTTGTCTCTTATATCCGATATATTAATACTGACAAGCTCGGAAAGACGAAGTCCGCAATTCAGAAAAAGAGTAAGTATGCAGAAGTCACGCTCTTTGTTTTTGCCTTCAACCGACTTAAGCATTGAAACACTTTGTTCAAGGGTGAGATATTTCGGTAAACCTCTCTTGGTTTTCGGAGCTTCGAGATTTGACATAACATTAGTTTCGATTTTTCCGTTTATTTCAAGATAACGGTAAAAACGCTTTATTGACACGGCTTTTCTGGCTCTTGCGTTTGAATCATTATTTCTTGTGTTTTTACAGTATGCAAGAAAAGCATAAGCATCATTGAGACTTGCGCCGTAAATCAGTTCTTCGGGGATAGATGAAACATCTATTTCGTCAAACGGAACAGATTTATCAACAAGCTTACGGCTCAACATCAGAAATCTGAAAAATAACCGTAAATCCGATGCATATTCAAGCACCGTTAATTCAGATTTTTCCTTAATAGCGGAAAGATAATTCAAATATTTAATTGCTGATACCGGGAGGGTATCAATTTCTTCGTTCCTCATAATTACTCCTCTTTTCGTACATTGAATTATACAAAACAAAAGTTTTGTATAATTCAGGGGAGGGAAAACAGAAAATTTTTTAATATATGGTTTTAAACTGTCTTTTCAACAAGCGGTATAATTCCGCCCGTATCAACGAGCTTTTCGCTATTCAGCTCAATTGGTTCCGTATTATATTTATTAAGTATATCAATTATTTCGTTATGCTTCGGATGGCTTTCTATTCTTCCGTTAAATGCAAGTTTATTTTTGTCAAGCTTTCCGGTGCATCCTCCGATGAATCCGTAATCGGCTCCTTTCAAGCCAATGGAGCCTTTTGAAATTAACAATACATCGTTAAAGAAATTCTGAGTGGCTCTGTAAATTGACAAATCATCGGTAATAATCGCATTTTCATTTATAATGCAAACCGAGCATTTGGAATAACCCTGATTTACATTTATTATATTCATTGAACGGCTTTCTGCAAATTTAATGATTTCAGTTGAAACCGTTTTTCTGTTGCAGATAATTTTATTTCCGATAACGGCACAATTAAGTCTTACATCGTGCGGATAATTTTTTTTCATTTCTTCGGGAATTGAGCAAACATTAAATCCGCTTAATTGACAAAATCTGTCATATTCTTCTTTACAGCAAAACAAACTTTTGTTCGGCAAAAGAGTAAACCTTACATCGGGATGTGATTCAACACATTCATTCAGTTTGTTATTTGCATTTATTATTACTGTTCTTATTCCGAGGGAGTTTAATTTTTTGATTGACTCCCCTGCCGTTTCGCTTATTGCCGCAACAGTAACTCTGTTTTCGGGCAAATTCGGCGAAACGATTATTCTTTCATCAGGTTGAAGCGTTAAAGGCTTCGTTAACATTTGAAGCTCCGACAATTTCGATTTCTCCTTTGAAGCCGTCGGAAAGGTTTTTAAGATTATGTCTCGGAATAATACATCTCTTAAAACCGAGCCTTTCCGCTTCTCTGATTCTCTGTTCACAGTATGAAACCGTTCTGAGCTCTCCGCCGAGCCCGATTTCGCCGATTGCAATTGTATCATCTCTGACGGGAGTATCTTTAAGGCTTGATATTAGCGCTATCGCAACAGAAAGGTCGGTTGCAGGCTCATCAAGCTTCAATCCGCCAACAACATTAATATAAGCATCGCAGGTGCTGAATAAAAAGCCGGAACGCTTTTCAAGCACGGCAAGCAGCATTGACATTCTGTTATAGTCAAATCCGGTTGACATTCTGCGTGCGTTCCCGTAGCTTGACGATGCAACAAGTCCCTGAACCTCGGCAAGAATTGGTCTGCTGCCTTCCATAACGCAGGCAATGCAGGTTCCTGCAGTATTTTTAGGCTTGCCTGAAATAAGCATAAGTGAGGGATTCGGAACCTCAACAAGTCCCTTGTCAAGCATTTCAAAAACGCCGATTTCGTTTGTTGAACCGTATCTGTTCTTAACGGCTCTCAAAATTCTGTATGAAAGATGTCTTTCACCCTCAAAATACAGAACGCAGTCAACGATATGCTCCAGCACCTTCGGTCCCGCAATATTGCCGTCCTTATTGACATGACCCACGATTATTGTCGGTATGCCGAGCCCTTTGGCACAGTGCATAAAAAGGTTGGTTGATTCTCTGACCTGCGTAACGCTTCCGGGAGAAGAATTGATTTCATTAATTGCCATGGTCTGAATTGAATCAACAATAACAAGACCGGGCTTTTCGGATTTGATATATTCAACAATGGCTTCCGCATCGGTCTGGCACATTATAAACAGGTTTTCGGTCGAAACGCCGAGACGGTTTGCACGAAGCTTTATCTGCCTTGCCGATTCTTCACCGGAAACATATAATATTTTCAGGCTTTTTCCGAGATGCTCGCAAATCTGCAAAAGTATGGTTGATTTTCCGATGCCCGGGTCACCGCTTAGCAGAACAAGCGAACCATTCACTATTCCGCCGCCGAGAACACGGTCAAGCTCGCACATACCCGTTTTAAACCGTATTTCATCATCGGCTGATATTTCATTTATCTGCTGAGCAAAAACGGATGAAACGGCCTTAGAAACGCCTTTCTGCTGTTGAGGAATGCGAATATCCTCTTCCATCGTGTTCCATTTGCCGCATCCGGGACAACAGCCGAACCATTTTGCACTTTCATATCCGCACTGATTGCAGACATACACAGACTTTATCTTTGAAGCCATATTATCTTTCCTTTGTATTTATAAAATCCCGAATACCCAAAGCAATTAAAAATGCAAGCTTCTGTTGATACTCATTATTTTTCAAAAGCTCTGTTTCGTGTTCATTTGACAAAAAACCGCATTCAACCATAACGGACGGCGCCTTTGAATGATATAGCAGATATATTTCTTTTCCGCTTTGTTTTATTTCACGGGTGTTTTCTTTTTGCAAATCGGATACAACTGAGCTTCTGATTGCTTCCGCAAGCACGGCGGATTGAGGGTCATTTTTAGAATAAAAAACCTGCGTACCCGAATATTTCGAATTGGTATAAAAATTCTGATGAATGCTTATAAATAAAGAATTCGGATTATCTTCAATGATTTTTAATCTGTTTTTGATATCCGAAACCTTTTGTTCTCTGATTGTTTCTTTGTCTGTATCGTGGATTGAACGGTCATCGGTTCTGGTCATAACCGTTTTAATACCCATTGAATCGAGAATATCCCTGAGCTTTACGGCGATTTGCAAATTTATATCTTTTTCGACCGTACCATCCTTTGCGCTTGTTCCGCCGTCAATTCCGCCGTGACCGGCATCAATAATAACCGTTACCGGGTCATCTGTTTCGGATAAGGTATCAAGCACGGCATTAAGCGTTACATATCTCATTCCGAGTGACAGAGTAAACAAAATCAGGAAAAGAACTGATGTTAAAACAACCTTTGATTTAAGTCTTTGAGATGCAACAACTTTCATTAAACCCAACTCCGCATAGTATTTTGTTAAATACTATGCGGAAATTGCTTATAACTTGCCGTTTATTCTTCTGTAATCAATATAATCCTGCAAAATAACAACTGCGGCAACCTGGTCAACAACTGCTTTTCTTTTTTTACCTCTTGTGTTGGTATTGTTTAATGCGTTATGGGCGCTTACGGTAGTGAGCCTTTCATCACGCATAACATATTTTATTCCGCTTGCTTCGGAGAGCTCTTTTGCAAATGCTTCGCACTTTTCAGCCCTCTCCCCTATTGAGGAATCCATATTTTTAGGCAGACCCACAACAAGAAGCTCCGGTTTGTGCTTTTTTATAAGTTCGCAGATTTCCTCTATAAGCTTTGATTTATCCCATTGAGATATAACGCCAACGGGAGAAGCAAGCATTTCAAATTTGTCGCATACGGCAACACCGGTTCTGGCATCGCCGTAATCAATTCCCATAATAATCATTTACGCTATCTTTCGCCCTCAAAATTCTGCTGTTCGGATGAATTTCCGACCGCACCTTCGATTATCTGACCGATAACATCTCCCACACCGCTGATGATTTCACCGACCGGGTCAGACGAACTGCTGCCTGAGCTTACCGGAGCATGGCCGGTACAGCTTGTACAGGTTGCCGGAAGATTGGTGATTTTATACCATCCGGTTTTTGTTGAATAGCATCCCGAGCCGGCAAGCTTGCCCGTAACCGTGCAGTAACGCTTCTGAACCGTTCCGGTACTCTTCGGGAATTCCTTGGGGTCAAGTCCCTTGTGAATTTCGTTAAATACTCTGAAGAATATCTTTCCGCAGGGGTTAACATCAACATTAAGCGAATCGGGATGGTCAAAGCCGCACCATACCGCCGCAACATAATACGGAGTACCTGCGCAGAACCAACGGTCCTTATCACTCGTGGTTGTGCCGGTTTTCGCCATAACCTGGAATTTGCGGACATTCGGAGCATCGCCGTAATAGCTTGTGTTAACGGTCTGAAGAAGCTCGCATACTATATCCGATGTTTCTTCGGATATTGCACGCTCAAATTTCGGATTTTCGTTTGAAAGAACAATCTGAGTACCCTGGCTGTTGGTTACTTTATAATAGCAGTAAGGCTCATAATAAATTCCGCCGTTTCCGAAGGTTGCATAAGCCGCCGCCATTTCAACGGTTGTTGTTCCGTTTGTAAGTGCTCCCGTTGCAAGCGGAGCAAGAGTTTTATCTTCTTTTTCATCAAGATTGGAAAGATGGAATTTATCTCTGAGATAATTGAATGAATTTTCGGCGCCCACATCATAGTTGATTATTCTTGCCGGAACAGTATTGAGTGACTGCTGAATGGCATATTCAACCGTAACATTTCCGCCTGAGCCGTAAGTTTTATCAACATTATGAGGCCAAAGCTCGCCCTGAACCGCAATCGCATAATCTTTTATTTTGCTTGAATAATTATATATATTCATATCAATTGCCGGTGCATAGGTTGCAAGAGGTTTAATTGTTGAACCGGGCTGTCGGTATGAGTTTGCAGCTCTGTTAAGACCTCTGTTTTCGGTTTTCTTATCTGCCTGACCTACCATCGCAACTATTCTGCCGTTATAATCCATTATCGTCATTGCAGACTGAACGGTTTCTTTAACCTTTTCGCCCTCGTTATTCTTGTAAGTGTGGGTCATTGTGGGCAGAGATTTTCTGTTTACATAAATATCCTCAAGCGTTTCCTGAATATCAAGGTCAACTGCGGCATAGATTTTTAAACCGTGATAATAAATTTCATCCGTTGCCTGCTGTTTGGAATAGCCGTATTCCTCCATAAGGTCGTCTCTGACACTCTGGATAACATAGTCAACATAAAAGCTGTTGATTACATCGTTTTCTTTAACCTTTTTGGATGCTTCGCTTTCATCGGGAACATATTTATCGCTGTTTGTAAAAATAAGCTCATAATTGAGAGCATCGTTATATTCCTGCTGAGAAAGACACCCGTTACCCTCATTATACATAACCTTAAGACAATATTGCTGTCTTTCTTTATTCTTTTCGGGATATAACAGAGGATTGTTTGCCGTGGGGGTTTTGGTTATGGATGCGATAACCGCACATTCTGCGGCGTTCAGCTCGCTGATATCCTTTCCGAAATATTTTTCGCTTGCTGTTTTAACCCCGTAACATCCGCTTCCGAAATAAGCTGTATTCAGATAAGCTTCAATGATTGTATTTTTATCATAATATTTTTCAAGGTTAAGAGCTGAAAGAATTTCGTTATATTTTCTGACAATTGTAACGGATTTGTTCTGCGTAAGGTTTTTAATAAGCTGCTGAGTAAGCGTTGAACCGCCCTGACCGAGCTGTGACGGCTTAAGTATAACTCCGCCGAGTCTTATCCAGTCAACGCCGTGATGCTTTTCAAATCTTGTATCTTCAAGAGCGATAACCGCCTGCTTCATATAAGGCGACATATCCTCCAAATCAACCCATACACGGTCTTCAACGCCGTGAAGTCTTGCAAGCTCAACAGTTTTTCCGCTGCTGTCAACACCGTAAATGAACGAAGTCTGATTCTGATTTTCTTTATATTCATCAAGGTTAACAACAAGGTCTCCGTTAACATATATAATTGCGCTGATAAGCACATAAGAAGCCAAAACAAATGCTGTAAGTACGGCTGTTCCCAATATGCTGAGAATGACCATTCCGACCTTGCTCATCTTTTTCTTTTTTTTCGGTGATTTATTCAAAATTATTGTTCCTCCGTTTCCGTAGCATTCAAACAATAAATATTTATAATAATTATTTTTATTATATATCTATTTTACAAATTATGCAAGTTTTTATATTGATTTTAAGAAATTAACAATAAAAATTTACATCATTTTAAAAAATATCGTTCATATACTGAATTCAAGGGGGCATAAGATGAATTTTTTTATGTGGATGCTGTCAAAAGGATTTTTATTTTTCTCGCTTCATATAAAAGCCAACGGTTCGTTTCCGCCGGCTTTGAGCGCAAAGGATGAAAAAAAATATCTCGAAGCGTTTAAAAACGGTGATAAAAAGGCAAAGGATATAATAATCGAACATAACCTGAGACTTGTTGCACATATAGTCAAAAAATATTACTCCGCAAACGAAGAACAGGATGACCTGATTTCAATCGGAACAATCGGACTGATAAAAGCGGTTAACACATTTGATGATTCAAAGGGAATTAAGCTTGCAACTTACGCTTCAAAATGTATTGAAAACGAAATTCTGATGTATTTCAGAGGAAAGAAAAAAACTGCTCAGGATATTTCCATTAACGAACCTATTGATACCGACAGCGAGGGAAATCCCCTCACCCTTATGGATATCATCTGCACCGATGATACGGTTGCCGACGATATTGATTTAAAAATAAAAACCGCTCAGCTTTATAAATTCGTTGAAGAAATTAAAGATGAGCGTGAAAAGGAAATACTTATTTTAAGATACGGTTTATATTCCGGCGCTCCGCTTACTCAAAAGCAGATTGCAAAAAAACTTGATATTTCAAGGTCGTATGTAAGCCGGATTGAAAAAAGAGTTATTGAAGAACTCAGAAAAAAATTCAATATTGATAACAAAAAGCCGCTCTGAGAGCGGCTCTGTTTGAATGATGTTATCTTACGAAAAGAACGATAAGAGTTGCAAGAACGGAAATTATGAAAAAGATTGTTGCAAGGACTTTAGTGATTTTTCCGAGCTTCTGTTCAATCGTTTTGCTTTTATTCTTTCCGAGGAAGGTGTCTGCTCCGCCTGCAATTGCACCCGAAAGACCGGCTGTGCGGCTCTCCTGAAGAAGAACAACAACAACAAGTGCAAGTGAAGTAACAATCATAATTATTCCCAATAAAATTTCATACCATTCCATAGGTCGAAAACCTCCGATTTTTATATTACTAAGGGATTTTATCACATATTTACAATAAATGCAAGAGATTTTTAAAAAAATCTTTTCCAAATATTGTTTTGAATTATTTATTGCAAAAAACATATGCTATTTTTGCAAAAGAAAACGAATTAAACAGCGTTTGCCGTTTGCTTTTGCTTTGCCGCCGATAACGGATTCCCGTTCTTCGGCGGCGTTTGGTTCATTTAATCAAATGTCATCTGTTCCGCTCCGTCCTCTGCGCTCAGAAGTGCTCCGGCGGCAGGCAGATTTTTTGCTTTATAACGGTAAGGCTTTGCAAATTCATCCGTAATATAATCTCTTACCGCAACAACCCTCTGACCCTTTTTGAGTGTCATAACGCCGACACCTATGGTATCTTTGGTGGTTTTCGGAAGAATAACGGCTGTATTTATCAAAAGATGCCGTCCTGCACTTGAGATAACAACAAGCTCTTTATCTTCGGTTAACTGTACTATTTGCGAAACGGGAGATTTATCCGAAAACGCCTTTATGAGCTTCTTGCGTTTGGTAACGGTCTGATATGATGAAAGCTCGATTTTTGCGGCTTTTCCGTTTTCAAAGAAGAACATCATATAGCCCTTATAATCGCTTGTAAGCGCCATAAATACGGGCGTTTCTCCCTCTTCCATTTCAAGCTTTGCGGCAACATAATCACCTAAAACGCTTGCTTTTGAATCCTCGAATGCATCTGCCGATGATTTATAAACCTGACATTTATTTGTAAAGAACAGAAGCTCAACCGAATTTGTTGTTTCAATTGCCGAAACGATTTCGTCACCCTCTTTGAGCTTGTGAACGGAACTCATTCTGAGTGACTGCGGAGTGATTTTCTTGAAATATCCGTCTTTTGTAAAGAATACGGTTACGGGATAATCGGGAACATCGTTTTCCTCCGGCTCTTCTTCAATATCGGCGGAATAGATTATTTCGGTTTTTCTCGGTTGACCGTATTTTTTAATAACCTCGTTCAGCTCAAGAGTGATTATCTTCTTGATACGCTTCGGATTTGAAAGAATATCTTCAAGGTCTGATATTGCTTCTTCGAGCTTTGAAATATCCTGAATTCGCTTTAAAATATATTCCTTATTTAAGTGACGGAGCTTGATTTCCGCAACATATTCTGCCTGAATTTTATCAATTTTAAAGCCTATCATAAGGTTCGGAACAACCTCGGCTTCTTCCTCGGTGTTTCTGATTATACTGATAGCTTTATCAATATCAAGCAGAATTTTTTCAAGACCTTTAAGAAGATGAAGGCTGTCCTTGCATCTTTTGAGGTCAAAAGCCGTTCTTCTGCGGACACATTCGCTTCTGAAATCTATCCATTCAAGCAGAAGCTCACGAACCCCGAGAACCTTGGGACTGCCCTTAATCAGAACATTGAAATTGCAGGAAAAAGTATCCTCAAGCGGAGTTGAAGCATAGAGCTTTCTCATCAGCCTATCGGGGTCGGTTCCTCTTTTGATATCAACCGTTATTTTCAATCCGCCGAGGTCGGTTTCGTCTCTTATATCGCTTATTTCCTTGAGCGAACCGCCTTTTACCTTTTCGATTACCTTGTCGATAATCGCTTCCGATGTTGTTGTGGGCGGAATTTCGGTAATTTCAATACAGCTGTTTGATTTATCAAACGAGTATTTTGCTCTGACCTTAAATCCTCCCCTGCCCGTGCGGTAAATCTCTTCAAGCGCTTCACGGTTATATATAAGCTGACCGCCACCCGAAAAATCGGGAGCAAGCAGAGTTTCCGATACATCATGATTGGGATTTTTGAGAAGCTCAACAGTTGTTTTGCACACCTCTTCAAGATTGAATGAGCATATGGAGCTTGCCATACCGACGGCCATACCCGAATTGGAATTGACAAGCACGCTCGGGAAAGTTACCGGAAGCAGTGCAGGCTCTTTCATCGTATTATCAAAGTTATCAACCATATCAACGGTATCTTTGTCAATATCGGTGAAAAGCTCTGCACAGATTTTTTCAAGCTTCGCTTCGGTATAACGGGAAGCCGCCCACATCATATCTCTCGAAAAGGCTTTACCGAAGTTACCCTTTGAATCAACATAAGGATGCAGGAGTGCTTCATATCCCTTTGAAAGACGAACCATGGTGTCATATATTGCGGCGTCACCGTGGGGATTAAGCTGCATTACCTGACCGACTATCTTTGCCGATTTGGCTCTTGCGCCGGTAAGCAGACCCATTTTATACATCATATAAAGGATTTTTCTGTGTGATGGCTTAAAACCGTCGATTTCGGGAATGGCTCTTGACATTATAACGCTCATTGCATACGGCATAAAGTTCAGTTCAAGAGTATCAACGATTTCCTGCTCTACGGTTTCGCCTGCACCGAAAATATGGGTTTTATCGTCCAGCTTTTTCTGAACAATTTCTTTATCGCTTTGTTTTTTCTTTGCCATTATTACAACTCCGTATTATAAAACATCAATTAAATCAAGATATAAATGTCCGTTTTCGGTTATATAATCCTTTCTGTCCGTCAGATTATCTCCGAGAAGCAGGTCGAATTTTTCGCTTGTCTGCTCCGCCATGGACGGTTCAACCTTGATAAGTCTTCGGGTGAGCGGATTCATTGTGGTAAGGCTCATCATTTCGGGGTCGTTTTCGCCGAGTCCCTTTGAACGCTGGATTGTATATTTCTTATTCCCGATTTGTTCAAGCACATCCGCTTTTTCTTTTTCCGAATATGCAAACCATGTTTCATCATTGCAGTTAATCTCATAAAGCGGAGATTCCGCAATGAATACCTTGCCCTCATTTATAAGAGTGGGCATAAGACGGTAAATCATGGTAAGAATAAGCGTTCTGATATGGAAGCCGTCAACATCGGCATCGGTGCAGATTATGATTTTATTCCAGCGAAGCATATCGAGATTGAATGAAATCAAGTCCTTACCCGATTTCGGTTTTGATTTTACTTCAACTCCGCATCCGATGACCTTGATTAAATCCGTTATGATTTCGCTTTTGAATATGCGGTCGTAATCAACCTTAAGACAGTTGAGAATTTTACCTCTTACCGGCATAATCGCCTGAAATTCGGCGTTCCTTGACTGAACGCAGGCGCCCTTAGCCGAATCACCCTCAACGATAAAAAGCTCACGAACATTGGCATCCTTACTTCGGCAGTCAACAAATTTCTGAATGCGGTTAGTGAGACTGCCGACATTCTGAATAAGAGATTCTTTCATTCCGAGACGGGTTTTTTCTGCCTTTATTCTTGAACGCATATTGATAAGAACCTGATTGGCTATCTTATCGGCATCAAGCGGATTTTCAATGAAATACACTTCAAGCTGATGCTTGATAAAGGCTGTCATGGCTTCCTGGATGCCTTTATTATTAATTGATTTCTTTGTCTGGTTTTCATATGAGGTCTGAGTTGAAAAGGATGATATTACAATTACAAGGCAGTCCTCAACATCCTGAAATGTTATTTTCGAGTCGCTCTTCTGATATTTGTTTGTCTGCTTTATATAGCTGTCAATCTGCGAAACAAACGCAAGCCTTGCCGCCTTATCGGGAGAACCTCCGTTTTCAAGAAAGCTTGAATTATGATAAAATTCCTTAAGCTGAACCTTATTTGAAAAGGTTACAACCATATTGGTTTTCAGTCTGTAAGTATCAAGGTCATCTCTGTCACGGCATTCCGTTTCATTGCGCCATGACTGAATTGTTGTGAGTGAATTTTCTCCGACCTTTTCCGCAACATAATCCTCTATACCGTTTTCATAATAATATTCAAATGTTTCGAAGGATTTTCCGACCTGATTTTTCAGAATAAATCTCACGCCCGCATTAACCACGGACTGATGCTTCATCATATCCTGAAAATATTCAAGCGGAATTGAAATATCGGTGAAAACTTCAAGGTCGGGTCTCCATTTTATTCTTGAACCTGTGTCACGCTTTGAATATTCCTCTTTTTGCATTTTACCGTCGGGCTTACCCTTTTTGAAATTGAGAAGATATCTGAATCCGCCCGTGTGTATTTCAGCTTCCATATATTCCGAAGCATACTGCGTGGCACAAAGTCCCAGACCGTTTGTGCCGAGTGAATATTCATAGTTTCCGCCGCTTCCGTTATCATATTTACCGCTGGCATAGAGCTCGCAGAAAACAAGCTCCCAGTTGTACCTGCCCTCGGCGTTGTTATAATCAACGGGGATACCTCTGCCGAAGTCCTGAACCTCAACGGAATTATCCTCAAATCTCGTTACAACGATTTTGTTGCCGTATCCCTCACGGGCTTCGTCAACGGAGTTTGAAACGATTTCAAATACAGCGTGTTCGCATCCGTCAATGCCGTCTGAACCGAAAATTACGGCAGGCTTCTGCCTTACTCTCTGTTCATCCTTTAATGTTTTTATACTTTCATTATTATATTCGGGCTTCTTTGCCATTAATAAATCCTCCGAATGGTGAAATTTTACCGAATACATTATACCATATCTTGAAGCAATGTCAAGAGAGCATACTATCTGTTGATTGACAAATTTCGATTATATATAACAAAAAGATGCCCGAAGGCATCTTTAATGTATAATTATTTGCGTTCCATACGCAGATATGCGCCCTTCGGCACCTCAACATCGCACTTGAACGAAAGCTTCATCATCGGGTGCGGCGCATTGTCAATCGGTTCTCCTGCTTCGTTTTTGAGTTCCGAAACCTTTATTCTCTGCGGTTCAACACCTTTTATCATTATTTCAAGCTCATCGCCGTCAAAAAATCTGTTGCGCTGTGTTGCGTAAAGAATACCGTCTTTCCATTCATCGGCAACCGCCGCAACATCCCATTCACGGATATATCCGCCTTTATAATAGATGTGCGCATCCTCAAGCGGACTGCCGAAATAAAATCCCGTGCAGTATTGACGGTTGCTCGCCTTATAAACTTCATTAGCTATCCACTCCGAAAGCTTATAATCTTCGGCATATCCCGAAGCAACATATTCATCAATGGCGCATCTGTAAGCATTTACGGCGTTTGCGGTATAATATGCGGATTTTGCCCTGCCCTCAATTTTAAAGCTGTTTATGCCGGCTTTAATCATCTCCGGAATATGCTCAATCATACACATATC
>JAZQON010000002.1:0-14553 GCA_045627825.1 Acutalibacteraceae bacterium
CCCGCTATCGCCATGATTACTAATTAGAACATCCGGAAGGCATGGACTGTTGTCACATAAAAATATTTATACAATCGGATAATATAAAACAGCAAAGCTTCCGATTCTGAAAACCGAAATAAAGGAAGAAAAGATTATGAAAAAATTTGTAAATTTACTTATGGCGGTAGCATTACTTGCCGCCATGCTGTCCGTGTTTGCCATTCCAGTTTTGGCGGAGGAGACCGCCGTGGCGAATGCGGACGAATGAAAGTATCGGATTTTAAGCATTAAGAAAATATAAAGCTGTCAAAAAAGCTTTTGGAAAGAGGTAAAAATTTATGAACAGCATATTCACCATGTTTACGACGACCATCGGCTCCGCCGCAGTAATTGCGGCAATCTCCGCACTGTTTTTCAGCAGTAAAAAGAGAAGTGAGCTGCACCGGAAAAACAAAACAGCGCACAGCTTTCTGCTTGCGTTTGTTTTCGGTATTCTTTCAATATACGCAAGTGTTTCCGCAGTTTCGGTGAACGGTCTGCTCTGTAACTGCCGCAACCTGCCGCCGCTCTATGCCGGAATGGTCGGCGGACCGATTGCAGGAATCGGCGCAGCTCTTATCGGCGGAATTTACCGCTATTTTGTCGGCGGTCCGGCACGGTTTTCCTGTTCAATTGCCTGCCTTGTTGCGGGTATTCTCGGTGCCGCCATTCATCTGTTTGTCAAAAAAGAAAAGCGTTACAATGTTCTGACCGGTGCGGTGGCTTCGGTCATCGTGGAGCTTATCCATTTCGGACTCGCCTGTGCCTTCGGGCTTTACGAAGGTGCTAAGGCTGTATTTTGGCCATCCACGCTTGCAGGTTTTCTCGGAATGATGTTCTGCCTTTATATATATACAAAATTTGACCAAACCGGCCACGATGTAAAGTAATCTTAAAACTTTTCAAAAAAAATTACCGGCATTGAATTTTCAGTTTTCAGTTTTCAGAAATAAGATTTTACGAAAGGAAATAAACACAATGAAAGACGAAAAGAAAGTAAATAAGGCAGAAGAGGTTCCCGAAGAAAATGGCGTAGAACTGATGGAAGAAGAGCTTGCGCAGGTTTCTTCCGGCACCGTCTGTGGAGCAACCCCTAATCCCCCCGGCGCCAGTTTGTTCCCGCCGTCCAGCGAAGAATGAGCACACAGCCCGCTTTATTAAAATCCGGCATCTGTCATTTTTAAATTCAAAGCCGCCGCAAGGCGGAAGCGAGAAGTTTTCAGATTTCAGCAATTTGAGTTTTCAGTTTTCAGAATTCAGTTTTCAGAAATAAGATTTTACGAAAGGAATAAACACAATGAAAAGAAAGTTAACACAACCGAGGAAGCAAAGAAAGATGTAAAGGTTGAAGAAAACAGCGAAAAGCTCAACGATGAGCAGATGGCACAGGTTGCCGGCGGCGTGCACACATGCACCGAAGCACAACAGATGCAAAACTAAATCAGTGAGTGCAGGGCGAAGCGAGCTTCGCAGTTTTCGGTTTATAGTTTTTAGAATAAACCGTAGGGAACGGTCTTGACCGTTCCGAATAAAAATCACGCAAACCACGCAACGAGCGGAATGGTCAAGACCATTCCCTACACTGAAAAATATTAGCCCTTATGCGAATTCGTTCGTATAAACAAATGGAAAAGGTTAATTACAGCCAGTGCTGCTGTATTGATACGCTGCGTTCCTGCCCGTTTGATATAAGAAGTGAATTTGTTGCTTCTTACCCCGTTAATGATAACGGGAATTTTGATATGGAAAACGGCAGTTATGAAAACTGCACAGAAAAATGGATAACCGATGATTCCCGAGCCGATTTGGTTTACAATATTATTGAAAATGCCGATGCGAGTTATTTCAATGAATATGTTATTGACGGAAAGCTTGATATCAATTCAATTCGTGAAAATGAAGAAATAAATTCTATCTTATGGATGTCCGCATTTTCTCTTGCGGTTGACTGTTCCGCAAAAACAATAACCGCTCATTTCTGGGAAAACACGGAGAATACATATAAATTCACATTCTGAAGCGGTATTTATTAAGCGGAAATGATTGCCGGATTTTCGCACATCCGGCTTATATATAAATTATTTTATAAAATTGAGGTGCTGCAAAATGCAAAGAATAATTTCGCTTTTAATGTCTGCAATCATATGGATTATTTCACTGTTCGGAATTGATACGGGATTCATAGGCTGTAAAAAGCTGACAGAGATTTTTGACCATGTCTATGATGCGGGAACTTATTTCTATGCCAATGAAAAGAAAGCAAGTCAATATTTTTCAAACGAATATGATGACTGGGGCGGAAAATGTACGGCTGTTGAAAAAACGCTCAGTGACGGTACGGTTCTCGTGGGCAGAAATATGGATTTGAACATAACCAACAAAGCATCATACATATTCCGCACAAAATTTCCGGGCTGTTATGAAACTATAAATCTTTTATATACATTCCGTGATATTTCTCCGGACGATGATGAAATCAAAAAGAACGGAATAAGCGATGAATTCAGGAATATTATGCCGTTCATAGCAGATGATGTTCTTAATTCAGAGGGACTTTATATTGAAATAAATATGCGTGAGGGCGAGCTTTTTGAGGACGGCACTTCAAAATTTTCCTGCTCAGGCACTAACCCCAAAGCCTCAAAAAGAATATATATGTTTGAGGTTCCCAGATATATCGGAGACCACTGTGCAACCGTTGATGAAGCAATTGAATATATAAAAACACTGAATGTTTATTCAAAAGACGGCTACTGGAATTACGCATTTCTCCTTGCCGATGCAACGGGACACTGCGGAGTTCTTGAATTTGCTCAGAATAAAGTCATTTGGAATGAAGGACAGAAAGCTCAGACTAATTTCTATATCGACAAAGATATGGCTGCCATTGAGGATTACAAGGCAGGAGTCGGTCGTTATGAAACCGTTATGAACGGAATAGATTCTGTCAAATCCGAAAACGATATGCTTGCGCTTATGAAAGATGTAAACTATTTCAATGTGTATTCACCAGATACCTGTAAGTTTGACTCAAGATCCGAATGGGTCGGCGATGGACTCACATATGATTACCTGATGCTTCCGGAAAAAGAAGAAATTATTCACAACCTCATCTCCGATATCGGTGCTTATGTGCATTCTCTTTCGAGACAGGAGCTGATGGATTTGGGCGAATACTGGGAGTCCGTATTTACGGTTGTTGTCAACTGCACGCAAAAAAAGCTCCTTGTCAGATTCTATGAAAACGATGAATATTCAATTTCGCTCGGTTTTTAAGACAACACTGCACCAATTGCAGCGTGACATCATTTTTTAGGAATTATTTATCTTTACAAACAGCTCACAAATATACTGTACTTTATCTGTATATTTGTGAGCTAACCGATTTTTGATAATTTTTCAAAAAAGCTATAGCCTTTTTTCAATTTCGTTCGTATAAACAAACGAAGGCAAATTGCAGGGAACGGTCTTGACCGTTCCGAAACGCACATTTCACAATAGGGAGAAATCACAATGAAAAAATTTGCAAGTTTAATTATGGCGGTGCTTATGCTTGCTACGATGCTGTCCGTGTTTGCCGTGTCGGCATTTGCGGTGAAGTCCTCAGCCGACGGATTTATAATAAATTCAGAGGTTCATTCGGAAACGCTTACCATCGTCGGAGTCAGCGTAGATATTGCACAAAACAGAGTTCTGCTGAAAGTCGTAGCCGAAGCCACGGCAAATGTAGACCCTGTCGCAAACTTTTTCAATGTCACCGTAAAAAAAGGCGCCGAGGTGACCGTTAATATTGAGCATTCGGATTCGCCTGCCGGACCGTGGACTGCTCTTCCCGATGTCAAAGGGAAAGTCATCATTGATAGGGCGGGAGCGGATATAGAAGTGAAACTGGACGGAGAGCTTCCGGCACAAGGTTACTTCAGAGCAAAAATCGTTGAAACGGCTCCTGCCGAAGGCTCGGTACTCTCGGACGGTAATGTTTGGATTATCATTGCCGTTGCAGTTGTTGCAGTTGCCGGCGCTGCGGCACTCGTAATTTACAAGAAAAAACACCGTATGGAAAATATTCCGCAATCATAATGAAAATCCACGGTAGGGAACGGGGAAAATACATATTCCGGATATCCATTTACACAAAGCTGCATAAGATTGGGTTTAATCCAAAATCTTGTCTTGCCCGAACCTGAACCGCCGATAATAAGCACATTTTTATTCCGTGCATCTTTCGGATTTTTCGGACGGTTGCTCATCATAAGTCTTTCCGACTGCGTAAGAATAACATTGTTTTTGAACACAGGGTCAACAAAAGGGCGAATATCCTCCGCCGTTCCCCAACGGGCAGAGCCGTATTCCTCATTCTTTCTGAATTTCTTTGCGTTTCTGCCTTTGATATATACCGCTAATCTTATTGCGCCGGCAATAATAAAACCGACAAAAACATCAAACAAATTAAAGCTCGGAGTCATATTCCGAAAGGCAAAAGAAAAGCCCTCCATTATGTGGAGAGCTTTTCCTGCAAAATCCGTTCCGGGTGTGAGCCTTATTGCCTGACCGATTTTAGTTGCGAACAGAGCAATTATAAAATATGGAATATTCGGAATTAAAGTTTTTTTGATTGTTGTTTTACTTATTCCAACATATCCACCTCCGGTAAGATTCTTGAAGTAAAAATGCATCAGAAAAATATCCGAGATAGGTTTCTCGTAAAAATCAACGCTCTAACCGAAAAAAGTGCGGCAATCCGCATAATTTTCACATTACAGCCCTAAGAGGAAAGCAACATACATAATTGTCAGTACAAGAGATAGTATTATCGGTCAAGCTCCTTATGAAATGAATATTGGTTTTGTTACAAAAAAGATTTTACATATTAATTGCTTCTTCATCCAAAAGGAATCGGATAATCCCGAGAACAAGTATTCCGTCTTCCGTCCTCCAAGGCTTAATATTGTCTTTTACTACAATTATTTTCCTGAAGCTGTCCGGAATATGATTCAAAGAGCGTGATTCCTGTACGGTTTTCTCCGGTGAAGACAGATTCAATGCAGATTGTATATAACATCTGTTTCCGCCGAGATTGCATACAAAATCCACTTCTGTTTGGATTTTTTTATTTTTTTCCCTGATTTCAACAACGCCTACATCAACATTATATCCCCTCATAACAAGTTCGTTGTAAATAGCGTTTTCCATCAGGTGGGATTCTTCCTGCTGTCTGAAATTAAGCCGTGCATTTCTCAGACCCAAATCGGAAAAATAGTATTTCTGCGGAGTATTTATATACTTTCTTCCCTTTATATCATAGCGAAGAGCTTTTTTTACTATGAAAGAATCTTCTGCAAATGAAAGGTATGAGTTTACCGTGTTCAACGATAATTCCTTTTCGCCGTTACTTTTGAAGGTATCATATATTTTCTGCGGATTAGTTAACGAACCGACAGAAGATGCAAGAATGTTGATAATGGTATCCATAACATCAGGTCGCTTGATTCCGTGACGCTCGGTAATGTCCCGAAAATAGGTCTGTTCAAACAAATCCTTCAGATAGGCAGATTTTTCGTTGTCACTCTTTTTGGAAACTATAAGAGGCATTCCTCCGTAAGTAAGATATTCGTTCCATGCTTCTGTTTTTTCCAGACCTACAGCTCCGTAAAATTCCGAAAAAGAAAGCGGATTAACATGGATTTGTTCACCTCGTCCTCTGAATTCGGTAATGATGTCGGTGGACAGAAATTTTGAATTGCTTCCGGTTATATAAATATCAACATTCGGCTCGTGCAGCAATCCGCTTACAACAAATTCAAATCCGTCAACAAGCTGTATCTCATCTAAAATCAAATAGTACGGAGCGCTGTCCTTAATCAAAGATAATATATCCTTTTCCAACAGCTCTGCATTATTGTGATATTTTCTGTTGATGGCACGGTCCAACTCGATTTTTAATATGTGATCGGCAGGCACACCTTCATTCAGCAAATGCTTTTTGAACAAAGGATCCAGAAGATATGATTTACCGCATCTGCGAATACCGGTAACGACCTTTACCATACCGTCGTTTTTCTTGTTTATCAACTGCTGAAGGTAATGTTTTCTTTCTATTTCCATATTCCAAACACCTCATTGAATTTTTTTAACAAATACGGCAATTTTCTTCACTTATATTTTACCTCATATCAAGCAAAAAATCAATGAGTATTTTTGACTTTACAGTAATTTTTCTTCAGCGATGCTGTTTGCGAAATGTTAAATTCAAAAGCATAATACCTTGTCAAGTTCGACTTTTCAATCATAAATTGATAAGAAACCGATAAATTAAATTATCGGTCAAGCTCCTTATGCTTAACTTTTGTCGGCATTTCCTTAATAAAGCTTTTTGCCTTATGAAGCTTGTCAAGAACAGACTCCCTGCGTTTCTGCTTTCTGTCATTTGACTGCGTGTAATCCTTAAAAGCAGCCGTCAAGGCATCGGAATCCTTTGCTTTGAAAATATAAGGTACTTGGGCGGAGCAACGGATTTATCCTTTTTGACGGCATAATCAATGCCGTATTTTCTTGCTACCTTGTCAAATGACTTTATATTTGCATCGGTTATTTCGATATTTGTCATTCCCTGATTCTGTGCGGCAAGCTCTTTTGGGGATAATAATTTATCAATTGCGTTCCTCCCGAAAGACCGTAAGCATATACGGGATACACCTGATACAGATTATCAACGCTTGAATCCGGCAATGATTTAATATATCCGTAGGATTCAAGCTCACGGATCTGAGCCCGAATGCTCTTTTTCAATACTTATTTACTTTTATCACATAAATTTCCGTGAAGAGGCAAATAAAACCGAGCGTGGCGGTCGAATATGCCGCTGCGCTCGGTAAATATATATAAAATAAGATTTTTACTATATTCGGCTTATGTTTTACCGACTTCGGGCTTTAATTATTTTGTCCGTAATTCTATTCATAATTCGCAGATTCGGGGTATATCGCTCCATTATATCGTATATTTGTTCACGCTCGATCTTTGAAACAACATTATCTTTTATGATCTGCGATACTTGCTCTTAATGCAGTAACATCCAAAGTCTGCGAATCGATCCGTTGTTCAATCTCTTTTTTACCCAACTTATCTAAGAAGGATTCTAATTGCACTGAGGCATCGTCTGTTGTGCCGCCCGACACTCCTGCTAAATCGCTTTTGGTGAGCTGCTTTGCATTTTTATCGAATTTATTTATTTTATTATCTTCTTTCATAATATATCGCTCCTTTATATCGTATAATAACTTCACCAATAACAGGAAACAAATGAATAATTCCTTGAATTTTAGCCCCGATTTTAGCCGAAAACTATGCTTTTACCTATCGAAACTAATGGTTTTATAATTTCCGCTTATTTTGAAAAGTATGGTTTCAACACTCGAAAAGTCAGGTTTCAAAAAGGATAAAACCAAAGAGCAAAAAGAAAAAACAACCTACTGTATTCAGTTGTCCACTCTCCTGTTTTTATCTATGGAATACTTTGATGTATCTATAATATCACAAAATTTTCCAAAACACAAGTACCTCAATGAAAAAAGTCGCAAAAAACACATCGTAATGCATGAAAATGATGTGGCTCGATTTCCGGCTTTTCAAGCATCTCATTGTATCTCCGGCGGTAAAGCTTAGTGCTCATTCTGCTGCCGTCATTCTTGCATACCACCATTCGGCTGATTGCTTTGGCTTTGAGTTTCTTGAGTCTCTTTATAATCCAGTCCGGTAGTGGAATCTCTTTGTTGGATGTTCTGGTCTTTGGTGTGTTGATCGCCGTGCGCCATTCGCCTTTTTCGTTTACGGTACCCAAAAATGTAAAGCACTGAGCAGTTCATGAAAAAGCTCCAAAAGTATCGCTTGAATGTCGGGCAACAACCCCATGGTCGGCGCCACAGTTGCCTGCGCAGTTGCAGTTGAAGAAAGCTTCAAGGCATAAGAATATCAATAATTTACGGGCTTCACTCTTTTCTCTGAGTGAAGCCCGTCAGCTTTATTTAATCGGGATATCTTACCGTTCTTCCCGTGAACAGCTCAACGAAAAAGACGGATATGTTTTCGGCGAATTTTTCCCAGAAGCCCAGGAAGCGTATTTTTGCTTCAAGCTTTGCATTGCCGAAATCCTCTGTGCCGCCGTTGAAGAAATCGTACCAGTGAACAACCTTTGTTTCGTATTTTGAGGTATTGTTTTCATCAACCGTTATCATGCGGTAGCCGTACTGCGTGGAGAAAGCATCGCCGTTGTAGCGAGTTGAAAGAGAATTTACAATATCAATTCCCTTGTATTTTACGCCGAATGCGTTTGTATGGTCGTGACCCGTGAACATTGCGAGCACATCGCCACGCTGTACCATGGCATCAAACTGACCGTGGTTATAGTAACCGGCGCAGGGAGTTTCGTGAAACTTGCCGTAGTTCTGAGTGTCGGGGTCAAATGCATAATATCTGCCTTCGCCGTAGAGACGCTCATAGATGAAAGCGCCTTTATGCTTAACCTCTTTCAGTCCGTCATAGACCTCGGGAACGATAATATGCTGAAAGGCGAGCGAATAAACTTTCTCTCCGGCTTTCTCTTCAAGAGCCTTGGATTTTTCAATATACCATTTTACCTGCTTTTCGGAAACATTCGAATAGTGTTCCTCTTCGTCATAGTCACCCGAATCGAATACCCAGAGATTGAATTTCACGCTTTCGCTGTTTGAAGCAAGCACGGGAACATTATATGTGCCGCACCACGGAAGAAGCTCACCGTCATCAACGGAAATCGAACATGAAAAGCTGTTGAAATATGCCATGAGGTCTTCACGGGATATCACGCCGCTTTCGGAATCGTGGTTTCCGAATGTAACGGCAACGGGAATGTTTCTTTCCTCAAAAACATTCATAAGAGCGCCTGCCTTGCGGAAGGTTTCCTCAAGAGTATCCGACATTGCAATATCGCCCGTGAGCACAACAACATCGGGTTTTTCTCTGTCGCAGGCGGCGGCTGTGAGATATACACTGTCGGCAAGATTTTCTTCGCTCAGGTGAGTATCGGTAATGTGCATTATTCTTAATTTTCCGTCAGAGCCGAAACGCAGAGCCTTAGCGGTTGTGATATCTTTTTCGGCTGATGCACAAACGGGAACGCCACAGCATAAAACGAGCACGCATATAAGTGCTGCAATTCTTTTAATGATATTTTTCATAACAAAAAACTTCCTTTCTATGCTTGCATTATACCGTAAATTTAACTTTCGGTCAACAAAAATATCCGTTTCGGCTAAAATAAACATTAAATTTTAACGAAATTGTGGAGGATTTTTAAAAATAATTTAAAGATTATTCAAAATTCTTGATTTTTAAAAAGTATGAGGTATAATTATTATGTATCTTTATAGTGAATTAGTGTCGGAAGTTATCCGTTTATTAAGTGAGGAGAGAGAAGAGAGGAGAGAGGAGTTTCGGACGGGCTCCGCCCGTACCCGTTTATATTTTATCGTAAGAAATATGGAAAAGGAAAATACGGCAGTTTATAAAAGCAAAAAATTTGCAATACGCATAGTCAAGCTTTACAAACACTTGTCTGAAAATAAAAATGAATATATCTTGTCAAAACAGCTTTTGCGCAGCGGAACAAGCATAGGGGCAAATCTTGCGGAAAGCGAATGTGCAATGAGCAAAAAAGATTTTCTTTCAAAAATATATATAGCATTCAAAGAAACAAATGAAACTCTTTATTGGCTGGAATTACTCTTTGAAACAGAATTTTTAACAAAGTCGGAATATGATTCTGTAAAATCTGATTGCGAAGAGATTAAAAGAATGCTTTCGGCATCCACCAAAACTCTTATATTCGGAATTTAATGAATAATAAAACCGGGTACGGGCGGAGCCCGTCCTTAACTCCTCTCTCCTCTCTCCTCACTCCTAACTTCATAAAATCGTTCTGTTATTAACAGCAACATCATGATATATTTCATTACAAATCAACTGCAATTATTGATTAAGTTTATTGCTTGTCAAAAAGGCAAATGGGCAAGCAAACAACGGATTTAATCGGTAATTAAAAAACTAATTATATAGTTAATTAGTTACATATCAAGGAGGAAAAGTAAATATGAAAAAGGCAAAAGGAGCTTTGCGCCCCTTGGGTAAGTGCACCCAAAAAAGGCAGGGGGGAGCGAAGCAGGCGTTCAATAGGGCGCTTTCTCTGTTCCTGGCAGTATTAATGCTGACCGGGTCTTTTGGCGTTGGCATCGGGGGATTTTTGTCACTGTTTGATGTTAAAGCGGAAGCGGCGGCGAGCAGTGCGGTATCAATCGCCGTGCCGGAGACTATCTATTTAACTCCGGGAGCTTCAACATTTCAGTATTTCCTGAATAATACGGCGGCAGGCGGAACATATGACTATGTTACGAACGACAGCCAGTCCGGATATGACAGCAAGGGATATATTGAGTTTACTTGTGCGGATTACGCAAATCAAACCATTACCGTATCATCATCCGATTTCAAAAAATCGGGAGAAACTGCAACCGCATCTTACAGTGATACTGCAGACGCAAACGGAAATGTAACCTTTGAAATTGCTTCGGGCGGTGTATTATTAGATACTGCTGTTACGGCAGGCTTAACCGGAACGATTACATGGACTTTCGAAGCAGGTACAACAACCAAAATTGAAATTGCCAAAGCCTATACCGTAGCTTATGCGCCGTTTGTCGGAACAAGCTCTGTTGCTGCATCTATGAGTGCAGTTGGATTATATTTGGCTTTTTCTTCTGCTCCGCATATAACCGGAACTTATTGGATTACCGGCGGACATTCTATCAGTTCGGAAAATATGAGTGCTTCAAGTAATAAAGAATTGCAGAAGGAAACATATTCGTTCTATACAAATCCATTGATTTCAGGTGCAACTGTTTCAACCGGTGGTGAAACCGGATCAAAAAAAGGAACAACATCATTTCCGAGCTTGCCAAGCGGAACGGGATTATATGCTGCGGGAAATAAAAACGGTAATGGTGAAAGCGGACAACATGTTGATGTTCACGGCGGTACAATGAATATAACCGTTGATGAATCAAGAGTTACAAATTATTCTCAGATTCCTAACCTGATAATCGGATATGATATTAACTTACGAGACGAATATAGTATGACAAGTGATGATTCAAGCATGACAAACAGTTATCAATATTCGGCTTCAGACACTTCAAAAACAAAGGCTATTGATATCATGACGCAGGGAGGAAGACAAAGCTCTCACATAGAAGGAAGCATAACAGCATCACATGAATTCTACGCAAATGCCGGTGCCAGATATTCAGGTTATAACATTCATATCAAGAACTGGGTAACCCTGAAAACAACCAGCGTCAACAAATCCTCCCTCCGTACCCTCGTTTCCACCGATGTAAAAACAGAGGGATATTACACATCCGCTTCATGGAATACATATCAAGATAAACTTGCGGCGGCGAGCCTTGCGCTCGGAAATCCCACGGAAACAGCGGTTTTAACCACGAGCACTGCTTATACAGAGCTCCAGTCTGCAATCAACGGCTTAATTCCTTTAGAGGTCGGATTTGATAATATTTTCTTCCCCGGAACTTATACATTCAATCCGTTAAGCGAAACTGCAAACGGCGAATCATGCACAGTTGATTATGCCAACAGAAAGGTTACGCTTACGCATAAGGCTCACGACAATGTAAAAGAATATACATCCACCAATAACGGATTTATACCTGTTGAAGGCGGTAAAAAATACTTTATTTCCGCAGATGTTACGGTCAGCGGTGCATCCGGACAGACTTACTGCTTCTATTATAAGAGCGACAAATCAGCATGCTCTCCTTATCATACCGATGCCAGCCCGTCAACCGTTATCAGAAAGAACGGAGTTAACGAACAGCAGGGTACTCCCCAATGGAAAACAAGCGGTACACAGAACTTTGTTGTTCAGGTTCCTTCCGATTGCGCATATATGCAAATCAGACTTGACTGCGATAATGAAACAACAACCAAAGGCTCTGTTTCATATTCAAATATCCGTATTATAAAGTATGACGATACTCTTTACAGCAATAAATATTATGAGGGCATCACATTCAGCAAATCAGCCGATAATGTAACTTGCGGTGCGGCTGCTTCGTCAGTTGCAATACCGACCCGTGCCGGATATGATTTTACGGGATTTTACGATGCACAAAGCGGCGGAACAAAATATTACAATGCAGACGGCTCATGTGCAAAAACCACATGGACTGACAATGCTGACAAAACTCTCTATGCCCAGTGGTCATTGGCAAACTATACAATAACTTATGACCTCAAAGACGGTACGGTTGCAACCGCAAACCCGACAACATACACAATCCAAAGCAATGCCATAACTCTGAGTAATCCCACCAAAACGGGTTACAACTTCGCAGGCTGGACGGGAACGGGATTATCGTCCGCAACAGATACCGTTACAATTCCCAAGGGAAGTACGGGCAACAGAACCTATACCGCCACATGGACACCCAAAACATACACCCTCACAGTAGATCCAAACTACGGCACGGTTAACGGAAGCACCGATGATTATACAACCACTCTTACATATAATTCCGGGAATTATCGAGATATCAGCTGGCTTAATCCCTCAAGACCCGGCTATGCTTTTGACGGCTACTGGACGGCGCCAGATGACGGAACGCAGGTTTACAATGCAGAGGGAAAAGCATTGGGCACCGACGGAACATACTGGTCCGGAACTGTCGAAAGTTCCGTATATAAGCATGACGGCGATTTAACCGTTTATGCTCATTGGAAAGAAACCTCGATAATATATTATAATCTGCGTGATAATGTTACCAATATAAACTGGCTTGCAGGTCCTCAGGATGTAAACGGAGCAGTGGTTACGGATATCACAAAAAATAACATCCGTACGCAATATGACCCCAAAACCGGCATATATACTCTCAACACCAGCGGAACCGCAAATACAAACGGATTTGAAGTATATATTCCGATAGCGGATGTTATTGAAGCAGGCAAAAAATATTATTTCAGAGTTTATGATGTATCCGGAGCAAAAACCGGAACAACGCTCAGTATAGTTGCTGTTTTTGCAGACGAAAACCATGCTAATCTTAAGGATACCAACGATACCGAGAGTGAAGGAAACAGAAGGCTCGGTTTTCAGGCACAGATTTTGAATGAAGGTTCAGGCAGATATAATTATGCTCCCGGCACCGGACCGAATAAAGCGGCAATGGCCGGTGATAAAAATGGTCAGGTTATAACCGGAACGCAATATCTTAGTGAAAATGCGAAATATCTGAAAGTATATCTTTATAATGCAGACGGTAATTTCTCCTTCACCGATTATAAATTTAAGCTTGAATTTACGCAGGCGGAAACGGCAAATGCCAAGGTTTCACCCAACGCAACATATATCAACTATAATGAAAAATTCGACGATGTTCTGGCAGCCGACCCAACCCGTGACAATTATGAATTCCTCGGCTGGGCATCAAGCATCCAAAATGCAGACAGCAAAACCATCATTGATAAGAACGGCATCTACAACAAAGAGGGAACTGCGGCAATGTATTATGCCGTATGGAACGAATATTGGCTTGATGTTAACTTCTATATTGGCGGTACCCAAAAAATTGATTTTTCTCCGTTAAAAACAACTGTTAAGGTTAACGGCGTAAAGATTGCGGACAACGCAACGGATTGCTACCAAAAAGTCCCTGAGGGCGCAAGCTATGAGGTTACAGGCATTGCGGCTGAGGGCTATCAGTGTAAGGGAATAAAATCCGGAAGTGCACCCGCAACCGGAACAATGCCCGGCCATGATATTACGGTTAATTTGGAATTTGAGCTTGTTCAGTACACCATAACATATAAGGATAGCGACGGTACCGAACTTACAACAACGGGAAACCCGGCAACCTACACAATCGAAAGCAATGACATCACTCTGAGCAATCCCACCAAAACGGGCTACACCTTCGCAGGCTGGACGGGAACGGGCTTATCGTCCGCAACAAATACCGTTACAATCGAAAAGGGAAGTACGGGCAGCAGAGAATATACCGCCACATGGACACCGAATACCGACACGCCGTATAAGGTTGAACACTATGTAATGCGTGTGGACGGAAGTTATCCGACAAGCGCAACCGATTCGGCAATTACCGCCGGCACAACGGGAGCAACGCTCACGCTTGAAAAACTTAAGGATTCAGGTTTTGAAATTCCGAACGGAATAGAGTATGATCACGGAACAGTGTATGATAACGGAACAGTCGGAGGAAGCACGGTAACATCAACCACAATCGCCGCCGACGGCTCAACGGTTATCAGGCTCTATTATGTAAGAAAGCAATATACTCTTACATTAAAAGGGGGTACGGGTATTTCGGCAGTAACCAGAGACGGTATTTCGGCAGTAACCGTAGCAGGAACATATTATTACGAGCAGGGAGCTTCGATTGATGCAACCGTAAAACCCGGCTA
>JAZQON010000003.1:0-77503 GCA_045627825.1 Acutalibacteraceae bacterium
AAGCTCCGTTCCGCTACGCTCCACTCCGGTTCCTATCGCCTGTTCTTCTATCCAACACTCTTCAAACATTATATCACTTTGGTTCTTTTATTTTTTACAAAAATGGTTCACATCTATTTACATCGCAGAGAAATTTTAAAAAAATTTCCGAAAACCCCTTGACAAACGGTGCGGAATATAATAAAATAACTTGCACAATAAAGCAGAGCAGGTTACGGCTCTCACCTTCCGGGATTCCCCCGTGTTTGGTCAATAACCACTTGATATGCGGATTTTATTCGCATCGGTATTGATTTTATGCGAGGTAGGAGTTCCCTGCCTCGCTTTTATATTAAGACTTTCAGGAGGTGCTTTAACATCAGCACGCAAGAACAGCAAATCAATGAGGAAATCCGTGATAAGGAAATCAGAGTTATTTCCGAAGAAGGCGAACAGCTCGGTATCATGTCGGCATCGGAAGCGCTCAAAATCGCAGAGAGCAAAAATCTTGACCTTGTTAAGATTGCTCCGACGGCAAAGCCCCCCGTATGCAAGATAATGGACTACGGCAAATTCCGATTTGAAAAGGCAAAAAAAGAGAAGGAAGCCAGAAAAAATCAGAAAATCATTGAGATTAAAGAAATCAGACTTTCTCTCAATATCGACACACACGATTTCGATACCAAAATCAACCATGCCCGCAAGTTCCTTGCTTCGGGTGATAAGGTTAAGGTTTCCATACGCTTCAGAGGTCGTGAAATGGCTCATCCCGAGCTCGGTCTCAACATTATGCAGAAATGTGCGGAAGCCATCGCAGATGCGGCAGTTATCGAAAAACCCGCCAAGCTGGAAGGCAGACAGATGCTGATGTTCTTAGCCCCCAAAGGCAACAAATAAAATGTGTAAAATATTAAGGAGGATATAACTTATGCCTAAAATCAAGACACACAGCGGCGCAAAGAAGCGCTTCAAAATCTCCAAGGGCGGCAAGCCCATGCGTGCACACGCTTATAAGTCACACATTCTTAACAAGAAGAGCACCAAGCGCAAGAGAAATCTCCGCAAGGTAAGCGTAGCCGATGTAACCAACTGCAAGCAGATTAAAAGACTTGTTCCTTACAAATAATAAAGTAAGGATATACTAAATTAACGGAGGATTTAAACAATGGCACGAATCAAAGGCGCTATAATGACTCGTAAGAGAAGAAATAAAGTACTCAAGCTCGCTAAGGGATACTACGGCTCAAAGGCAAGTCTCTTTAAGACTGCCAAGCAGGCTGTTATGAAGAGCGGAAACTATGCTTATATCGGCAGAAAGCAGAAGAAGCGTGATTTCCGTCGTCTTTGGATTACCCGTATTTCCGCCGCCTGCAAGATGAACGGCATGAATTATTCAACATTCATGAACGGTCTCAAGAAAGCGGACATCAACCTCAACCGCAAGATGCTTTCAGAGATAGCTATTGCTGACCCCGCTGCATTCACCGCTCTTACCGAGAAGGCAAAGGCAGCCCTTAACTGATATAATGCAAACCGAAGAGATGCGGCATAAACTATATGTTGCATCTCTGTTTTGCTATATTTACAGGCATTGAAAACATACGGCAAAGTGTAGAATTTCGTCAAAAAAACACATATAAAAGGTATCAAATAAAAATGGAGATAATAACTGCAAGAAGCAACGAGAAAATTAAATATGCTTCAAAGCTTGCATCAAGCGCTTCGTTCCGCAAAGAGTGCGGAGAATTTCTGATTGAGGGTGCAAGACTTTGCAGTGATGCGGCGCAGAGCGGAGCCCGGATAACCAAAGTGTTTTATACCGAAGCCGCCGCCGAAAAATACCGCAGTTATCTTGATATCATAAATCCGGCAGACGGCATATGCTGTGAAATAAGCCCGGATGTTGCAAAAAAATTATCCGATACGGAAAATCCGCAGGGAATTTTCTGTATCTGCCGTGCGAAAAGCGAAGAAACGCCGCTTGACGAAAACGGAAAATATCTTGCTCTTGAGGATGTTCAGGACCCGTCAAATTTAGGTGCAATAAGCCGAAGTGCGGAAGCGCTGGGGCTCAGCGGTCTGATAGTAAGCGGCGGCTGTGATATTTATAACTCCAAGGCACTCAGAGCTTCAATGGGTTCTCTTTTCAGGCTGACGGTAATAAAAACCGATTCGCTTGAGAAGCTTATTTCGGAAGCCGGAGCAAAAGGAATGAAAACTCTGGCATCCGTGCCGAGCCGTGATGCCGTGGATATACGCAAAACGGATAAATCCGGCGGAGTAATCTGCTGTATCGGAAACGAGGGCAACGGTCTTAAGCTCGAAACGGTTAAGGCGTGCGCCGAGCGGATAACGATTCCGATGGCAGGCAGGGCGGAATCATTTAATGCTTCTGCTGCGGCGGCAATACTTGCATGGGAGCTTGTGAGATGAGCGACAGAAAATACTGGATATGGCTTTCCTCCGTGCTCGGTGCGGCGGCAAGAACGGATGAAATTCTTTCTGCATTTCCGAATCCTCAAACGCTTTTTGAAGCAGACAGAAAAACGAGGATATTATCGGGAGTGTTTACAAAAAGACAGCTTGAAAAAATGGAAGCAACGGGAATCAAAAACGCCGAGGTTGCGGTCGGAACCTGCGCAAAAAATCATTGGAGCATCGTAACTCCCGATGATGCGGCTTATCCCGAAAGACTTCGCCAGCTTCCCGATATGCCGCTTGTGCTTTATGTTGACGGTGATATCGGAGTGCTGAAAAACAAGGTTGTTATCGGCGTGGTCGGAACAAGAGAACCATGCAGAGAAAGCCGTTTAATCGCAAGAGGTATCAGCGCCGATATGGCGGCGGCAGGAGCGGTTATAGTCAGCGGCGGCGCTCTCGGAATAGACAGCTGTGCTCATGAGGGTGCGATTTCGGCCGGCGGAAAAACCGTGTGCGTTCTCGGATGCGGATTCGGTACGAATTATCTTATATCGAATGAACCGCTTCGCAGAGATGTGAGCCGTAACGGTGCAGTGATAACCGAATATCCGCCGTTCACGGCGGCAACAAGATACAGCTTCCCCGAGCGCAACAGAATAATTTCGGGGCTCAGCCACGGAGTTCTTGTGGTTGAAGCCGGAGAGAAAAGCGGTTCGCTGATAACTGCAAACTGTGCGAATAATCAGGGCAGAGATGTTTATGCTATTCCCGGCAGCATACTTACAACGGCATTTATGGGTGCAAACAAGCTTATAAAGGACGGCGCAAAGGCGGTTACCTGCGCCGCAGATATTCTTGAGGTGTATGATGCCGTATATCCGGGCAGGCTTGATATCACGAAGAAATTCAGCGATGAAGTGATGCCTGCTCCGCAGAAAAAACGAAAATCGGCTGCATCGCTTACGGGCGATAAGCAGATAATATACGGTCTGTTCGGTGATGAACCGCTTCATCCCGACGAAATGTGCGCCATGAGCGGACTTTCCGTTCAGGCGGTCATAACGGCTCTTACGGAGCTTGAGCTTGACGGTATAATTGAACAGACCGAGGGTAAAAACTATATTCTCATATAGGCAGAAGAGGGGCAAAAGATAATATGTCGAAACTTATCATAGTTGAGTCACCTGCAAAGGCGGCAACAATAAAAAAATATCTCGGCAAAGATTACGATGTTATAGCATCAAAGGGTCACATCAGAGATTTGCCGGCGGCAAAGCTCAGCGTTGATGTTAAAAACGGATTTACGCCGAAATACGCTCTCATTAAAGGAAAGGAAAAGCTTGTCAAGGAGCTCCAGAGCAAGGTTGACGCAAGTGAAGCCGTTTATCTTGCCGCCGACCCTGACCGTGAGGGAGAAGCTATTTCGTGGCATCTTGCAACGGTGCTCGGTCTTGACCTCAATTCCGAAAACCGTGTTACATTCAACGAGATAACAAAAAGCGGTATTGCAAGCGGTATGGCAAACCCGAAGAAGGTTGACCTTGACCTTGTTAACGCTCAGCAGGCAAGAAGAATTCTTGACCGTCTTGTCGGTTACAGACTGAGCCCGTTTGTTTCGCAGAAAATCAGGAGAGGTCTTTCGGCAGGCAGAGTGCAGAGCGTTGCTGTCAGACTTATCGTTGACCGTGAGGAAGAAATCAATGCATTCAATCCCGAGGAATACTGGGTAATCGAAGCAAAGCTTGCAACGGCGCAGAGAAGAACATTCACCGCAACGCTTTATTCCGATGAAAACGGCAAGGTTAAAATCGGCAATGCCGCCGAGGCGCAGAGTTATGTTGACCGCCTTGACGGTGCGGATTATGAAATAAAATCCCTTAAAAAAGGAACGAGAAAGAAAAATCCCGCTCCGCCGTTCATAACCTCAACGCTTCAGCAGGAAGCTTCGAGAAAGCTCGGCTTTCAGGCTGAACGCACAATGCGTGCCGCTCAGGAGCTTTATGAGGGCGTTAATGTAAACGGAATCGGAACGATAGGTCTTATCACTTACATGAGAACCGACTCTCTCAGAATTTCGGAGGAAGCGAGAGCGGCGGCAACCGAATTTATTGCAAAGACATACGGAAACGAATATCTGCCCGAAAAGCCCGTATATTATAAATCAAGAGCAAATGCTCAGGACGGCCATGAAGCTATCAGACCTTCAACTCCCTCAATCACTCCCGAGCAGGTAAAGGGAAGCCTTACGAGCGACCAGTATAAGCTTTATACTCTTATCTGGAAGCGCTTTATGGCGAGCCTTATGGCAGGCTGTGTTCAGAACACCACAAAGGCTGAAATCATAGCGAGCAAGGCTTCGGAAAAGGATAAATACTGCATATTCACGGCGGCAGGATATTCCGTTAAATTTGACGGATTTACAAAGCTTTATGAGCTTATCGAGGAGGATGCCGAAAAGACTTCACTGCCCGATATAAAGAGCGATGATACTCTCAAGCTCCGTGAGCTTATGAAAAATCAGCATTTCACTCAGCCGCCGGCACGCTATACAGAAGCTTCTCTTATCAAGGAGCTTGAAGAAAACGGCGTGGGCAGACCGAGCACTTATGCGGCAATCCTTTCAACGATAATCAAGAGAGGATATGTTCAGCGCAAGGCAAAACAGCTTATGCCCACCGAGCTCGGAACGGCAACAACGGGACTGCTCAGAGATAAGTTTACAAAGATAGTCAACACCAAATTCACCGCTCAGATGGAAACCAACCTTGATAAGGTCGGATGCGGCGAAATGGATTATGTTAAAATGCTTGACGAATTTTATACCGACTTTGAAAAAACGCTTGAAAAGGCGAGAGTTGATATGAAGAATGTCAAGATACAGCTTGAAGAGGATACCACCGATATTCCGTGTGACAAGTGCGGCAGAATGATGGTTATCAAAACGGGCAGATACGGCAGATTCCTTGCCTGCCCGGGTTATCCCGAATGTAAGAATGCAAAACCGCTTATAATAAACACGGGCGCAAAATGTCCCGAATGCGGCGGAGAGATAATCGAAAGAAAGTCCAAAAAGGGACACACCTTCTTCGGCTGCGGAAACTGGCCGAAATGTAACTTTATGAGCTGGGATGCACCTGCCGGAGAGGATTGCCCGAATTGCGGAAAATCGCTTTTTGCAAAGAAGAGCGGCAAAATCGTATGCCTTAACAAGGATTGCGGCTACGAAAAGTCAGCCGGAAAGAAAAAGAGCAATGGAAAAGATTAAGATAATCGGCGGCGGCTTTGCAGGTGCGGAAGCGGCGTGGCAGCTTGCAAACAGAGGAATCGAAACCGAGCTTTACGAGATGAAGCCCGTCAGATTCTCTCCGGCTCACTCAAAAGAGGGGCTGGCGGAGCTTGTTTGCTCAAATTCCTTTAAGGCGATGCGTTTGGGCTGTGCCGCCGGAATGCTGAAAGCGGAAATGGAAATGCTCGGCTCGCTCTGCGTTGAGTGCGCAAAGGCAACGGCTGTTCCGGCAGGCGGAGCTTTGGCGGTTGACCGTGATAAATTTTCGGCGCTTGTTACCGAAAAAATTCTTTCCAGAAAAGAAATAACGCTCATAAGAGAAGAAGTGACGGAAATTCCGGACGGAACGGTTATCATTGCGGCAGGGCCGCTTGCTTCCGAAGCTCTTTCAGAAAAAATAAAGGAGCTTTGCGGCGGCAATCTCAGCTTTTTCGATGCGGCGGCGCCTATTGTTTCTGCCGAGAGCATTGACCTTGAATGTGCGTTTATGCAGTCGAGATATGACAGAGGTGAGCCTGATGATTATATCAACTGCCCGATGAACAAGGAAGAATATGAAGCGTTTTATGAAGCACTCGTTACTGCCGAAAGCGCTCCCGTGCACGAATTCGATAAGCGCAAGGGCGTTTATGAGGGCTGTATGCCGATTGAGGTTATGGCTTCGAGGGGACACGATACAATCCGCTTCGGTCCGATGAAACCGGCAGGGCTTGTTGACCCGAAAACGGGTCACAGACCGTGGGCAAATCTTCAGCTCCGCAAGGAAAATAAAGAGGGCTCGATGTATAATCTCGTGGGATTTCAGACCAATTTGAAATTCTCCGAACAAAAAAGAGTTTTTTCAATGATACCGGCTCTTAAGAATGCGGAGTTTTTAAGATACGGCGTTATGCACAGAAATACCTTCATTGACTCCCCGAGACTTCTGAATGACGATTTTTCATTCCGAACAAGACCGAATCTGTTTTTTGCAGGTCAGATAACGGGTGTTGAGGGCTATATGGAATCCGCATGTGCCGGAATACTTGCAGGCATAAACGCCGCAAACAGAGTTCTCGGGAAAGATAAATTCGTTCCGTCGGAATATACTATGACGGGAGCACTTGCAAGATATATCAGCGATGAAAGCATAACGAATTTTCAGCCGATGGGCGCAAGCTTCGGACTTTTGCCGCCTCTTGAAAACAGAATAAGAGACAAACAGCAGAGATATGAAGCACTTGCCGACAGAGGATTGAATATTCTCAAAGCACAAATTCAATCAGTATAATTTACGGGGGTAGCTTAATGCTTCTTGAAAAACTGATTTCAGTCATCTGCGATGAGCTCGGAGTTGACGAAAATGATATTAACGAAGATACCCTGCTTGAAGAGCTTGTGGGAGACGAGCTTGAAACAGAGGATTTGGTTATAACTCTTGAAAGAGAATTCGGAGTTGAATTCGGAAGCGAGCTCAGCGGAGACATTTCAATTGCCGAGCTTGCAGAAATGATTGAAACGGCATGACCGAAAGGAAGTTTACCTGAAATGAATGAAAAATTTGAAGCACTGCAAAATAATCTCGGTTATCATTTCAAAGATATAAGCCTGCTTGAAACGGCTCTTTCCCATTCGTCATATGCAAATGAAAAGGGCTCGGGTGTCGTTTGCAATGAAAGGCTTGAATTCCTCGGAGATGCGGTGCTCGGATTTATATCCGCAAAATATCTTTATGAAAATATGAACCTGCCCGAGGGTGAGCTGACAAAGCACCGCTCGGCAAGAGTCTGCGAAAGTGCGCTTTTCTCTTACGCAAAGGAGCTTGACATAGGCTCTGCCCTGCTTTTGGGCAAGGGTGAAACCAGAATGGGCGGCAGAGAAAAGCCCTCAATGCTTGCCGATGCCTTTGAAGCGGTGCTGGCGGCTGTGTTCCTTGACGGCGGCATGGAGGAAGCGAGAAAGCTTGCTCTGAGGTTCGTTTCAAGAAATAATGAGCTTGACGAGACGAAGGATTATAAAACAATTCTTCAGGAGGTCATTCAGCGCAATCCCGAGGAGCATATCGAATATGTTCAGACTGCGGAAAGCGGTCCTGCCCATGCAAAGAGTTTTACATTTGAGGTGCATCTCAACAGCAATGTTATCGGAACGGGTACGGGGAAGAGCAAGAAAATAGCGGAACAGCTTGCCGCAAAGGAAGCTCTTGAGCTTATGGGAATAAAATGAAGCATATAAATGTTGCGCTTTTCGTGGTGCATAAGGGCTGTCCGCATATGTGCACATTCTGCAATCAGAAGCGCATTTCGGGCAGTGAAAAAGAGATAACGCCGCAGGATGTTCACGATGCGGCGAAAACCGCAATTGAAAGCCTGTCCCGTGAGCAGGCATCGGGCGGAGAAATAGCGTTTTTCGGCGGAAGCTTCACAATGGTGGAGCGGAAATATATGGTGTCTCTGCTTGAAGCGGCTTATGCGTATGTTGAAAGCGGCATATTCAAGGGGATAAGAATTTCCACGAGACCGGACGGGATAAACACCGAAATATGCGAAATTCTGAAAAAATACGGCGTTACGGCGGTGGAGCTCGGAGCTCAGAGCCTTGACGATAAGGTGTTGCTTCTCAACGAAAGAGGGCACACCGCAAAGCAGGTGGAGGATGCCTGCGTTATGCTTAAAAGCTTCGGATTTGAAACGGGCTTGCAGATGATGACGGGGCTTTACGGTTCGTGCGATGAAAGCGATATTGCCACGGCGGAAAAAATAATACGGCTTAAGCCCGATACGGTTCGCATTTATCCGACGGTAGTTATAAAAAATACAAAACTCTGTGACCTTATGCAGGAGGGGAAATATATTCCCAAGGGTGTTGAGGAAACGGTGAAGCTCTGTGCAAGGCTCATTCCGATGTTTGAAAATACGGGGATAAGAGTTATCCGTGTGGGACTTCATTCGGGCGGCGGAGTTGAAGAGGGCTATGCCGGCGGAGCATACCATCCGGCGCTTCGTGAGCTGTGCGAGGGCGAAATATATTATAACAACGCAAGAGAAAAGCTTGCTTTTCTTGAAAAAGGAAGCTATGTTCTGAATGTTGCCCCCGGGGAAAATTCAAAGATGACGGGGCAGAAGAAAAAGAATATTATCAGGCTTCAAAATGACGGCTACGATTGCACCGTAAAGGTGCTTGACGGGCTGAAAAAATATGAAGTTATGATTACATAAAAAGGTAAGGTATTCAAATGATTTTAAAAGCGCTTGAATTGCAGGGCTTTAAGTCCTTTCCCGACAAAACGGTGCTTGATTTCGGCAGGGGAATAACCGCCGTTGTGGGTCCTAACGGTTCGGGAAAAAGCAATATTTCGGATGCCGTGCGCTGGGTTCTCGGTGAACAGTCAACAAAAACCCTGCGTGGAGCAAAAATGGAGGATGTTATTTTCGGCGGAACGAGTCAGCGTAAGGCTCTCGGCTATGCCGAGGTAACATTGCGCCTTGATAATACCGATAAAAACGATGTGTCCGTAACCAGACGGTATTACCGTTCCGGCGAAAGCGAATATCAGATAAACGGCGAGGAATGCCGTCTGAGAGATATTCACGAGCTGTTTATGGATACGGGTCTGGGCAGAGACGGTTATTCGATGGTAGGTCAGGGCAGAATTGCCGACCTTGTTTCGGCACGCTCAACTCAGAGAAGAGATATGCTTGAAGAAGCTGCCGGAATTTCGCATTTCAGATACAGAAGAGCGGATGCAAACCGCAGGCTGGAGCAGTCGGAAGAAAATCTGATAAGACTTCGTGATATTCTTTCGGAGCTTGAATCCCGTATAGGCCCCCTTAAAACGCAGAGCGAAAAGGCAATAAAATTCCTTGCTCTTGCCGATGAAAAAAAGGTGCTTGAAATCGGACTTTGGCTCAACACCATTGAAAAATCGAAAAACGGTCTGCGTGAGCAGGAGCATAAGCTTACGGCGGCATCGGCTCAGTATGAGAAAACGGAAGCCGACCTTGAAGCACTTTCGGAGCAGATTGAAGCCGCAATTTCAAAAGGTCAGGAAATAACGCTTGAAATTGAGCGCCTGCGTCAGACCATTTCCGAAAACGAGGAGCAGGCGGCGGTTAAGGACGGTCAGATTGCAGTTGAAAGGAATACGATTGAGCACAGCCGTCAGACGATTGAAAGAATAATCGCCGATATGGGCGACAGTGAAAAATCCGTTTACGAAACCGATGCCGAAATCGAAGCGGCAAAAAAGGACAGCGAGGAAAAGGAAAAGCTTCTTTCCGCAAAGAAAACGGAGCTTGCCGGGGAGCTTGAAAAGCTCAATTCCCTGCTTGCAAAAAACAGTGAAAACAGCGAAAAATCAAAGGATATCAATGAAAAGCTGACCGCTTCGGCAATGAAGCTTGCCGATATAAGGGTTGAGCGTTCAACGGCTCAGTCCGCCAGAAGTGAGCTTGAAGCGAGAATAGCGAACATAGATGAGGTTATCGGCACAAGGGGCGGAATAATCGAAGCTCTTGAAAACGAAAAAGCCGAAGCCGAAAAGGAGCTTCGCCGTCTTAAGGATGCCGCAGAGGAGCATGAAAATGCACTTGACGGTTACAGACTGATAATCGAAACGAGGGGCGGAAAGTCGGAAGCGCTCCGCAAGGAGGTTGATGACCTTAACCTCAGTCTTTATCAGAAAAACGCACGCATAAAAATGCTCGATGACCTTGAAAAGAACCTTGACGGCTATGCCGGAAGCGTTCAGAAGGTTATAAAAGAAGCCAAAAGGGGAGCGCTCCGTGGAATACACGGAACTCTTTCACAGCTGATAACAGCTCCGGCGGAATATGCCGTGGCAATCGAAACGGCTCTCGGTGCGGCGGTGCAGGATATAATCGTTGACGATGAAAATTCCGCAAAAAGGGCGATAAATTACCTTAAGGAAAACAGAGCCGGCAGAGCAACTTTTTTGCCGCTGACCTCTGTGAAATCGAGACCGTTTACCGAAAGCGGGCTTGAAAAATGCGAAGGCTTTATCAATATGGCTGATAAGCTTCCCGAGTTTGACCGCCGTTATTCCGAAATAATCGGTTCGCTCCTTGCAAGAACCGCAATTGTTGATAATATCGACAACGGTATCGCAATGGCGAAGAAATATTCATACAGATTCAAGATTGTTACCCTTGACGGCCAGGTGCTCAATGCAGGCGGTTCAATGACGGGCGGTTCAAGAGGTTCGGGCGCAGGCTTCCTGAGCAGAATAAGTGAGATAGAAAGCCTTAAGGAAGCGGCGGCGGAGCTTGAAAAGAAGCTTTCCGAAAAGGAAGCGGCGTTTAAGACGGTTTCTCAGGAGCTTGCCAATATTCAGGCGGAGCTTGATGCATCCGAAGCGGAGCTTATCAAAACGCAGGAGGATATTATCAGAGCCGAGAGCGCATTAAGACTTATTCAGGACAGATACGATGCTGCAAAGGGTCATATCAGCGAGCTGAAAGCCGAAAGAGAAAGAGCTTCGGAGAGAATAAGCGAATCGCTTGAAGCCGAAAAGGGCTTTGATAAGCAGATTGAAATCATAACCGCCGAAAGCGAAAAGCTCAGCGGCGAAATGAGCGGACTGAACGAAGAGCGTGAATCGCTTGAAAAGCTCAGAGAAGCTTCAAACGAGGTTCAGAACAGAATAAACCTTGAAATGGTTGCCCTGCGCAAGGATATTGAAGCCAATGAAGAAACGGTTGCCGGATGTATTCAGAGAAAAGAAATAATCAGTCAGCGTGCGGATAAGCTGAATGAGGAAGTTCAGGCGCTTGAAGCTTCAATCGAAGAAACTCAGGTTAAGATAAAAGAACTTGAAGAGCAGGCGGCACTTCTGCGTTCACAGTCGGAGCAGACAAAGGAAAAGATAAACGGACTGATTGAAAGCAGAACGCAGTCTGAGGGCGAAAGCACAAAGCTTCGTGCAAAAGAGCGTGAAATGAGCGACAGCAAGGAGAAACTCGGCGGAGAGCTTGCAAGGCTTGAGGAACGCAAGGAATCAATGCAGAAAGAGCTTGAAACCGCTCAGAATAAGCTCTATGACGAATATCAGCTTACCGTCCGTGAAGCATCCGAGGTCGGCGTTATACCCGAAAACATTCCGCAGGCTCAGCGTGATTTGCAGGAGATAAAGAATAAAATCCGTGCTCTCGGAACGGTTAATGTAAGTGCCGTTGAAGAATATAAGGAAGTATCGGAAAGATACGAATATATGAGCGGCCAGATATCAGATATTGAGAAATCAAAGGAAGAGCTTATAAAGCTTATCGAAGAGCTGACCGGCAAAATGGCGGAGCGTTTCAGAGAGCAGTTCAGGCTTATCAATAACAATTTCGGCGAAACCTTCAAGGATTTGTTTGACGGCGGTAAAGCCGAGCTTGTGCTTGATGACCCGCAGGATGTGCTTGAATGCAACATAAACATAAGGGTTCAGCCCCCGGGAAAGAATGTTCAGAATATCGACCTGCTTTCCGGCGGCGAAAAAGGACTTGCCGCAATTGCGCTTCTGTTTGCAATTCTTAAGGTAACTCCTGCCCCGTTCTGTATTTTCGATGAGGTTGAAGCCGCACTCGACGATATAAATGTTTCCCGTTATGCAAGCTATGTAAGAAGCATGACGAAGAGCACACAGTTTATTCTGATTACCCACCGCCGTGGCACAATGGACGAAGCGGATATGCTTTACGGCGTTACCATGCAGGAGGAGGGCGTTTCCAAGCTTCTGGAGCTCAAAACTGCCGAAATGGCTAAAAAATTAGGGCTTGAATAAATTAAAATTGTGTGATATAATAAGATGAATTAAAACATTTTTCCAATATAGCAAAATAATTTCAGGAGGAAATAAATATGGCTAATCAAGGCATAATCAACTATCCCGATGCGTCCGCTGTTTGCAAACAGCTCGATGCGCTCATCAAGAAGCCCGTTTATTCAATCAAGCCGGATGCTCTCAAGGCATATGAAGAGGATTACTTTGAGAAGAAGTGCGCAACATCCAAAAAGATGATTGAAGAAGCAAAAACGGTTATCCCCGGCGGCGTTCAGCACAACCTGGCGTTCAACTATCCGTTCCCCCTCGTTTTCACAAAGGCAGAGGGCGCCTATCTTTACGATATAGACGGCAACAGATATTTTGACTTCCTCCAGGCAGGCGGTCCCACCGTTCTCGGAAGCAATCCTCCGGCAGTTCGTGAAAAGGTTATTGAGCTGCTCAATGACTGCGGTCCGTCAACCGGTCTTTTCCATGAATATGAGTATAAGCTTGGCAAGAAGATAGCCGACCTTATCCCCAATGTTGATATGTTCCGTATGCTCGGTTCGGGCACAGAGGCCTGTATGTGCGCCATCCGTGTTGCCCGTCTTGCAACCGGCAAAAAGAAAATCCTTAAAATGGGCGGCGCTTATCACGGCTGGAGTGACCAGCTCGGTTACGGCATCCGTATCCCCGGCACAAAGTGGACCCAGGCTCACGGTGTTCCTCTTTTCTGCTTCAAGGATACTCAGGAATTCTTCCCCGGTGACCTCAATGACCTTGAAAGAAAGCTCCGTGCAAACAAGCTGACCGGCGGCACTGCGGCTGTTATGCTTGAACCCATCGGTCCCGAGAGCGGAACAAAGCCCGTTGATAAGAACTTCTGCAAGGGCGTTGAAGCTCTTTGCCGCAAGTATGGCGCTCTGCTCATCTTTGATGAGGTTGTTACCGCATTCCGTGTAGGTATGAACGGTGCTCAGGGTTACTTCGGCGTTTCACCCGACCTGACCGTATTCGGCAAGGTTATAGCCGGCGGTTATCCCGGAGCAGGCGGACTCGGCGGAAAGAGAGAATATATGAAGTATCTCGGTGCCGGTCTTGACGGAAACCAGAAGATTCATAAGGCATTCTGCGGCGGCACAATGTCCGCTAACCCCCTCAGCTGTGTAGCAGGTTACACAATGCTTGAGGAAATGGAAAAGGCTGATGCCTGCTATAAAGCGGCTCTTGCCGGTGACAGACTTACCGCAGGACTTCAGGAAATCATCAAGAAGAGAAATCTTCCCTTCGTAGCATTCAATCAGGGTTCAATCTGCCATCTTGAAACCGTTGGTACTCTTAACTTCTCCATCAACTGGAAGAAGCTCTGGACCGTTCCCAAGGTTCTTGATGAAACCAACATCCGCAAGAAGGAAATGACCCATATGGGTGCGGCTTACATGGCAGAAGGTCTTGTAACTCTTGCAGGAAGCCGTCTCTACACAAGTGCGGCTTACACCGACGAGATGATTGACGAGGCTGTTGCGGCGTTTGACCGTGTATTTGAGCATGTAGGCGTTATTGACGCCAAGAAATAATTAAGGAAACGGGGCAGGATTTTTCCTGCCCTATTCTGAAAGGATATATATTATGGATGTTTTGACTGCAAAAAAGCTTGTTATCGAAGCAGGCGAAAAGCTTGTTGAAACGGGTCTTATTGCAAGAACATGGGGCAATGTAAGCTGCCGTGTTGACGAAAAAACCTTTGTTATCACTCCGAGCGGAAAGCCTTATATCGGTTTAACTCCCGATGATATTGTTGAGGTTGCGATTGATACTCTCGAATGGGGCGGCAATGTTAAGCCGTCATCGGAAAAGGGCGTTCATGCCGAGGTATATAAGGCATATCCCGAAGCCGGATTTGTTATCCATACCCATCAGAAAGCGGCTTCGATAATCAGCGCTCTTAAAAGCGGAATAGATAATGTTACGGGCGAAGCTCAGAAGCTTATCGGCGATAAAATTTTTATCGGCGCTTACGGTCTGCCCGGAACAAAAAAGCTTAAAAAAGGCGTTACCGCCGCACTTAAGCTCAGCCCGTCAAAGGCCGTTATCATGGCGCATCACGGCGCAGTTTGCTTCGGCGCTGACCTTGACGAAGCGTTTGCGGTTGCAAATTCACTCGAAAAAGTTTGCACCGAATATATTCTTAATTCCGCAAAAGAAAAACTCGGTATAAAAGCGGAAAATATCGGAGATTTCTGCACGGAAATGGCAAAGAAAATTACCAAATCCGAAAAAAGTGTTGAAATTGATAAGTCTTTGTTGTATAATAGTTCCATAGACAGAGAAACGGGAAAAATCACTCTCACCAATGAAGCTGACGGCTCGGTTGTCAACATGAATGTTGCCGACGGAACAACGGATAACTGTGTTTCCGAAACCGCCAATGCACACAGAGAGGTATATATTGCCCGTCCCGATTTCAATTATATAATCCATAACGGCGAAAAAGAAACCGTTGCGGCTTCAACGCTCGGTAAAACGATGAAGCCACTGCTTGATGACTTTGCTCAGATTTGCGGCACGAAGATTAAAACCGTGAACAGCTACGATAAAATCGGCAAGGCAATCAAAGGTAAGAATGCAGTTATGCTTAAGGATTGCGGAGCTCTCTGCTGCGGCGCCGTTGAAGGCGATGCCGAAGCGGTTGATATGATAATGAGCAAAGCATCCGTCACCATGCTCGGAAGCAAGATATTCGGCGAGCCGAAAGCGATAAATCCCGTTGAGGCTCTGCTTATGAGGGTTATCTATCTCAAAAAATATTCCAAGCAGGCTGAAAAATAATTTTTGACAATTTCCATCTTTTGTCCCCCCGTTTTATACGAGAAAAATCCGAGGCTCCCCGGCCTCGGCTTTTTCTTTATTTCAAAATTATTTGCACTTTTTAAATTTTGTGATAAAATATAATTTGAGATATTGCAACAACTCAGCGAAAGGATGATTTTATGAATAACGGCGGAAAAACGGTTTCGCATTTTGAAAGCATACCCGAAGTATGCCCGATGAGTGAAGTGCAGAAGGGTATATTTTTTGAAGCGGCAAATGAGCCGGATTCGGTTATGTATAATATTGCCGTCTTGTGTCGTGTTCCTGACGGAACGGATAAGGAGCGTTTTATCGAAGCGGTAAAGCGTACGGCATCAAAGCATAAAATCTTTAATATATCCGTCGGCACTCCCGACGGCGTTCCGTCAATGATTTATAAAGAAAAGGAAATTACCGTTTCCGAATTGACGGTTGATAATCTTAACAGCGGTGCAATCGGACTTGTTAAACCGTTTGACCTTGAAAACGGCCCCCTTTACAGATTTTTTTATCTGACCTCTCCCGAGGGATGTGCATTTTTATGTGATATTCACCATATTATATTTGACGGCACATCGCAGAAGGTGTTTCTTGAGGGGATAGCTGACGAATATTCCAGAAAAGAGTGCGCCGGAGAAGAAATGACCGCCTTTGATTTCGCATATTTTGATGCGAATGCAAAGGATGAAGAAGCGCTCGCTTCCGCAAGAGAATATTTCAGAAAAACCTTTGATGGCGTTGACTGCGACACGAGACCCGTTCCCGATATGATGACGGATGAAAAGCCTGACGGAGTGGGTGAGATAAAAGTATATTCAGCCGACAGATTTTCGGCTTCGGATGTAAGTGCCTTTGCGGCTGAAAACAAGGTGAGCGCAAACGCTGTTTATCTTGCCGCATTTGCATATACTCTTGCAAAATTCAACGGCACGCAGGATGCCTTTTTCTGCTCGGTACACAACGGCAGAAACGATAAGCGTCTCGGCTCAACCCTGGGAATGTTTGTTAAAACTCTTCCTCTTTATTTTAAGCCCGGGGATGATAAAAAGGTTTCCGATTTTCTTTCCGAGGTTTATGACGGATATTTTCATTCGAAAAAGAACAGCATTATACCGTTCGGAGAGCTTGCTGCCGAATACGGCATAAACAATAATATAACCTTTGTTTATCAGGGTCAGCTTCTCAGCGGAGTGCCGCTCGCTGACGGCTATATGGGAAGCGATAATATCGAAATCGGCAATTCGCCGGCGGATATTGACCTTATGGTAATTGAAGAAAACGGCGAAATATTTATAAAGAGCCATTATAAAAGGTCGGAATATACCGAGGGCTTTATCCGCAGTTTAACTGAAGCTTATCTCAACACGGTAAAGGAAATGATGAGGGCCGAAACTCTCGGGGATATTCGTTTTGCCGATGAAAAAAGCGTTGAAAAGCTCAGGGAGATTAACAGAACCGAAGCGGAATATGACAGCGGAAAAACCGTTGTTGACCTTTTCCGTGAGCAGGCGAAGAAAACGCCGGATAATATCTGCCTTGCATATTGCGATAAGCGCTTTACATACCGTGAGGTTGACGAAATAACAGACCGGCTTGCACGCTTTTTTGTAACCGGGGGAATTACAAAGGAAAAGGTTGTGGGCGTGCTCATTCCGAGATGCGAATATATGCTGCTTGCTTCTCTCGGAATACTGAAATCGGGCGGAGCATATATGCCGCTTGACCCGACTTATCCTCCCGAAAGACTTAATCTTATGATGAAAGACTCAGGAGCGGTTATGCTGGTTTATGCTCCCGAGCTCAAGGATGTTATAACCGATGAATTTACCGGAATGAGAATTTCAACATCCGAGCTTGACGAGGTTCCCGACTGTGAAGCGGAGCTTCCGGTTTGCGCACCGAATGACCTTTTCGTTATGCTTTATACATCGGGTTCAACGGGACTTCCCAAGGGCGTTATGTTTGAGCATTCAAACGCTCTTGTTACAACTCAGTGGGTTAAAAAATATTATGAAACGGACGAAAGCTCAAGAGTTACATCATATGCGAGCTACGGCTTTGATGCCCACGCTTTTGACATATATCCGGCAATTACATCGGGCGCACAGCTTCACATCATCTCAGATGAAATCCGTCTTGACTTTATTGCTCTGAGAGATTATTTCAATAAAAACGGCATAACACATACGGTTATGACCACTCAGGTGGGCAGACAGTTTGCACTTATGGGCGGATTTGATACCCTGAAGCATATTTCCGTTGCAGGCGAAAAGCTTACTCCTCCGGATGTTCCCGAGGGCTTCAATTTATATAATCTTTACGGCCCTACCGAGGGCTCGGTAATAACGAGTGCATTCAGAATTGACCGCCGTTATAAGGATGTTCCGATAGGAAAAGCGGTTGATAATCTCAAGCTTTATGTTGTTGATAAAAGAGGTAAGCTGCTTCCCTTCGGAGCAGTGGGTGAATTATGGATTTCGGGCCCCCATGTAACGAGAGGTTATCTCAACAGACCCGAAAAAACCGCCGAAGCATACGGAGAAAATACATTTGACAGCGATAAGGGATATGAAAGAGTTTACCGCACGGGTGATATAGTAAGACTTCTTTCCGACGGCAATCTGCAGTTTGTCGGGCGCCGTGATGCTCAGGTTAAGGTCAGAGGTTTCCGCATTGAACTTACAGAGGTTGAAGAGGTTATACGCCGCTTCCCCGATATAAAGGATGCAACCGTTGCGGCATTTGATGCGCCGTCCGGCGGAAAATATCTTGCGGCGTATGTTGTTTCCGATAAGGAAATATCGGCTCAGGAAGTTTCGGAATTTATCCGTTCCGAAAAGCCGCCGTATATGGTTCCTGCCGTTATAATGCAGATAGATAAAATTCCGCTCAATCAGAACCAGAAGGTTAATAAAAAAGCTCTGCCCGTTCCTCAGCGCACGGTCAGCGATATTGTTGCGCCCGAAAACGATACGCAGAAAAAGATATTCGATATAGTGTCCGGCGTTATCGGCCACGATGAATTCGGCGTTACAACGGATATTTACGAAGCCGGGCTCACCTCAATCGGAGCGGTAAAGCTCAATATCGAGCTTGCCGAAGCGTTTGAAGTTCCCGTGAGAATAGCCGATATAAAGGCAAACAGCACGGTTAAAATGCTTGAAGCATTCATCGCTTCCGCCGCACCCGAAAAGAAATATGAAATTGCCGAAGATTACCCGATTTCCGAAACTCAGAACGGAATTTTTGTTGAGTGCATGGCATCCCCCGATACCACTGTTTACAATATCCCCGTTATAATGAAAATCGGTTCGGGCGTTGAGCTTCGGAGACTTTCCGAAGCGGTTGAAAAAGCCGTCAATGCTCATCCGTATATTAAAACGATTTTATTCAGCGATGATGGCGGTAATATCAGGGCAAAGAGAAACGATGATTTGCCGGTTGAAATTCCGATTATAAAATGCGAAAAGCTTCCCGAAAGAACCGTGCTTATCCGCCCGTTCACTCTGCTCGGCGAACCGCTTTACCGCATTGCAATATACGAAACCGCAGAGGGCAACTATCTGTTTATGGATATTCACCATATCATCTGCGACGGCACATCGGAGAACATAATTTTTGCCGATACCGATAAGGCTTATTTCGGAGAAGAGCTCAAAAAAGAGAGCTTTTCGGGCTATGAAATTGCGCTTGAAGAGCAGTCCGCAAGAAGCGGCGAAAGATACGAAAAGGTTAAGGAATATTGGAAAAACCTGCTCGGCGGATGTGAAACGGAATGTCTGCCGAAGAAAGAACCCGAAGCAAAAGATGGAGCAGGCTCGCTCCGTCTTGTATGCGGCGGCGCATCGGAGGTTAAAAAGTTCTGCGCCGTGAACGGCTTTTCGCTCAACGCATTTTTCAACGGCGTATTCTCATTCGTGCTCGGTAAATTCATAAATAAAGACAGCCTGACCTATGCCACGATATTCAGCGGCAGAAACGATTCACGCTATGCCAACGCCGTTACGATGCTGATAAAAACCGTTCCCGTTGCCGTTAACTTTGAGGATGAAACAACGGTAAAAGAGCATATCGGCAATATGCAGACTCAGCTTATTGAAAGTATGTCAAACGATGCCTGCTCATTTGCGGAAATCTCGGCGGCATACGGCGTAAATTCCGATATAATCTTTGCTTATCAGGGTGAGGACTTTAAATTTGAAAAGCTTTGCGGAGAGAAAGCGGAAATGCTTGAAATCATTCCCGATGCCGCAAAGTCACCCGTTTCGGTTAATATTTATCTGAACGGCGATGAATTCGAGCTTGTTGCGGAATACCGCAGGGATACATTCAGCCGTGATTTTGCCGAAGCTCTGCTTGATTCGATAACTGCGGCGGCAAAATCGTTTATGCAGTGCGAAAAGATAAAAGATATTTCAATGCTTTCGGAGAAAGCGGAAGAAAAATATTCGGGTCTCAATGACAGCTTTGTTGAAACGGAAAAGATTTTCGTTCATCAGATGCTTGAACGCTTTGCGGCGGCGCATCCCGAAAAGAAAGCGATAACCGCCGACGGCAAAACGCTCACCTACGGCGAATTCAACGCAAAGGCGAATATTATAGCACATGCCCTCATTCGCTTCGGTATAAAGCGTGACAGCATAGTGGGCGTTATGCTTGAAAGAAGCTGTGAAATTCCTCTCTGTGAATTTGCAATTATAAAAGCCGGAGGAGCGTTTATTTCGGTGCTCCCGAGCTATCCCGATGACAGAATAGAATACTGTCTCACCGATGCAGGAAGTCCATGCGTTATAACCACTGAGGAAATCAGGGCTTCAAGACCCGGGCTTTTCTCGGATGATAAGCCTTATAAAACATTCACGATTGAAGAACTTCTTAAGGGTGATGAAACCGAAAACCCGGATGTTGAAATTGTTCCCGAACAGCTTGCATATTGTATTTATACATCGGGTTCAACGGGCAAGCCCAAGGGCGTTATGGTTGAGCATCATAACCTTACAAATATGGTGGGAGTATTCGGAAAGTGCCTTAAATATTACGGCAGTGACGAATATGACGGCTGTGCGCTTGCCGCCTGCTCGGTATCGTTTGATGCTTCGGTTATGGAAAGATATCTTCCTCTTTGTCTCGGCAGACATCTTTATATGACAACCGATGAGGAATTCCATAATCCTCTTGCGATGAAGGAGCTTATGCTCAAAAACAAGGTTCAGATGATGGTCGGAACGCCGTCATATATGAGCAATCTTGCAGGTATGCCCGAGCTTGCACCTGCGTTCAATCAGCTTGTAACAATCGTTATCGGTGCGGAAGCATTCCCGGCTTCGCTCTATGAAGCACTCAGAAAGGCTTCGCCCGAATTGCAGATAGTTAACGGCTACGGCCCGAGCGAATGCACGATATGCAGCACATATAAAGAGCTGACGGAAGCCGAAAATATAACGATAGGCAAATCGGCGGGCAACTTTGTTCACTATGTTGTTGACCGCTTCGGCAACATACTGCCGCCTTATGCGGTGGGTGAGCTTATCATCTGCGGCGAGGGTGTCGGCAGAGGATATATAAATCTGCCCGAAAGGAATGCGGCTTCGTTCTTTGAACTCAAAGGAATGAGAGCCTACCACAGCGGAGATATAGTCCGGCTTGCAGGCAATTCCGAAATAGAATTCGGCGGCAGAAAGGATAATCAGGTCAAGCTCCGTGGCTTCCGTGTTGAGCTTGACGAAATAGAAAATGTAATGCTTGCCTATGATGATGTTACTCAGGCAAAGGTGCTTGTGCGCAACAACGGCAGTGAGGATTACCTTGTCGGCTTCTTCACGGCATCCGCACCCGTTGATATTGATGCGCTTACCGCTCATATGAAAGCAAGCCTTACATATTATATGGTTCCGGCAATCATAATGCAGATTGACAAAATGCCGCTGACCACCAACGGCAAGATAGATAAAAACGGCTTCCCGGAAGCGCAAAAAGCCGTTTCAAAGAAGAAGAGCAGAAAGGCTCCGAAAAAGTCGCTTGAACAAAGGCTGAGTGAGATATTTGCTTCCGTTCTCGGACTTGACGAAGTATATGCCGATGATAATTTCTTTGAGCTGGGCGGAACCTCGATAACCGCTTCCAAGGTTACTATGGTGCTTATGTCGGAAAATATTGAGGTTAAATACGGCGATATATTCGATAATCCCACTCCCGAAGCCCTTGCGGACTTCATTGAAGAAAGGGATAAGGAAATCTATGCCGCCGCTCCGTCTGTGCCGGGTGCAGAAAGCTCAACCCGTCCGGCGCTTCAATATAATATGGTTAAATATGCCCGTGAGGTTAAGCGTGAACCTCTCGGAAATGTGCTGCTCACGGGTGCCGTAGGCTTCCTCGGTATTCATGTTCTCAATGAGCTTCTTCAATCGGAAAGCGGCCATATCTGGTGTCTTGTCCGCAGAGGAAGCCACGAAACTCCGCTTATCCGCCTTAAAACAATGCTGATTTATTATTTCGGCAGAGGGTTTGACGAGGAAATAAAGGAGCGCATAAGCGTTATTGAAGCCGATATAACGGACAGCAGTCTGAATGAAGCGGTTAAGGATGTTCCGTTTGATACGGTTATCAACTGCGCCGCCTGCGTAAAGCATTTCAGCGACAGCGATATTCTTGAAAGAATCAATGTTAAGGGTGTTGAAAATCTGATAGCTATATGCAAAGAGAGAAATAAAAAGCTTATTCAGATTTCAACCACCTCCGTTCCGGGAATACACACCGCCGAATCCTACGAAAAGCAGATTAAAATGCACGAAAATGAGCTGTTTGTTATTGACGATATGGCGAATAAATACGCTATATCCAAGTACAATGCGGAGCTTCGTATGCTTGATGCCATTGAGGACGGCTTAAGAGGAAAGATAATCCGTGTGGGCAACCTGATGGGCAGACATTCCGACGGCGAATTCCAGGCGAATTTCGAAACGAATATGTTCCTTGCCGGCATCAGAGGATTTGCGGTTATGGGCAAATATCCCATCAGTCATATGACTGACCCGATGAGATTTTCGCCGATTGACTGCACCGCAAGAGCGGTTGTGCTTCTTGCCGGAACAAATGATAAATTCACGGCGTTCAACACCGATAACCGTTACGGCTTCGATGAAATGAAAGTAATTGATGCCTGCAACCGCAACGGTATAACCATTCTGCCGACCGATGACGATGCCTACTATGAGGAATTTCGTCAGAAACTCGGCGATGAAAAGGTCAACGCCCGTCTGAACGGCCTTGCGGCTTACGATATAAAGGATGCCCATGCGGTTGATACGGATAATCTATTCACAACGAATATACTTTACCGTATCGGCTTCTCCTGGCCGCTGGTTGACGATGCTTATCTTGACAGAGCGATAAACAGCATTCTGACTCTTGACTATTTCAACGCCCCCGATTCGGAGGATGAAGAATGACGGCGGTATATGCCGTCTGCGTTGAGCCGCTGAAGGATGAAAAGCTTTTTTCGGCGGCTTATCGGGCGGCTTCTGCCGAAAGACGAAAAAAGGCGGATTCATTTCGCTTTGAAAAGGATAAGTGCCTTTCTCTCGGCGCTTCGCTCCTGCTTGATTTCGGCTTGAAAAAAGCGGGATATTCCGGTGCCGGCATAATATACGGTGAGCAGGGAAAGCCGTATCTTAAAAACGGAGAATTATTTTTCGGTATTTCCCATTCGGAGGATTATGCGTTATGCGCTTTTTCCGATTGCGAGGTAGGCTGTGATATTGAAAAAATGAAGCCTGCGGATATTAAAATCGCAAAGAGATTTTTCACCGCCGCAGAATATGAGGATATCGCTTCCCGTGAAACCGAAAGAGAGAGAACGGAGCTGTTTTACGAATACTGGACTTTAAAGGAAAGCTTTATGAAAGCCACGGGGCTCGGAATGAAGCTTGCGCTGAACGGCTTTGAGATAGTGCGCAAAGACAAAATTTCGGTTGTTCAGTCGGTTGACGGGCGTGAATATTCATTTATGATGTCCGATAAAATCGGCGGATATAAATGTGCACTCTGCCGTGCCGGAGAGCCGGAGAATTGCCCGTTTGAGATTATTGATATTGCCGGACTGCTGAGGTGATATAATACAATGAAAAAAAGTGAAAATTCGCTTGCCGGAAGAGTTACAAAGCGTATTTCGATGATGCTTGCCGTTTCAATGGCACTGCTGTTTATCGGTTCGTTCCTTTTGGTATATAGAGTTGTTTATACGAAAACCGTGAGCTATCTGCACTCGATAGTCGGTGTTTATTCCGACCTTGTGATATATCAGGCGGAAGTACCGATTGATGAACAGCATTATGAGATAGGTCTGCTTTACGGCGATTATATATGTAAATGGTATAATGTTGATTATGCCTATATGTATGTTCCCGATATTGAAAACGGAAAGCTCACTTATGTTTATGCTTCCTGCAATGACAGCAAGCTTGATGAAATGCCCGATGACCATCTTATAGGTTACACCAAAGATTATAAGCTTTCCGATGCGGAGCTGAAAGCGTGGAACGGCGAAAAACCGTATGCCGGAGTTATAAAAATGAATGAATACGGCAACGAGTTTGATTTGGTTATGCCCGTTACCGACTACTACGGAAACAAGGTTATGTCGGGTGTAAGCTTTTCATGCGCTCAGCTTTTCGGTCAGGTGATAAAGTTCTTCATCATATTCGCAATAATGATTTTCGCCGTTATAGTGGGAATATATTTTGCGGTTTATTATCTGATAAAGAAGCGTATTTCCGACCCTGCCGAGGAGCTCGGAAAAAGTATGCAGGAATTTCTTGCCGACGGCAAACGCACTCCGATAGAGCTTAAGGGCGGTGAACCCGATGAATATATAATGATAGCCGAGTCATTCAACACTATGTCAAAGAATATTGACAGCTATCTTGAAAACATAAATGCGTTCACCCGTGATAAGGAACACCGTGAAACGGAGCTTGACATAGCTTCGCACATTCAGAGAGGTTTTCTGCCGCAGGATTTCATACTCAATTCCGTTTTTGAAATACGCACCGAGATGATACCGGCAAAGGATGTCGGCGGCGACCTTTACGATTATGTGATGCTTGATGAGAGCAGAGTGCTGGTTGCAATAGCCGATGTTTCGGGAAAGGGAATTTCGGCGGCGCTGTTTATGGCGGTAACGATGATGCTGATAAGGCAGTATGCCGGAATGAATTTAACACCTGCGGAAATTCTCGAAAAAACGAATGATTTTCTGAGCCGCAATAACCCCGCAATGCTGTTTGCCACGGCGTTTGTGGGAATATTCGACAGCAAAACGAAAGAATTCACCTATGCCAACGCAGGCCACAACCTGCCGTATGTAATCGGAAATGAGGTTAAAATTCTTGACGGTGCCGAGGGTGTGCTGATGGGTCTTTTCGCCGGCGAAAAATATTCGCAGAATACCGTTAAGCTTAATATCGGCGATACCGTGCTGATGTACACAGACGGCGTTACCGAGGCGGTCAACGGCAGAAATGAATTTTTCGGAGATGAACGCCTGAAAAATCTCGTTGAGGAATTCCGCCGTACGCATAAAACCGATATTGTTTCATATGTTAACAAAGCGGTTACGGATTATGCAGACGGTGCCGAGCGCCACGATGATATAACGATGCTTGCTCTTACGGTTAAGGATACACTTGAAATTTTTCTTGACCCCGAGATAAGAGAATTCGAAAGAATAAAAGCGGCGATACTCGGTATGCCGTTGCCGAGGAGCCGTCAGATTGAACTTTGCGTTGCCGCAGAGGAAATTTTCGTTAATATCTGCAGCTATGCGTTTGAGGGAAAAGATGCAGAGGGCGAAAAGGTGCGTTTCACCCTGTCTGTTTCGGATAAGGTGGAAATGAGGTTTGAGGATAGCGGTCAGCCGTTCAATCCGCTTGAAAGCGTTGAGAAGCCCGAGGATTACGATATAGATAATCATATAGGCGGTCTTGGAAAATATATTGCATTTTCAAGCGTTGACGATGCCGAATATGAATATAAAGACGAAAAAAACATAATTATTCTTGCCAAATATTTTGAGGAGGAAAACAAATGAAAATAACAAAAGAAACCGATAACGGAAAGATTACATTGAAGCTTGACGGCTGGCTTGATGCCGTTTCATCGCCGGAGCTCGGCGCAGAGATTGATAAAATCGAAGCGGCAGAGGAGATAATCATTGATTTTGATAAGGTGGAATATATTGCTTCATCGGGTCTCAGGCAGGTTGTTGCCGCACATCAGAGGGCAAAGGAAATCGGAGCGGCTCTTTCGGTTATAAATGCCTGCACCGAGGTTATGAGTATATTTAAGCTTACCGGACTTGATAAAAAACTCAAAATTGCAGAAAAATAATTCCAATACGGCAAATAAAAATTTTTCTCTTGACAGAACGGATTTTTTGTATAATAATATAAGAATAAAATACTATTATCATCGTCTTTTTATATAAATCTTCTGAAAGGAGAGATACCGCATTAATCGTGCGGTACGGAATATACGGTTATGGTATTCAGCAGAAACGGGAAAAACATAGGCGACATTTTGCTTGCCAACGGTAAAATTACTCAGGCTCAGTATAATGCCGCATTTGCAGAAAGTGAAAAAATCGACAAACCGTTCGGTGACTGCCTTGTTGACATCAATGCCTGCGATGCTGAGGATGTTGCCGCCGCAATGGGTGAGCTTATCCATGTGCCGTATGTTTCTCTCAGAGCAACAACCCTGCCGCAGGAGATAGTGAATCTCATTAACGGTCAGGTGCTCAGAAGACACAATGTTGTGCCCATTGAATATACCGATGAAACAAAAAGCTCGCTTATCCTTGCCATGGCAAATCCGCTTGACATGGAAGCGCTTGACGATATTGAGATTATAACGGGCTGTATTGTTGAAACCCGTATCGCAACTCTGACCGATATCAACAAGCTTCTCGATAAGTATTTCGGCTCTGCCGAGGCAATGTCCGCCGCAGAGAAATATCAGAAAGAGCGTGAAAGCAAATTCGCTCAGCTTGAAGAAAAGGAAAAAGAAGAAGAAGCGGATATCAGCTCGGCTCCCATTGTTCAGCTTGTTCGTTCAATTCTTGAGCAGGCGGTTCGTCAGAGAGCATCGGATATTCATATTGACTCTCACGAAACACAGGTCGTTGTCCGTTTCCGTATCGACGGCGTTCTGAAAAATGTTATGTCTTACGATATAAAGCTTATGCCGGTTATCATAACCCGTATCAAGATACTCGGCGATATGGATATTTCCGAGAAGCGCAGAACGCAGGACGGCCGTATAACCGTTGTTGTTGACCGTACGGAATATGATATCCGTGTTTCCGTTCTTCCCACATCCTACGGTGAGAAGGTCGTTATGCGTCTTCAGAACTCAATTGCTCTTACCCGTTCAAAAGACCAGCTCGGTATGAGAGAGGACGATTTGAAGCGTTTTGACCACATCATTTCAAACCCCAACGGAATTATTCTTGTTACCGGACCCACCGGTTCAGGTAAATCCACAACGCTTTATACCGCTCTTTCGGAGCTTAATGATGAATCAATAAACATTATCACGGTTGAAGACCCCGTCGAAGCGAATATTTCGGGTCTTAACCAGGTTCAGGTTAACACAAAAGCGGGTCTGACCTTTGCAAACGCCCTGCGTGCAATTCTCCGTCAGGACCCCGATATTATAATGATAGGTGAGATTCGTGACTATGAAACCGCCTCAATTGCCGTTCAAGCTTCAATCACGGGACACCTTGTTGTTTCAACCCTGCATACCAACTCGTCTGCCGCAACCATCACCCGTCTGCTTGATATGGGTGTTGAATCATACCTTATTGCGGATTCCGTTGTCGGCGTTATTGCTCAGAGACTTATCCGTAAGCTTTGTCCGCACTGCAAAAAACCCGTTGCGGCAACGGCAGAGCAGAAAAGGCTTCTCGGATGGGATGAAAACGAACTGCTTACGATTTATGAGCCCTGCGGCTGTCCGATGTGTTCGGATACCGGCTTCTATGGCAGAACCGCTGTATTTGAGATAATGCAGATAACGCCCGACCTTAAGCGTCTCATAACTCAAAAGGCAAGCACCGAAGCACTTAAGAAATGTGCGCTTAATGACGGAATGCATACTCTGCGCACAGCGGCGGCAAAGTATGTTATTGAAGGAACAACAACAGTTAAAGAAATGCTCAAGGTTTCGTTTGAGGGTTAAAGCTCAAATATGAATTTTCAATAAATTTTCTGAAAATATTCTGAAAAAATGAAAAAAAATTCAACAAGGTTTTCGAAATGTTGCGAAAATGTGATATTTGTTCAAACTTTCTTAACATTTATTTGAAAATTGTTGACACGCAAAATTCTATTGACTATAATTCTAATTAAGGAAGCGATAAATACGGAATAGTCCGATATTTATCCCGGAGAACATATGCTTAGTTTTGATGATTATGTCCAGATAGCCGTTGAAGCAGGAGCTTCCGATGTTCATTTCTGTGCAGGCTACGGTCCGTCAATGAGAGTTGACGGAAGCATTCTCCCGATGGATATTGTTGAAATGACCAACGAGGAATGCACAAGCCTTGCAAATCAGATAATGACTGAGCGGCTTGAAAAAACTCTTGATGAAAACGGCGAAGTTGATTTTGCGTATGCGCTTCCGAGCGGAGTTCGTCTCCGTATGAATATTTACCGTCAGAGCAGTTCAATTGCGCTGTGCGGCAGAATACTCAACAACAGAATATTTTCACCTCATGAATTAGGTCTTCCCGCTCCTCTCGTTGATACCCGTGATAAAAAACGAGGATTGGTGCTTGTTACGGGAATTACGGGTTCCGGCAAATCAACCACCCTTGCTTCTCTTGTGCAGGCAATCAACGAAAGATATAATTACCATATAATTACTATTGAGGAGCCGATTGAATATATCTATCCGAGAGGAAGATCGGTGATAAACCAGCGAGAGGTCGGTTTGGATTCCAAAGACTTCGGCAGTGCGCTGAGAGCGGCGCTGAGGCAGGACCCCGATGTTATACTCGTTGGCGAAATGAGAGACCTTGAAACCATGCAGACGGCAATCTCAGCCGCCGAAACCGGACACCTTGTTTTCTCAACACTCCATACCTCGGGAACAGCGGGAGCGGTTGACAGAATAATCGACAGCTTTCCGGCACGCCAGCAACAGCAGATAAGAAGTCAGCTTGCGGATGTTCTGGAATGCGTAATGTCTCAGCAGCTTATTCCGAGAGGAGACGGCAAGGGCAGGGTTCTCGCAACTGAATTGCTGGTTGCAACTTCGGCTATCCGTAATCATATCCGTGAGGGGAAAACATTCCAGATTCAGAATGACATACTCTCCTCTAAAAAATACGGAATGATGCTTATGGATGAATCTATATACGACTTGTATATGCGTGGCATAATTTCAGGCTCAACCGCTTTGCTTTATGCGGTTGATAAGGAAGCAATGTCCGCCAAGGTATTTTGACAGAGGTGAATATAAATGGCAAGTTTTAACTATGTTGCCGTTGATTCAGACGGTAAACAGTATAAAGAAACGGTTGAAGCGGCTACCGAAGCCGATGTTGCCGCTCTTCTCAAGGTAAAGGGTTTAACCGCTACCAAAATCGAGCAGGCAAATGCTCTCAATTCAAATATTGAGTTAAGCTTTCTTGAACCGAAGGTAACACCCCGTGATATTTCGGTTTTCTGCCGCCAGATGGTTTCGGTGCTTGCGGCAGGCGTTTCGCTCAGCAAGGCGCTTGAAATGCTCGGCGAGCAGACTCAGAATAAATCGCTTGCAAAAGCCATAAAGGGATGCAAAAAGGGTATTGAAGGCGGTTCGTCAATGCACGAATCCATGAGAGATTATCCGAAGGTATTCTCCGATATCATGTGCACCATGGTTGCGGCAGGTGAAGAATCCGGTTCGCTTGAAACCTCATTTGAGCGTATAGCGGAGAAAAACGAAAAGGATACCAAGCTCAAAGCGCTTGTTAAAAAATCAACAATGTATCCCATGATACTCGGCATACTTGTTGTTGTTATCGTTTTCGTAATGCTCACCTTTATTGTTCCGAAGTTCCAGGATTTCCTTGGTTCAATCGGCGGCGAGCTTCCGGCGCTTACTCAGGCGATAGTTAATGCTTCGGATTTCTTCAAATCACATATTCCGCTTATCCTCGGCATCGTTGTTGCCCTTGTTGTTGGACTTAAGATGTTTAAGAAGTCCAATTTCGGCAGACATGTTGTTGATAAGATAATGCTTAAGGTTCCGCTTTTGGGACCGCTTACAACAAAAACGGCATGCTCAAATGTTATGCGTATGCTTGCAACTCTGCTTTCAACGGGTATTCCGATGATAGATGCCATTGAAATTACGGCGGATACCATGACGAATATTTATTATAAAGAAGCGCTGAAGGATGTTAAAACCGAGGTTGCTCAGGGCACACCGCTTTCCGAAGCGCTTGAAAGAACGAAGATGTTTCCGCCTATGGTTCACCATATGGCAAGAATAGGCGAAGAAACCGGCGACCTGGTTTCAATCTTTGACCGCTCGGCTCTTTATTATGACGAAGAGGTTGAAGCTTCAACTCAGGCTGTTACCGCCGCAATCGAACCTCTTGTTATCATCGTTATGGCAGGTATAGTCGGCACAATCGTTATCGCACTCCTCATGCCCATGATGAGCATGTATGACAGCCTTGACTCAATGTAAAATTTTGCTCTGCAAAATTTTAAATTTAATTCGGAATTCGGAATTATGAATTCGGAATTAATGGGCGCAAGCGCCGGGTTTGTATCAGAAACAGTTATGAACGAAGCTGACATACTCTTAATGAAAATCATATTTAAAATGGTTTTCAATTTGAATGGGTACGGGCAAAGCCCGTCATAAATTCCGAATTCCGAACTCCGAATTCCGAATTTAAAACTTTTCGGCTATTTCCGAATCTTCTTTTTCTAAGGGGGAAAAAGGGGGAAAGGTTCGGTTAATAACATAAAAAACAAAATTTACAATGGAGGTAATCCACAATGTTAAAGGCAAAACTCGATTCCGTTCGCAAGAACAAGAAGGGCTTCTCCCTTGTTGAACTTATCATCGTTATCGCTATCATGGTAGCTCTCATCGCTGTTATGGCTCCTTCTTTCGTTAAGTATGTTCAGAAGTCCCGTGACGCTGCTCTTACATCCGCTGCTGAAGATTTCTACACCGGATTAAAGACTTATTTCAGCGATCCTGATGTTTCTCCCAAAACAACCACCAATTCATCAGTTACAATTAAAGTTGGTAACGATAAGCACATCGACCTCGCTAATTCCGGATTTAATGCTGATGACTGGGCAGAAATCCTTAAAGTATCCGGCGTTGATTCATCCAAGTCCATGGGTGCTACAAGCAAGCAGTACAAAATCTCTGTTAGCTTTACTTCCGGCAAAGAGCCCACCTTCCTTATGGAAGATATATCTGAAGACTAAGTTTATAAAAATATAGCTTCTATTTTACCGCCCCGATCCCCCCTTTCGGGGCGGTTGATTTTAATATGAACGGGAATGGTGAATTTCGGCAACCGGATTTACGATTCGCATTCATATTCACAAACTTCATATGCAGGAGGATACGGGTATGGCTAAATCGAAAAAAAAGAACAAAAAAGGGTTTTCACTGGTTGAACTCATTATCGTTATTGCAATCATGGTAGCGTTGATTACGGTTATGGCGCCGAGCTTTGTAAAATATGTGCAGAAAGCTCGTGATGCGGTTATTCAGGATGCCGCAGAGCAGTGCATAGATTTCGTAAAAGCGGAATACGGAGTAACCATTAACGGTGAGGGAACAGTAAGAATAGGCAAAGGCAAGGGGGACCAGTCAAGTTTCATTACCCTCACATTTCAGGAAGTTGAAAAAGATAACGGCACCAAGGTTAATACGCTTAATTATACAAACGAAGTCGGAGAAAGCGGAATAGCTGCCTTTAAAGCTGATTTGGGTTTTGCGGACGGAAAAATGTGTAAATCCGACCTCGTATATTTGATACATATCCAGTATTATGAAATAGATAATCATCCTCAGCTTGAACTTGAAGCCGAAGAAGCAGATGCGGATACCGAATAATTAAAATCAAGCTCTCCGAAAGGAGAGCTTTGAGCGCTTAATTCATTAAATTCGGAATTCTGAATTCGGAATTCGGAATTAATGACGGGCTCTGCCCGTACCCGTTTTATAACTGCTTACATATGACTTTTACTTCTGAATTACATATAGAAACAACAAATTTCAAGTTATTTATATAAAATCGGCACGAAGTGCCCCTTAATTCCGAAGTCCGAATTCCACATTCCGAATTAATGATGCCCGTACCCATTATATAGTTTCTGTTCAGAAGCTAATGAAAGGCAAAGCAAAACGGCTATGAATGAAGCTAACATATCCTTAAATAAATCAAAAGAGTTTGCATTAAGAATTATAAAGCTGTATAAGTATCTTTGTGATAATAAAAATGAATATGTTATATCAAAACAGATTTTACGCAGCGGAACAAGTATAGGTGCAAATGCAAGAGAATCTATAAGGGCGCAGAGTAAAGCAGATTTTTATTCAAAGTACAATATAGCTTTGAAAGAAGCAGAAGAAACACTATATTGGTTAGAGCTTTTGTATGAGAGCGGATATATAAACAATGTTCAGTTTGAGAGTCTGAATAAAGACTGTAATGAAATAATCAGTATATTTGTTTCAATAACGAAGACTCAAAATATTTACTAATAAATCAGAAATAAAAGTCCATAAGTAAAACATATAAAAACCAATCGCAGGATGGGGTCAACTAATAAAATCGGGTACGGGCGTAGCCCGTCATTAATTCCGAACTCCGAATTCCGAATTAAAAAAGAAAGGAAGAACATCATTGCTTGAATTATTTGATCTGATAATGGAAACATATCCGATAGTAATATACATTCTTGTTTTTCTTTTCGGATTATGCGTCGGAAGCTTCCTGAATGTGTGTATTTACCGCATACCGGAGCATCAGTCGATAGTTGTTGTGCCGTCACACTGCATGACCTGCAATAAAAAACTGCATTGGTATGAGCTTATACCGCTTTTCAGTTGGCTTTTCCTGCGTGGAAAATGCTCCGGATGCAAAGCAAAAATATCCGCTCAGTATCCGCTGATAGAAACCGCAAATGCCGTTATATGGCTTATTGTTGTGCTCGTTAAGGGCTTCAGCCCCGATATGTTCCTTTATTGCGTATTGCTTTCGGCTCTGCTTGTTATAGCGATTATTGATTACCGCACAAGAGAGATACCAAACGGACTGGTTGCTTTTTGCTTGGTTGTTGCCGTAATTCATGCACTAATAAACATTTTTGCGTATAAAAATACATGGCAGGACCATGTGCTCGGAGCGGTTGTTCTCGGCGGAATATTCTTCCTTATTCTGTTCATTTCAGAGGGCAAGGCAATGGGTGGCGGAGATGTGAAGCTGATGTTTGCCTGCGGACTGTTCCTTGGTCTGAAATCGGGAATTTTCGCTGTGTTTGTGGCGTGTTTGCTCGGAAGTGTTATTCATATTGCACTTATGAAAATTAAGCATATCGGCAGAGAACTGGCATTCGGGCCGTACCTTGCGGCAGGTTATGCAATAGCCGCTCTTTGGGGAACGGAATTTATAAAATGGTATCTGGAATCATTCATAAAAATTGTATAATTATTCATAATTTGTATAAAACTGCCGTCAATCAGACGGCAGTTTTTCGTTCTTAATGAGGAATACAAAAGTTTTATGTTTCGTATTCACTACATCGGTTACTTCATGACGGTATTCGTCAAGCGTAAGCCGACTCACAGGCTCAGCACCAACGCATAATTTTATGCACACGGTTTCCGTCACATGAATCTGCTATAAATCCGCTCTGAACTGTTGCGGAATTACTGTGTATTTGTAAACTTTTTGTAAATTATTTATAAATTTTTTTGTTTTTTTCTTTTTTAGAGTTGATTTTAACAGTTATTAGTTATATATTTATATTAGCAAGACGGAAAAAGCGGCAAAAGAACGCTTTTTTCGTCATATTTCGCATTGAAACCGTGTAAAAAAATTCTTCAGATAAAGGATGATTGTTCTATGGCTTCTAAAGTTGTTAACATTGAGGCGGGAAAGAGAATATGCAAAGTTTGCGTATCCGAAAAGAAAGGCAAAACATATGCCGTAACCGACAGCTTCATTTTTTCAACTCCCGACGGCACCGTTGTTGACGGTGCGATAATGGACCCCATTGTTTTGGGTGAAAAGCTTAAAGCTGAGCTGAGAAACCGTGGTATTGCCGCAACAGGCTGTGTATTCTCGCTCAACTCCTCAAAGGCGGCAAGCCGTGATGTTGACCTGCCCGTTGTTAAAGAAGATCAGATAACCAATGCGGTTAACACCAATGTTACCGATTATTTCCCGGTTGATATTACGAAGTATGCGGTAGCGCATACCGTTCTCAATAAGACCAAAACAGAGTCTCATGTTATGGTTGTTGCGGTTCCTCAGCTTATCGTTGAGGGATATACAAACCTCGCCGAGGTTACGGGTCTTGTTTGCGAAGCGCTTGATTATTCCGTTAACTCTCAGTATCAGGTGCTTAAGAGTGTCCGTGGAGAGGGCGTTACAATGTATGTTAACATTGACCCCGATTCAACTCAGGTCAGCTTTATAGGAGAGGGTGACCTTCTTCTTCAGCGTTCCGTTATGATTGGCGGCGATGAAATGATCTGCTCATATATGGCACTCAAGGGCATGGAAGATGATGAATATACAAAGGCGCTTGAAAGTCTCAGCTCTCCCGAGCTTGAGGACGGCGGAAATTATTCGGATTCGCTTGCAAGAATTGCCGGTGCGGTTTCGAGAACACTTGACTTCTTCAAAACAAGTAAGCACGCCGATAAGGAAATCTCAAAGGTTGTTCTTATGGGAAGCTGCTGTCACCTTAACGGACTTAAGGAAAAGATTGAAGATACTCTCGCTCTTGATACAATGTGGCTTGAAGATGTTCCGGAGCTTGCAGGTCTTGCAAATTCCACAAACGGAATATCGGTTTACATAAACTGTCTCGGTGCAAGACTTGATCCGCTTTCATTCCTCCCGAAGGAATATCTTGATAAAACAGGTCAGGGTAAAAAGAAGAGCACACTTTCCGAATATTACGGTTTCGTTGTTCTCGGAGCATCGCTTGTTTTGGCGATTGTGCTTTGCGCAACACAGCTTATTCCTTATCTTTCACAGAAGAAAGAGCTGAAAAAGGTTGAGGCCGGAATAGAAGAATATCAGTACGCCGAGGATGAATATAACACATATATCACCTATAAAAAAGGCGATGATGAGCTTCAGAACTTTATTAACGGTTCTCAGAATTACAATGCACAGCTTCTCAATTTCCTGCTTGAGCTTGAAGCAAAAATGCCCTCGGATATAGTATTTCTTTCGGTGAGCGGCAATGCGGAAGGAATTGTGCTGAATGTAACGGTTCCGGGCTTTGAGGAAGCGGCAGTAACGCTCAGACAGCTCAGGTCGTTTGACTCTGTTGCCGTTCTTGCGGTAAGTGCGATGAACAAATCAGACAACAACGGCACAATGAATGTATCATTTTCGATGAATTGCGCATATCCTAAGCCGGAGCCCGAAACAGAGCCCGCTCCTGCCGAAGAGACAACCGCTGAAGCAGATGTATAAGGAGGATTGAACAATGGATAAAATGAAAACATTGCTGAAAAGCAACTTAAATCTCGTGTTGGCTTTTGTGGGAATCATTATTCTCGTTATTGCTTACCTCACGGGTTATCAGAATCTTTCAACCCTCAATACCGATATGGAAGCAAAGCTTAAAGAGCGCAGTGAATATCTTGAAGAGCTTAAGGGCTATTATTCAAATCTCAGCGAATACAGAGCCAGCGTTGTGACCTCAAGGGATAATATTACGAAGAATCTTTCAAGACTTCCCAGCGGAATCGAAAACGAAGATTTCCTGCTTTATCTTATGGAGGTAAATAAAGAAACCGGCGCAAACCTTTCAAACATTTCTTTTGAGGACAGTATGCCCATTGCCGAATTCAGTACTATGATTAACGGCAAAAAGACGAATGTTACAGGCTTCCGCACCGGAACAACCTCAACATCAAGAATGAAGTATGACCAGCTCAAGTCTTTCATTGCTTACATATATGATGAAAACAAGCCGATAACATTCATCGAAAGCGTTTCCGCAACATATAACGGAGATGATGCTTCACTCAACACGATATTCAACATTTCAAAGTATTTCATCACCTATGACGGAAGCGAATATAAACCCGTTAAAGCTCCCGATGTTGCAATCGGAAAGAAGGACCTTTTCGGCGTTAAATAATTTCACACAGTCTGAACGGAGGCTGAACTTTTATGGTTAAAAAATTTCATATGAAAGCAAAAGCCTCTGCAGGGCTTTCGCAAAACAGAAAAGGTCTTACGCTCGTTGAGCTGATTGTTGCCGTTGCGGTTCTTGCGATTATGATAACGCCTATTCTTCATGCGTTTTATACATCGGCAGGAATTGAGACAAAAGCAAGAAAGCTCAGCGAAGCAACCGATGCATCTCAGAATATTCAGGAAGTCATAGACTCAATGAGTGTTACAGATTTTTTTGATAAGGATATGCAGCCGGCGAAGAGCCTTCTCGGCTATGACACCTTTGAGGGCAACGAAGACGCAGATACGCAAAACAAATCTGCGATTATCACAGGTCTTAAATCCGGAAGCAGTACCTTTGATGCAAAGGTAACATTCAGCATCGGAACTCCCGGAGAGGACGAGGATAATCCGATTGAGGGAAGCGATGCTTTTTATCAGCTCAATCAGGAAGAAATAGTGGATTATCGTGACCCGGACGGCACATTTTCACAGCCCTACGACGCTTCCGAAAACCCTGATTTTATTGCGGATACCGATTTCTATGCGCACACTCATGCAACGGCTTTCAAGCGTGTCCGTGAAATATTCATAGATGTTGAAAACGAAGCCGATGAAGAGGGCGTGGAAAAGGTTTTCGTATATGTAACATACCGTTATTTATATTCTTATCAAAAGCTCGGCGTTGAGGGCGAAGCATCTTATGTCTATGAGCACAGATATTCGGCAATCCCCGGAGGAGCAACCCCGACAGATGATGAAACGCCTTTAAGTGTATATATAATGTATTATCCTTTCTATGCCAATTACAACAAGGCAACTGCAAGCTCACTGAGCGACCCGAAATATCCGGATTTGGGTATGATAACGGATATGAGAGAAAATTTATTTGTTTACAACAGAGAGGATATACCGGTAAAGCTCTTCCTTGTTAAGCAGTGGCCGATGACGGCAACGGTTACCGGAATAACAGACGGCAAAAAGCAATATTCATATGCTCCCATGGATGAAACCGAATTACTGCTGAAAGAGGAAAATTATAACCTGCTTATTGAAGAATTCCATTCCGCAGAATATACGGGAAAGGGAATAATTCAGACAAATGCGACGATAAACCTCTGCAACAAAAGCCCGATAAACTTCCATATACAGGATTATTGGTGGTATAACGGAAGCCGTATGGGCGGAGGAATAAACAGAGACAGCATGATGAACGATTCCAACATCATCAAGGGAAACATCATAAATCCGCTTGATGACCCCAGAATTTACGATATAAAGATTGAAATTTATGAGTCCGGAGAGGTTGATGACGGTGAAGCCTTTGCAACCTTCAGAGGAAGCAAGGTCAACTGATTGAATCTGAGAAAACAACTGAGCGCAACGGAGGCGGCAATGAAAAATAAAATCAGTTTAAAATTGAATAACAAAGGTTCCGGTATTGTAACGGTACTTGTGGCAGTTGGTTTTCTTATACTGATGGGAAGTCTGCTTCTGATGCTCACTTATACCGGATTTGAAATGAAGACCTCAGACAGAAAAGGCAAGCAGAATACATATGATGCTTCAACCGCAATGGATGAAATTCGTCTGGGATTTCAGAAAATCGTATCAGACTCAATAAGCGAGTCTTATGCGGATGTTATGAGTAATTATACAAAATATGCGCAGGAAGGCTTAACAATTCAGTCCGAATTTGCAAACAGATTTAAAATGAAGCTTGAGAGCGCAAAGATAGAGAGTAAAAATTTATTAATCAATTCGGGCGGCAACAATTATAAATATAAAGTTGATGCCTTGGAAGCAATGATAAAGAATTGCAGAAACGGTACTGTTGACCTTTCGCAGTCGGGTTGCGGAGTGCTGTTTGAAGATGAAAAAATTACTTTTAAAGATATAAAACTGATATATACATCATCCGACAGAACAACGGAAATTACAACGGATATAGTTTTGACGGCTCCCGATATAGGCTATTCGTTTACACAGTTTTCGATTTCCGGCGTTCCCTCGTTCTCATCGGTAGTCGGAGGAAACATAATCGGAGATGCTTCGGCGGTTAATGCCGATGTTACGATTAACGGTAACGCATATATGAACAGCGTTGACCTGAGAAATTTCAATTCTCTTACACTCAACAACGGTATATTTGTCAGCAGGGGAAACATTGATATTTTCGGAAAAGGCACGGGAAGCGATAACCTTGCCGTTGACGAAAATTCAACCGTTTGGGCTGAGAACATTATTCTTCATAATAATGCGAAAGCAAGCCTGCTCGGATATACATTCGTAGCCAATGACCTGGATTTGGCAGGTACCAATGCAGGTGTTAAGCTTTCCAAAACATATAACGGCTTCGGAACCGGCGGAGAAAGCGGAAAAGATGCTTCAAAATCTTCTGCGATTCTTATAAACGGCAAATCGTGCTCACTTGATATAAGCGGACTCGATGCGCTGACACTTGCCGGCATCAGCTTTATCGGAGAAACAAGCGACGGATACGGAGCGGCAAATGTTCAGATGGGTGAATCAATGTCCGTCAAAGAAAATCAGAGAGTATATCTTGTTCCGGAGGAGTATCTTTCATTTGTTTCCGCCGATTCATCAATCGGAAACAGATTGCCGACAGCCAATCCCGAGATTTTTATCGGCGAAAATGACGGCGTTCAGTACAGTGACGGCGTGTATTCCGTTGTTGTAGACGGAAAAACATACAGGCTCGGTCTTAAATCGGATACGCTTTGGACTATTGACGGAGAAAACAAAAAGTTCTCAACATACAATGCACAGATTCAGCCGGTAACAACAATAGTTTCCGGAAGAAAAATAGTATATTATTTCCTTAAATTCGGAGAAACCAAAAACGGAGATAAAATTAAATACAGCTCCGAGGAAAATGCCGCAAGATATTTCAGAGATTATGTAACCGTAAATCCTCAGGCAGTCAAAGGATATGTTGAAAAATATCTGAGCATCAATAACAGCTCCGTTGCATCTCAGACTCTCGGCAATTTCTTCACGGGAATGGATATTTCCGGTCAGAAGGTGCTTTCATTTAAGGATTATCTTTCAAACTCAATGGCGGCCGGAGTAAAGGCAAATGCGGCGCAGGATGCGGCGGCATATAAAAATGTTTGCCAGACGCTTTCCTATGATGTTTCAAGTGAGGTTGAAGATGATAACCCGTTCACATATTATGTAAACGAGGAAAAAATCAAGGATAAAATAGACGAAGGCGAATATAAAGAATTTGTAAGTAACGGCACAACCGCAGTTATCGCTAACGGAGATTATACCTTTGACGGAAGCAATGATGCCGTTAAGATTATAATCGCAACAGGAAACATTACCCTTGAAAATGATTATAACGGATTGATTATGTGCGGCGGAGACCTTATTGTATCTCCGAGCGGCGGCACGAGCTTAAATATCATTTCGGACAGCAGACAGGTTGAAAAGGCTTATTCCGCAACAGCGGAATTCGGAAGCGATAAGCTCAGAGTAGGCGATTTCTTCAAGGTTCCGATAGGAAGCTCCAATGACTGGAGTGCGGAAGCAAAGGGCACAATAAAGAGCATTTCCGGACTTGTTACATATTCAAATTGGAAGAAAGACTGATATAGGAAGAGGGCAAAGCTTTGTTAACGGCAGATTTAAGAAAACTGAATAATGATGCTGAACGCAGTCGTATATGCAATAACAAGGGATTCTCTCTGGTTGAGCTTCTTGTAACAATTGCGTTAATGATTGCACTTGTGAGCGTTGTGACCGGCTCTATTGTAACGCTTTATAAAGCCAGGACAAAATCGGCATCCGAAAAGGTCGGAGGGATTATGTCCCAGTGCAAAATCAATTCGCTCAGCGGAATTGCAAACTATATGGAGCTTTCCTATGACGATGAAGCCAATGAATATGTGTGCAGGCTTTTCAAAAACAACGGGGAGATTTACAAAACCGAGCAAATCGGAAATTCCTTTGTTGATATTGTTGCAAACGGAACATCCATCAGAGACGGTCAAAAGCTTTACATAAGCTTTGCGTGCGGAAACGGTGCGGTTGAAATGTTTGAGGTCGGTGACGGTATTACCGAAATCACCAAAACCGAAAGCCTTGACCTGAGCTATGATATAGTTTTTTCCTCGGGTACCGCATATAAAATTACATTATATACAATGACGGGTGAGCATACAGTTGAGAAAATTTGAATTTGAAAATCATTTGCGTCAGAAGGTGAAGCTTTAAATGAATAAAATAAAAAACAGAATAAAGAGAACGGCGCATAATGCTTCAGTCAACAAAAAAGGATTTTCCCTTGTTGAGCTTCTGGTGTGTGCGGCCATTCTCGGAATTGTTGCACTTTGCGTGAGCGTAATGATGAATTCGGGTTCAAAAATGTTTACAAATGTTAACAAAAGGGTTAATGTTTCGTACCGCACTCAGCTTGCGATGACGCAAATCAAGGAATTTTTCACGGATTGCGATGCAATCTGTATAGATGACGGCACCATTTATATTCAGAATAACGATATGAACGGTGACACCGCAATATTTGCTTTTGATTATGATGAAGAAAACAAAAAAATATTGATGACACAGTATAGAGGACTCAGCTTTGAGGAGCAGCCGACCGTTCAGCCGTTTTCTGATAATATAAGTCAGTTTGAAATATCGGTAACCGCAACGGATGACGGAAAGAATGCCACTGCGATAAAGGTTAAGGTTCAGGCTGAGCTTGACGGAACGAAATATGCGCAGAGTCAGGTATTTTCGCTGAAAAACAAGCCCGTATATCTGACCGAAAAGGATGACGGAGACATATCCCTGCAACAGACATTTTTGAAGAGAATAGGAGGTAATGTATAATGAAAAAGAAACTGAATATTAAGAAAACAGCATTATCCGTTATCTCCGTAACGCTTGTGTTTGCAACGGTTGTTTCGCTTGTTCCGGCGGCTCTCGCTTCAGAGACAAGGTCGCTTGATTATATTGAAACTCTTAAGGATAATTATAGCGGCGGCACATTGAAGGTGCTTGAAATTGCTCCTTCGGACACTAACGGAGTTATGGGATACTATGTAGAAGGCTCTGAGCCGTCAAATGACTGGGCTCAGAAGGTTGCCATGTATTCAACTCCTTCGGTTCGTGAAGATTTTGCGAAAAAAGAATTTGACAGACTTAAGAGTTTGGGCATCCTCAGCGAAACGGCTCAGGGAGCACCGCTTTATCTTGAAAAGAATTATAATGAGTTTTATCCGTGGGAGCTTAATGAAAGCGAAAAGGAAAAGTTCAGCCTTCTGAAGCTTGACGGACTTGAAAGCCTTGATGTTCCCGGAACAATGAAATATGCAGTTGCAGACGGCACAAAGAAGGGTGAATATTCCGTTTCATCCGAGTATGTTCCGGCAGTTTCGGCTTATAAAAACTATTTCAATTTCGGTGAATGGCGTTCAACTCTTGAAAAGACCCTCAGAGATACTCTCGGTGCGGATTTTGAAACAAAGAAATTCGAAAGCTCAAAGATACTCGTTCCGAATAAAAACGATAAAACCGTAACCGTATTCGGTTCAACCGAAGAAAACTGGAAGCATTTTACCGAAATCAACAGCGGTTCGCTTTTCTATGACCTGAGTACGGCATATGCCGATACCGATTATTACACCATAGAGGTTGACCCGGATAACGGCGGAACATATATTTTAACCTTTGATGTTATTGCGGATAACGGCAAGGGTCAGTTTACCGTTCTTCCTCTCACCAAAGAGGGAAAGAATATCAGTTACAGTCCCAATTATTCAAGGCAGTATTGGTATCGCAGTGAATATGTTACAAGCGGACACTATGAATATCAGTTTACCGTTCCGGCAAATTCAACTACCGCAAAGATTCAGGTAAGATTTGATGTTGATAATCTCAAAGCATCGGCAATATTCTCCAATGTTTCGATATATCAATTCAATAAAAATCTTTTTGAAGCACCAAAATATGTCGGAAGCGGAAGCAAAATTATATCCGAAGGCGGAAAAATAACCTCAATTGATAATAACGGCTTTACGGATATATACGCAACCGAAAGCAAGGTTAAGGATAAGCCCTATTTTGTTCCGTGTAACACCGATACGGTATATAACCTTACTTATCATACCGAGCTTTCCGCAGGCGGCGGAAAGTCAAAGGCAATTATCAGAGGTTATGATGCATCGGGAAATATTATTGATGTAATTGTCACCGATGTTCAGAAAAAATCGGGCACATATTCCGTAAACTTCAACAGCGGAAATGCGAAACATCTTGCAATATCTTTTGCCGTTGATGCAACCGGTATAACCGAACAGCAGACGGCTGTATATTCCAATATTTCCTTAACGGAAATTTCTGATTATGTTACCGAAGAGGTTGAGGCAAAATACAGGCAGGAGATACCTCACCTTAACATCGGTGACAGCGGATATGAATATGACAGCAGTATCTTCAATTTCCAGAGCTGGTATTCCTCGGGAAGCTACGGCAGAGGAGAGGGCTCGGAGAATTCAAGTGCGGTTTTCGCAACCGAAAACAAGGGAATAATCACCATTACCGGCAGAGGTGAAACCGTCACAAGAGATACCTATAAGGGCGCTGATAATGTTTACTATATTCCCGTAACCGAGGGTGATGTTTATCGCCTGACATATGATGTTGAAAGCAGTACCATCGGAAGCGGAGAAGCAAAAATCGAAAATGCGATAAAGCTTGTTTACTGCAACGAGAATAAGAATAAAATATCGGAAGAAACCGTTATTAAAAAGGCCGACGGTGTCGGAATAACCACATTCACTCATGAGTTTACGGTCGGAAGCGGATGCAAATGGTTGCAGATAGGCTTCTGCAATACCGCCGAAAGCCAGAAAAACGCATTTTATAATATTTCGCTTTGCAGAAAGAACAGACCCAAGGCATTTTATTATGATGCAAACTTTACTTTGATTGATGCTGAAGCGGATGATTCCGAAATCTCCGATAACGAAGCAATTTATGAGCCCGAATATAAGTTCCTCGGAAAAGCGGAGGGCTTTGAATTCGCCGAAGGCAAAAAGTATTATTATTTTGACCGTGACAAAACCTACAAGGAAGTAACAGACCCCGAAAAGCTTACTCCCACAGATGAAATTTATGAGCGCACGGGACTTTACCGCTATATAGGAAATTACAACGAAATTTCTCTTCAGAAAAACACCGAATATTATATCGGCAGAATAAATTACGGCGAATATGCCGATGTCAGAGATACATCCACGCTCGGAACGGGCTCCGTATATTATCTCCTTGATGAGGGCGGAAATTATGTTTACGGCGGAACCGTTGATGAAAAAACGGTATTTGACCCCGAGGTTACCTATTATGTAAAGATTGCAACGGTCAGCGAAAGCTACGATGCAAACCATCCTTACTGGGTTGATTCCGAAACATTTATTGAGGTTGTCCCCGGGGACGAGGAGAGACCTCTCTTCAAGCGCATTGATAACGGCTATACCTATGTCGGAAAAGACAGCAACGGAAACTATCTGGGTGAATATAATTTCGATTATCAACCCGACGGAACCGATACCGTAAGAATGACAACCGATGAGGTATATTACGAGGGCGGTTATGTAAACAATAACTGGTTCAAGTTATATGTTCTCAACTGCAATGAAGAGCAGATGAAGAATGTCGGTGTTTCGGTTACAACCGTAACGCCGGAATACCTCAATAATCTTGATGAAGAAGAGCTTGTTCTCTTCCTTCAGAGCTATGAGCTTTTCGTATTCTCATACGGCGGAGCGGATGAAAAAGCGGAATTCAATTCCGATATTTCCGAAGCTGTTGCGGCGGCAATCAGTGATGAGCTTAACGATGCAATGGGTGAGGGAGATTATCCCATCCCGAGAGCAGTTGATTCAAGAATTATTGATAAAGGACCTGCAAGACTTAAGGCTCTCTGTGCCGGTTTGTGTGAGAATATAGACAGTCTCACAGGCGGTGTAAGTGAATTTACATATAAATTCTATCGTTTCTTTGATGTAAAATCTTTTGTAAACAATAAATTCACCGCAAAATTTGAAAACAGCTATTATGACGAGAGCACAGATGCCTATTATGATGTTTTCAAAGAGCTTAACTATGAAAACTTTATTAGAGGTATCAACGGCAATAAATACGGCACATTCGATGAATGGGTCAGCGAAGCGAACTGCTTCAGATACATTCTGAATTTCAGAGGTCAGAGAATACGCAAATTCAAGGATACAATCAGAATTCTTGAAATTCAGCCCTATACCAACAAGTCTGATTTGCTTGATGAAAGCGGAAAGTTTATAAATCAGACTGTTAAGGACTGGTTCTCGAGCACGGGCGATAATCTGCTCTATGTTGATGAAAACGGAAACACCCGTAATGTAAATATTGTTGTCACAACCATGGCGGCCGGTGAGCTTGCCGCAAAGAACGAAAGCATCACCGAAAACTATGATATGATATATGTCGGAGCTTCGTTTGACGGCCTGACCAAGGTTTCAAACACGGCAACCGCTCAGAAGCTTGATGAAAACGGTCATATCATTCCGGACTATAAAGATGACAATATGGACGGTATGTTCTATACCAATACCGGCGATAAGTATCCGACGGAAGGCTCAGATGCAACTAAGAGAGCGAATCTTGCAGGTCTGGTCGGTACGGACTATTCCGTAATCGGTACCAAGATTTTCGGCACGGAGCTTATTGAAAACGGCATTTGGCTTGTTGATGCTTCAACATGTGAACTCAGAAAATCCGGTAACGATATTACGCAGAACATTTCAGACCAGATTGCCGATTTTGCTTCGGCAGGCAAGCCGGTTGTTTATGCCGATGAGCTTGTTGAAAACGAATTCACCGGTACTATCAGCGCAAAGGTAACCGGTAAGGTTATAGGTTGGGCGGATGTTTCACAGCGTGGTGACCGTAAAATAAACTGGGACGACTTCAAGATTGAAGAAAAGCTTGAGAATAAACCCATTATGCAGCTTACGGCTGAATACACGGGCGATACGCTTCCCGAAGGAGTTTACCCCTATTTCACATGGCACTATATCGGCCCGGATAACACCATATACACATTTGATGAAAGCAATGACTATGAAGGCGATGCCGAAACATGGCTTGGAACATCCAGCGGACATAAGATAAATTACAGGGATGTTGAGCAGGATACTGTTAATAAAAAGAGCACATATACCTTCATAATTGATGACAGCGCAAACCTTGCGAATAACGATTTCCGCAGGCTCGGCAAATATTATGTCACGGTAACATTCAGATTTAAGGGTGTTAAATATAAAGGTCTGAAAGACTTTACCGATGCCAACGGCGCAAAGAGTAATACCGTTAATATCGGCACGGAGAAGACAACATACAGGCTTGAATTTTTAAATCAGGGAAGCCTTAAATGGAATATGCGTGATGTCAGTGCAAAGCTTTCCTATGTCAGCGGTGCCAAGCGTATGCCTTGTCTTGAGGACGGTTCGAACTTCATCTATGAATATAAATGGACCAGAAGAACGAACAAGGGAAGCGGATACGACAGAAGCTATAAAGCAAATCCGGACCAATTCTATCCCGAGAATTACGCCTCACCCGGATATATGGGCGATGTTACAACCCGAATGACTTTGACGGGTGATAGACAGCACGCAGGTTATAAATTGCAGGTGTGGATTGACCCCGATGATGTAGGTCCCACATTGGAAATCATATTTGAGGAATGGCAGCTTTGGCCGCACATCGGCGAAACGCAGGAGTTATCTGATGAAGCAACCGTAACATACTATAACGCAACGGCGAATGATGACGGTGTTCCGGCTCAGGCGGCTTCCGGCATAGCTCTCAACGAGGAACGCTTTGACAGCTCATCCTATATGTTTGACTGTATGCGCAGGGTGTTCAATTCCGAAGAGGGAACCAGACCCAATGTATTCAGTGCATCCTTGCTTACAAGCAGCAAGTCAAAAGAGGACTATCGCTATAAGCTTCTCAAATATGCAAACCTTTCAGCACCTGAAATAATCGTTAATAACGGTTCGCAGAGTTATACAAAATTCATAGCGGATTACGGTTTGAATGATGATTGGAAAGAAATCCCGTCTTATCCGAATGAATTGCCGAATAATTCAAGAATCCTTGAATTTGAATTTGCAATTACCAATAATACGGATGAATCGCCGTTGAAAACCAAGTACGATTATGCGTTTTATATTGATAATAACGCAGACGGCAAGTTCAGCGAAAGCGAAAAGACAACAGCTTCGGTTATCGGAGTTAAAACGGCAAGCGTAAACGGCGGCTTGAATGCCTGCACGGCAAGTAAACCGAGTGTTTATAAGCTGACCAAGGTATTCCCGCAGTCCGTTTCGGGTATTATCCCGTGGAAGCTTGTCATAACCAAAATCGGCGACAGCAAAACGCATATATCCTATACGGATTATGCCTATGTTCAGCCGGATGAAATGACGGTTGTCCGTGCTCTTCAGATTTTGCCGAATGACTTCAAATCAACTTACCGTGCAAGAGGAAATATTATAGATATTGCCGGAGTTATTACATTCAGAGAATCCGAGCTTGACGGTGACCTTTACACCGGAAGCGTATTCCTCAGCGATATATTCCTCAATGAAGAAGTAAGAAAAATCAGAGAGGATAACGGAACGAATGTAATGCTTGACCGTGTTATCATCTATCCTGATATGATGCCCACGGATGCTAAGGAAAAGAGCAAGATTTACAGCCGTGAATATTGGCAAGGCAAGAATGATATTGAAACCGGTAAGCCCGTTATCAACGGAAAGCAGAGAGACAACAGCATAGCGCACTGGAAGGATGAAGATTCGAAATATCATCCGGAAAGAGTTCTGTTCTTTGTCGGAAATGACTTCATCCTTGATATTGCATTCACCTGCATTGATGAACTTAACGGCGGACTTATCAAGAGGGCAATTGAAGCCGACCAATCAGGGCAGACAACAATTGATGATGAAGGCGGACAGGGTTCGGATGCCGAAGAAACCGTTTACGGAACGCTTACCTCTTATGATATGCTTATCCTCGGCTTCGGCGATAACTGGGGCAAACACGGCTCAAGATTCGGTGACGGATTATATACGGCAAAATTCCTTGACCTTGAAGCGCAGACCTATTGCGGATTCCAGCAGGGAACGGCGCTTGCCATTGAAGAATTTGTCGATTCCGGCAGACCCGTTCTTTTCTGCCACGATACCGCTTCAATGTCCAATAACTTCATCAACTATGCGGTTAACGAAGCATTCAACAGCATTACGCTTAAGCTTCGTGAAATCGGTGAAAAAATCAACAAATGGTGGGATGAGCTCTGGGGCAACGAGCATGAGGTAAATGAAAAGGACATAGTCACTCTTCATACCAGCCGTGTTAAGCAGGGATATTTCAATAATGTTGCAACCCGTGATTCTCTCGGCCTTGACCGTTACGGTATAACCAAAAACATCAAGGATAAATTGATGAAATATCAGAATAAGCCGAATCATTATCAGATAGTATTTGATGATGCGAGCCTTAAGGCGGCATATAACTATTCATTGATTTATGATGATACATCCACGACTTCATCACCCGGAGAGCTTGACCTTACAACGCTCGATGCGGCAAAGCGTGCAACAATTGAAAAGAAAATTCAGGATTATGTTGACAGCGGTTATGCAATAGCCTATACCCCCACAAAGGGTGCGAAAAATGCAAAAACCAAGATTGAGTGCTATGCTCAGGGATACTCTGATTTCATCATTGACCGTAATAAGAAGGGTCTCGGAGACCTCAGAGACTCTCAGACGATAACTCAGGTTAACTCCGGTCAGATAACCTCATATCCCTATGATGTTAACATAGCGGAGGTAATCGGTCAGGAATCAAACGGAACACTTTGGAACACCAAAAAATACAGCACTCTGCAAATTGAGCCTACTCATGAGCAGGTATATCAGGTATCACTTCATACCGATGCAAACGGTGACGGAACAACAGTATGGTATTGCTATGACAGCTCAAGCAGTACAAAGAACACCTGGTCAACTTACAGAAATAATGCGATGAATGCGTATTATATCTACACCAGAAAGAATGTTACCTACACCGGAGCAGGCCATACCAATGTGTTCTCCATAGCCGAAGCAAAGCTCTTCCTTAATACGATTGTTGCATCGTACAGAGCAGGTTCGGATAAACCCGTTATGAATTTCGTTAAGGAAAACGGAATTGATACCGAGCGCTATAAGGTTTTCGTTTCTTACGATAAGGAAGCAAGTAACGGCGAAATGCAGACTGAAATCGAAAACGATAAAATCTATTTCAAAATTAATGATGTTGCCGTTGATTCCGATATTGATAAGACACTCAGCGTTAAATTCAGCCTTGATTCCAAGATGGAAAGCGAAATAAGCGGTATCACACCTTATGCCGCAGGAAGCGAGACGGCTTCAAGTCTCGGCAATCTTAAAATGAACACCGTTTATAATTTCGAGCTTCCCGAATCACTCATTAACGAGCTTGAAAAAGACGATGTGAGCGAAATTACCATTTATGCTCAGGCAACACTGGAATACACAATGGCGGAAACCATCACGCAGAAGAGTGATACGGTTTCAATAACCATTCGCAAGCTCGGCTTGCACAGTATTGTTTAAATTTAATTCACCGTATGGCGGGATAACCGCATTCCGCCATACGGCGCAAGCTGTGAATTTAAATTTTCGTTTTCGGAAGCTGATATCGGTTAATCTTAAAATCGTATCCCCGGCTTCCCCTTTTGGGAAAGCTGTCTTCAAAAATTATCGTAGGGCGGGATGACCACATCCCGCCGACACGGCGCAAGCCGTGCGCATACGCAAAATACGGTATTATAAATATATAAAATTTCCGTGTTCGTTTGCCGGATGCAAACGAAGCGGCGGGATGTGGTCATCCCGCCCTACATAATCAGGTACGGGCGTCATTAACTCCGAATTCCGAACTCCGAATTCCCTCATCCGGGAAGGCAAATATAAATCCGGCGCTTTGCGCCCCTTAATTCCGAATTCCGAACTCCGAATTCCCCCCGATGAAAAATTCCGACACTCAGAATTTAGTATTCATCCCAAAGCTGAATATTAAATTGTGCTTGTCGAAAGATACACATTAATAAAAATATTACTTAATCCAAATAGAAATGCTTGGAGGAGATTATATGAATAAAACATTAAAGCACAGCATGGGGACAAAGGCGTTGAGCTTTTTGCTGGCGTTCATAATGACATTTTCCACATTGGCGGTAGGAATAACGCCGATGATGGATATCTTTGCTTCGGGTGCACTAAGTAAAAGTTCATATACGCAGCCGACAATAAAAATTGCCGTTCCGGAAACCATTTATTTAACTCCGGCGGCAAGTGCGTCAAAATTTGAGTATTTCTTAAATAACAATACAAATGGTGCGGCGTACAATTATGATACAAGCGACAATCAGACCGGATATGACAGCAAGGGTTATATTGAATTTACATGTACTGATTTTGCAAACAAGAATATTACTGTAACATCATCCGATTTCAAAAAATCGGGAGAAAGCGTAAATGCGACTTACAGCAAAACTGCGAGCTCAGCCGGAACGGTAACCTTTGATATTGCCAAGGACGGCACATTAAACAGCGCTATTGCGGCAGGAACAACATCAACAATTACATGGATATTCACCGATGAAAGCGGAAATGTAATCGCAAAAGCATACACTACCGTATATGCACCGAGCCTGATGACTGTTGCGACCGAGGTTGCCCGTAAAAGAGCGGCGACATCTGTCGGAGCAGGAGACAGAGCTATGGCAAACGGAACCGTATGGATTACCGGAATTACTTCATATAATAACAATGCCAGCGGCGGCGGAGACGGCGACTATATAGGTGTATATAGAAGCACACCGCTTACGGAAACATGGACTGACGGAACAAGGTCAACCTGTGTTGCAACAACATCGTGCGGTAATGATAACAAAGACCCTGGTTCAAGCGATTTTGCGTACAACGACACCGGTAACGGGTTTGTCGGTTATTGGCAGAGAAAAAGCGACAGCGGAACAAGCCCATATACGGGACGCTTTGCCGGAGAAATAGTGGTTGACTGGAGCAGAACCAACAGTAACCTCAATCAGATTCCCAACTTGATAACAGGTGTTGATATTCAGGAGCAGTGGGATGCAAACCAGAAAGGTAACGGAACGGTGTCACTTGATATCGGTTCAACAAATCTGCGTGTCAGCGGCAACACCGCTCGTTATTCAAATAAGCAGAACTATCAGGGCTTCAGATTTTCATCAAGTTTTAATTTTTCCATTACAAGTCAACCGACATCTGCAACAGTAACCGCAACTATCACAGCGAGAGTTGCAACATCTAAACCGAGCACAGTATTGAATATTTCATATGTCAATAAATCTTCACTGCGTTCTGCGGTGCAGACTGCCGTTAATGCAGGCTATCATCCGGAGTGGTACACTACCGATACATGGAATGCATATAATGCCGCATTGATTAATGCGTGCAGAGTCCTCGGAAGACCCGATGTTACTGCCGGAGAGTTGACAACAGCGGAAAGCAATCTTTCAGCAGCAAAATCCGCACTTTCAAGAAGCGGCATAACCGGAACATTAAAGGCAACACATAAAACTCCCTCCAAGACATTGGGAACGGATACGGATGTAACCTATTCTTTAGGCGATATCACAACTGCAACTCAAAATACCTATACCGGATACAAATGTACCGGATATACGGTATCAAAAACCACAAGAGCAATTACCACAAATACGGTAAACGAAAATTTGTTTAATGTGGCAAATTTTGCATCAAGAATTAAAAATGCCAGCTGCTCAAAAATCACATGGGCTGTGGCCGGAACCGGGATGGCTTTTCTCGGTACAGGAACCGATAACTATACCGGTCCGTATGATAAGGCAAATAATACATATATTATTCAGGTTACTCCCGGAGCAACATATACATATTCATTCACAACAGATCAGACCAATTACAGACACTTTATATTCAGTTATTCATCAGACGCTGTCGGCTATACAACAGCTTATGAGATAAACAGCAGCAGTGCAACGAGTGGCTTAACAAATGTTGTAAGGCAAAAGGTTGGAACTGTATGGAATGTAAGCGTTGATTATACTGTTCCGAGCGGAATAAATTATCTTGGCTTCCGTTTCGGAACAAATACCAAAAACACATTAAACGGTACAAACAATATAACTTTCATAAAGAAAAACTCATCCTCATCAACAACTGCGCAAACATTATCCGGCAGTTCATCCAACACATCCGAAACCATAACAAATAACTGCTATACCGAAACTTCCTATGTATTTAATTATGAGCCGATAACCTATACAATATCTTATGACCTCGAAGGCGGTACGGTTGCAACCGCAAACCCGGAAACCTACAATGTTGAAAGCAATGCCATAACTCTGAGTAATCCCACCAAAACGGGCTATACCTTCGCAGGCTGGACGGGAACGGGCTTATCGTCGGCAACAAAGACAGTCACAATCGAAAAGGGCAGTACGGGCAACAGAGAATATACCGCCAACTGGACACCGAACACATACACGGTAACATATAATGTAAATGGCGGAAATGCGCTTTCGCCTGCAAGCAAGACAGTAACATACGATTCGGCTTACGGTACACTTCCCACGCCCACAAGAACCGGTTATGATTTTGACGGATGGTTTACTGCGGCAAGCGGTGGAACTCAGGTAACAAAGGACAGTATATTAAAATCCGAGGGAACAACCATCTACGCCCACTGGACTATTCACACCAGCACACTCACGGTTAAACCCAACGGTGGTTCATGGAACGGTTCGGCAAGTGAACAGTCATTCACACAGAATTACAATACAACAAAAGATATTCCCGTTCCCACACGCACGGGCTATACATTCACCGGTTGGACAAAATCCGAAAGCTTTAACGGTAATTTGTCCTCAACAACCGGTGCGGCAACCTATACCTTCGGTTCGGCAAAAGGCGTCACCGATACCATTACAGCCAACTGGTCGGCGAATACCTACGAAATCGGCTATGATAACCTGTTCTTCTTTGGCGAATGGGCGAGCAAATCCGGCGAGCTTTACCAACCCAACGGCAACACAATCAGCGTTGACCGTGAAAAAGGAGAATTTTCGGTAACAACCGGTGCATCCGGAAAAAATGATATTTATACAAAATACAGCAGCGGAAATGATTACAGCATCAAGGTTGAGCCGAATACGGAATATGTTCTCAGATATGATGTTGAATTTTCCGGCGCAAATGCTGTCAAACAAGGTCAGGCATTCGTTTTCTTCTATAAAGATGATTTTTCCGAAGATATAACGGGAGGAAAAGTTGCTTCTCTCGAAAGTAAGTATGATAAATTGGCAACCCTTGAAGCAACGGGCAATCCGTTTGCGGATAATTATCCCACGGAAAACGGAACATATGTAATAGCCTTTAAAACCGGTGCAAATACCGAATATATCCAGTTCAGATTCGGCGGTACACAATTCAATCAGACGGTAAAATTCTCAAAAATCGGCGTTTATGAAAAGAGTGTTTACGACAGAGTGTTATTTGATAATCCGCTGTATGAAGAGGTAAGAAAGGCATATGTATATGCCGAGGGCGGAACATTCTCCGGTATTTACAACCCGTATAAAGCAGGATTTAAGTTTGACGGTTGGTATGAGGACAAGGATTTCACAGAGCAGGTTAAAGACGGAACTGCGCTTTTCCCGCATAACACCACCCTCTATTCAAAGTGGATTCACTTAGATTACAGCATAGACTATGAGCTTGGCGGCGGCACAAATAACGCCGACAATCCGACACAATACAGTATAGATGATGCTCCGTACTTAACATTTAAAGACCCGACAAAAACCGGTTACACATTCACCGGTTGGACTGTTGATGAGAATGTAACTCTCGTTGATGACAGAAAAACTTATAACAGTTGGGAAAGTGGCAGTACAGATTTCTTGTCATATACAATCAGAGCTCCGTTCAAGGAGAACGATGTTTATGAGCTGAAATTCAAGATTAAGGGCAGCGGAACCGTAACCGATTATTTCTATGGTAAATATGTAAATGAAAATGACCATTATATATCTGTCAAGGACATTTATGTTAACGGAAGCCTTTACAGCCATTCCGGCGACGGTTCAAACTATATTACCCTCACAAATGATTTCACGGAATATACAATCAGATTTACACTCGGTAATGACGGTAATCCGAACTATGATAAGTATATTATGTTCCGTGTGCAGGGCGGCGCAACCGCTACCGTTAAGGATGTAGTTGTCAGCAAGGTTTCGGAAGAAATTGACGATGACCCGAATGCGGCAAGCATTCAGTATAAATTCAGCACCGCCCGTGCGATTTCAAATCTTACATTAACCGCACACTGGGTACTGACACCGTACACATTAACATTTGTAACGGGTGAAGGCGGAAGCACGGTAAATCCGATATCTTATAATTTCACTCAGACAATTAATCTTCCTGCCAGACCCACAAGAAACGGTTATACCTTTAAAGAATGGAAAGTTACATCAAATACAGACGGATACTGGGTGAAAGACAGCGTTCACCCGGCAGGCGAAGCTGTACCCGTCGGAACGCTGGGTAATGCTACCTTAACGGCTCAGTGGCTCGATAAAGCCAAGCTTATTGAAGCTAAGGCATATGCGGAAGCCTGTTTCGATAAGACCGGAATAACGGATACGGGTTCAAAATGGGAAAGCCCGTATTATACTCAGGCAATTCTTGATAAATTCAAGGGCAGATATGATGATATTTGCAGAATAATCAACTCGAACGACATTATAAACACCGCAGGTCATTCCGGATATACGGTAAACGAAAACGATTACATTATGGATACCCAGGCTGAATATGATGAGTTCGCAGGAGAATTCAAAGAAAATATTGACAGCCTGAAATTCAAAGCCATCACATCGCAGAATTATGACAAAGAGGGATTCCTCTCGTCAACTTATACCCTTGGTGCCGCAAGCAGCACGGCAGGCTCTCAGTTCCCGACCGTAACATATGACCCCACAACGGGTATCATTACATTGAACGGCAAATTTAATGCAGTATCAAGTAAAAGCAAAAAAGTAGTCACCATTGATTTGGAGTCATCACAAACCTCAGCTGCTGTTATTTATCAGTATATCAGCGGCGGAGCAAGCTTTAACGGACAGTCATCGAGTGACAGCTTACAGAACAGTTCCGGTGCGCTTGCCGATATGTGCTTTGAGCTTGTAAACCAAAGCGAAAGCTCTGTTCCCGATACCGGCAGATATGATCCTTGCTGGGACAGCGCAACGAGAAGCCACCTTGATCTTGCAACTGAGATATTTGCGCCCAGAATCAGAATAGCCGAAGCGAAGGAAAAAGGCCCGTATCAAAAGCTTAAGGTTTATATTTACAGCAGTACTAACGGAGAAGTAACCTTTAATAATTATAAATTCAAGGTTCAGGTTCGCTCCGTTAATGATGTTAAGAGATGCTATCCTGCCGATATAGCATCCGAACTTTCGCTTTCGGGAACAGTGTATAGCAGAACGGCTTATGATTTCAAAGGTTGGGATACCGACCCCACTTATACGGGAGACGGTTTATCTGTTGATGACCTTAAGAAAGAAAGCAAGAATTTCCCGAACTCCGCCAACAGCGTTGTTGCAAATGCAATATGGAAGCCGACCGTTTATACATTAACTTATGATGCCGCCGGCGGTATAATTCCCGGTACAGCAGGAACGGATTATACCGAAACATACACAATCTTAGATTCCGTAAAGCTTCCCGCACCCACAAAAACGGGTTATACCTTTAACGGTTGGAAAGTAACAACTGCCGCAGGAAACTGGAAAACTTCGGATTCGAATTATTCGGAAACGGTTGCGACCGGTAAGTACGGTAATGCAAAGCTCACCGCCCAGTGGACACCAATTACCTATACCGTAAATTATGTTCTTGACGGCGGAAGCTTCGGAACGAATCCTCCGGCATCGGCAACATTTGACACTCCCTTTGCGGTCAGCAAGCCCACAAGAGCAACCTTTAAGTTTGTCGGTTGGGAAATCAGCGGAGCAGGCTTTGATGCGGTTACCGCAAAATACGGCACAAGCGAAGATGCAATTGATACCGGCATAACAAAGGATACTGCGTTTGGCGAAGACAATAATACTCTGTATTTTAAGAATCTTTCTTCAACATCAGGCGGAGTTATTACCTTTACCGCAAAATGGAAAGATGACGCCGAGCCCTCTGCCCGTATAGAATACACAAACGGCGGAGTTAAATCATCCCAGGAAGTTAATCTCGTCGCTTCGGATAATGTGGGAATAACCGGATATTATTGGGGTCAAAGCACCAGTCCGGTATTCACCCCGGTAGATCCTGCTGTTTTGGATTGGAGCAAAAAAGAAACAGTCAGCGAGCCCGGCACATATTACTTCAAGGTTAAGGATAAAATATTTACTGTTACCAGAAGTATTATATTCTATCAGACAACATTCAATCAGAATTATGCCGGAGCACCCGAAGCTACATACAGCATAAATAAATCCGGCGATAAAATCAAATCTATCCCGACCAGATTAGGTTATACCTTTGAAGGTTGGTATGCCGAATCAGGCTGTATAAACAGAGTTGACAGCAGCAGCGACAAGGGTGCGATAGATGTTTCAAGCACAAGAACCCTTTATGCGAAGTGGGAGCTTATCCCTCTTGATGCAAATTATTATGATGATGTTTTCAGCCTTGTTGCATTCAAGGATGAGTTGCAGGCTTCCGAAAATCCCGTATTTACGGTTGATACCGCAAACGGAACGGTTAAGGCGGATTATTCTGTAATTGACACCAAAAAGTATTATAGCAATTCGCCTTATAAGATTGCGCTCAAGCCTTCAACCGAATATAAGTTCAGCTATAAGCAGAATGCAAGCGACAGTAAAACATGGGCGGATATTCAGATTGATTTCTACGATGCAGACGGCAATTCGCTCAACGCAGAGTTTGCTGTGAATGGAAAACTCAGCAACACATACGGAGAGGACGGAAAGTCATCTTACATTTCGTTCTATAATAATACAGAGAACAAGTTAAGAAGCACAGGTGTTCATACCTCGCTTGACAATTCCTCTGTTGCCGGTGCAGACGGAAAGACATATCTCAAGTTCACAACTCCGGAAGAATGTGCATATGCAATAATTAACTTCGGTATGGACTCCGAATCAGCAGCCGGAACCGAAGTATCCGTAACCTTCTCCGATATTTCACTTTGTGAAACCGCTTCGACAGCCCATAGGGAATACAATGTTGAAAGCACGGTAGACGGAGCAGATATGCTTGTTGCCGCTCCGGAAAGAACCGGATATACGCTTGACAGCTGGATAATCGCAAATGACGGTTCGGTTCTGTCATCAGGCACAGACCTTTCGAAATATTACGAAGGTATGACGCTTATCTCAAAGTATAAGCCGAATGTTTATACTGTTGAATATGACGGAAACGGTGCAAACGACGGCTCAACCGCACCTTCAACTCACACCTACGATATGACACAGCCGCTTGCCGAAAACGGATTTACAAAGGGCTTCACAATATCGTACAATTATTACGGCGGCACGGCTCAGGCTGATTCCGGCTCGGGTTCATACACATTTGACGGATGGGCAACATCCAAAGACGGCCCCGTTGTGTACAGCAAGAATGACGGAACCTATAATGTCAAGAACCTTACCGCAGTTAACGGCGGCTCCGTTACGCTCTTTGCAAAGTGGACAGAAGCAAGCGTAACTCTGCCCACTCCGACCAAGAAGGGTTATTTATTCGACGGTTGGTATTCGGATGACAGCTTCACAACGCTTGTCGGCTTCGGCGGCGACAGCTACACGGCAACGGGTGCTGTTATACTCCATGCAAAGTGGATACCCGTTCCTCTTGATGTTACCTATGATGAACAGTTTGATATGAGCCAATTCCTCAACAGCATTTCGGCTACGGGAACAAGCAGTTCAAGATTCGGTTTATATAACAGCGCAGAAATTGAAAACGGTGCGCTCAAGCTGACGGGTTCAAATACCAGCGCAACAGATTCAACATATAAAGTAAAGGTTGAACCGAATAAGGGCTACTTCCTCAAATTCACTCAAAAACTGGGAGATAATACCGCCTGGGCTTCACCTACTGTTACATTCTGGAATGATGACGAAACTGTTGCGGTTGCTCATGACACCCAGATACATTACAAGGGCGATATAATCGAACATTTCCTTCCTGCAAATGATGGGGATATAAACACGACGAATCACACCATAAACGATGTTTCATTCATTCTTCTTTACGGTGAAAACGGAAATAAGGCATATCAATGGTCGTTTGATGACTGGGGAGATAAATACAGCCAAGAGTATGATACCGTTATGTCCGGCCTTAGCGCAAGCGAAGGACTTAATATTGACAGCAACGGTTACGGAGAAGCAGGTATTTATTTCATTACTCCTCCCGGAACAAAATATGTTTCTGTAAACTTCCGCTTCCAAACGAAAGAAAGCGGTGATAAGACATATTATACAGATTCCGCATGGGTTAAGGATATCTCCTTAAAGCGTGTTGAGCATTATACTCTGCCCGAGCAGGTTGCCGGAGGAGAATTCACCGGAACTGTTTACAGAAGCGTTGAGGATTATAACATTATTCCTCCTGCAAGAGACGGATATACATTCAAATATTGGATAGACACCGCAACGGGAGAGAAATTCGACCAGAGCAAGCTGAATGAGTATCTTGAGGGTGTTACTCTTGAATCGTTCTGGACAGAAAACATATATACCGTTCACTTTGACGGCAACGGCAACACAAATACCGGGGCTTCAATAGCCGATATAACCGGAAAGAAATACACGGACAAATTCACGCTTCCGGAAAATGTATTTGAAAAGACCGGATGGTATTTTGAAGGCTGGTCGGCAAATAAGAATGCCAAGGCCGATGATGACGGCGTATATAGTGCAGGCGAGCTTGTAAGCATGCTTGCCGCAAAGGATAAGGAAACAGACGAAATCACGCTCTATGCGGTCTGGACCAGAATCCGTTACACAATTCAGTATCACGGCGAGGGTTCGCTTACGGCGGAAGACCAGGATACTTACACCCAGAATCGTGAATACGGTGACGAAAAATCACTTGTAAACAACTTCCTCAGCAAGGAAATTGTCAACTTTGTATATGGTGACGAGGGTGCGGATGTTGACCCGAGATATAAGTGCAAAGAGGGCACCAATCCCAAGACTGCAAATGTAAGCTATAATCTCAACGGCTGGGCACGCACCAGTGGCGGCACCGTGGCATATGCGAATAATTTCAAGGGCGATTTGTATAAAGAGAACGGTGATTTTCTTGAGCATGAGAGTACCGTTGACCTTTATCCGTCATGGGATGCCAGGATTTCAATCACGCTTCCGACTCCCGAAAGAGAAGGTCTTGACCTTATCGGATGGTACACGGAAGGCAACTGGGATGAGATTGAAAGAGACCGGCAGTATCAGAATATGCTCTGTCTCTGGAATCTTATTGCGGAAGAGAAAAAATATCCCGAATTTGCAAAGGGTGCAATGCCCGAAGGTTGGGGCGAATCCGTAACGGAGCCTCAGGTTCCCGAGGACTTCATCAGCAGCTATAACGGCAATATTAACGATTTGGATAAGCAGGAGCTTTGGAATCTGATTGCGGATGTTAAAAAATATCCCGAATTCGTAAAGGATGCCATGCCTGACAATTGGGGTATAATGTATCCCCAGGTTCCCGAAGACTTCACATATGACGGTGATATCAGTAAGCTGAGTATGTCGGAGCTTTGGAATCTGATTGCCGAACAGGGATTTGACGGATTTGTAAAGGATGCAAAGCCTGAGGGCTGGGGCGAAATGATTCCTCAGATTCCCGAGGATTTCAACTACGACGGAGAAATTGATGTTCAGAGTAAGTATTATGTCGGTAAAGGCGGAGAAACCGTTGCAATGGAAAATCCCGGAACCCTTTACGCAATGTGGCAGGATACAACCGACCCCGATATCACGGTCAATAATGTAACAAACAACTTTGCTAATCAGCAGACTGTTTCGTTCACCTTCGGCGATGCCGGTAAGCTTGACAGATATTATTTCGGCACCAATATTGCCGCTCCGGCGAAAGATTACATTGCTTTTGCCGATGATATAATCAACACAACAGTCAGTTGTACAGTTTCCGAAGCGGGAACATATTATCTTAACCTGTATGATAAATCCGGAAACTCCGACTATATGACATTCAGATTCTATAAGACGGAGTTTGACGGTGAGCGTTCCGCAAATGAGAATGTTGCCACGGTTTTAACCTATGAAGGCAATGCAGTAACATTCAATGACACGGTTAAGAAGATTATAAGAACGGGTTATAATTTCAACGGCTGGTTTGAGAGTGAAACCTATGCAGGCACGGCGTATATGGATAGCTATACCCCCGTAAAGAACACCGTACTTCATGCAGGCTGGACTCCGAATATGATACTCTTTAATGAGTACAAGTCGGTTGATAATATTTCAAACCTTATTGCTCCGGCATGGAACACATCCTTTGCAGGTCTGACCGTAACAAAGGATAATGAATCCGAAATAATCAATGCCAACGGAACGCAGACGGATGATGCTGTTCTCTTCACATCACCGTTTGATCCGACTGCCGAAACCGATTACAGAATCACCGTTGAATTCCTCAGCGGAACTGTTGAAGGAGACGGATATATTGCCGTTGAGTTTACCACCACTTCGGGCGAAGCGCTCGGCGAAGATATTAAATATATCTATGATTACAGCATCGGCGCAAACGGCTCGGCGGTACTCAGATTCAACAGTGAGCAGGCAGGCAAAATAGGCGGAATCAAGGTTCTGATGTGCAACGGCACCGGAAACACATTCTCGGATTATAAGTTCAGAATAAAGCTTGAAAAGGCTTCGGCAGGTGCTGCCTATGAATATTCGAAGAATGCGGCTCATATAAACAAATCCAATGCAGATATCCGTGCTTCACTTCCCACCCCGGAAAAAACGGGTTATACATTCGTCGGATGGAGTGCGGCTGTAAACGGCGAAGTTATTTCTGAAGATTATAACTTCAACGGAATAACCGGAACGCAGACATTCTATGCAAAGTGGCAGGCCAACAGCTATACTGTAATTTATCAGGGCGGCGATGCAAATGTTGAGCATCCCGAATACAGTCAGGACTGCACATACGATAAAGATTTCCGGCTTCTTGCAAACGAATATGAGCGCAAGTTTGAGGTAAAATTTGAACCCGGGTGCAATGATGCAACCATAGAGGGTACCCAAGACCCGATAAAAGGTCTGATAGAAGCCTTGGAAGCGATTGAGGTTGTATCGACATTCGCAGGCTGGTTAAATACAAAAACCGGAGAGGTTTATACTAACCTTGAGTCGCTCCGGAAGAATCTGACCTCCGAGCCTGACGGAACGGTTTATCTTGTTGCACAGTGGAAGGATACCGAGATAACTCTTCCGACTGCGGAGCGTCCCGTCGGTCCTGCCGGAGAAAAGTATAATCTTCAGGGCTGGTTTGAGAGCGAAGCGGATAACGCAAAGCGTCTCGGCGGCGCAGGAACAAAGTACACGGTCAGCGCAAACATCATATTCTTTGCAAAATGGACTCCCGTTGATATAAAGGATAAGAATGTTGCTTATGACTTTGCGGAAAAAACAACCTTCTCCGTTATTGATGTAAACGGATTTGATATTATTCCGGCAAATATTGATGCGGCAAAGGTCAGCATCGGCAGTTCGCTTAAAGAACTGGATTTAATTCATATGCCGACAACAGCTTCAAATATTAATGAAGGCTTTGCAGACAGAAGTTATTCTGTTAAGTTCCTTAATAATAATAATGAAAGCACGAATCTTACATTTAACATTGATGTTGGTGAAGATGACGAAAATTACACCAAATTCAAGAATGCGTTAACTCAGCAGTCAACAGCGCTGTTCCTGTCAGGTTCAGATTCATTCAGCGGAACCGCAACATTCTATTTTGAATTTGCTTTCATAGCCGAGAGCGAAACCGATTGGCAGTATATTACCGGTCAGGTTGACATAGTTCCGGCAAACTCGGTTTACTATGAAGAGACGGTATTTGCCGCCAATGACACAATGAGCGGCGAAAACTACGGCTCCGAATGGACTGTTGAAGGCACAAATAATCTTATAACCACAGCCGAAACGATTGAGTATCAGGCATACGGTTACAGCCGTGAATACAGAAATTCAATGACATACTCGGCAGGTACGGCAGTTAAAGCGGATGTTTCCGAATTCCGTCCGTCAAGTATGATAAAAGAATTCAAATTCAACGGCATGGGCTTCGAGCTTGTTTCGGATTGCGGTCCGAACACCTCGGCACTTATGATTTATGTCTGGAAGCTTGTCAACGGAGAATACAGATTGTTTGCAAACGCTGTTGTTGATACACGCATAACCGATGCAAATCTTACTGCCGGCGGCTTGATTAAGCAGGTTCCCGTTTATCACTTCCTTTCAACCGAGAGAGCGAATTATCTTGTTCAGGTTTGCGCAATTTATGTTGAAACCGAGCTCAGCAAAGATGTTGTTCAGGGCTCCAAGGCATTTAATGAGCTTACCGATGAGCTTGAAGAAATCGGCGTTGAGGTTGATGAAAAGCTTCTCGAAGTTAAGTCCATGAGCGAAGAAGTAACGGAAACTCAGACGGAAGAAACCGTATTCAACAGATATGCGCCTACCGATGTTCTTAAGGCAGTCACCGCAGAGCAGAGACTTCTCGGCACGGGTGAGGATAAGAGTACGGGCTATATAGACGGTATCAGAGTATATAAGCCGACTGAGGATGAAAGCAAGTATTATTCCTGGGAAAAGGATGCCACCTTCTTCAACATTCTTCAGCGCACAAGGGATGCCGCAGGAGCACTCACCGAATATAAGGTTGACGGTCAGAATGATATGATTGATGAAATCTATCTTGCGCCGAAAGCCGGCGATAATATCAGCTCAACGGCATTCTCGATAGACGGCTTTGAGAGCGGAAAGAACAGAATTATGGTTTCTCTCCGTGCGGTTGACCAGAAGACCGAGATTTATGTAAGCGGCGGCGAGGGAAGCACAGGAAAGATAGTTCTTGATGTTGACCATTCCACCGAGATGTATTATGACATAACCGATGCTGTTGTAAACGGAACGGTTGTTATCTCCAACAACGGAAACGGTTATGCGGCAGTATGTAACCTCAAGGTTACCGTCGATGATGGTATGATAAATGTCACTCCGCTTGCTCCTCAGAAGATTGAGGGCGTGAGAAATATGCTTGCTTCTGTTGCATCGCTCAGAAACATAGCTTATACTCCGCTTGTTGAGCCCAAGCCACAGAAAGAAGAACAGGGCGAACAAGGCGAACAGGGCGAAAATCCCCCGTCAGGCGGAACAGCATCTGTTAAGATATTCAAGTTTGAGAAGAGCACTAACAGCGTTGAGGTTGAATACAGAAGCACGGTTAAATTCTATGCGGTTGAAGAAACAATACCCGAGGGCGCAAAGCTTTGCTGGTATCTGAACGGCAAGAGAGATTATGCTTCAGACGGAAAAGAAACTATTGTTCTTACCGAGCTTAAGGAGCAGACTGCGGTTCAGGCTAAGATTCTCGGCGAAGATGATTCAACTCTTGCAGAATCCGGAAAAGTAACGGTTAAAGTTAAGGGCGGATTCTTCCAGATGCTTATAGCATTTATCAGAGGTCTGTTCAAAAAACTTCCCGTTTACGATTTCAAACCCAACAAATAAACAAAAATCACCGTATCGGTTTTTCCGGTGCGGTGATTTTTTACATAAATATTGATTTTTTCAATAAGTTGTTGTATAATGTATATATTATCACGCATTATGTGAGAAAGGAAAATTAACATGAAAAAACAGTTAAAACGCATTATCTCCGTTATTCTCTGCGTTGCCATTCTTGTGCCTTGTGCAGTTGTAGTCGGTAATGCAGAACAGCCCCAAAAGCAGTCAGCGGCCGAATATCCGCTTGTTTTCGTAACGGGTATCGGTCAGTCATACAGCTATTATTATGAGAATGTTGACGATGCAAAAGCCGATGTTGCCGAAAACGCAACCGACAGATCAAATGCACGCTGGAATCTTTTCTGCAATGATTTCGGCTTTGCATTTAAAGAGCCTGCAATGTATGTTTCGATTCTTGCTCTTGTCGGCGGACTTCTCGGAACTCTTGCAACCGGATTCAATCTTCTCAACAGAAAATCGGTTGATAATATTGTTAAAACTCTTTTCAGATACAACACGATTGATGAAAACGGCAAGCTTCCCGAAAATGTTGTAACCCCGAGAGCAGATTGCAGTGTTGCCAAGATGACAGCGGAGCAGAAGGATAATTTTTACAGAACCATTCCCTGCCAGGAGGTAGTAGGCGAAGTTGGCGAGGATATGCTCTATTGCTTCAATTATTCCGCATTTTCATTTACTTTTGATAATTCCGATGCTCTTAACGATTTCATAAATGATGTTGTTCTTCCCCAGACGGGCAAGGATAAGGTTGTTCTTATTCCGATGAGCATGGGTGCATCTGTTGTAAGCGCATATCTTCACGATTACGGCGACCAGGGTAAGGTTGCAAGAGTAGTCAGCATAGTAGGCGCATGGCTCGGCAGTGACATTCTTGCCGACCTTATCGAGCTTAAATATTGCAGTGATTCACCCGATAAATTCTATAACGGCGTTATTGCAGACCTCATCGGCGAACCCTGGGGTTATGTTGTAAATATCGCTCTCCGTATATTCAGAAAAGCGGCTCTCAGAGGAATTGTTGATGAAATCATTGATTCAATAGTATGCAATCTTGTTATGAAAACTCCCTCACTCTGCGGACTTGTTCCTCCCGAGAGATATCCTGCAATCAGAGCTTCAAGACTTGAAAACAAGCCCGAATATGCTTACATAATGGCTCAGACCGACAGATATTATGAGGTTCAGAAGAACCTTAAGACAACTCTTACAAAGCTTCACAATGAGCAGGGCATTGATTTCTACTATATCGCAGGCTACGGTCTCGGATTCGGCGATGTAAGCAGCGATTATGAATTCTTCAAATTCATGAGAACAGCCGAAACAACCAATTCCGATGAAATCATTCAGATTGAATCAACTGCAACCGGTGCAACAGCCGTTAAACCCGGTGAACAGTTTGACAGCTCCTATCTCGGAAGCCACGATGCGGCATACATCTCTCCCGATAAGTCGGTTGACCTTTCAACCTGCTACTATCCCGATAATGTATGGCTCTTTGCAGGTCAGAAGCACGAGCTTGAAAACAACAATACCGCTCTTAAGCTTGCATTTGAGCTTGCCTGCGGAAAGATAAAGAGCTCCAACGATAAGCCCGAAACATATCCGAGATTTAATGACTCAAGAGACCTCAAGAAGCTCAAGAGAAGTTATATTCCCGACCTTGAAAAGTGGCTTGAAACCAATACACCCACTGCCGACCAGCAGAAGCTCATTGAAGATAACACCAAGGCTGTTAATGAAATGATGGCAAGAACCATCAATAACAGAGAAGAGGACGATAAGGTTATCGAAGCATATTACAATATGCTCATAACTCTCGGTGTTTACAGCGCTCCCGAGGAGCCGAGTGCATTTAATACCGCTCTCAACAACGGACTTAAAACCGCAAACGATGTTGTTTACAGCATCTTCGGCGCAAAGGGCTTCCTTGATTTCTTTAAGAAAAACCCGTAAGCAGTAAAAGGGCTTGTTTTGTGACAAGCCCTTTTTCAATGCGGAATTAAAAAATCATATATATAACGAGGTAAAATATGAAAATAAAGGTTGCATCATTCAATATTCTCCATTGCGAAAATTTTCTGAAAGAGAAAATCGAATACGATAATTTCGCAGAGCTTATCAAATCGCTTGACGCCGATGTTATTGGTCTTAACGAGGTTCACGGCAAAGGTGAATGTGAAAATTATGATTCGCAGGCTGAAATTCTCGGTTCAAAGCTCGGATATAACGGCTTTTTTGCCAAGGCGACCGAGATAGACGGCGCCAACCCATTCGGCAATGCGGTGCTTACACGCTGTCCGATAAAAAGCGTTGAGGTTATTCCGATTCCCGACCCCGACCCGAAAACGGGTAACGAGTATTATGAAACACGCTGTGTGCTCAAAATGAAGCTTGCGGAGCCGGATATCACATTTATGATAACTCATTTCGGCTTAAATATTGACGAACAGCAGAATGCGGTTAAAACCGTTCTTGATAATTTGCCCGAGAGCAGATGTGTTCTTATGGGTGACCTTAATGTAAAACCCGATAACCCGGTGCTTGACCCGATAAGAAACGCAATGAACGATACTGCATCGGTAAGCTGTGAAAAACTGTTTTCATTCCCGTCGGATAAGCCGAACAGAAAAATAGACTATATTTTTACGACCAAGGATATAAAAACGCTCAGCGTTGAGGTGCCCGAAAAGGTACTTTCGGACCATCTTCCGATAACCGCAGAGCTTGAATTCTAAGGAGAAACCGTTATGATATTCTGGAAAATAATTTCATGGATAGCAACCTTCGGCGTGTTTGTTGCAGGTGTATTCACCGGCACGAATAATTCAGATTTCACATTCAATTACAAAAATGATGTTAAATCGGTAAGCTTTTATGAGAACGATTTTGATTCGGCAGTTCCTCAGACCGATATATATTCCATGATTAAAAATCACCTTGAAAAAGGCGGAGAAAAGGAAAATAAGGTTATCGTTATCGGCTATGACGGATGCCGTGCGGATAATCTTACGATGTGCGATAAGCCCGAAAACAGCGGTATTCTCACTCTTCTCGGCAAGGGTGGTCATGCAGTGCTTTCCTATTGCGGCGGCAAAAATTATCCCCGTATAAACACTCAGGCAACCTCAACCGCTCCGGGCTGGTGCTCAATGCTTACGGGTGTATGGGCTGATGTTCACGGCGTAACGGATAACAGTATTCCGAAATCAAATGAGCATCTCACCCTGCTTACAACTCTTGTTGAGAATAAAACCATTGATTCATCTGCATTCTATGTTTCATGGGGCGGCCATTTCAATGATGAAGACAGCACATATTATCCCGAGAAGCAGTATATTGCTCAGAAAGCGCTTAATGCGAATTTCGTATGCGCAGGCGGAGATGACGGCACTTACGCCAATGTTATGGCTGATATCGCAAAGGATAACTGCTCCGATTTCATCTTCTCGATTTTTGAATACTGCGACCATATCGGACATGATACGGGCTTCTGCAAGAATAATTCCGAGCAGGTTAAGGCGTTTGCCGATGTTGAAAAGGTTGCCGCAGATATTATCGGTGCAATTGAAGCACGCAGTAACTATGAAAATGAGGATTGGCTCATTATCATAACCTCCGACCACGGTGGCTATAACACATGGCACGGCGGCCCGACCATGCAGGAAAGATACACATTTATAATCACCAATAAATAAGAAAAAGGGACTGCCGTCGGCGGTCCCTTTGGGCTGTATTTAATTTTTGTTCGGCAAAACAAGATAATCTATTGCGGAATCCTTGTTGATGAGCTTATAAATCATATCGGATATTTCGTCAACCGATTCTTTCATTCCGTCGTCAAACCAGAAACGGAAAACCGAGAAAATTGCTCCCACATAGTAGTGAACGGCGTATTTTCCCCCTTTTGTTTCGCTTGCCACGGGGAAATAATCGTAAATTCTGTCACCGAGCATATCGGAAAGCATATGGGCAAGGCCTGCATCATAAACTGCTTTTATAACGGGCGCATTTTCCTGAAAGAACATGGAAACATAGGTTATTATGATTTTTATATTTTCCGCTTTTTCGCCGCTCAGACTTTCAACGAGCTTTTTTTCCTCTTCTTCAAGGTGATTTATCAGAATTTCATCCTTGCTTTTGTAATTTCTGTAATACGCCATGCGTGAAACGCCGGCAAGAGCGGTTATATCGGTTATCGAAATGCTGTCATAGGGCTTTTCCTGCATAAGACGGAGCAGAGCCGTAAGAATACATTCCTTTGTCAGAATATTAACTTCATTCTGTTTTGACATTACAATTTCTTCCCTTTTGTAACACAAGAATAAATGTTATTGATTTGTTCATAAAGATTTGTTACACTCGTAACAGTTACAAGTGTAACATTTTTAAATAAATTTGTCAAGTAACCGTTTTCACGGAACAACGAGGTATAAAAATGCTTAAACTCAAAAATATTGTAAAGGAATATCCGACCGGTGATACCAAGGTTGTTGCGCTTAAGGGCGTGGATGTTGAATTCCGCAAAAGCGAATTCGTGTCCATTCTCGGCCATTCGGGTTGCGGAAAAACGACTTTGCTTAATATTATCGGCGGACTTGACCAATACACAACGGGTGACCTCATAATCGAGGGCAAGTCCACCAAGGATTTTAAAGACAGCGATTGGGACGGCTACCGCAATCATTCGGTAGGCTTCGTTTTCCAGAACTATAACCTTATTCCTCATCAGACCGTGCTTGCCAATGTTGAGCTTGCGCTGACCCTTTCGGGTGTTTCCAAATCGGAAAGACGGGAGAGAGCAAAGGAAGCGCTTGAAAAAGTCGGTTTGGGCGACCAGCTCAATAAAAAGCCGAATCAGATGTCGGGCGGTCAGATGCAGAGAGTTGCCATTGCGAGAGCGTTGGTTAACAATCCCGAGATTCTTCTTGCCGATGAACCTACGGGTGCGCTCGATTCCGAAACAAGCGTTCAGATAATGGAGATTCTTAAGGAAATCTCCAAGGAAAAGCTTATCATTATGGTTACCCATAATCCCGAGCTTGCCGAGCAGTATTCAACAAGAATAATCCGCCTTGTTGACGGTAAGATAACCGCAGATTCAGACCCTTATGCCGAGGAAGAGCCTGCCGAAAAGAAGCGGGAAACAAAAAAGGCAAAGAAACCGTCAATGTCATTCTTTACGGCGCTTTCTCTTTCGCTCAATAACCTGCTCACAAAGAAAATGAGAACCTTTTTAACCTCGTTTGCAGGCAGTATAGGCATTATCGGAATTGCGCTTATTCTTTCTCTTTCAAGCGGATTTCAGGCATATATTGATTCAATTCAGCGTGAAACTCTCACATCTTATCCCGTTACGGTTGAGAGCGCAACGATGGATTTCAGCAGTATGATGAGCAATAACAGCGGCAATGCTCCCGGAGAAATCACTCACGGCAAGGATAAGGTTTATTCCAACACCATGGCGGCGAGCATGATGGAGAGCTTTACCTCCGATATATGGGCAAACGACCTTTCAACCTTTAAGGAATTCCTTGAAAGCGGCAAGAGCGGCATTGAACCTTATGTAAGCAGTATTCAATATACCTACGGCGGCAAGATGAATATTTATTCGGCGGATACCGAAAACGGCTTGAATCAGGTTTATCCCAGTCCGATTATTGATATGGGTCAGTCCATGATGAGCAATATAAATCTGGGCGGTCTTGACACTTCAAGCCTTGCGAGCTATGAAAAATATTATAACTCATGGCAGGAGCTTATAAATAACAGCAAGTTGCTTGATTCGCAGTATGATGTTCTTAAGGGCGCATGGCCGAAGAATTATAACGAGGTTGTGCTTATCGTTGACAAGAATAACGAAATCAGCGACCTTGCAATTCAGGGCTTGGGCATTGCCGATTCGGGTTCCATGATGGATGCATTTATGGCGATGCAGAACGGTGAGGATTATGAGCCGAAGCAGTATGAAATCGAATATGACGATATAATCGGCAAAACCTTTAAGCTTGTATTAGAGCCTGATTTCTTCGCTTATAACGATGAAGAAAAAGCATGGGAGGATATGAGCGAGGATGATGACTATGCAAAAATGCTCGTTGAAAACGGCGAGGAAATAAAGATAGTCGGTATCATCAGACCCAAAGAGGGCTCGCTTATGGTTGCCACAACGGGCGCTATCGGTTATACCTCTGCGCTGACCGAATATGTTGTAAATAAGACCAACGAATGTGAGCTTGTTAAGGCTCAGAAGTCAGACCCCAAGACCGATGTTTTCACAGGACTTCCGTTTGAAAAGGCAGAGGATAAGAAAGCCGAAGCCGATAAGAAGGAAGAGCCGAAAACAGCAGGAGTGGGACTTGACTGCGAAATCGAAAAACCCGAAGCGCAGTTCCTTGATAAAAAAGCTGAAGCTCCCGAGATAAAGGCAACGGCGAATATGTATGATTTCAGCAAGGTTGAAGCCGTTTCCGAAGAGGAAGTTTATGCGAATATTGATGCTAATTACAGCGGCGAAGAAGCCAAGGCGATGAAGCGCACCGTTGAGCTTATGCTCAAAGACAGCCTTACAAAAGACGAAAAAGAAGAGCTGATTGATTATATCGACCAAATGCTTAAGGCTAACCCGATTCAGGGTATCAATGTAAGCGGTAAGCAGGCTTATAACCTCTATCTTTCCAAGATGAACAGAGAAAATAAGCTTAAAATGCTGGCTTCTATGATGACCGGAGAGGGCGGCGCAAATGCAGGAGAAAATCCGGGCGAACAGCCTGCGGATACTCCCGTTGAGCCTGAGCCGGAACCCGAGCCCGAGCCGGAGCCGCTTGCAAAGAGCTATGATGAAGCGCTCCAGATGCTCGGAGTGGGCGATATTAAAACTCCGCTTAGCATTAACATTTATCCGATTGACTTTGAATCAAAGGATGCAATAGCGGAGATAATCAAGAAATATAACGCAGATGCAGAAGCAAGCGGAAACGAGAAGCAGGCAATAAAATATACCGATTATATCGGACTTCTGCTTTCGTCGGTTACGAAGATAGTCAATGTTATTTCCTATGTTCTGATTTCGTTTGTTGCCATTTCGCTTATTGTTTCTTCAATAATGATAGGAATTATAACCTATATTTCCGTGCTTGAAAGAACCAAGGAAATAGGTATTTTAAGAGCGATTGGCGCTTCAAAGAGGGATATTTCGAGAGTATTCAATGCCGAAACGCTCATTGTGGGCTTTGTTTCGGGAACACTTGGAATTCTGATAACCATATTGCTCAATATCCCGATAAATATGGTTATCAAACATCTGACAAACATCCCCGATGTTTCACAGCTTCCCGTAAACGGTGCGATAATACTTGTTTGCATCAGTATGTTCTTAACTCTTGTGGCAGGTCTTATCCCCTCGGGAATAGCTTCACGCAAAGACCCGGTTGTTGCACTCAGAACAGAATAAAAATCAGGGCTTGCGGTTTCGCAAGCCCCTTTTTAAATTCGAAATTATCCGAACACCGCCGAAACAATGAAGCATAACAGCAGACCTGTAACCGTCGGAAGTGCGGCGGAAAGCAAGGTCCATTTTGTACTGCCCGTTTCTTTTCTGATTGTTATCAGTGTTGTTGTGCAGGGTGAATGAGCAATGAACAGAAGCATAACGCAGATTGCCGTGACGGGTGTCCAGCTGTTTGCGAGAAACAGCTCTTTCATTCCGGCAATGCTCAGTGCATCGGCAGGCGCTCCGACGGCGGAATACGACATAATAATTATCGGAATTATTATTTCGTTTGCCGGCATACCGAGTATAAATGCGAGCAGGATTATGCCGTCAATTCCGAAAAGTCGTGCAAACGGGTCAACAAATCCGGCGCAGATTTTGAGAAGCGAAGCGCCGTCAACCGTTACATTTGCCATGCACCATATAAATATTCCTGCCGGAACGGCAACCGCAACCGCTCTGCCGAGAACGAACACCGTTCTGTCAAGCACGGAACGGATTATTATTTTACCGACCTGTGGAACACGGTAGGGCGGCAGTTCAAGCGAATATGATGACACGGCGCCTTTGAGAACCGTAACTGAAAGAAGCTTTGTTGCGACAAAGGTGAGAAATATTCCGATTGAAACGGCGGCGGTAAGAAGCAGAGCATAACGGAGCGTTCCGCCTGCCGAGCCGATGAAAAATAATGTTATAACCGAAACTATTGCAGGGAATTTTCCGTTGCAGGGAACAAAACTGTTTGTGATTATCGCAAGCAGTTTTTCTCTCGGGGAATTTATGATTTTTGCGCCCGAAACGCCGACTGCGTTACAGCCGAAGCCCATGCACATCGTCAATGCCTGCTTGCCGCAGGCGTTGCAGGATTTAAAGGGCTTATCGAGATTATATGCAACTCTCGGCAGGTAGCCGAGGTCTTCGAGCACCGTGAAAAGCGGAAAGAATATCGCCATCGGCGGAAGCATAACGGATATTACCTTTGCAGGCACGCCGTAAACTCCGTTGATAATGCAGTCACAGAGCCAATCGGGCAGGGGAGAAGCGTTGAGCAGAGCTGAGAGCTTCATTTGAACGGCGGAAAACAGCCGCACAAGCAGGTCGGAGGGATAGTTTGCACCCTTAACCGTGAGCCAGAAAATCAGAGTTAAGAGCAAAAGCATAACGGGATAAGCGGCATATTTGCCTGTTAAAATGCGGTCGATTTTTCTGTCTCTCTGTGTCGCTTTTTCATCGCAGGATATACAGCCGTCGCAAAGACTGTGAGCCGTTTCAACAATGGAACGGGAGATTATGTCTCCTGCCTTTTCGGACTCAACGCCGTTTTCGGCAAGAAGCTTTTTAGCTTTTGCCAGAGCAAGAGTGATTTCCGTATCCGAGAAAAAGTTTTTGCCGAGTGCCGAGCGAATATCTTTTTTCATCATTTCATCGCTGTCAAGCATACGCAAAGCAAGCCATCGGCTGTTTAGACTTTTGCATTTATCTTTTATGACGGGTTCAATAATACCGACAGCTTTTTCAACGCAGTCGGGATAACGGATTTTAAAGGTTACATCGGGAATGCTTTCAAATTCGTCTATGGCGTTTTTGAATTCGCAAAGTCCTTTTTTCCTTCGTGCGGATGTGCCGATAAACGGTATTCCGGTTCGCTCTGAAAGCTTTTTAAGGTCAAGCGAAATATTTTTGCGTTTTGCTTCATCCATCAGATTAACGCAGACAATAACCTTTCCGCCCGTTTCGGCTATTCCGAGGGCAAGCACCATATTTCTTTCAAGGCAGGTTGCATCGCACACCACGGCAACCGCATCATGCCTGCCGAAGCACACGGCGTTTCTTGCGGCGGCTTCATCGGCGGAGCGTGCCATGAGAGAATAGGTGCCGGGAATATCAATGATTTTAATTTGCCCGTTTTTGCCGTTAAACCGACCCTCAGCGGTCTCAACCGTTTTTCCCGACCAATTCCCCGTATGCTGTCTGAGCCCCGTCAGGCCGTTGAAAACCGTGCTTTTGCCTACATTCGGATTGCCTGCAAGAACAATTACGGGTTCATTCGCCATCGCACAGCGCCTCCGTTTCGATAAGAGAGCATTCTTCTCTTCGCAGAGCGAATACGGCTCCTCTTATAAGGAATGCTCTCGGGTCACCCGGAGGACTTTGTCCCACACATTTTACCGTTGTACCCTCGGTTAAGCCGAGGTCAAGCAGTCTGCGGCGCACACCGTCCGGCGCCTTGATTGCTTTCACTCTTGTGCTTTCACCGATTTTTATATCATTCAAATTGCCGTGCTTCATACCCTCACCCCTGAATATCTGTCATTTACAATATATTCCCGATGGGAGAGAGTGTGACTGGCAGGCAAGGTCTGTCAGTCAGTTTGGAGAGTGAAGAAAGGAGTTAAGTGGTGCAAAGCGCCGGGCTTATATTGTTAACTTTTTCTCTCCGTTGCTGAATAAACAACAAATATCAATTCAGAAGTATAAAGCTGTAATAAGCAGTTATAAAATGGGTACGGGAGAAGCCCGTCCTGACTCCTCACTTAACAAAAAAAGCGGTGCATCCTTTCGGATACACCGCCAAGCTTATAAATTAAATTCTTGCGCTAATTTAATTCTTTTAGCTTAAGTAAAACTCTGATTATGCCTTCTTCTTTGTGCAAACATATGCAGCAGCAGCGGCAACAGAGATAGCTGCGAAAGCAGCGATACCAACGGAAGCGGAACCGGTTTCAGCAGGAGCTTCAGCCTCGGTAGCCTCAACGGTGGTAGCCTTCTCGTTCATGCCATAGAGAGCCTTAATCTTCTGCTTAAGGTTGTTGATGAGCTCTTTGATGGTAGCGTTGTCGCCAAAACCAAGAGAACCAACCTTAGCTTCGAGATCGGCAACAGCGCCGGCAACGGAAGCCTGAGAAGCAGCGTTCTCGATGAGAGACCAGATCTTGTTGATGAGTTCCTTAACCATATCAAGGATACCGGTGTTCTGGAAGATGTCAACGAGGTTGCTGATGAGAGTTACAACATCAGTGCCAATGTACTTGTCCCAGTGATACTCGGACTCTGCCCAGTGACTGTCAATGTGGTCATTGTACTCAGCCATGTTGTCATAAACCTTACCGCAAGCGGAGCAGATGAAACGCTCAGCAGGAGCAGCAGTGGTGGGAGCGGCAGTAGTGGGAGCAGCGGTGGTTCCTTCAGCGAAAGCCATAATGCCGCAGGAGAGAACCATAGCAACTGCAAGTACAAGTGCGATTACTTTTTTCATTGTGAACCATTCCTTTCAAATTTTATTGCAAGAGCAACAATTGTTAATTAAGTTTATCATATATAATATTATTTGTCAACAGATTTTATAATAAAAATTGCGGTAGAAATGCAAAAATTTTGATTTATCATAAAAAATATTATGTTTATTTTGACCAATGAAAAGCTTTTACAGAGTGGAGAGAGGAGTTAAGGGGCGCAAGCGCCGATTTCATAGAATTTACTTTTTCTCTTCGTTTCTGAATAAACAACAAATATTAATTCAGAAGTAAAAGTAATATGTAAGCAGTTATAAAACGGGTACGGGCGAAGCCCGGCTCTTCACGCTGAAGAAGTTTATTTCTTTAAGAGCTCTATCAATACCAATATATAATGATATACAACCGGAAGAACGATTGCGGGGAGCATATTGAGCGTTTTGAATTTCTTTTCAAGCAGGAAATTAAAACCGATAGCCATAATTATCGCATAACCGACATAGCAGACCTGGTTCATAACCTCACCCTGAAGAATGCTGTCAAGCTGACCTGCAAGCAGAGTTATTCCGCCCTGATAGAGAAAAAGAGGAATGAAGCTGAAAATAACGCCGAACCCGAGCGTTGCGCCGAAAATTATTGCGGCGGTAAAGTCAAGCGCACTTTTGACAACGAGAATGGAGCTGTCACCCGTCAGGCCGTCCTGAATGGAACCGACTATCGCCATTGCACCGACACAGAAAAGCAGAGTTCCGTTTATGAAGCCCGAAGCAAATCCGCCTTTTTTGAGCTTCCTTTCAACCTTGTTGCAGAAGCTTGAAAAGCGTGCGTCAAGCCGCAGAAGCTCTCCGATAAATGTTCCGATAACGATGAACACAACAAGCAGAAGCTCACCACTGCTTGAAAGAACACCGTTTTCGCTTTTTATCATATTGGAAATAACGCCGTTCAGACCGACAACAAGCACGGCTATGCCGAGAGATTTATAAATGCTGTCGGTATAGCTTTCCTTTATTCCTTTTCTGAACAGCAGACCTATTGCGCCGCCTGCCGCAACTGCGGCACAGTTTATCAGGGTACCCGTCATATATTCCTCCGCTGTTTCAAAACGCAAATACAACGGGAGCAAGAACAAAACTTGCTCCCGTGAGTTGCTTTACTTGCTGTATTTTCCTCTGGCTACATATTTTGTATGGAGAACCTCATGGGCAATGTGACTGCCGGGTTTCTCGAAATACTCATTGTAAACAGTCTTAACAGCTTCACTGTCGTGGGATTTTCTCAAAGGCAGGTTCTTATCTGCTTCGTAAAGAGCTTTACCTCTGATGCCCTTAAGGTCAACAAAGTTGCGAACCTTTGCAGGCTGAATGGGCTGACCGCCGCCGTTTACACAGCCGCCCGGGCAAGCCATAATCTCAATGAAGTGATATTCGCTCTTGCCGTCTCTGATATCTTCCATAATCTTCTTAGCGTTCTTAAGTCCGCTTGCGGCGCAAACCTTAATTTCCATACCGTTAACGGTGTAGGTTGCTTCCTTAATGCCCTCTGTTCCTCTGACCTCTGTGAAGTCAAGACTCTTGAGCTCTTCGCCGGTGAGAACTTCAACGGCTGTTCTGAGAGCGGCTTCCATAACACCGCCCGTTGCGCCAAAGATAACGCCTGCGCCGGTGCCCTCTGTGAGAGGATTATCAAAGGCTTCATCGGGAAGAAGATTGAAGCTGATGCCTGCGGTGTTTATCATTCTTGCAAGCTCTCTTGTGGTAAGAGCGTAGTCAACATCGGCATAGCCGCTTGCGGCTTCATCATCTCTGCCGCACTCGAATTTCTTCGCCGTGCAGGGCATGATGCTTACAACAACTATATCCTTGGGGTCAAGATTCATCTTCTTGGCGTACCATGTCTTGATAACTGCGCCGAACATCTGCTGAGGAGATTTGCAGGTTGAAAGATGGTCAAGCTGGTCGGGGAAATAATGCTCGCAGTATTTAACCCATCCGGGTGAGCATGAAGTAATCATCGGCAGAACGCCGCCGTTGTTGATTCTTTCAAGAAGCTCGTTTGACTCTTCCATAATGGTGAGGTCGGCGGTGAAATCGGTATCAAATACCTTGTTGAAGCCGAGTCTGCGAAGAGCCGCAACCATCTTGCCGGTAACATTTGTTCCTACGGGGTTGCCGAAGGCTTCACCGAGAGTAACTCTGATTGACGGAGCGGTATTAACAACAACAAACTTTTCGGGGTCGTGGATGGCGGCGAATACCTTGGCGGTATCATCTTTCTCGTAAAGTGCGCCCGTGGGGCAGTTAACTATGCACTGACCGCAGGAAACGCAGGAATAATCATAAAGAGGATTCTCAAACGGAGAACCGATGTGAGTATCAAAACCTCTTGCGTTTGCGCCGATAACGCTGATAGCCTGATTGTCGCAGGCGGCAACACAGCGGCGGCAGAGAATACATTTGCTGTTATCTCTTATCATGTGAGGTGCGGAATCATCATACTGGAAAGCGGGATATTCGCCCTCATATACATTTTCATCTTCAATGCCGTATTCCTTGCAGAGCTTCTGAAGCTCGCAGTTTCCGCTTCTTATGCAGGAAAGGCATTCTTTTCTGTGGGTTGAAAGAACAAGCTCAAGATTATGCTTACGGCTCTTTCTGACTTTTTCGGTGTTTGTATAAACCTCCATACCCTCGTTTACGGGGAAAACGCAGGCCGAAACGAGAGAGCGTGCGCCCTTAACCTCAACCATGCAGATACGGCAAGCGCCGATTTCGTTTATTTCCTTAAGATAGCAGAGAGTGGGAATATCAATGCCTGCATATCTTGCCGCTTCGAGAATGGAGATGCCCTTGGGAACGCTCAGGGGCATATCATTTATTTTAATGTTAACCATTTCCATTATATTATGCCTCCTATATTAGCCCTTGCTGATAGCGCCGAACTTGCAGGTTTCCATGCAAGCGCCGCACTTAACGCATTTTGCCGTGTCGATAACATGAGGATTCTTAACCGTGCCGCTGATAGCACCTGCCGGGCACTTTCTTGCGCACATTGTGCAGCCCTTGCACTTTTCGGGGTCGATGCTGTACTGAAGCAGTCCCTTGCATACGCCTGCCGGGCACTTCTTATCAACAACATGAGCAATATATTCGTCACGGAAGAATTTAAGAGTTGCGAGAACAGGATTCGGAGCAGTCTGACCGAGTCCGCAAAGAGAATTCTCTTTGATATAATATGCAAGCTCTTCGAGTTTATCAATATCTTCAAGAGTTCCGTTGCCGGAGGTGATTTTTTCAAGAATTTCCATCATACGCTTTGTGCCGATACGGCAGGGAGCGCACTTTCCGCAGGATTCGTCAACGGTGAAGTTGAGGAAGAATTTTGCGATATCAACCATGCAGTTGTCTTCGTCCATAACGATAAGTCCGCCGGAGCCCATCATACAGCCGATGGAGGTGAGGTTATCATAGTCGATTTCGGTATCAATAAGGCTTGCGGGAATACATCCGCCGGAGGGACCGCCCGTCTGAGCCGCTTTGAATTTCTTGCCGTTGGGAACGCCGCCGCCGATATCTTCGATAATCTCACGCAGAGTTGTGCCCATGGGAATTTCAACAAGACCCGTGTTGCGGATTTTTCCGCCGAGAGCGAATACCTTTGTGCCCTTTGAACGCTCGGTACCCATTGAAGCAAACCATTCCGCACCCTTGAGGATAATCTGAGGAATGTTAGCGAAGGTTTCAACATTGTTTTCTGTTGTGGGCTTGGCGAAAAGACCTTTAACTGCGGGATAGGGAGGTCTCGGTCTGGGTTCGCCGCGGTTGCCTTCGATTGAGGTCATAAGAGCTGTTTCTTCGCCGCATACGAATGCGCCTGCGCCGAGTCTGATATGAAGGTCAAAGTCGAAGCCTGAGCCGAAGATGTCTTTGCCGAGAAGGCCGTATTCCTTAGCCTGCTTGATAGCGATTTCAAGTCTGTGAACAGCGATGGGGTACTCAGCACGAACGTAGATGTAACCCTCTGTTGCGCCTGTTGCGTAAC
>JAZQON010000004.1:0-107344 GCA_045627825.1 Acutalibacteraceae bacterium
TTCGGGATATCTTGTTTTGAAATCATCCAAATCTGCGGTTGTCTGTCCAACCGAATAATCGGTATAACCGCCGGACAGAGGAGCATAGTCCTTATAAGCGTGATTTGCATTGTATGCAAACGGTACAAAGGCCTCGAATACCTTATCGGGGCTCTTTGCATCCTTCTGAGCCGCAGCTATATCAAAGTCTGTTGCCGCTACGGTTGCTCCGGTTGCATAATTCGTTGTACCCGGCGCATAAATATGGTCGAATACGGTGTTATCAAATATATATGCGAATGTTATGTTGTTGAAGAAAAGATTACTCTTGATATATACAAATCCGTTGAGTATTTCGCCTTCGTCAACATAATAGTCCGTAAGCTTGCCGTTTGACTGCTCATAGTAGTCTATTCCTATATATGCAAACGAGCTTGTGCCGTGTGCCGCTGCTAAATCGGAATAAGACTTAACTACTGATTTGCCTTCAACATATGAAGATGCGCCGAAGGAAACAACGCTGCCTAAACAGCTCATGCTGCTGAGCACCATAATGACGGCAAGCAAAGCGCTTAATGAACGCTTAAATTTTGACATCAGTCTGTTTACCTCCTTTTATGAGGATTATAAATCCGATAATTTACCGGATTTAAAATTAAAGAATTAGTCTTTTTTTCCCGGCTTGCAGAACATCTGCAAGCCGGAGCATTTTTGTGTTTGTGCTTTATTAATATTCAGGAGCAATATCCTGCTCGAAATCCATCAGTCTGTTCATATAGTAAGACATATTGGTGTAGTCGGAAAGGTCTGAGCAATAGTCTCCGTCTGTATCCATAGCGTAGTAATAATGCATCTGACCATTCTGTTCCAAATCCCAACGATAGAGACGATTCAGCTGGTAGCTCATATCGGTGTAGTCGGAAAGGTCGATACAAGTATCACCGTTTACATCGCCACGAACAATACATACATAGGTATGAAGAACAGTATCGCCATCCTTGATATAAACAACCGTACCGGTTGAATATTCGCCTGTATCCTCATTGGGTTCTATTTCGATTTCGCATCCCTCAACATTGAATGCCTCAAGAAGAGTATCTTCATCGAGATAAGGCGGCAGACCGTAAAGAAGATCGTCCGCATCATAAGGCATTACGCCCCACTCTTCGTACATATCGTTGTTTATTGTCGGATGGATTTCCGCTCCTCTTTCTGATTCGAAGGTAGCTTCAATGTTAATATCATACGAAGTTGTTTCGCCCGTATCAACTACAAGGTTTGTTCTTGCAGCATCAAGATTATCGGCAGCCTTATCAATCTTCTCCTGGTCGCCTGTACCGAGAGCAGCTGCAACAAGGTCAGTTGCATTTACATATGCATTATAGAATGCAAGGTAGGAATCTGCGGTGTAAATGCTCTGCTGATCGGGTGTGCCGTAGTAGAACTCAGACGCATTTTCAATTGCAGTATTAAGCTTGAAGTAATCTGCGCCAACCTCAAGCATCTTCCAGGTTTCAACGAGGTCAACAAGAGCATCGCTTATAACTGACGGCTTGGCATCCTCGCCCTTGGCAATAACCTTGCTTGCGAATGCATAAGCATCATCAAATGCCTTCTTTGAGCTTGCTGTGTAGGAAACCTTGCTGTCAATGGGAACAAGATTCTTCTGAACATAGTCAAGCTTATCAACACAGCCGGGAAGCGGGATAAGACGCTCGCCCATAAGTTCAACCATGTGCTGTGCATACTTGGATTCGAGAGCACTGATTACGGGTGCTTCATATGCATTTGCCTTAGCGATTTCTTCATCGAACTGAGCACGCTGTGCGCTTGTTGCTTCTGCGGGAAGAGGACCGGATACATAGTAAACCTGTGAATTTATAAGGTCTTCTGCATTGTTCTTTGCATCTCTGTATCTCTTATAGGTGTGAGGAACATAATCCTTGTAGCTGAAATACTTATAATTATCAATATCGGTATATTCAACAAACTCTTTATAATAGTAGGTCTTGCCTTCATACTTGAAGTTCTTAACCGTATAGTTTATTCCGCTGTAAGTATCAAGAGCAGCTTCAATATTTGCTGTACCTGCAGACGGTAATTCATAATCGGAAAGAGCTTCAATAGCATCGTTGATAGTGTTTGCATGGAGCTCATATTTATTATCGGCATCTGCGCCGCCATAATAAATATCGTCCTCGAAGGTTGAACTGTTCTTCGGCTTAAGAGCAATTGTTGCCGCATTGTTAAGAGCGGTTGTATAAGCAGTCCAAAGAACATCGTTTTGGCCATCTTCATCTTTATCCCAATAATCTGTTGACTGACGGTTTGCCTCAACTGCTCTTGAGAAGATGGAATCAAGGCCGTAGTCATCATAAATATGAACACAAATGGGAACATTGACAGATGCGCCGGCAACATTGAGAGTTACGGTAACATCATATTTACCTGCGGGGATACCGCCGTTGTCACTGCCGTCTGCATTCTTTCTGAATCTCTCCATACCGGATACTATCTGGACGGGAGTGATACGATAAGTTGCACCCTTACCGTTGAATGCAATGCTTGCATCTGCATTCTTCTGAACAAATGAGCCGTTGTTAACCGTTACATTGGAAACGGTAACGCTGCCGGTTGTCGAAGGATTATCAACATCCTTGTTTTCGTTGGAGTCTTCAATACGAAGCTCGTGTTTAGCTAATTTCGAAAGGCTTTCGTTCGTTGAAATATAAATTACCGGTTCATATTTAATTTTGCGATTGCCGACAGAAATAACATCTTCAATCGAATCATCGTCTACTTCTACTGATGAAGCATAAGCATAGTTGGTGTTAACAAGAGAAGCCATCTTTGCACCGGTTTCATCGTAAACGGTGTATTCAATGTTAAGAACAACAACCATTCCCTCTTCAAAGCCACTGACTGTAATATCTGTGCTTTCACCGGCTTTGAGTATGTTCTTGCCGGCGGTTGCGGTAATACCTACTTTATTTCCGTTCTTAATGCCGTTTGCATAAACCGTGTCAATTTTATAGGTATATGTTGCGTCTTTGTGTTCTTTTCCATATATATCGGTATAGCCGGTATTGATACCGCTTGTGCCGTTGTAAATAGCAAATTTAACCGGCTGAAGCTCGCCCTTCTCATTCCTAACCATCGGGAGAATGTCAGGCATATAGTTTTCGAGTTCGCCGAATTCCTGGTCATCGGAAAGTCCGAGAACAAGACATACTATCGGAAGTGCAACAGCAACGATATCCTTTGCTCTGCCGACAAGCATAACACCTTCATTTGCCTCGGAGGGTCCGCCCTCTGTGCCGAGTGTAATCATGAGGTCATGAACCATAGCGCCGAGTTTTGTATTATCAAGAAGTCCATCAATGGTTGTTACGCCCCATGCAAAAACATTGGGGAAGAGAAGATCGAATACATTCTGAAGGATTGTCATTATAATCTTAATGCCGTTGTTCTTTGCGAACAGACCTTCATCGTTCTTCTCGAAGAGCTGAAGAAGATTTGAAGCACTGAGATTCATAATGGGAGCAATGATGTGATCTAACAGAAGTGACTTAACAACATAAGTCTCTTTGCTTATGTTCGCATCAATAATTGTGCCCTTACCTTCTTTATCCTTAATGGGAAGAATTGCATTTATAATTGTATCAAGGTCGGTCCAGAAATCACCGATAGTCGGGTTGCCGTCATCAAGCTTATAGTCAAGAGCAAGAAGAGGACCGTAAGTCTTAACGCCCCATTCGCCGAGGATAACTGCGCTGGTTTCATAGCTGCCGTTATCGCCGTTGTAGGGAAGAAGTCCTGCATTGTTGAGCGGGTCATTACCGTTTTCAAGGTTGGTATCCAATTCCTGATTAAGGATGAATGCCGCATAATCCATGAGCATGGTAAGAATCTTATCAACGATTGCAGCATTATATGCTTCGGAAGTCATTGAGCCTTTAACGGGCTTTGTGTAGCTGAGCTGAGGAAGATACTGCCAGAGAATCTGCTCAACTGCAGAATATGCAACATCGGCAACTGTTTCGCAATCGGAAGGAATATACATACCTTCAACGGAAGCGTTGATGATAGATCTCGCAATGTAGGAAACAACCTGCTGGTTGTTCATATCCATAATTTCATTTGCGGGAATGATTTCTACATGGCTTGAAAGGAATTCATCGCCGGTTTCGGCAAGAACAAACTTTGCAACACTGCATACATCATTGAAAAGGGTGGCGTTATTTCCGGACCAAGTCCATGAATTGCCGTTTGCCGATTTCTGGCCTTTCTTAACCTTAAGAATCGTGTTAACAAAATCGCCGAGGATTTCATCAAGGCGCTCGGTGAATACATCTCCCGCCTCGAAAGTAACCTTATTAATCTTAAGGCCTTCGGTTACAAAGAGATTGTAAAGAGTGTTATCAGCGATATTTGCCGGAGCTTCGCCGCCGTAATTCTCGTCATAATTGGGGTTATCTACCCATTCCTTTTTGTCAGCATCGTAAATCCGCTTGCTGGCAAACTCTTCAGAGAAAGTATATCCGCACTGCTCTTTGAGCCAACGAACCGTATCTCTGTTGAGAACGGGAACAAGGATGAAGTTGTAAGCCTTCTGAAGAAGAGCTTCAATGAAATTATAACCGTCAACATCACCGGTGATGTCCATAAGCTTATAGCTCGGTGCGGGAGCTGTTTTTGTTCCGTTGGCAACTCTGATAGCATCGCCGAGACCTACGGTTACCCAGTTATCGGGATGAACCCAGCCGTAGTAATCGTATTTTCCGGTATCAATTGCTTCGTCGCTTACATCAGCGCCGTCTGCGGAGCCTGCTTTGAACTGATAGAAACCGGGCATAACTTCTTCATGGCTGTCATACTTATTATCGAAGTACGGGTCGAGCAATTCCCATTTACCGAGAACGAGCTCATTAATAAGGTCCTGAAGAAGGATAAGCATACCATTTGTTTTATCAAGATACTTGGTCGGGAGACCTGCATTTGCAATACCGTCTTCCTTTGCGTCAAAGTAATCGTATCCTTTGCCGTCGTTTTCTGCTTTACCTGCATTGGTTGCACCGTAAACAAGACCGATAAGAAGTTCTCTTACATTGAAAACATAATCCTCAACAAAAGAATTGAGGGCGCCGAGACTGAATGAACCGTTTGCATAGTTCTCAAATATACCTGCGTTTGCGGAAAGAAAATCAAATACCGAATAAACGATTGCAAGGTCAGCATCTACTCCGTCTATTGTGCCTAATGCTCTGCGCTTACCTCTGAGAGGCTCAATGCTGAGATTTGCAGCATCGCCGAGTGCACCGATAAGCATTGCAGCTTTGCCGAGAATATCTTCAACACTGGCAATAGCGTTATCGATACTGGTTACATCAAGCGTACCTACATAAATATTAACATAAAGGTTCGCTTCTGCAAGCATACGGTCTACTTCGTCGAGACCCATTGATGCATACTGCTCTGTTGTGAATGTTGCAGCATCAATATCATCGTAGTTGACCGCATCGCCCTTATATTCTTTGTATGCGCTACCCATTACGGAAAAGCTTCCGACGAGCATCATCAAAGCCATAAAGAGCGAAAAGATTCTGGTTGACTTTTTCAAAATTGTGCACCTCCATAAATTATTTACACATTTGATATAGGGATACGGATAATTCTTTTCAGACTGCATACCTCAAATTCAGGCTTTCCCGTAATTTACGCAAAAGCTTCATATTCGGATATGCTCCGTGACCGACCTCCTTTTAGATTTTGCCTGCGCCGCAACGCCTTGATTATTACGGCGCAAAGCAGCAGTCACAATCTGCAAATATTATCCATCGGGTTCATAAGGTAACGCTTCCTGAAAATGGTTGCACTTCACCCAATAAACCACTATATGGTCATAATAAATATACCTAAAAAAAACGACGATGTCAACAGCTTTGAAACTTTTATTTAATAATTTGTTAAAACCTCACAATATTATATTCGTGTTTTTGTTAATCTTGTCATTGAACTTGAGAACGGCATTTCTGTAAAGCTTTTTTGCTTTACAACAGTGCCAAAATTCCTGCATTTTCTCTTTGCTCACAAGGTACCATATATAAAATGTATATGAAAATGTGTCTTATTTTTCTCAACCGGAATTAATTTTGCAGGTGTAAAGGTGTTTTACTTGCATAAGCAAACTTCCCGAAACCGATTTTCAAATGAAAAAAGATTTCGGGAAGCTTGAATTTTCTTGTTTTTTTACCGATAAATCCGCTGATTTCTCAATTCGTAAAGCTATGAACCTTTACAATTCTCTTCGTAAAATTTTCGGATTTCAGTCTGATTTTCGAGTATGCACCGATAAAACCATGCCGCCGAGCCGGTAAAATGAGTCCATCCTGCCCTGCCCGAGCTTGAAACATCACCCGGCATAACATATGGTTCTGCTCTGTAACGCATTGCCGAAGCTTTATCTGCATATCTGTTCGGCGGAAGAAGTGCTTCAACCAGCTTCATCGCCCTTTCGGTATCTCCGATTTTGAAAAATGCCATTGCCAGCCACACCGCACCGTGAGTGTACTGACCTGCGTTTTCACGAATTCCGTCCGGATATGAAGCTATATAACCAACCGAATTTTTTTCATATTCATCAAATGCCGGAGAAAGCAGTTTTATAACGGATTTTTCTTCGTCAAACAGCTTTTCGTATGCCGTATTCAGTGCGGTTTTTACCCTTTCCGGGTCGAATTCATCTGCAAAAGCCGCAAATGCCTGCGGAAGTATATCAATAAAATCACGGTTTCTGCCGAGACTTACTCCGTTTTTAAGCACGGCTCTGATATATCTGTCGCCGTCCCAGGCAAAATTCTCGGTTCTGTGAACAAGCTCTGCCGCAATTCTGCCATATTCGTCTGCTTTTTCGGTCTCATTGAATTTGCGGCAAAGAGAGCTCATTCTTTTGAGTACGATTATCTGAAACATTGCAAGCCATACACTTTCACCCTTATCGGCACTGCCTGCATTGCTGAAGCCGTCATTCCAATCGCATGAGCCGATAAGCGGCATACCGTTTTCACCGAAATGAAGAGAGCGGTCAACCGCTCTGATGCAGTGATACAGAATATTTTCGGCAAATTCAGACCTCTCGGGCTGCATATAGCATTCCTTTTCGTTCAGGCGCAGTTCTCTGCCCCTTATATATGGGATTTTGAATTTCAATATATCAACATCGCCCGTTTTGCCGATATATTCACAGAAAACATACGGCAGCCAAAGCATATCGTCACTGCACCTTGTGCGTATTCCGTGAATTTCCTTAACCGAATTCACCGTAATATGCCACCAATGCAGCACATCCCCCTGCTCAAACTGCACGGCGGCACATTTCAGCAGATGATTTCGGGTCAGAATCGGTTCTGTTTCGATAAAAGCAAGGCTATCCTGAAGCTGGTCACGGAAGCCGTAAGCACCGGAGCATTGATAAAAGCCGGTTCTCGCAAGAAAACGGCAGGATTTAATCTGCGGATAAAGGAATGAATTGCAGAAAATATCAAGCTTTTCATTGCCGCTTTCAATTTTTCTGCCGCAAAAATCGGAAAATGGATTATCAAAAATATCAGCCGCTTTAATTGCGGCACTTTCGCACGCACCCCACGAAAGAGCAAATGTTACCGAAACACTTCCGCCCACGGCAAGAGAAATTTTTCTTCCGACGGCAAGACATATATCATCGGAAGTATCCGGATTTTCAGCATCCGAAAAAATTTCTCTGCGTGAAAAATTCACAAAATCAGCTCCGACACATTGAAGCGCCGCAACACCCTTAACCGGGGAAAGAGCATTTGAAATCACACCGCCGTTTTCAATTTGCTTATATGAAAACGCCGAAGCTTTTTCTCTGCTTTCGCCGAGCACGGGAATGATTAAATAAAGCAGTTCAAAATCCGTTTCGGAAGCCGAAATATTTTTAAGATTTACCCTGCATCGCTTCACCGCCGCCCGTTCTCCGACAGTAATCTCAAACGAAATTTCAAGTCCCTCTGTTACATTTTTCCATTCCGCTTTACGGGGCGTGAAAACCGCATCCGATATCGCCGCAAGGTCATAAATTCTGCCGTCTTTTTTCAGAAAAAGAGTTTCTCCTCTGTTATCGGACATATTATCGTTATACCACGGCGTTATTTTATTTTCGCCGGAATTAAGAGCCCATGTAAAGCCCAAAGCCTTGTCAGACGCCATGGTTCCGAGACATTTACCCGAAATAATGTGAACCCAAGGAATATCAACGGTATAAGCTCTTTTTTTTATGCTTATTTCGCCGTCTGTAAAGTTAAAAGCCTTTACATCATCAACTTTTTCGTGCGTAATTTTATCCGCAACGGGAATCTGTTTTAAGGCAGGTTTTACGGCGGTAAAAGTCTCTTTTTCAACACCGGAATACACAGCGGAAAGAGTTTTGAGCGCAAGCATACTTACATACTCATATCTCGCCGAATTTATCAGGTGAACACCGCCCTTTACGCCCGTCATAAGTGAACAGCTTTCGGCATTCATCAGCTTTTTCACCTTATCCGTAACGGGGTCAAGATAGCCGCTTGTGTTTGAATAAATTATTGCAAGGTCGGTGGATATTCCCGAGTTTCTGATTTGCTTATTGAATCGGATATACGGCAGAATATTTTCCGCTTCGTCGGCAGAATCAACCTCAACCGATATAATCGGAATATCACCCGATATGCCCAGGCACCATAAATCGTTTATCGTAAAGCACGGTTCACCGTAAGCCGCAGGAGCGTGCGGAAACAGAACATCCGGCAAAAGATTTCCGGAAAGTGCCGCCGTAACCGCATCACGGTGAAACGGGTTCGGGGCAAATTTTATATTTCGTTTAGCAGAACAGACAGCCGCAAATGCGCTCAATGCGCCGTCTGCGGTTTCATCGGCAGAAATTATAAACCTTTTTTCCGCTTTTTCTCTCGGTGTAAGACCGATATTCACCTTGAACGCACAACAGCAGTCGGGGTTTCCTTTTTCGCCGCCGTATGCGGTCTTGTCACCCACTGAAAAAATCCCGTAAGGACTTTGCAGAGCCGTTTCCCGTGAGCCCGTATATTCCGCATCCGAGCTGTCAAATCCGGCGGCAACCGCACACGATGCACCGTCGGTACTGTTCCTGCGCCTGAATATCATACATTTTCGCACGCCGTCATATTCATCGGTAATAAACAGCCGTGAAAATGCCGGATGCCGTAAAAACACATCGTTTTTTTCAAGGCACGGTTCAAAATACACAAACAGACTGCCGTTCAACGCTTCGTGGTGGCTTGTATTTTCAACGGTAAAGCTTCTGATTTCGCAGTTACCGTTTTTTGTTATTCCCGTTGTCATTCTGAGCTTTATATTTCCGCTTTCGGCTCTGTATTCGGCTTTATCACGCATAAAGGTGCACCCGTATTCCGCCTTTGAAGCTTTGTCAATCGCTTTAACAAACGGAATTTTTTCACTTTCGGTTGCAAAAACCGCAAAAACGCCCTGCGGTCTCGCAATATTATCACGGTCACGCACATTTATATCCATTCCGTCGAAAACCGTGACACCCGTTCCGCAATCCGAAATAAAACAGCTCATTCTGCCGTTTGAATAAACGGACACCTGCGGAGAATGCAGGGACGGGGTATCTATCTGAATATCGGCGCTCTGTGTTCTTTCTCTTATTCTCGGAGTTTCTCTCTGGCGGATATCTCTGAATGCTTTTGTGCCTGTGGGTATCTTTTCTTCAAGCAGGCTTGCCGCTCCACGCATATCAACATCCGCCATAAATCTTTTCTGCATACGGTTTTCGTTGAGTGCATTATCGGCGGCAATGATGCTCATTCCGATATGATGTGCCATATACGAACTGACAACCGAAAAACCGCCGTTTTCGGAGCATCTTGTATAATCCACCGCTTCAAAGAAGCCGTATTTGCCCGTCACGCCGTGTTTTTCGAGCCTTTGCAGATTTCTGACCGAAGCTTCGGGAGCAACGGCAAGCATAAGAAAGCTTGAATACGGTGAAACAACCAAATCATCGTTGAGGCCACGCCTTAATCCGATTTTTTGTGCACCGTGAGCCTTATACTGATAATTCAGTTCACTGTCAAAAGCATAAAATCCGCTTTCCGATATGCCGAAAGGCTTTTTACCGCACCGTTTTTTCTGACAGTAAAGGCAGAAATGCAGTGATTCGTTCGTTATGCTTCCGACGGGTGACGGAATAAACAGCTCCGGCATAAAATATTCAAATGCCGTACCCGTCCAGGAAACAAGTCCGCTGTATCTGCCCTTACTGACGATTATTCTGCCCATCGTTCCCCAATGCTTTTTCGGAATAATTCTCTTTGCAACGGCATAATATGCGGTCATTCTCGCTTCACTCATAAAAAGGTCGTAACAGCTTTCGCTGAGCTTTCCCGTTTCGGCATCAATGCCTATATAGAAAAGCTCTCTTTCCCTGTTATAAAGCGGAGTAAGGTCGGTTTCATCGGCGATTTTCCTTATTCTCGAAATCAGCTCATCCATTCCGGCGTATTCGGCGGCATATTCCTTTAAGCCTTCCGCAAGAGCGGTCAGACAGCAGAGAAAGTTACCGCTGTCAACGGTTGAAACAAATTTCGGCAAAAGCGGCTCAAGCGTTTCGGTGCTGTACCAATTGAGCAGATTTCCGTGATATTTTTCAAGCTTTTCAACAGTTGAAAGGCTCAACCTCAACCGCATACACATTTCACCCGTTGTGATAAAGCCCATATCTCTCGCCGCAAGCAAAGAAACAAGCATAAGCCCGATATTTGTGGGCGAAGTCCGTTTTGCAACTGCTCTTGCAGGCGCAAGCTGAATATTATCGGGCGGCAGAAAATTATTTTCTTTTCCGCACTGCTCTTCAAAATATCCCCACGCCGCCGCAGTATAATCCGCAAGGCGTTCTCTGCTCTGCTGTGAAAGCTCCGTTTTTCCGATTTTGCTTTTCTTATCCCCGAAAAGTCCGAGCGGAATATCAAACAGAATGATAAATCCGATAAGCTTATGAAGCGGCGAACCGAAAATAATAAGGAACGCCGAAGCAGCAGCCGCCGGAATGCAGGATAAAATTTTCTTTTTACCTATATTCTTTTTTTCGCCGCCTGCCGCCGTTGTCCATTCGAGCAGATTCCTTTTGCTTATAAGGATTCTCCAAAGAGCTTTTATTATTGCTCTGAGCGATATAAAAGCTTCACGGGCGGAAAAAGCAAGTGAAATAAACGCTCTTGAAAAAGCGCCGAGAGCCGACGGCAGAATCTGAGAATAAAACAAAGCGGACAGTGCCGAAAATCCGCTGTGAATAAGAGAATTAAGGCCCGAAAACAGCTCCGATGAAACAAGTGCAAGCAGTGAAGCGATACAGATAACCGTCGAAACGGGTTCCCTCATAAATACACTTGCAATTATAAGCACCGTGCAGATAACAGGTGTTGCACTCCGCCTGAGATTATCGAAAAGCTTGTATCTTGAAAGAGCGTTCAGCGGATTTTTGCCGAAAATGAACGGCGCATTCTGCCAGTCTCCCCTTATCCAACGGTCAAGACGCAGAAAGTAAGCTATCGGGCTTTGCGGAAATCCGTCAGTCATCTGTACCTTGGGAACATATCCGACTCTTAAAATACCGCCCTCAATTATATCATGGCTCAGTATTCTTTCCTTCGGGAGCTTATCGCACAGAAGCGAATAAAACGCTTCAATATCAATAAGACCCTTGCCGCAGAAAATTCCCTCTCCGAATAAATCGTTATACCGCTCCGAGGAAGCCGTATCATAAGCCGAAAGTCCGCTTTCACCTGCCATAACCTTTGCGAAAAATGAAGTTTTTTCACCACTCAGTCTGTTAACCGAATGCGGAACGAGTATGCCGTAACCGTTTACAACTCTGCCGTTTTTTATTTTCGGTCTGTTGAGCGGATGCACCGCAATTGCGGCAAGCTCACGGATGCCGTCAAATTCGGGCAAGGTATCGGCATCAAGAGCGGCGATATATTTAACGGAATGCAGGGTGCTCATATCGCCTTTGAGCACGGAAAAGCCGGACGGGTCGCCCTTGATTGCCTTAACGAGGTCGGTTATCGCACCCCTTTTGCGCTCTCTGCCCGTAAATTCGTCCTGAGTTTCGGAATAGCTTCTCTGTCTCACGGCGAGAATAAAGCCACCGCCGTATTTTTTGTTAAGCTCCTCAATTACGGATACCATTGCCTTTATTGCCGCCTTATCGCCTGCAACGACGGGCTTTGCCGCTCCCTTAAGGTCGGCAAGACAGCATATTTTAATCTTTTTGCACCTGTTGCCGAGATAAACATTTTCAAGATGCTCACCCGTTTTACGAGCCTTTTCGGGTTCGGGCATAATGGTTGAAACAACGGTCAGCGTTTCGGGAATTATGTCATCGTTATAAGGGTTGAGCGAAGGCAGAAATCCCGGTGCAACTCCGCTCAGCGATGCTCTTTCAACAGAACCCTTGAATATTTCCCAAATCGGAAAATACAGTGCAAACGCCGCAAAAACGCTGTTCATCAGCACTCCTGCCGCAAAGGCGCAGAATGCCGGAAACAGAATTTCGGTTATGATAAAAAGTGTTCCTCTTTTTCTTCTTTTCGGAAAAGCGAAAACATATTTTCCGATGTGTTCTCCGTTCTTTTTCGCTTTTTCAAGCGCTTTTCCGGTAAATTCCGTTTCGGATATGCCGTTTTTTGCGGCAAGCAGGTAAATTGAATTTCTGTATGCGGCTTTGGTTTTGCTGTCCATAAGAGGATATATTCCGGCAGGGTCTGCTCTGAGCATTTCTTCGCAAGGGTTCAGACTTTCGCTTATCCGTTCAAAATCCGTTTCTTCAAGCTTTCTCAGAGATTTAACGCTGTTTGCGAGCAGTTTTATATTCTTTTCAGCCGCACCCTGAGCTCCTTTTTCAACAAGAGCGCAGGTGAGTGCAAGCGGCAAAAATGAGCATTCGGCGGCACTTTTGCAAACGGCTTTCAGCTTTCCGGCAAGCTCCGTTTCATCGGGCAAAACACCCGATGCGCATATTTCGGCGCAGGTATCAAAAAGACCCGGAAGAATATCCGAGCCTTTCTTTGTTTTAAGAAGCTTTTTACATTCAGCCGCCGCCCGTACCGCAGAGCCCTCAAGAATATAATAGTTATCCGTAAGCCAGCCCGAAGCGGATGAACCGCTCTTTTTGGCGCAATTTTTGAAAACAACTGCCGCTTTTTTCATTTTCACGGCAACGCTCTGTTTCATAAATTCAGTCCTTTCATAAGATTTTGCGAAGCTTGAAGCAGTAAAGACCGCATACCATAACCGCCGATATGCAAACCGCCTTTTTGAGAATATTCATAAATTTTATTGCCGACACCGCCGTATCAACGGTTTTTATCATCTTGGATAATTCTTTCAATTCTCACACCTCCTTAACAGCACCCCGTGTGCAATTGACGGAACAGTTTCATTCTGGAGCGGAGAAACGCTTGAAAGCAGGGCGCCAGTTCCGACAAAAAGCACTCTTCCCAGCTCTCCCTGCTCCATTCTTCTGAGAATATGTGAGCAGACAACCGCACCACTGCATCCGCACCCCGAACCGCCTGCATTTATATCCGCCTGCTTTTTTGCATCGAATATCATCATTCCGCAATCATTATGCACGGATGAAATATCGTAATTTTCATTCTCTTTTAAAAGCTTTTTGAGAAGCTGTGACCCTATCGCTCCGAGGTCTCCGGTGAGTATCATATCGTAATCATCGGGAGAGGTTCCCGTGTCACTGAGAAAATCGGCTATGGTTCTTGCCGCCGCAGGCGCCATGGCGGCGCCCATATTGTTAGGGTCTTTAACACCAAAATCCTGAATTCTTCCGACGGTGATTTTGTCAATATATACGGGTGAATCGGTTTTGCCTATTACCGCCGCTCCTGCCGCCGTTGCAGTCCATTGGCAGGTCGGCGCTCTCTGGCCGCCGTATTCAAGCGGCATTCTGAACTGTTTTTCGGCGGAGCAAAAATGCGATGATGTTGAAGCTACCGCAATATTTGCCGCTCCGGAATCCACCCATAATCCTGCGTTTGCAAGCGCAAGAGCCATTGTTGAGCAAGCACCGTAAATACCTGAAAGAGGAATATCAAGCTCTCTTACGCCGAAGCTTGTTCCCATACATTGCGGCAAAAGGTCACCGGCAAAAATAACATCGGCATTTGACGGAGAAATTCCGGCCTTTGCAATTGCTCTTGTTACGGCATCGGCGTGCATAATGCTTTCCGCCTTTTCCCACGAGCTTTCACCTGCCGTTGCATCGTCATAAGCATAATCAAATTCCCTGCCCAGCGGCCCCTCGCTCTCTTTTTTTCCGACTACTGCCGCATATCCGATAACCGACGGCTTTGAAGGCAGAGAAAGCGTATATCTGCCGATTCTTTCAGGCATAAACTCACCCTCCGAATTATTTTTCACAGCTATTTTTACCGAATAATTTACAAATATGCAAAATAAATAAACCGCCGTGTGAGTTTTCGGCTCATACAGCGGTTTTTCGAATTTTCAGTTGTTATGAATTTATAACTTTCGCAATTGCTTCTCCCCACAGCCGGTGTCCCTCGTCATTCGGGTGTCCGCCGTATATGGCTTTGCCGGTTTTTTCGCCGTCGGTGCAAAGAATATCCACCGTATCGAAAAAGCCGTCGGCTTTCGGCTGAAGCACGGTTCTGATGAATGCGTTTATTTCTCTCCACATTTTTGCGTGAGCTTCGTCGTAATCAAACGGCGGAACGGTCTGAATTATGACCTTCGTTTCCGCCTCCTTTAATTTTAGAACTATTGTTTCAAGGTCGGCTTTAATCTGCTCAACCGTTCTGCCCTGAAACATATCGTTAACGCCGTAGCAGACCGTTACAATATCGTTTTCCTTTGCCCTTGCAAGCCACGCTCCGTCGGTTGCGGCATCCGCTCCCCTTGCATAGCCTATTCCCAAATCCCAGAATGAATATTTATCGCCGAGAATCTCGGAAACAACTGCGGCATAATGGCGATACGAATTAAAGGTTGCACCTATGCCCTGAGTTATGGAATCTCCCATAAACGCTATTCTTTTTTCGACGCTTCTTTCAACGCCCGTGAAAATCGGAACGGGTACCTCCTGAGAATATTTCCAGCCTATACCCGATTTTCTGAACATTCTTATCTGACTTTCGGGATGATACGGCACTTTTCTGCCTGAAAAAGTAATTTTAAGGCAGATATATTTATCGGCTTCAAGGCTCACGGGGTCTGAAAAGGTGATTTTTTCGCCCGTTATATCGGCTGACCCTTTGCCCGAAAAGGTTACGGGCTTAAAGCCGTTTTTGAATGCCGATTTCGGTTCGCATTCGTCGGCAGATGCAGCTTCAAGTGCTTCGATTTTCCACGGGCAGACATCGTTGCTTCTGCTCACCGAACCGTCTGCAAAGGTGCTGTCGATAACATCGGAAAAGCCGAAAACATAATTGAATTTTCCGCCCTTGAAAACCTTTAAAAAAACAAGTCCCGTTGACGGCCTTGCCCCTTTGTTTCTTTTCATAAAGGTCTGATTTCCGTTCGAAGCAAGGGTATTTGAAGCATATTTTTCAAATATATTCATTTTATCACCCAAACACGCATATATCGTTTATTTTGATTCTCGAATATGAAAATTTCTTTGCACCCGATTCAAAAATCCCAGTCAGACTGCCGTTACGGTAGTCTATTCCCTCTGCCATGGGCGGAAGCAGAATATCGGATGTTCTGATTTCTTTTTTCATAAAGTAGAGCGGTACTTCTTTTCCGTTCATATTGAAAGTTCCGTCAGGCTCCCGGTTTTCAAGGTCATAGCAGATAAGGTGCGACATAACAACGGGAGTGCACGATGTGGTCATCGCAAAGGTTTTGCCGTCAAACGCTATACCCTGAACCGCATTCGGCATCGAATAAACCGCTTCGGGCTGAGCCGTACCGTTTTCAAAGGCGGCATCAATATCCGAAAGGTCTATTCTTTCGCACATTGCATAATTTCTTTCGGTTTTCGATACCCATAATCTCTGCTCAGGCGGAGTGTCATAAGTTCCCTGCGGAGTGAACGAATAATACTGTCCCACAAAAAGCTCATTTTCATATGAGCAGATATATGAAGCCTGCATATCGGTTTTAAGCTGTCCGCTGAATTTTATTTCGGACAAATTCTCTGCGGAAAGGATATCATCTATTTTAAGCCGTCTTACAGATTTACCCGTTGAAATTATAACATATTCGCCTATATCCGCAATGCCGCCGGCGTGCGCCCTGCACTTGCTTCCGTCTTCATAGAGAAGTTTTACCGTTTTTATAACATCGCCCGTTTTTGCATCAACAAGCGCAACCGCCGAATTTTCGTTATCATCGGTGCTGTAAGCCGTAACCGCAAACATATCACGGGAAGCGATATAGCAAAAGCCCTGCGGAACATAGGTATCACCGAAATCCGGCATACCGCAGACGGATGAGCATTCGGGATAATTCTTTCTTATAATAAAGAAATTATATGCAATCGAGAGCCATTCACCGATACCGTCAAGTATTCTGAACGGCTCGGAAACCGTTTTAAGCTCCTGAGCCTGAGCGCAGACGGGAACTGCAAGCATAATGCAGAACACTGCACACATAAAAATGCTGATTATCTTTTTCAATCTATTACGCACGAAAATCCCCTCATTCTTCAATAATGTCAAATGTTTCGCCGTTTTCGGATATTTTCAGTCTTACGGTGTTATTTTCAAAAACAAGTCTGATTTCGTTCTTTTCTCCGATAAACGGTTTTACGGATTTTTTGAGTTTCGCCGAACGGTAACTGCCGATAACAATCCATTTGCCCTTTCCGTCCTCTATTTCGCAGTATGAACCGTTTATGCGGTTCTTTATATGCACGGGAGAAAATCTTGCCGTTGTGACTGCCGTAAGTCCGTTTTCCTTAACAAGTGCGGCAACATCGGAGAGAGTTTCATCTGAAATATGGTGTCCGCAAAGGAAACAGAGCTTCACACTTTCAAGTGAGCTTCTGCGCACATTGCCGTCAAAAACAACCGCATTGTTGAGCGAAGCAAATGAGCGGTGACGCCTTAATGACCACGGTGAAACTCTGCCCCAGCAGAAGCCGTTTTTGCCTGCATCTCCGTGAGTGATTATGTGAAATACCTTAAGATATTCCCTCGACCTGAAATCGGGATGAATTTTGCCGTTTCCGAAAAGCTCTCTGCGCCACATAATCGGGTCATTCTGTCCCCAGAATGAATCGTCATATCTGATTATCGCAATTTCGGGCTTGAGGTTGTGAACATCGTAGCTTCTTTCTCTGTCCTTATATTCATTGCTGAATTTTACGAATGCTTTACCATAGTCATTCAGCTTTCCGTCGGTAATGAACGGATGACAGCTTTCAACATAAACTCTGTTTGTTCCGGCAAGATACGAGAAAACAAGATTATGATACATTTCCTCGGGAGTGTGACCGGGATTTGTCAGTCTGAACCATAAATCAACGCAGTTCCAGAGCTCGGTGCCGTATTCAATCGCCGCTCCTGCCGCTATCGAATACTGAATATCTGAAAAGGTTTCTTTCTGCGATTTAAAATTCGGAGTAAGTCCGTTTTCGGCAAACTTATGAAACAACACGGGAAAAACATGCTCGCCGCAAAGAGCCGGCGCTCCGGCGGATTTTATTTTTTCGGCATATTTTTTAAGCTGTGAGCCGAGAAGCTCCCCCTGCTCAAAAACGCTTTTGCTCTTTGAAAGCGGAAACGCCGGAATGCTCTTTCTGAATTTTGACGAAAGCTCAATTGATTTGTTGCGGTTGATTATAACATGTTCAAGCTCGTCATACATAATACCGGCAAGATTTCCGCACTTTGCAAGTGCTGATATAAACTTATCGGGCAGATTTAAAAGATGCGTGCCGTCCGGACGGTTTGCCCATTCATAGCCGTCCTTGCCCTTGCTTGCATAATCAAAATTCTGAAATTCAAAGTTTGCAATAAACTCGGTGTTTCTTTCTTTGAGCTTTGCGGCAACCTTTTCGGCGCACTCACACGCTTCTTCAACCGTTCCCCTCTGGGGGTCAAAATGGCAGACAACGAAATCCTCATTCCTGCCGCCGTCCGAGGTAAGCTCAAAGCTCGGAGCGGAATTAAGAACATCTCCGTCAAATGTATTAAATCCCAGCTTGAAATTTTTGCTCATATCGAAATTTCCTTTCGGTTATTTATACCTAATTATATATTTTATTTGTACTGTTTGTCAATCTTTTCGGTTTTCTATTGAAGTAAATGTAATATTATGTTATTATTATGAAAAAAGAGAGGTGTTCTTTTATGATAAATGTTGCACTTGTGGGCACATGGCATGTTCATTTTGAGGGCTATGCAAATGAAATAGCCGCAGACCCTAACTGCAAAATAACAGTTTTATGGGATAACGACGAAGAAAAAGGCAAAAAATATGCCGAAAAATACGGCTGTGATTTTGAGCCAAACTATGAAAAAATGCTCGGCAGAAAGGATGTTGACGCCGTTATGGTGTGCACATCCACAGACCTGCACAAAAAGGTGATAAGAAGAGCCGCAATTGCCGGAAAGCATATATTCACCGAAAAGGTTCTCTGCTTCACCGAAGCCGATGCTCTCGATGTTGCGGCGGCAGTCAAGAGCGCCGGAGTGAAATTCTGCATTTCGTTCCCGTGGCGTTCAAGGTCGGATTTCCAGTGGATAAAGCAGGCTGTTGACAGCGGCCTTATCGGAACGGTAAACTATTGCCGCATGAGAAACGCACACAACGGCGCTTCGGCAGGCTGGCTTCCCGAAACATTTTATAATAAGAAAACCTGCGGCGGCGGAGCCATGATGGATTTGGGCGCCCATTCAATGTATTTTCTCAACTGGATTCTCGGTGAGCCGGTCAAGGTTGTATCAGCATTCACCCATGTTAAGGTTGATTCCGTTGAGGATAACGCCGTTACGGTTATTACATATGAAAACGGCGCAATCGGAGTAAGCGAAACGGGATTTGTTGCCGAAAACAATCCGTTTGAGCTTGAAATAGTCGGCTCAAAGGGTACTATTCTCGGCGGCGGTTTCTTAGACAAAACCTGCTATAATATCGGAAACGGCTGGGTATTCCCGAAGCTTCCCGGGGCTATGCCCTCACCGATGAAGATGTGGATAGACGGCATGGTGAACGGCACTCCCATCCCCTACACCGTTGATGATGCCGTTGCGCTTTCCAAAATAATGGAAATGGCATACGAAAATATTATTTAAGAGGAATAAAGATGGAAAACAGAAAACCGTCGGAGCCAATAATTTTCGTTACGGGAATAGGTCAGACATGGAGCACGCTTTCGGATAAATATCCCGACCGCTGGAACCTTTTTCCCCGTTCAGGTAAGCTTCTGTTCAACGATTTCGGAATAAAGGATTATATCAATACGGGATTACTTGCCGCCGAAGCCGTATTATCGGCGCTTACGGGCAGAGGTCTGCGCCCCGTGCGTGCGAGAAACACCGTTTCCGCAATTATGAAATACTGCATTCCGAACCGTGACGGAAACCTGACGGACAAAGTGAATGTGCGTATCTACGGGGCACGCCCGTTTTCCGAGCTTCGCCATATTGATTTTGATACGGGCAAACGGATTGAAAACTGCGAGGATTCTCTGCTTGCGAGAATGTACAGAGATATTCCGTGCGACAGACTTTCGCATATATACGGCGAGGAAAATCTTTATTGCTTCAATTATTCAAGCTTTTCAAGGCTCTATAAGGATGCCGATGCTCTCGATAAAATGATTAAAACCGTTATCGCCGAGCGCAATGACTCAACGAAAAAGGTTATACTTGTTCCGATGAGCATGGGTGCAACAGTGGTTAACGCTTATCTCGATAAATACGGAAGCGCACTTGTGAGCAAGGTTATAAGCATAGTCGGCGCATGGAACGGAAGCGATGCCCTTGCGGATATGCTTGTTTTCAACACGGCACCCGATGCCCGTGAAAGGCTCGGCTGTCTGATAAGCGGAAAGGCGCTTGAATATGCGCAAAAAGCCAAAAAGGAAAATTTACATAGAACACTCGGAACGGTGCTTGACGCATTTGTTGAAACGGTGCTTCTGAAAACCACCACCTTTATGGCACTCATTCCGTCCGAAAGATATGACGAGGTTTCAAAAATACTTTTCACGCCGGAAAGATTTAAACGAAACGCCTTTCTCGGCGAAATAAAAGAGGAGGCCGGGAGATACCACAAAGCTCAGTCGAATATCAAAGCAAGATTTTATGAGCTGAACCAAAAGTACGGAACGGATTTTTATTTTATCAGCGGTTACGGCCTTAAATTCGGAGAGGGAAGCAACGATTTTTCGTTCCTCTCCCTGATGAAATCATCGGAAAACGCCGACACCGACGGCGTTATTCAGATTTCTTCAACCACACCGGGAACAGCTCACCTGCCCGACGGCTCAATTGACCCGGCTTCCGCTTACTTTGCGGATAAAGCATGGTATTTTGAGGGGCAGAAGCATGAACTCGGCACAAACAATACCGCCCTGCGCCTTGCGTTTGATATTGCATTAGGAGAAATATCAGATATAAACGGCAAATATCCGCAATTTAATAAGCACAGAAACATAAAGGATTCATACTGTCTTTTGGATAAAGCAAAAGCCGTCCTCAATTCGGACAGCCTTGATGAAAAATATTCTGTTTCGCTCCGTGGAGCGGTTTGCGGTGTTGAGGAAATGCTTGAAAGCATTAACAACTGCCCCGAAAAGGATGAAGAAGCAATTGAAAATTTAAGAAATATGCTCAGCAAAACAAACCTCTGAATTTTTCAACCGAAGCCATTGAAAAACCGTCATTGCCTGCAATTATTATATGGTCAATAAAGTCTAAACCGATTGAGCTGAAAAGGTCACGGAATTTTTCCGTAAATCCGATATCGACTTTTGAGGGAGATGCAATGCCATTGGGATGATTGTGGGCAAATATTATTTTATCGGCATTGTTTCTGAGCGCTGTTTCAACCGCAACCCGTTTATCAACGAGTATTTCATCGGTTGTTCCCTCTCCGAGCTTACAGCAGTTTATCAGGTTGCCGAGCCCGTCAAAACAGAGCATATAAAACACTTCCGTCTTGATGCCGCAATATTTATTTTTAAGGAAAGAAATCACATCCTCCGTATTGTCAAGCGATATTTTTCCGGTTGAACCGCTCTCCATATATCTGCGGCACAGCGCCGGAACCGAGGATATGAGAAGCGCCGAGCTTTCGCCCATACCGTCAACCTGCATAAGCTGTTCATATGAAGCATCAAACACTCTGCGAAGCGAGCCGAAGGTATCAATCAGTCTGTGAGCAAGCTCATTCGTATCGGAACGGGGAATGGAATAAAACAAAAGCAATTCAAGAACATTATGGTCAGGCATATTTTCAAGACCCGTTTTGCGGAAGGTTTCACGCAAACGGGCACGATGGTTCTTATGAGGATTATCCTTTTTATCCGGCATAAAGCTTCACCGTTCTTTTCAGTTGATTTCTATATGGCTGACCGTTCCGCCTAAACTTTCACCCATAAACACAAGTGCTGTCTTTTCAAAATATTCGGCATTATCGCTCACATAATAACGCCTTTCTCCGCCACGGTCATTGAGAAGCCCGAGCTTTTCAAGACCGTTTTTCAATTCGGAAGCCGCCGCAACGGATGAGCTGATTATGTTAACCCCGGGCATCATTTCCGCAATAACATCATAGAGAAGCGGATAATGGGTACAGCCGAGCACAAGTGTATCTATCCCTGCGGCCTTAAGGGGCGCAAGATATTCACGCATAACCGTGTTAATTACTATATCGTCTTTTCTGAACCTGCCGTTTTCAACAAGCGGCACAAGCAGAGGGCAGGCAACATTCATAACCTCCGCTTCGGAATTATATCGGGTAATTGCCTTGGTATAGGCTCCGCTGTTAACGGTTGCATTGGTTGCGATAACGCCTATTTTTCCGTTTTTCGTAGCCAAAGCGGCTTTTCGTGAAGCAGGGTCAACCACGCCGAAAACGGGCAAAGGATAAATTTCCTCAACCTTTTCCCTTGCTATCGAATCGGCTGTGTTGCAGGCAATAACAATTGCCTTAAGGTCAAAGGTGCTTAAAAATTTCACATCACTGAGCACATATTCGGTTATCTGCTCCCTCGACCTTGTACCGTAAGGCACATGAGCCGTATCGCCGAAATATATTATGTTTTCTTCGGGCATTGTTTCAACAATGCTTTTAACAACGGTCAGACCGCCTATGCCCGAATCAAAAACACCGATAAATTTTTTTTCGGAATTCATACACTTATCCTTTACAGAGAATTTACAAGCTTTTTGAAATGTTCTCCTCTTTCTTCAAAGCCCGAATACTGGTCAAATGAGCTTGTTGTGGGAGAAAGAAGCACCGTATCTCCCGAAACGGCAATCTTATTCGCTTCGCCGAGAGCCTGTTCGAGATTTTCAACAACCGTTCCGTTTTCTCCGACCAGCTCGTCAACAAGTCTCTTTCCGCAGGCACCGAAGCCGATAACCTTTTTAACGCATCCGAGATGGCGCTTAACATCGTCCATTGCCAGTCCCTTTTCAAAACCGCCGACAAGCAATATAACTCCTTTTTCAAAGGATTTGAGCGCCGTAACAGTTGCATCGGTATTCGTTCCCTTGGAATCGTTATAATATTTAATTCCGTTTATTTCACGCACAAATTCTATTCTGTGTTCAACTCCGCCAAACTCCGAAACCGCCTGAGCGATAATTTCGTTTGAAATTCCGAGAGTTTTTGCGACAGATACGGCAATGATAACATTCTGGAGATTATGCTTTCCGACAATTCTTACATTATCAAGCGAAAGCACCTTTTCGCCGTTTATGAAGAAATATCCGTCCTTTATGAAGCTGTCTGCATCTGTGCCGTCAACGCTGAATTTTTCCGTTTTGCACTTAACGGGATAACGCCCGGTATATTCTGCAACAACCTCATCATCGCCGTTGAGCAGGAACACATCGTTTCCGCTCATATTTCTGTAAACCTCGGTTTTTGATTTATAATAAGCATCAAGACTGCCCATAAAATCAATATGGTCGGGAGTAAGATTTATTATAACCGCAACCTCCGGGCGGAATTTATCAATATTGACAAGCTGAAAATTCGATATTTCAAGGGCAATATAGTGGCCGCCCTCCTCCATAAGGTTATTTTCAAGCACGATTTCGCAAAGCGGTATTCCGATGTTTCCGCAAAGATGCGATTTATCGGGAAAAGCTCTTCTGAGTATCTCATAGGTAAGCGTAGTGGTTGTGGTTTTGCCGTTGGTACCCGTTATCGCAATATAATGCTGGGGCTTTGAAACAATGAACGCAAGCTCGATTTCGGTTATAATCTGTATTCCCCGTTCCTCAAGACGCTTCATCATAGAGCTTCTGAACGGAACACCCGGGTTCTTAACACAAAGGTCAAAATTGCCCTCAAAAACCTCGGGGCTCTGGTCTTTTATCACAACGCCGAGCTCCTCAAGCAGAGCGGCTTCCTTTATATCTTCTTTTTTCTTGCTCTCGGAAAGCGTTATCTCGGCGCCGAGCTTTTTGAGCACCTTTATCGCCGCCATACCGCTTCTTGCAAGACCCACAACAAGTATTCTTTTACCCTTAAAATCCATAAAACGACCTCCGTGCGGTCAACATATTCACTAATTTTTTATTATATTCCAACGCCGAATAAAAGTCAAATAAATAATATGCTTATAATAAAATATTATTCCCCGAAGAAAGCGGCTATTCTGTCCTTATAATCCGGTGCTTCATCATATACTGCGTGACCGTAGCCCTCATACATATAATATCCGCAGTCCGTGAGAGCCGCAATTTCGGGAGTTGCCATACTGCCTACCGCTTTATCTTTCATCGAACCGACGGCAAAAATCGGGCATTTTATATTCTTAACGCCCTGCTCATAATCAAAATTAACGCAGGCTTCGGTCAGCACCTCAAAGCGTTTCATTTCATCCTCGGTTGCATTGTTTTCCATAAACGCAAACACATCACGGTATTTTTCAAGATATTCATCCGAATAAACCACGCCGAAAAAAAGGCGATGCAGTTCTCTGACCTTTCTTTCACGGGTGAGAGCAAGCATACGGGGAAATACATCTCTTGTGACTTCATTCTGCTTTGCCATTGCAGAAGCAAGAAAAATTTTCCGAACAAGCTCGGGATGTTCTGCGGCGATAACCTGCGCCATCATTCCGCCCTGAGAAGCGCCGAAAATATAGGCTTCCGATATGCCGAGCCGTTTCATTGCATCGGCGGTATCTTCAGCCATATTCTCAACAGAATAGCCCTTTTTGATATTCTTTTTCCGGTCAAAAAGGTAAACTGTATATTCCTCGGAAAATCTGTTATAAGCCGCCGCAACCGCCGGAACGGAAAGCATTACCGATTTAACGCTTATCCCCGGAAGCATTATAAAGCTCTTTTCCCCTTTTCCGAATACGGCATAATCCATTTCATATTTATCGGTTTTTGCCGTTTTTATTTGATATTCCAAGCTCATGGTATCGCCTCACTTTCAGATAATACCACAAAAACGGGTTAAAATCAATCAAGAGTTGCAAAATATCATAATAAATTGTATTATATATACGAAAGGAAGAGATTGAATGAAAATTATTGCACACCGCTGCGGAACGGATAAATATCAGGAACAGACCATTCAGGCGGCACGCTTTTCACTTGAAAACGGAGTTGACCTCGTTGAGGTCGATATTCGTTTCACCGCCGATAATATTCCCGTTGTAATTCACGATGCAACGCCCGAAAAGCTTTACGGGATAAGCACACCTGTATGCGAAATAACCGAAAAAGATTTTCTCGCATTAAGAAGAACGGCGGACAAAGCCGTATGCGGCCACTCATTTATAAATTATCTTGAATGCGGAATTGACCGTATGCTTTTCCACTGCAAAGAGGGCGGCGAAAGACTGAACACCGTTCTTGACCTTTGCCGCCGTTACGGCATACTCGATAAGGTGGTTTTCGGAGTTCAGAGTGCCGATGATGTTAAGCTTGTTAAAAAATACGGCGATATCGGCGTGCTTGCGTTTATGCCGAAAGAAAATATGATTGAAGCCTTTGCCGGAGCGGGTGCTGATTATATACGGCTCTGGGAGAGCTGGTGCAACAGTGAATACACGGAAAAAGTAAAATCCACAGGTAAAAAACTGTGGATTATGTCGAATTCCCCGAGTGTCGGTGAGGTAACAGACGGCTGTTATGAATTTTATGAAAAATGCGGTGCCGACGGAATACTCGTTAACAATATCCTGCCGGCTCTGGAATATTACAGATAAATTTATTTAACCTTAACCAGCTCATATTCCCTTGTACCGATTCCGAGCTTTTCGGCATGGATAAGTCCCGATTCCCAATCGGTATCGGGATGAACCATCTTGAAAACATCGTGCTTTTCTTCATCTTTTTTACCGTGGGCACAGCTTCCGGCATTCACGGGCTGAGCATTTGCGGCATCAACACACGCCATATCGAGCGCCACGGGGTCAAACGAAGCGAACATTCCCACATCTGGAATAACGGGGATATCGTTACAGCTGTCGCAGTCACATTCGGGAGAAACATCAACCACAAGACTGATATGGAATGACGGCTTGCCGCCGATTACCGCCTTTGTGTATTCGGCTATTTTCTTATTCATAACGGGCTTTGCTTCATCCCACTTTGTCATAATCGCACCCTTCGGACAATAGGCAATGCAGTAACCGCAACCGAGACAGTTGCTTTCGTCAATCACGGCTTTTCCGTTCACAACATGAACTCCGTTGTTGGCGCAGTTTCTGACACACATTCCGCAGCCGATACATTTTTCCGTGTAAATAACGGGTGTTCCGCTTGAGTGCATTTCCATTTTTCCCTTTTTGGAACCGCAACCCATTCCGATATTCTTAAGCGCTCCGCCGAAGCCTGCATTGCAGTGACCCTTGAAATGGGAAAGCGAAATAATTATATCGGCTTCCGCAACCGCCGCACCTATCTTGGCTTCCTTAACATATTCGCCGCCCTCAACGGGAATAAGGCGTTCATCCGTTCCTCTGAGCCCGTCGGCAATTATCGTCTGAACCCCCGTGGAAAGAGGGTTATATCCGTTCATATATGCCGTATTCAAGTGGTCAACCGCATTATTTCTGTAACCGACATAAAGTGTATTGCAGTCGGTAAGAAACGGTTTACCGCCGTTTTTCTTTATATGGTCGCAGAGAACTCTTGCATATTGATGGCGCAGAAACGCCATGTTGCCTGCCTCTCCGAAATGCACCTTGACCGCAACATATTTTCCGTCAAAATCAATTTCGTCAATTCCGGCTTTTGTGATAAGCCGCTCGAATTTATCAAGCTGACTGTCACCCATTGCAATGTGCATATCCGAAAAATATACTTTTGAACTCATAATCATTCCTCCGTTATTATTCATCAATCGGCGGCTTAGGCTCTATCCAGCCGAATTTACTCGTTGGCAAAACAAGCTCATCGGGATTGCCGCCGTGTGCGATAAATATATCGTAAAGCTCCTGCTTACGCTCATCGGAATAAACATATCTCCATATGCGCTTGATTTTTTCAAAATCCTCAAAGGTTTCGTCCGGCAAAGCCGAAACCGTTTCACGATTATACGGCAATGGCACGCACACCGTTCCGTCACCCGTGATATAATACGAATTTGCAAGCTCAATCGCCTTTCGGTTTGCCGAATGTCTCGGAAGCTCTCCGTCAAACATTATCCTTGTAACAGGGAATATTGCAACATCGGCTTTCAGAAGCGAATAGCAGTTTTCACTAAGTCCCGTATGGCCGTGATGCGCAATCTGAACCGCATCGCATTTCAAAGCGGCAGAATAACGCTCCTCAATAACTTTGCTTGCAAGCTCAGCGGCATCACCCGGTATAAATATCTTTGAGCCTTCGGCATTCAGCATAAGAACGGTTGAGGAATCGTTATAATCCGTCAATCTCTCGGGAAATGCATCCTCATGAGTATAAAGCACATCAAAAGAAAGATTTCGTATATAGAATTTTTGCCCGGTGTGAAGCTTATATACGGGAGCAGGATATTTTTTAAGAATGGCAAGAAGCTTTTCCGCCATTTCGGTTTCCTCGTGATTATCCCTTTCATACGGATATTCAATCGGCAGAATATTATGATAAAATCCCTCAATAACAACATCATCGGTATTGTATTTCAGAAAATCAATCAGCTTTGATATGTGGTCGGTATGGGCATGAGTAATAAACCAGCCGTTTATGACTATCTTCTGCCCCTCGGGAGTGCGTTCACGCATAAACTTATGTATTCTGTCATTATCGTTCATCTGAAAATAGTGTCCGCTGTCAACAACAAAGAAGCTGTAATCGGGGCACTGAACCATAAGACACATTCCGCAGTCAATGAGTGTCTGGTCATTTTCAAAAGCATAGAATGTTGTTCTGCATTCTCCGGAGCACTCCGTTTTTTGAAAATTCGGACTTAAATCCTTATCGCATGCCGTAACCCTTATTTTCCCGTCGCACGGAGTAAACAGCACATTCGCCTGAATATCCTTTTTCAGAGCGGCAAAGAGGTTGCCGTCAATTTCATTTTTCTGCTCAGCGAAAAATCCGTCTGCTTCAAGCGTTTCAATATATTTTTCACATGCCGCTTTATCCGCACCGCCGTAAAGATGCATAAAACAGTTATCGCCGCAGGAATATTCCCCTATAAGTTCACCGCCGAATTCGGTGATTTTTTCAAAAATTTCTTCCATATAATTTTTCTCCGAAGCTGTTGATTGATTTGAAATCAGTATATCATAACCTCACGGTATAGTCAATAACACCGCAAAACTTAAGCCCCGACCTGAAAACAAGTCGGGGCTTTGTGTTATCGTGAAATCAGCACTTATTTATCATCGTGCTTTTTCTTTTTAGTCATTGCGAGAACTGCAATGCCGCCTGCAAGAGCGATTATTGCGGAGAATGTTGCCGACATCATATCGTTGCTTCCGGTATCGGGGATATCAACATCGGTATCCGAAGTTGAAGGCTCATTGCTGTCTTTGATTGCCTTGATTTCCTTTACAATGTGCTTTGTTGCAAGAATTGCAAGAGGAATTCCGATGGAAGCCGCTACCGTTGCGGCAAGCATTGATGTGCCGATTGCAACGGGAACTCCGACTGCGATAATCGGGATGAGGATGCCTGCACTGCATTTGGCCTTAACTTTCTCGAATGCGTAGGTAAAGCTTTCAGGTGCAGCACCGCTTACCTTTTCGGGAACCTCGGGAACCCATACGCCGTTACCGTGGTTATCAAACGGAATCATTCCGGTGGGAGCGGTTACCGTTGCGAAGCCGGTTTCCGAATAGTGTCCGGATTCATCACGGAGAGTTACAACCATGATAATATCATTTGAATTTCCGCTTGCCCATCTGCCGTGGGAAATTGAGAATGTAATCTTCTTCTGGAATTTATCGGGTATTCCGTCTGATTTGCCGTCGGGACCGATTTCGTCTTTTTCCCAATCAGCCTTAAGCTGATACGCAATGTCCCCGTCAAGACCTGTCTTAACAACATTCCAGCCCATAAATACATTGCCTGCTTTTACGGGGTCACTGATATCTGTATCCTCTTCAATGGTAAGAGTCTGGATATCGTCATAGGTTTTTCCGCCGTTTTCCCATAAGCCGGTGTTCGGGTTAACCTGAATCTTCGTGCCGTAAGGAACTGCGGGAATCTCTTCGGGCAGACCGGGCAGCTCACCGGGCTTGGGTTCATTGTACTTAACCTTCTTTTCGCCTATCTTTGAGAAGCTGTATGCGTAAACCGTCGGATTAGTGAATGTCTTATCAACCGTTACGCTTGCGCCGATTTCCGCATTCCAGACACCGTTTTCATAGCCGTAATCTGCTTCCATTCCGGCAGGAACGGTTACACTTGCGGTGCCTTCCTCTGACCATTTGCCCTCTTTAACCAGAGTAACAACATTTGTCTTATCAGCCTTATCCTCGGGGCTCTTTACCCATACGCCGTTTATTACCTTGAAGATGATAGTTCTCTGGAACTTATCGGGAACACCGTCTGACTTGCCGTCGGGACCGATTGTATCGGTTTCCCACTTTGCCTTGAGCTGATATGCAATACCATCGTCAAGTCCGGTCTTGATAACCTCCCAACCCATAAATACATTGTCTGCCTTTACGGGGTCGGGTATTTCGGTATCTTCTTCAATGGTGAGGGTCTGAGTTGAGGAATAAGGTACATCCTTGTGTGTCCATGTGCCTGTGTTCGGATTTACCTGAATCTTCGTGCCGTAAGGTACGGTGGGCACTTCTGCCGGTACTTCGGGTTCATCGCCTTCAACGGGTTCTTTGTACTTAACTTCCTTATCGCCTATCTTGGTGAAAGAATAGGTATAAACAGTCGGTTCCGAGAAAGTTTTATCAACGGTTACGGATGAATCGAGGTCTGCATCCCAATCACCGCCGGTATAGCCGTAATTTGCTTCCATTCCGGCAGGAACGGTTACGCTTGCGGTGCCTTCCTCTGACCATTTGCCATCTTTAAGCAGAGTAACAACATTTGTCTTATCAGCCTTATCTTCGGGGCTCTTTACCCATACGCCGTTTTCTACCTTGAAGATAACGGTTTTCTGGAATTTATCGGGAATGCCGTCGGATTTGCTGCCCTGACCCTTTGAGTCATTTTCCCATTTAGCGGTAAGGGTTACATTGCCGTCTTTATCCTTATTGCAGTCCCAACCGTTGAATACATAATTTTCTCTTTTGGGAATAAATGCATCGAAAACTTCTGTATCGGCTTTAACAACCTTTGAATATGTGTTGTTATTCTCGGGCTGCGGATCTGCCGCCGTCCAGCCTTCGGGTGTTGAATCATAACTGCCGCCCTTAAGCTCAACGGTAAGGGTGCTGCCGTATTCAATCTTAACCGGCTCTTCCGGCTTTTCATAGCCGTCTGCGGTCTTTTCGGTATAGTAGTTTATATTTCTCGAATCCTTGGCGTATGTGAGAGTAAACTCTTTTGTTCCGTCCTTGGTAAGTGTGATAATATCGCCGAAATCAACTCCGTTATCCCAGGAGCATTCCTTATATCCCTCTGAGGGATATGCGGTTTCGGGTGCTCTGACTTTTCCTTCGCCCTGTTCTGACCACTTACCTTCTTTGGTAAGGGTTATAACAGTTTCAAGCGGATCGGTTTTCGCACCGGCTTCGTCCCATGAACCGTTGACAACATTGAATTTAACATCAACCTGATACTTATCGGGAACTTTATCCGATGTGCCGTCCGGACCTTTCTTATCCTCTTCCCATTTTGCCTTGAGCTTATAGTCGATGCCGTCATCAAGTCCGGTTGTTATAATCTCCCAGCCCATAAATACATTGTCAGTCTTTACGGGGTCTTCAATTACGGTATCTTCTTCAATGGTGAGGGTCTGAGTTGAGGAATAGGGTACACCCTTGTGTGTCCATGTGCCTGTGTCCGGGTCAACCTGAACCTTTGTGCCGTAAGGTACGGTGGGTACTTCTTCAGGTACTTCGGGTGCTCCGCCTTCAACGGGTTCTTTGTACTTAACTTCCTTATTGCCTATCTTGGTGAAAGAATAGGTATAGACCGTCGGTTCCGGGAAAGTATTATCAACGGTTACGGTTGAATCAAGTTCTTCATCCCATTTGCCGTCTGTATAACCGTAATCTGCGGTCATTCCCGTGGGAACATCTACGCTTGCAGTGCCTTCTTCTGACCACTTGTCATTTTTGAGAAGAGTAACAACATTAACATCCGGATCAGACAGGTCTGTATCCTTTTCCCATACGCCGTTTTCTATATTGAAGATTACTGTTCTCTGGAATTTATCGGGAACACCGTCTGAGCCGCCGTTCGGACCTTTTGAATCGTCTTCCCATATTGCCTTGAGCTGATATGCAATGCCGTCTTCAAGCCCGGTGGTTATAACCTCCCAGCCCATAAATACGGAGTTTGTCTTTTCGGGGTCGGGTATTTCGGTATCTTCGTTAATTGTGAGAGTCTGAGTTGTTGCGTAGGTCTGTTCTTCGTATTTCCACGAACCTGTGTTCGGATTAACCTGAATCTTTGTGCCGTAAGGTACGGTGGGTGCTTTTGCAGGCACTTCGGGCGCTCCGCCTTCAACGGGTTCTTTATATTTCACCTCTTTAGGCGCTTCCTTGTGCCACGAGCCCTTAACGGTTATATCGCTGTCTGCGAAAGTAACGCTGTTCTTGCCCCATCCGAGGAAAGTCCAGGTGTTCTTATCGGAGTCAACAATCGTTGTCTGCGGAAGAGTTGCGAGGGTTACGGTGTTGCCCTCATAGTATTTTGTTGTATCTTTGGGAGCCGATACACCTGCGGGAGCATCACCCTCAAATTCATAGGTGAGTGCAAACGGCTTTACCTGCTCGATTTTCCACTCGGGATAAACCGTAACGGGTTCTTTGCCCATCGGCTCTTCGGGAATATTCCACTTCTTGAATGTGAACTTGAATCTGTTCTTGCCGCCGTTGCCGTCATCCTCTTCGGTGATTACGGTGAATTCTTCTGTTTTGGGGTCGGGAATATTATCGCCCTCATAAACTTTTTCTTTCTCGGGAGCATCGGGCAGTGAACCGCTGACAATCTTATCCTTGTCGGGTCCCTTGTCGGTTTTCCATTCATATGTGGCTTCGTGGTTGGCGGATTCAACTCTTGACCAGACACCTGTTACGGAAACGCCTGCATTGTTGATTGTTCCGTCGGACTTATCCCAGCCGCTGAATGAATAGTCATACTTCTTGCCGTCATCCTCATCAAGCTGTTTGAGAACGGTTGAGCTTGAGGTATAGGTGGTATCAATTGTATAGGGCTGACCGTTAACATATTCTGCTGAATCTGTCGGGCAGGTTACGCCTTCGGGAATAGTACCGCTCCAGGAATATGAAATGCTGTAACCGGACGGAGCATCATCCTGATAAGTCCATGTACCCTTGATTTCAAGGTCGCTGTCGCCCATATCGCCGCTTGCGGTATCCCAACCGCTGAATTCATAATAACCTGTTACATTATTATAGCTGTCATAAACATTCGCAATTGTAGCGGAGGTAAATGTTGTGTCAACCGTGAACGGCTGATTTTTAACATAGGTGTTGCTGTCGGTGGGAACGGTGGTTGCAAGGCTGTTATTTGTGAGAACCGCCGCCGTGGGAACATCACCGCTCCATGAATATGTGATGGAGTGAGTTGTAACCGTTACATTTTCAAATTTCCACTCACCGGTAACCGTTACATCGGCAGTGCCCATAACACCGCTGTTGGGGTCGGTCCAGCCGCTGAATGTATATTTGCCGTTTACATTTCCGTAAGCATCGTAAGTGTTGATAACCGATGCGGATGTGTAAGTTGTGTCAACGGTATAATTTGCACCTTTTTTGTAAGTGCCCGAATCGGTGGGAAGAGTTGCTTCGGTGGGAGCGCCGGTCCAGCTGTAAATAACGCTGTATTCATTTGCGTTTTCGATTTCAATCTTAAGGCTTTCATCGTCCGCAGGGTCTGAGCCGGGGATTTCTTCATCGCCGCCGACCTCTGTTACGCCGGGAGTTTTCGGAACGATTTCGTCTCCCTCTTCCGCAGTGTCGGGAATCGTTACCTTATAGGTGAATTCCGTTGTCTGCTCTGCGGGAACCCTATCAATAACAATATATACGTTGTTGTCATTGCCGATGTTGATTGTTGAATTTGTTCCATCGGTTGTGGTTTCCGAATTTTTAACGGGAGTTGTGTTTTCGGGAATGGGGTCTGCTATCTTAATATCCTCAACGGCTTCTTTTGTAAGATTTTCAACCTTAACCTTGAATGTGATTTCATCACCGGGCTGAGCCTTGCCTGTGGTATTGTCGGATGTCTTTGTTATCTTAAGAGTGGGTTCAATAAGACCGTTGTTTCCGAGCTGAGTGGTTACCTTGCAGGCATCGGTAACAGCGCCGTCAACAAATGTACTGCTTGTAACATAAGTTGCAGTGCCTGTTATGTTTGCGGCTTTTGCTTCCGTATATCCGCTTGAGAAAGCTGACTTTAATGTGCTTCCGGTAAAGTTGCCGAGGGCATCTTTGGTTATATCGTAATAGTACGGATCGTCATTAACGATATAGTACGATGCTGTTGCGCTTTCGTTTGAATAAACCTTTGAGCCGTTCAGGGCTGTGGGCTTAACGCTGTATTGAATTCTTACGGGAGCAGATGCTGTATAAACATCTGCGGTACTGCTTTCAACGAAAAGACCTATTTCCTCAGGAGGAATTGAAGCTGTTACGGTCTGACCGTCATTTGCATTGCCCGTAACGGTAACGGTGGTTTCAAATCCGGTGAAGCCGTAAACAGTTGTTCCGCCTTCGCTTGAATTCTGCACTGCGGTTACGGGAGTATCGGGTGCAATTGCCGGAACAAGCTTAAGAGTGGAAGCATCGAATTCCGTTCCCTTGCCGATTTTATCGGTGATGATGAAATTGCTCAGGGAATCGCTGCCCGTTGCGGTATGGTTGATAACCGGAATTGCAACCGCCTTTGACCTGTCGGCAATTTTGTTTGCAAGAGCCGTAAATGCAATATCAAGCTCTGCTTTTGCAGAAGCATAGTAAACAAATTCCTCGGCGTAAACATATTTTTCAGGATTTGCGTAAGCGCTGTAAGCGCTGTAATCTTTTGTTGTATAAGTTGTAAAATAGCCTATAATGGTACTGGATTTACTGTTTGTGCCGTTTTTGACAGTTACGGGATTCAGGAGAGCCTCTATAGCACCCGATTTCTCGTTCTCCTCAACGACACCGATATTGAACCATACGGTATCTTCAATATGCTTGCCGTTGAATGTATCGTAAGCTGCCGTGATTTTATCCTTTTCATATGCGGCGGTAAGTATAGTCTGAGCCGCAACAAGCGTTGTATTGCTGTTGTTCTGCTTATATGAGGACAAATCATACCACTTATTGCATGAATATGAGGGGTCACCGTCGGTAAACAGAAGGAAATAAGGAACTCTTTCCTGTGACTTGTCGGTATCCTTGCTTATTTCGGAAATCATCGCCTCGGCAGCCGTATAAATGCCGAGCTGAGTATCTGTTCCGCCGTCAATAGCGCTCGTCGTGGTTGCATATGCCGCTCCGTCACAAAGAAGATCCGGGCTTGTTGACATAACGGAGCTGTCGCAGTCCGATGAATAGTTATAATCAAAATATTTACCGGATATATAGCTGTTATTGCTGCCGGTTACAGCCCACGATGCCTCATTATTCCACTTCTCGTTGGTATAGTGACCGAGCTTTGAAAGAATTGCAGGCGCCTGGCCGTCTCTGAAGCCGTAAATAATAACACGGTTTTTATCGTTGGCTTTCATAATGATATCCATCGCTTCGTTGAGCGCTCTTATCATTTCAAACGACCTTGTTTTTTCACCGAAATCATATTCCATTGAACCCGTAAGGTCAATAGCCATGGCAACATCGACGGCGGTTGAACCGAAATCGAGATTGCCGTTGGAGACTTCATATTCCTGAGCCAAAGCGCTCAAGGTGATGTCAAATCCGTTTCCGTTTTCGGCAACCGACTTATCCGTCCAGATTTTGCCGTCTGCCGCCTTGGTGCCGAAATCCTCGGGGATTGCGGCGCTTGTGTCGGAATCGGTTTTGAGCCTGTAAACATACTCGCCGTCCATGATATAATCGGTGTCAACCGTTGTTGCCGAAGCAAACGGAATGCAGCCGACTATCAAAGCCGCACAGAGTAATAATGCCGTGAGTTTCTTTTTCATTCTTTTTTCCTCCTTAAATGAAATATTCAACGCCATTTTATTTATGATATAGTATTATATATGATTTGTTCAAGGTAAATCAATTGGCTTATTGCACAATAAAAATGCTGTTTTTTATGTTGGTTTGTACAAATTTTTTTGCATTTTTCATTAAAAGAAAATAATAAGTTTTGTTTTGGAAAATACTGCCTGTCAAATAATCATCGTGCAAACTCGCTATTGAAAAATTCGGCATGTTTGGTATATAATAATCACAGTATCGGCATTACGGAGGTGTACGGATTGAAAAAAGGACATCCGGTTCCGCAGGATATTCCTTATTGCGACAATTTTCGTGATACACTTGACCTTGTGGAAAATCTTTTTTCCGAAAGAACCGCTTTTTCGTTCAAAAAAAACAGGGAAACCGTCAGTGTTTCATACCGTCGGTTCTGCTCCGAGGCAAGAAGCTTTGCGGCGTTTCTGATTTCATCGGGTCACAGGGGTGAAAAAATCGCTCTGCTCGGGCGAAACTCCTATGAATGGATTCTGACCTATTTTGCCTGCGTATGCTCCGGAAACATAATTCTTCCCACAGACTGCACCGCTTCAATTGAACAGATTTGCGATATTCTTACGGAAACCGATGCGAAAATGCTGTTCATTTCGGATGAATATTCGGACTATGGCGAAAGCCTGAAAAAGGTTTTTCCACAGCTCGAAATATTCAGTCTCGACAGCGATGTTCAAAAAATGATAAACAAAGGTGAAAAGGCAGACAGCTCGGTATATAATTCGGTCGAAGTAAAAACAGACGACCTTGCCGCAATTATCTATACCTCCGGCACAACGGGACTTTCAAAGGGAGTTATGCTTACTCACGGCAATCTCTGCTCAAACCATTATGCTTCCTATTACGGAACCAGAGTGTGTCTCACGCCGTTTCTTGAGGAAGGGGTCTCGGAGGTTAAAAATCTTCTTGTTCTTCCTTTGCATCACACATATTGCTTTAACTGCGTCGTGATGACTATTCTCTGGGGCGTAAATATATTTATCGGCAGTATGAAAAATTTAAGCAGGGATTTGCTCGAACAGCAGCCTGATTTAATGTTTGCCGTTCCTGTTGTGCTCGGATATTTCCATAAACGAATATGGGAAAATGCTGCGGAAAATAATCGCACAAAAGCTCTTAAACGGCTGATGGTATTGAGCAATTTGCTTTTAAAGCTCGGAATTGATATGAGAAAAAAATTCTTCAAGCCCGAAGCGGCGCTTTTCGGCGGGAAATTAAGGATTGGTCAATGCGGAGGAGCGGCGGCAAACAGCGATTTGATAAAAGAACTGGAAATCCTCGGCATTGAATTTTCAAACGGTTACGGAACAACCGAATGTTCACCTGTTATTGCGGTTGAATCTTACCGCAACGGCAAAGCAGGCTCGGTGGGAAAGCTTCTCCCCGGAGTAAAGGCAAAAATCGACTGCCGTTCAGACGAAACAGACGGCGAAATTCTGGTAAAAAGCAAATCGGTTTTCAAGGGCTACTATAATAATCCCGAGCTTACCGAAAAATCCTTTGATGCAGACGGATATTTCAAAACCGGTGACATCGGTCACATTGACAAAGACGGGTTCGTTTTTATCACCGGCAGAAAGAAAAATATGATAGTTCTTTCAAACGGAAAAAATGTTTATCCGGAGGAGCTTGAAGCAAAGCTCATGAAAAATCCGGCAATCAAAGAAATTCTGATTTACGAAAAGGATAATTCAATTGCGGCGGAAATTTTCCCCGATAAAAACTACTTAAAAAGCCGTTCCGTTTTCGATGAAAAATCGTATTTTGACGGCGTTATCAGGCAATTCAATGCCGATGAGCCGCCTTATAAAAATATCGGCCGCATCATTATCCGTGATACGGAATTTCCGAGAACATCAAGTATGAAAATCAAAAGAAGCAATTGAGGTTGAGTATGGAAAAAATAATCACTGAAACCATCTGCGAATACTGCAAGGTATCGCCCGAAAAGGTTAATGAAAACAGCGAATTTATCAAAGACCTGGGACTTTCGTCATTTGATATTATCGGCCTGATTTCTCTTGCCGAGGAAAAATTCGATATTGAAATTTCCGACAGGGAGATTATGAAAATCAAAACCGTCGGCGATATTACGGAGCTTATCAAAAGCAAAAAGGAAGCATAAATATGAATTCCGTGCAGGGTTTACCGTTAACAAAACCGCAGAACTTAATATATACAACCGAAAAATTCATCGGCGGCTCATCGGGAACGCTGTGCGGCTGTGTGATTTTCGGAGAGCGTTATACTGTTTCGGAGCTTGAAAAAGCGATAAACGAGACGGTAAGGCTTAACGATGCCATAAGAACACGCATATCCGAAAGCGGCGGAACCGTTACCCGTAAAACGGATGATTTTGTTTATCATAGCATTGTTTTCAACAGGTTCAGCGATAAATCCGAGCTTGAAAAGCATTGCGAAAAAATGGTTTCCGTGCCTTTTGATTTGAGCGGTTCACTTTATGATATCCAAGCCTTTGAGCTGAACGGGAAAAGCGGAATCATCTGCAAATCTCATCACATCGTATGTGATGCGTGGTCGATAACCCTGGTGGCATCGGATATAAATTCTTTGCTTCACGGAGTTACTCCTCCGGCATATTCATATGAGCTTTTTGCCGAAAAGGAACAAAAATATCTTGAGGGAAAAGCCCGTCTGCGTGACCGTCTCTATTTCAGAGACCGGTTTTCGGAATATGATGAGCCGGTATTTCTCAGCGATAAGCCCGTAAACGATTATTCCGCAAAAAGAATATCTTTTTTTGCAGATGAAGCATTTTCGCAGAAAATAAAAAATTATGCCGAAGCAAAAGGGGCTTCGGTTTTCAATGTTTTTCTGACCGCTCTTTCCGCCTATATAAGCAGAATTAAAATGAACGCCGAAAAATTCTGTATCGGCATTCCGTTCTTAAACCGCACAGGCGATGAAGATAAATATACGGCAGGTATGTTTGTCAATACCGTTCCTATGCTTACGGAGATTGACAGCGGTTCTTCATTCTCGGAAAATCTTGATAAAATTTCCGAAAATGCTTTTGTTCTTATGCGGCATCAGAAATTCAATTACGGCGATATTCTGGCGGACCTGAGAGAGAATTTCAGGTTTTCCGGAAGACTTTTTGATGTCATTTTCAGCTTTCAGAACGCCGCATTTAACGAAACCGGGCTTGAATACCGCTGGTTCGAAAACGGCAGACAGGCTGAAAGTCTGCAAATCCATATCGAAGATATAAATATGAGCGGATGTTTTTCTCTGCACTATGATTACCTTACCGATAAATTTGACAGCGAAGAAATCACCGCATTTCACAATGGCTTTATCAGACTTCTGACAAATGTCGTTGAAAACGACAGCCTTGAAATCAGGGATATTGAAATTCTTTCAGCCGCCGAAAAAGAAAAAATACTGACAAAATTCAACAACACCGGATGCGGCTTTGATACTTCGGCAACGCTTTATTCGATGTTTGAAAAAAGTGCCCGGGAAAACAAGGATAAAATTTGCATTTTCAACTGCCGTACAACATTTGAGGATTTCCGCAAATCGGCTGAAAAGATTGATTTTGAATTAAGAAAACTGACCGGAAACAAAAAGCAGGTTATCGGAGTATGCGCTGAGAGAAGCGCCGAAATGTACAGCGCAATTTACGGTATAATCAGAGGCGGAAACGCATATATGCCGATTGATTTTTCCATGCCCGGAGAACGAATTGAATATATGCTTGAAAACAGCGGTGCTTCAATTGTTCTCGGCTCAGAAAAATATAAAAACAAAATCAGAAATGCGAAATTTATTGATATATCAACGCTCCTTGACGGAGCTTACGAGAGCATATCCCCGCAGGTATCTCCCGGTGATACCGCATATGTTATTTATACCTCGGGCACAACAGGCACTCCCAAGGGCGCTATGGTCAGCCACCGTTCGGCAGTAAACCGGATAAACTGGATGCACAAAAAATATCCGCTTATGAGCGGAGATGTAATACTGCAGAAAACGCCTTATACTTTCGATGTTTCCGTGTGGGAAATATTCTGGTGGGGAATTTTCGGCGGTTCACTTGCCTTTGCCGAACCGGACAGGCATTTTTTGCCGTCTGAAATCGTTAAAAAAGCCGAGCTTTACAGAGTAACTCATATTCATTTTGTGCCGTCTGTTTTTTCGGTATTTCTTGATTATGCCGAAAAAAATTCGGGTGTCATTCAAAAGCTTAAAAGCCTTAAATACATCTTTTTATCGGGTGAAGCATTAAGTCCCGGGCTTGTGAAAAGATATTATGCGATTTTCGGCAGTAACGCCGCTTCGCTTCATAATCTTTACGGTCCGGCAGAGTGTGCGGTTGATGTCACTTACTATGACTGCATTGGCGATGAAACCGATATCCCCATCGGCAAACCAATTGATAATACCAAGATTTATATAACGGATAAATTTCTCAATCCCGTTCCCTTCGGAGCAGTCGGAGAGCTTTGCATAGGCGGCGTCGGAGTGGGCAAAGGATATATAAACAATGCCGTTTTGACAAATGAAAAATTTATTGAAAATCCGTTTGGAAACGGAAAAATTTACAAAACCGGTGACCTTGCTCATTACCGTTCCGACGGCAATATCATGTATGACGGCAGAACCGATTTTCAGGTTAAAATCAACGGTCAGAGAGTTGAAACTGAAGAAATTAAATCGGTTTTGCTCTCAATTCCCGAAATTTCTTCGGCTGAAGTTATAGCTAAAGATTCCGAAAAAGGAAAGTATCTTGCCGCATTCTATTCGGGAAAAAAGCTTGAGGAAAATGAGCTTTTTTCCGCCTGTTCACGCAGACTTCCGGCATATATGATACCCTCAATATTCGTTTTTGTTGATGAAATTCCCGTCACTGCAAACGGAAAAGCCGATAAAAAATTCCTTGCTTCTCTCGAAATCCGTCAGCCCTCAGACGGGGATTTTGAAGCTCCCGTCGGTGACATCGAAGAAGCAATTTGCAGGGCTTTTTCCGAAATTTTAGGCATTGAAAACATCGGCAGAAACACCGATTTTATCCGCTCTGGCGGCTCAAGCATAGATATTATTTCGTTCATTTCCGATGAAAAATTCAGCAGTATTACTGCGGAGGATTTCGTTTCTTCTCCCACTCCACACGGAATTGCGGAGCTGCTTTCCGCAAAAAAACAGCAAAAGAATTTCAGCCTTTTAAAAAAACTCAAGTCCTCGGACAGCGGAAAATCAATTGTTATTTTTCCGTTTGCCGCAGGAACAGCCGCTTCGTTTGCTCCGCTTTCTGAAATGGTATGCCATGAGGCAAACTGCACGGTATATTTTGCGGAAAATGTTCGTTCCGACAGCGATTTTTCAGCTTTAGCCGATGAGATAATTGAGCTTTCAAAAAGCAGTAATGTTGTACTTTTCGGTCACTGTATCGGCGCACAGCTTGCGCTGAATATTGCCGGTTACGCAGAGAAAAAAGGTGCCGAATTCAGAGGAATTGTTGCCTGCGGATATGTTCCGCCTTTTGACGGTTCAACGAAAAATATATGGAATTTTGTTCCCGGAAAGCTTATTTCACGGCTGATTATAAAGGCAGGTGCGGACTTCGGAGAGCTTGAAAAGAATAAAATCATATCGGATTTCATTGCCGATACCGACTATATAAATTCACGCATTTTCAAGCCGTCAGACAAAATAAAAGCTCCTGTCAGAGTGATAACCTGTGACGGAGATATATTCACAAAGTTCTATAAAAAGCCTTTGAAAAATTATTCGGAATATGTCAATACGGTTGCTTCAATTGATGTTCTCAAAGGCGGCAGTCACTATTTTCAAAATGAAAAAGCGGACTTTATCGTAAACACAATAAAATCCGCATTCGATATTATTTGAATTTGCTTTCGTTTTTTCGCTTGCCGTTGAAAACATAATTGTCAAGAAAATTTCCGTAACCCTTCAGCAGACGGTTAAAGAAATCATAAAGTCTTTCGCCGAAAATCAGCGAAGCAATAAGCTCTGCAATTCCCACGGCTATTCCGGCAAGACAAAGAATATGATACACTTTCAGTATGCCGAAAACATTTTCTTCCCTGCGCCAGAATTCGCTGATAAACCTCGTTGAGCTGTAAAGAATAACAAACAGAGGAAAAACCGTTCCTTTTTTTGCCTTGTGCCGGTATTTATTCAGAATGAGAAAAATAATCAGGGCGCATCCGGCTTCAACAAGCTGAACCGGAAACTGCACCTTATCATTTACCGGAAAATACAGTCCGTAGTCGCACTCTATTCCGGAACAGCATCCCGAACAAAAGCATGCAAGCTTTATCGGTACAAGCGTTAACGGATAAACGGGCGCAAGCATATCGAAATATTCAATTGGATTTACGCCCAGCATAATGCTCATCGGGAAGAATATCAGCGGATAAGTAAAAAGAGAACCGAAATAATTTGTTGTGCCGTTCGTAAAAAGCTCGCCGAATATATCATTCATAAATAACAGAGGAATAGTAAGTGCCGCTGTCAGCAATACGCCCTCGATAAACGATACAAAATTTCTGTTTTTAAGTAAGCGAAGAATGCCGATGTTGGTATTTTTATGGAAAATATACTTTGAGGAAATTGTTTTTTCGAAAATAAGTCCTCTTTTTCCGCCGTATTTTTTGACATTCGGTATAATATACAACAGTGCAACAATAATCGACAGATTGTTCATAAAATCGTACATTCGGATTTGTGTTGAAAACAGATAAACATATTTAAGCACAAACTCACCTCCGCCGAATCGTTTTTTTGCTTTATCCGAGCATCAGCCGACAATTGATGCAAGGTCAACGGTCTTTGTGCCGAGCACTTCGAGTGAACCGTCAACGCCGGAATAAACGGTAACTACCTTAAGCTCAACGGCATCGTCAGACGCAGGTACGGTAACCTTGGTGAGCATTGCATAGTTGATACCTGCAACCACCTGAGTTGCAAGGCAGGCAACCGGCTCATAGTGTGCGCCCATAACGCCCTCAAAAACAGCGCACGCCGCTTTTTCGCCGTCATCGAGAACAGCTTCGGGGTATTCCGTATTAAGTGTCCATCCTCCTGCCATACCGCCTTCTGCGGATTCCGAAGTCTCCGCTTCATCATTTGCGCCCACATAGTCGGCAAGATTGAAATCATTTACTCTGAGAATTGAAGCATTGCCTGCAAGGTCTTTGTAAATAACCGCAACCTTAAGAGAGGGCTGTGCTGTGGGGCTTAATACTTTGCCGATACAGAGAACGGCATAATTTGTGCCTGCAACCACCTGACTGCCAAGATATGCAATCGGAGTTAAACCGATACCCGTATAATCGGCAAGAGCAAGGTCAAACGCTTCCTTAACTTCTTCGGGAAGCTCAACAGCGGCTGTATCCTTAATCGTGTAACCGCCTGCAAGCTGTCCGTCACCCGGGTCAACCTCGGGAGTGATTTCGGAATCTGTTGTAACTTCCGGAATGGTTGTAATTTCGGGATTTGTTGTATTTTCGGGTTCGCCTGAACCGCCGCAGGCGGCAAAAGCCGCAGTAATGACAATTACAAGCATAACAGCAAGAATTTTTTTCATGATTTTTTACCTCCGCATCATGTGAATTTTATCTCTTTGATTATAATTATACTGTTTTTTTTTAATTATTTCAATATGATTATAAATATTTATTGTATGTCCCAATATTTTACACGATAGTATCTTCCGCTTGTTTTCGGCAATCAAAACCGCCCTTCCTCCGAAGAGGAAGGGCGGCTGTGCAAACCGGATTTATTTTATGCCGTTTTCATAGGCTTCAATCATCTTCTTGACCATCTGGCCGCCGACTGAACCTGCTTCCTTGGAAGAAAGGTCACCGTTGTAACCGTTCTTAAGGTTAACGCCAACCTCTCTTGCGGCTTCCATCTTGAACTTATCAAGAGCGTCTCTTGCCTGAGGAACTGCTGCGTTGTTCTTTGACATTTTCTTTACACCCCTTTGCTGTGTTTTCTTGCGTTTGCCTTATTATTGTGGCTCACATTCGGGGCTTTATTATTGTTAATTTCTTGAAAATATATCGTGAATTTATTATCTTGATATTTCGGATAATCAATGCTATATTTAAGAAAAGGGGTGTCGTTATGTTCTTTGAAAAAATATTTTCTTTCATTATGGCAGGCATTATCGCTTTATTGTCTGTGTTTTCATTCATACCCGAATCAATTTGGTTCGGTAACGAAAAATATTCCGTATCGGACGAGGAAAGCATTCTTCTGAATGTCGCTCTGATAAGTGACACTCATTCAAGCTCCGAGCTTTTCAACGAAAGAAGCGCACTTTTGAGAAAGCTTCTCTGCGGAATTTCACACACGGAGAATATTCCCGATGTCCTCGCTGTTGCAGGCGATATTTCCAACGCATCCGACCCTAAGGAATACCGTATGCTTGAATGGTCAATGGGTATATTCAACAAAATTCAGACCATTATTCCGGCTGCCGGAAATCACGATGTGAGAGCCTGCGACACATTTGATGAAGCGAAAGGCTATTTTTGCGATTTCGCCCGGTTTTGCGGAATTGAAACCGCTAAAACTTACTATTCAACAACCGTAAACGGATTCACATTTATAGTTCTCGGTTCGGAGGATATGCTGAGTCTTGAAGCCGAAATTTCCGATAAACAGCTTGAATGGTTTGAAAACGAGCTTTTAAATGCGATGAAATACGACAAACCCGTTTTTATTGTTTGCCATCAGCCGCTTTATAATTCAAACAACTGTTTTTATCATCCCGAAGCCGAAAAAAATTACGGTGTCGGCGCTCAGTCCGAAAAGCTTGAAGCAATTTTCAAAAAATATGTTCCGGATTACGGTAAACCCGTGCTTTTCATAAACGGTCATCTTCACCGAAGCTATTCCGAATACAGCGTGGATAAGGCGTTCTGCAAAAATCTCATATGCGTAAATCTTCCGAGTGCAACCAAAACCGAGGATGGCGGTCTCGGAATGGCAATGGAGGTTTATTCCGATAAAATTCTGCTCAAAGCAAGAAATTATATTACCGAAGAATGGCTTGAAGAATACAGCATTGAAATATCGGCGGATAATTGAAAACAGGGCTTGTGAACGATTTGTGTCACAAGCCCTCGGTTTTTTCAGTTATGGTTTTTGATATAATATTTATAGAATTTAACGCCCTCGGCAACCGCATCGGAATTGATATTTTCGTTTGCGGCGTGCATTGCCGCCATCTGTTGATTATCCATTCTGATTGGGCAGAAACGCAGGCAGTTATCGCAAATTGCGTAATATTTTCTGCAATCCGTTCCGCCGGTCATATAGTACGGCGTGAAGCATACCTGCGGACAGCATTCCGATACGCATTTTTCAATATATTTGAATTCGTCGCTGTCGGTGGGAGTCATTTTTGAAGCGCTTGTACTGCGGAGAACCTCGGCTTCGATATCGTATTTTTCAGCCATTTTGCGCAGAATTTCGATACATTCCTCACTGCTCTGCTGAATTGACGGTCTGATATTTGCGATAACATAGGCTTCGTCGGGGATAACATTCGGAGCCTGCGAACCGCCGCTCTGAGTGAACACAACGGTTGTTCTGAAAAACGCTTCCGCCTGAGATGAAATCTTGGGAGCGGCAAACAGAATGAGGGGCTTGAAAAGCCACATATTTCCGAGAAGCAGTCTGAGCGGAAAACTGAGATACGGCGCAACATATTTGAACATTGATTCAACAACGGGAGTGAATGCAGCCTTGAACGGATTTTTCTTTTCGACCTTGCAGACGAATTTTGAAAGGCGTGCAATCGGAGTATTTTTCGGCGGAGTTGAGGAATGACCGCCGTTTCCTTTTGCCTTGAATTTTATATTTGTTGAACCCTTTTCAACAACGCCGACTGCGGCGCAGAGTGCGCTCATTCCGGGCAGTATGCCGCCTACAATTGCTCCGCCCTCATCCATAACGGAAGCCAGATGAACGCCTTTATTTTTAAGATATTCAATGGTTTTTTCGGCTCCGCCGCCCGATATTTCTTCGTTAACCGAGCAGGCAAGATAAACATCTCTTTCGGGAACAAAGCCCTCGGAAAGAAGCTCTTCAACGGCGGCGAATTCAGCCATAACGGTGCATTTGCAGTCCATTGCACCTCTGCCGTGAATTTTTCCGTTTTCGATGTCACCCGAAAACGGGTCATGCTCCCAATTCTTTTCTGCGGCAGGCACAACATCCTGATGACCCATGAGCAGAATTCCTTCAAGGTTCTTATTTTTTCCCTCCCACTTAAAAAGCAGGTTGCCGTCAAGCTCAACCTTTTCGAGTTTTCCGAATATCAGCGGAAAATGGCCTGCCATAACACGGTGAAGCTCGTCAAAATTTGAAAGGTCATCACCCTCGGCGGCAGAAACGGTCGGAACCTTTATCATATCGGACAAAATGCGTGCATATTTATTTTCTTCGTCCTTTGTGTAAGATGCGGCAGATTTTTTATTAACCGGCTTTGCCTTGATTCTTATTGCGTTAATGACTGCGGCGATAAGCAGTATAACAATAACCGCCGCTATTGCAAGAATGATTTTTCCGACTGTTCCCATAATGTAACCTCCGAATAGCACTTTTTATATTGATTTTATCACCGCCGCACGGAAATTACAACCTATTTTATCTGAAAATATTGATAATCGCTTCTGCGAACGCCGCAAGATACATTTCGGCATACATAAGTGCGAATATGCCGCTGAGCTGAATACCTGCCGAAATATTTGAAAATGCAGTAAAAAGCTTTTGAAAAATTACTTTTATACTATCGTCACGAGCTATTTTTGCAGATGTGATGTTTACGGAATCCGAGGAGATTATTTTACCGTCTTTGTTCACTATCCGAACAGTCAGAACCGAATTTCCTCTGTCATATCCCGAAACCTTAACCGATTTCGGCATACCGTAAGCATCATTTTCACAACTTATTATTGCGCCGCTTCCGTCAAGCTCCCAAATCAGTGTTTCATCTTCATTTAAGATATAATAATCAGCCGTAAAAGAATAATTAAGATTTTCCGCAACATATTTTTGACTGTTTTTTATATTGCAAAAGCTCTCGGGTGATTGGTTATTGTAAAACATTTTGAAAGCCTTCGGTTCACTGTAAGCCGCTCGTGCAAAATTTTTATGAACCCATTCTCCGTTTACGAACTCATAGCGATAAGAAAAACGGTTTATTCTTTCCCAATCTTCTTTACTGCGCTCATAAACAATTGCAGGCTTTATCCGCCCGAATGCGGCGTTATAAAAAGCGGTTGTATCAATATTCGATACGCTTCCGGCGATATTGACCCTTTTCAGCGCCATTGAGCCGATACCCGAATAACCGTCTTGCAATCTGAATGCGTAAGAACCTATTGATGTTACACCGTTTTCAACCGTAATCGTTTCAACATCGGAAAGATAATCGTGCCACGGCTGGGGCTTCTGACCCTCCTCAGCCGTCAGATACCAATCCATAGCTCCCTCACCGCCGATAACAAGCTCCTTTGTGCTGTAATAAGTCCAGATAAGGTTTCTGCCGACCTCACCGTCAAAACGCTCACCGCAAACGCCCGAAGCAACCACTTTTTTGCCGCTCTGAGCAAAAGCCGTTATACTCAAAGCCGAAAAAAGCAAAACCGCACACATAAATACAGATAAAATTCTGACAGTTACCGATTTCATAAAAATCCCCCTTGCAGCAATTTCAGAAAATTCCGGGAGTTATACAACCCTTATAATAAGTATAAAAAACTATCTGAAATGTTGCAAAGGGGAATTAAATTCGGCATTTGTAACAATTTTTTCCTTTTGAAAATGTACATATTGCTTTTGCTCAATCGGTATATTTTACAGCGATTTGATTATTCCTCTGTATTTTTTGACAAAAGCTTCGTTGACCTCATCTCCGCCGTCAACATTACTGCTTGAAAATACCTCGGGCATAAATCCGTCATCAAGCATTTTTTCAATACAGCCTGAAACAACCGCATTGAGTATAGCCGCTCCGGCACTCGTTGAGGTGGGTGCGGCATTTCTGCCGAGCTGTTCAAAATATACGCTTGCATCGCCCACACAGCCCATATTATCAAGCACTATATCGGCAAACTGATAGAGCTTTTTTCCGCTCGGGTGACGGGATTCCATCGCTTTTGAATGATTAAGATTTGTTAAAACAACAATCTTAAGCCCCTTTTCGGATGCAAGCTGAGCCATATCAACGCACACGCCGTTGCGCCCCGAATTTGAAATGATGACTATAACATCATCCTTTTTCATCGAATAAGTTTCAAAAAGAATATCCGCATAGCCGGAAAGTCTTTCGATTTCCGTGCTTTTGGCGGCTGATTCATGGAGCATCAGCGCCGTTTCAAGCACGGGCTGAATTTTAACAAGTCCGCCTGCACGGTAAAAAAGCTCTTCGGCAAGCATATGGGAATGTCCCGTTCCGAAAAGAAAAATGCTTCGGTCATTTTCGAGAGCTTCGGCAAATGCCGCAGAACATTCTTCAATTGCGCCGAGTTGATTTTCCGTTATCTCATTCAATATTCTGTTCAGATTTTCAAGATATTCAAGAGCCTTTTTCAAGCAATCACTCCCCTGCCTTCATTGCCGCAATAACCGCTCCGATTTCCGGCGGATTACCGAGAATTGAAATTTCCGTTTCGGGAAAATCTCTTTTGACCGCATTTATGAAAATGCTTCTGAAGCCTGCGCAGTTCTGCATAATTCCGCCCCATAAGCCGAGCGGAATTCCTTTCGGCATTCTGCGAAGCAAAGCACAAACCGTATCCGCAAATGCTTCGGCATTATTTTTAATTATTTCATGAGCAACGGCATCGCCGTTTTCGGCACATTCCGAAACCGCAGGCGCAAAGCCTGCAATTTTCTTCACGGGAACAGGTTCGGAATAGACGAAATCAATAAGGCTGTCGGGCTCTGCCGTTCCGAAATATTTTTCAGCCGCTTTTGCAAGCGCCGTTTCCGGAGCGGATTTTTCATCCGCACGAAGCACCGCTCTTATCGCATCTGCCGATATTGCGTAGCCCGAACCCTCATCACCGAGAAGATATCCGAAGCCGCCGGTGTGAATTACCGTTTTGTCGGGCAGTCTGCCTGCCGCCATTGAGCCCGTACCGCAAACCGCAACCGCACACGAGCCGGAAGCATTCATCGCTTCAAGCGCAATGAAAAGGTCACTGTCGAGAATTATATTTTCACAATTGAAAATACCGCCGCACAGCTTTTCGGTCAGCACTTCATCCGCCCGTGACGAAAGAGCGGCACAACCTATGCATACCGCATCGGGTTTGATATTTTTGTCAAGAACCGCATCGGCAATTTCAATCAGGTTTTTTCTTGCGGCTTCAAATCCCACCGAATTGAAATTGATACTTTTCCCCGTAAATGAAGAAATCATATTAAGTCCGCCGTCGCAAAGCACGGCTTTTGTTTTTGAGCCACCGCCGTCAATTCCGAGATAATAACTCATGTTTTTTCTCCCTATATAAGTTTCAAAGCATAAGCGGCATCATCGTTGTATTCTTCAAGCAGAGTGAAGCCGTATTTTTCATAGAAGCTGCGGCCGACCTTGTTGTCAACTCCGGCAGTGAGCATAACTCCGCAGATGTTTTTCGATTTAAGATGCACGCAAAGAGTATCAACAAGCCGATGTCCGATACCCATTCTCTGATATTCGGGAAGCAAATCAATGTGCAGGTGTGCAGGATAATCGGCCTTATATTTACCCTGCAAATCGGCTGAACAGAGAGCCATCTGCCTGAGCTCTTCATTTTTGCCCAAACGGGGAACATATTCTCTGTCAAAGCACTCTTTATATTTGTCATAATTTTCCGCACAGATTATGTAACCGACCGCTCTGTCATTTTCGTCAACGGCAACAAAGCAGTTATGTGCTTCCTTTTCGATAAAATAATCGCAGTAGGTTGTAAGAATAAAATATAAAAATTCATCTCCGAAGGGGCAGGGACCATCGCTGTTGAGACACACAAACCGCAGGTCATCACGGTATTTTTCGTTATACGGAATTATCTTCATTTTTATCCTCCCGGTATCTTTACTTATATTTCAGCATAATTTTCAGCTTAATTCAATATTTAATTTGCATTTTCTGTTGAAATAGCCCGAATTTAGTGTATTATATAATCAGAATCAACTCAGAAACGGAGAAACTGCCATGATAAACGGATTTCAAAGTGAAAAATTCAATCGAATGTTCCCGACCGGATATAATATTACTATCGAAAAAAGAAACACAAAAGATGTCTGTTACTGTGAAAGAACTCACAGAGTTACTGACGAAAAATATATTCTTGAAATTTCGGATAATGAAATAAAAATCATTTGCAGCGGAGAAAAAAGCGCATTCTACGCTCTCTGCGATATAACAAGCCGTGAAGCGCCCGAAAACGGCAGATTCATCTGCTCACCGTCATTCGGGGTAAGAGGTTATATTGAGGGCTTTTACGGAGAGCCGTGGACCTTTGAAAAACGCATTTCCGTTATGAAGCTCATGGCAAAAAACAGAATGAACACCGTATATTACGCCCCCAAGGATGACGATTATCACCGTGACCTGTGGCGTGAGAAGTACCCCTCCGACGAGCTTGAAAAGCTCGGAAAGCTTGTTGAATGTGCCGAAAACCGCTATATGGATTTTCATTGGTGCGTAGCTCCGGGGCTTTCGATAAAATATTCCGATGAAAACGAATTTACGCTTCTGATTGAAAAAACAAAACAGCTTTATTCAATCGGAATACGCAATTTCGGTCTGCTTCTTGACGATATCGGAGAAGAGCTTGTTTTCGATGAAGACAAAGAAAAATATTCCGAAACGGTCAATGCGCATATTGACCTTATCGAAAGATATTTTGCGGCATTGAAAGAGATTGACGGCAAAATAAAGCTCACAATCTGCCCCACTCTCTATCACGGAAAAGGCACGGAATATTACATTTCAAAGCTCGGAAAAGAAATCTCTCCCGAAATCGGTATTTTCTGGACTGGCAGAGATATATGCTCAAGAGAGCTTACCTCTTTTGAAGCGCTGAAATTCATTGAGGGCACAAATCATAAGCCGCTCTACTGGGATAACTATCCCGTCAACGACTGCGCAATGTTCAACGAAATGCACTTATCTCCGATAATCAACAGAGACCCCGACCTTTGGAAATATTCCGCCGGCATAATTTCAAACTGTATGGAATACGCCGAATGCTCGAAAATTCCGCTCATCACCTTTGCGGATTATCTTTGGGACAGCGAGAATTACAATTATGATATTTCGTGGAAAAACGCAATCGGTCAGGTTATCGGAAAAGAAAATGTAAACACCTTTATGACCTTTGCCGACCATATGCGCACTTCCTGCCTTAAGGACGATAACTCGGCGGAATTTTTCGGCGAGGTTGTCAAAGCGGAAACCGCATACAGAAACGGCGATAAGGCAAAGGTATATGAAATTTTGCGTTCCGTTGCCGAAAGAATGAACGAATGCCGTGAGCTTCTCAAAAAGGATATTCCTCTCTTTGCGGAGCTGACAAAATGGATTGAAAAATTCGGCATTGCCTGCAATATTATCAATAAAGTTATCCTGCTTGAAAACGGTACGGATAATAAGCTCCTTAACGAAATTTATTCCCTTGCGGAAGAATACGGAGCAAATCCGGCAAGGCTGACCGAGGATATAAATATAAAATCCGAAATAGGAAAGCTTATAAAACTCAATTAAAATATTTTTTCTTTCTTTCAACATCCGCCTGAATTGCTTCAAAGCAGGCGGATATTGTTTTTGCCGTATCCGGGCCGAGAGAATTTGTTTCCTCATAGTGACGGCGTCCGAGAGCATCACGGGCGTTTTCGGCATAGGGAAGCGTTTCGTGAAGAAGAAAATCATTCGGCGGAATAACATAGCCGAGTTCATCGTTTGCAAGCCCGATAAACATCACATCGGAGCCTGCGGTTTCAACCAGCGGAACGGGATTTGTCGAGGTGGCAAGTCCCGTTGCGCATTCATCCGCTTCAAGATAACCGCCGTATGCAAGCTCGGGAAAAAGCTCGCACGGAAGCATGAGAATTTTAAAGCCGTCTATTTCAAAATATGAAAGCTCGCTTTTGAGCAGATAACCCGTGGGACTTTCCCCGGAGCAAAACGATTCGGCTTTTATTATGTGTGCCTTTGCGGCAAGCATAAGAACCGTGTTATCGGCTTTAAAATAACATTCACGCCTTGCAAACGAAATATTCGGCTTAAGCTCGGCTTCATCCTTTATGCTCATTGCATAGCCGGCAAGCTTCCTGCCGATTTGCTTTGTATTTTCGGCAAAATCTCCGCCTGCATCCCGTATCTGCTTTTCATCGGGAATATCCATGCTTATCATTCCGCCGATACAGCCAACGCAATAAAGCACATCGGCATTTGCTTCCTCGCTTATCCTCTCCCTCATATAACCCGGAAAATCGGCGCTTACTCTCGAATTGCATCCCTGCAAAGATTCGGAATGCGATGCAAAATTCAGAAGCCATGTTTCTCTGCCGCCGTTTTCGGGAACGAAACGCAGACGGGTAAGAGTTTTTGAATAAACTATCGGAAGTCTTATATCCTCCTGCATATTCTCAACTTCGATGCTGCCTTTGAAAAGCCTGCCGTTCTGCCTGAGCTTATACGCCTTTTCAACGCAGTCAGCAACCGTATCAAAAATGAATTCCATATAGTCGGGATTTTTTCCCGTAAACGGAAGAGGACCCCATATGCCCATAGTGTCAATTCCGGCGTGGTTATGGGTGCTGACAATATTTATGCTTCTGCAATGCGAGATATATGAAAATTCACGCAGTCTTTTCCGTATTTCATTAACATCGGCGCTGAGCATACCCACATCGTCAATTGAAACAATGACTATACCGCCCCTGCCCGAATTATCGTCAAGCCAGAGAGCGTGAACATAAGGCTTATCAAGCACTCCGGTTGCCGGATTGTTTTCGCTGTAACCGGCGACATAATATTTCTTTCTGTCAAAATCTCCCGGAAGAATATCCGCCTTTGCAAAGCCGCATGAAAATTTTTCTCCGAGTGCACGGGGAAGAAAATCAAATTCTTTTATTTCGGGCTTCGGAAGAGCCTTTTCTGAATGTGAAGCATATTTTTTCAAAGCATACCGGAAACCCTTGAGAGCATAGCCGAGAGCATTCATTCAAAACAACCCCGTTTCATACTTTATTATTTTTATGTTATCCTATTTCTTTTAAAAAATCAAGACCTCAGGTCGAACCCGAGGTCTTGTAAACAGATATTTATTTCACAAATGTATAGATATCGCATTTGCCGATTTCTTTTTTTGACATAGTGTCAAGCTCGGTTACACAGTTGAGGAAAGTCTGAATCTGCTCAAGCATCAGCGTTTCATCGAATTTTTCCATCTCGGCAGTTTCACTTTTAACGCATAGACTGTCGGGAGCGGTAACGATTGAAATTTCGGGAATGCGGACATTGAAAAGCGGCTGACCCTCTCCGAAATGCAGGAAATTATGACCTCTCAGAGTGATTGTGCGTACCTTGCTTCTGCCATCAAGAGATTTATAATAAATATTATCCATGGTTTTATTGCCCGTATAGACAAGCTCCGGAGCAATTTTACCGGTTGAAACATATTCGCCGTTGACCTCCTGCCAGTCAAGACAGCCCAGATGCTCAACGGATACTCCTGCAACGGCTTTGATATGACCTCTTCTGCCGTCCCAAAGGTCAGGATGAGCGGCAAGCCATTTTGAGGTTGACTGCACTCCGCCGCCCCTGATATCCTTAAAATCGGGCAGACGGAAGTGACCCGTTGTGAAAACGAAAATATGGCGGCGGAACAGCGGCTTATCTTTCAGACAGTGAAGCATTGCGATAAGCGCCGCAGGGCCGTTTTCCTCAATGCAGTTCGTGCCGTCGGTATGAGTGTTGATTATAACGGCTTCGGAATTGCATCTTCCGTCAAGCATACAGTAAAAGCTTTCGGTATGGCAATTCGGTTCATACTCGGTTTCAAGCGTGAGAGTGACCGCCTGCCCCTTTGAAGCGGCATCAATCAGCTTATTTCCCGTCGGCTCGTCAACCCATACCGCAGGAATTCCGTGATAATCAAGAATAAACGGCAGATACTGACCCTTTGCAAGCTCGGGAGTGATACCGCTCCAAATGCAGATAACGCCCTTTGCGCCTGCCGTCTTTGCGATTTTGAGCAAAGAAAAATTGACAAACGATGTTGCAACGGGGCCCGAATAATTCTTAGGCAGATGCTCATCCTCGGGATAACTGCGGCGCTCGTCAAACGCCGCCTCCGAAGGAAGCATTCTGAGATTTTCAACCTTGATAACCGCAATTTTTCCTCTCATTTCAAGCAGTGAAACGGGCTTTTTCCCGAGATAGCAAAGCGGTGCGGTTATGCCTTTTGCTCCGGTTTCTCCCGAATACGGGAACGCAGACGAAACAGGTATATCAATATCCTCATTTCCGTTATGAAGCACAACGGAAGCATTCTTTTCTTCTCTTCGTTCAAAGAAATAAGGGTCGGAATAAACGGTTATTCCCATATCCTTAATCTGCTTTTTGAGATAGTTGATATAATCCTTGTGAGCCTTTGAGCCGGTTAAGCGTGCGCCGAATGAATTCATCTTTTCGACTTCTTTTCTAAGCGCTTCTGGACTTGTATAATCTCCGATGTTATAAACCATATCCGTTACCTCCTTAAATCAGCCGTATTATACCGCTTTTAAAAGTGCAAATCAATAAGCACGGGGCTTACTGTTACAAATACGGTATAATTTGTAATGCCGTATAATAAGTGCGGCAAATCGGCTGAACTGTTGCACGGAGAAAACATTTCGGCAATATTGACAAATTATGGCTTCGAAAAATGTTTAATTTAAACAGCAACTATTACCCGATAATGTAATCTTTTAAAAACAACAATCCGAACCGCCGTTTTCGGCAGGTTCGGATTGTTGTTTAATATATCTGTTTTATCTGTTTGCCGGAGGTATAGCAGGCGTAAAGGCTCTTAAGCTTTTCCGCTCCGTCGGAATCGGCAATTTTAACGATGATATTCTTTGCCCTTATCGGCGGAAATGTGCATATCGTTCTGTGCCCCACGGTAAAACCTCTGTAAATCGGAACATTCACAAATTCCTGAGTTGTTTCCGAAACGCAGATGTCAAATGCTTTTATGTGGCCGCCGTCCGAAATATCCTCTTCAAGCACAACATGGTCAACGAGTGAATATTCATTGAGCCTTATGAAATATTTTTCTTCGTCTTTGATTATATCCGATGACGGAATGCGGCAGGCATTCAGCCTGCGGTTCATTTCATCCGTCATATATCCGATAAGCTCAACATTGCTTTCGGGAAGCAGACCTCTTCTGTCGGGTCCGATATTTATAAGCAGATTTGCGCCCTTGCCGATTGTATGATAATACATGCCGAGAATTTCTTCACGGGTGCGTATGCAGTCCTTGTGGGTTTCGTTATAGAACCAGAAGTTTTCCCACTGATTTCTGACCACACAGCAGTCGCATTCGCCCGGATAAAATCCGTCTTTGTCTTTCTTTCTGTTTTCGTTATTGAGATGAATAACTCCCCATTCGTTGCCCGACCAGCGTATGGTATCTCCCCACGAGCCGTTGACAAGAATATCCGGCTGAAGCTCTCTGATAGTTTTGATAATTCTTTCATCGTCGAATTTGTGGCCGTCGCTTCCGCAGCCGTCAAACCAGAGATAATCTATTTTGCCGTAATTTGAAAGAAGCTCGGTAAGCTGTGCGATAACAAAATCGTCATACTCTTTGCCCGTTCTTGATTCGGTGTCAAACTGCGAACATGAATAATAAATTCCGCAGAACATTCCGTATTCACGGCAGGCATCAACATATTCTCCGATAACATCGCCCATGCCGTTTTTATACGGAGTATTTTTAACGCTGAATCCGGTTGTTTCCGTCTGCCAGAGTGCAAATCCGTCATGATGCTTGGAGGTGAGAACGGTATATTTAACTCCCGCATTCTTAAGCTGACTTATCCATTTGCGGCAGTCCTGCTCCGTGGGATTGAATGTGTTTAAATCCATTGGCTTCATATCCCAGTCACGGTGAGTTTCATTGAAGGTTCTTATTCCGTAATGAAGAAAAACGCCGAGCTCCATATTAATAAAATCAAGCTGACTTTTTCCCGGTTTGATACTGCTCATATAATTATCTCCCGTATATCATTCGCTTCAACGGTTTTCAGAGTTTTTTCGTTGACCTTACAAATGTTAATTATACAATTGTCCGAATATAAATACAAGGTTTATTGCGATTTTTATTTTATTATTTTCGGGCGTGACTGCCGTTTTCAACATATAATGCAGCGAGGAGTGATTTTATGAAAATAAATTGGAAAAAGAAGCTGACAGACCGCAAATTCTGGGCAGCCGTTATCGGATTTATTACTCCGACGCTCCTTGCATTCGGCGTTGCACACCAAACCGTAACACAGGTTGCCGCAATCGTTATGGCAGGCGCAACCGTTGTTTCCTATATTATCGGTGAGGGAATGTCGAATTCCGGTTCAAAAGGAGGCAATGATGATGATAAAGACGAATAGCGGTCTGGTTGAATATGCCCTGGCTCAGCTCGGCAGGCCTTACTGGTACGGCACATTCGGTCAGAACGGCACTCAGGCGCTTCTGAGTGAAAAAACGAAGCAATATCCGTCGCATTATACCCCGGCACGGATTCCGAAATATAAAACGCAGTTCGGAGAAAGAGTTCATGACTGCGTGGGACTTATCAAGGGATATCTCTGGAGCGGCAGTGCAAATTCCGTTCCGAAATATAACGCTTCTCAGGATGTTTCGGCAAACGGCATGAAAGATGTATGCAAGGAAAAGGGTGCATTTTCAACCATGCCAGATATACCCGGAATACTCGTTTTTTCCGACGGACATACGGGAGTTTATATCGGCTCGGGATATGTTGTTGAAGCAAGAGGTTTTAATTACGGAGTTGTTAAAACTCCGCTTAAAAGCCGTGGATGGACATCGTGGGGCAAATGCCCGTGGATAACCTATACCGTTGACAAATCGTATTTTAAAAGATACGGCGGAAGCTCCGTGAGCATAGTTGATGCTCTTGCTTCAATCGGCGCACAGAGTTCATTTGCTTACAGAAAACAGATTGCGCAGGCAAACGGCATTGAAAATTATTCGGGCACTCCCGAACAAAACTCAAAGCTCCTTTCGCTTCTGAAAAGCGGAGAGCTTATAAAGCCGTAAAAGGAAAAAGGCTGTGACGGTTCGTCACAGCCAGAAGCCTTATTTTATTTTCATTGAGCGCAGATATGCTTTCTGCTCATCGGTTATGCGGTAGCTTTCAACCGCTTTCTGAATGGTTTTATTATGCACCCATTTATCAAGACGGTTATTTTCGATATATTTCACCGTGTCATCCCACTGCTTGGCGAGAGCCGTGGCAAAATACCACGCAATCATCATATTGACATAGTATTCATCACTTCTGATTTTTGAGATTTTTTCGGAATATTCCCCGTCAAAATCCTCATCGAGAAAATGCGACATGGCCATTTCTATGCCGAACCTTATTGTAAACGGCATATCCGAATTAAGCCATCGGTCAATATCTGCTTTGAGTGCCGTGCGGTTCTTTTTGAATGCCTTGGGGCTGAGCAGGTCACAGGTTGCCCAGTTATCAACATAGGGCAGAATTTTATCAACCGCTTCAACCGCTTTTTTATAGTCTTTGATTTCCGAAATGATGAAACCGTGAAGATTGTATTCATCGTAATATTTATGCGGCAAATCCTCAAGAAAATCGCCGATTTCATCATCCTTTGCAAGCTCCTTTGCAAGCCTGCGAAGCTCGGGCGTTCTTACGCCGATTATCCTTTCAATATCAACATTCGGCATAAGCTTTGCCTGAAATTTACGGTATTCTCCATCCTGCAATTCAAAAAGCTTTTTTTCTGCTTCGGAAGTATTCATATCAAAGCTCCTCAAAGATTTTTGCACCCTTGGTGTAAATCCAACGGTCAATCAGTATTCTTGCGATGATGAACACCGCAGACATAATCAGCATATAAACCGCTACGGGTACCATCGACAAAGGATAGTATAATGCCGCCGTTCCGAAGGATATTATCATTCCGCCGAAAAGCACAATTACAATTGCGATGCCCTGCTTTATCGGAACGGTTTCGTTTGTCCATTCCATAGTCGGCTTTTTTGTGCCGACAGCAAGCCCGAAAGCGGCATTGAAGAAGATATAAGCTTCTGTAAATATGCACGCCGCAACGGTTTCGGCAATTCCGGCTCCGAGAACGATACAGAGAACCGCCGTGCAGAAAATCGCCGGAATCGTATTGAGAATAACCGGAAGCTTTTCCTTAGCCTTAAGCACCTTTTCCGCTCCTGCCGGAAGCGACTGCAAAATCCATATGTTTTTACCTTCAAGAGAAACGGACGGAGATGAAATGGCATTCATCGAGACTATCGTGCAAACGATTGCCGTTACCGCCAGAGGTATCATTTCGGCAAATACGGAGTTCTGAGCCGTAAACATTGCTATTGCCTGATTGAAAACATCGCCTTTTATCAGTGCGGCAGCAGCCGTAACGGGCAGAACAGCCAAACCCAGACCGCCGTTAAGCATATAGACGGAGCTTTTTGAGAAGTGATAAAGCTCCTTGCGCAGAAGTGCAGAACCGATATCGGAGGATTTTACTGTTTTTTCTTTGTAAACGGTTCTCTTTTCGCTTCTTGCGCCTGTAAGCACTCTGATAAAGGTTTTTGAGAGTATCGCAAAGCCGGCGGCGCAGATGAGAATCACGCCGAGCGTAAACATCAGCATTGACTTTCCGTCACCTGCGGCGGCAAGTCCCATTATATACATCGGATAAGCGCCGTTCTTTATCGCAGACCCGATTTTTTCACCGTTCAACGCAACATCCTGAAGCATGGAATTCAGCTTAAACTGAAGCACATAATATCCGCCGATAACCAGAAGAGAAATCAGCACGGTTAAAATGCTTTTGCCCTTAAGTCTGTTTGAAATCTGTGCAATAATCCAGCCGAGTGCGCAGGTCAGAATCGTTACAAGCAGAGTTATAACAATCATCATAAGTATATTAAACAGTACACAGACCGCACTCGGAGAGCCGACCATCCAATATCTGATGATTATGGGAATCCACACAAGTGAGCTGTAAAGCAGGCTCGTGAGTGATACCGAAGCAACTCTTGAAATGAGCATATATGACGGCGGTATCGGCATTGAAAGCAGCATTTCGTTATCCTTTGCAAGATAAAGGCTTGCGAATGTGTTGAATGCACTGCCGAAAACACCGAGCCCGATTGACATCATTCCGAACATCGAAAAATACAACCAGTCAAGCCCGATGGGAAGAAACGCATTCGAAAAAAGGCTTGCCATTCCGAAAAACGAAGCCGCAACCGAAAGAAAGATGAACGCAAACAGAATAACAAAGCCGATTATGCCTTTTTTTGAACGGATTTTGCCCGTTTTTCTGTCCTGAAAATAAAAGGCGTTAATCTCCAGAAACTGCTTTTTGAAAAGGGTTTTAAGCATGGTTATCCCTCCAATTCAAGGAACACGGTTTCAAGTGAGGTGTTGCCCTTAACATCTTCCATTGTGCCGGAAACAATCAGTTTTCCGCCCTTGATAATCGCAACCTTATCGCAGAGCTTTTCCGCAACCTCAAGCACATGAGTGGAAAAGAATATCGCTCCGCCGTTGTCGCAAACCTCACGCATCATACCTTTAAGCAGGTGCGAAGCCTTCGGGTCAAGACCCACAAAGGGTTCATCCATGATTATCAGCTTCGGCTGATGAAGCCATGCCGAAATTATGGCAAGCTTCTGTCTCATACCATGGGAATAAGCCGAAACAGGCTGAGATAAATCGGCGGTAAGCTCGAATTTTTCGGAATATTCATGAATTCTTTTCTGTCTGTCATCAGCCGAAACGCCGAATATATCTGCAATAAAATTGAGATACTGTATCCCCGTCATAAACTCATAAATATCAGGATTATCGGGAATATATGCGGTTTTCTTTTTACATCCTATGGGGTCATCCTTGATGTTTACGCCGTCAATGAAGATTTCGCCGCTGTCGAATTTCAGAATACCTGCAACGCTTTTGAGCGTGGTGGTTTTTCCTGCTCCGTTATGACCGATAAAACCGTAAATTTCACCCGGCTTTATTTCAAGCGTCAAATCATCAACTGCTTTTTTGTCACCGAATGTTTTCGTAAGATTATTTATTCTGAGCATTGTTAAAATCCTTTCTCAAATTAATTCCTTCAGCTTATCAAGAAACATATCTTCGCCGAGCGTATTTACTTTGAAAAACATCGCCTGACTTCCGCCCGAGGTTATTGCGCAAACTCTCACGGGACCGTCGCCGTTCTGAAACAGCGTTACATTCATACTCACTCTGTTCTGACCGAATACGCTGTATCTTTCAAATACTCTGACACTGCACCGTGCATCTCCGCTCACCATATCGGAAGAATCCTCAAGCGTTGCGGAAATGCTTCCGTTCATAATTCCCGCTTTGATTTTATCGAGAACGGTATCGAAATTTTCATTGACGCTCTTTTCATATTTTGCCATAAAAATTCTCCTTTCGCAACAGATAATAACATTTTTATATGCGAAAATAAACGGAAAATATGCGAAAAAAGCACATCCTATTTTGTAAAATCCGCAAAATAAACACGGTTATTTTTTCTTTTCGGGAAGCTCAATATAAAGAACATTTATAACTTCACTCATAAGCGGAATATTTTCAAAATCGTTAACGATATTCATAAGCGTTTTTGAGCCGTCATAGGGATAGCCCTTTTCGCAGTCGGCAAGCAGTTTTTCGGTTGACGGAGTCACTTTCAGATAAAGAATATTATCGCAGATAAGTCCGATAATCTTACCACGGCAGTAAACGCAGTATTCACCCATCATGCGCCGTGTGATTATGCCGTCTGCGGCATTTTGCAGACACTCGGTAACATAATCGTGAAAATCCTTTGATGTTGCCATTATAACACCTTTTCATATATAATTCTGGGCTTGTGAAAATTTCATCACAAGCCCGGGATATTTATAATTTAATTTCCAATCAGAAAGAGCCGCCGTTTGCCACAACATATATAAGCTCGGGGAGCATGATAAAGAATTTCGGAAGCCATTCCGAGAATGTGTAAGCGGCAAGAGCGCAGAAGCTGGGGATAATTCCGAGATAATATTCGGCTTCGCTCGTGGTATTGTCGCCGGTAAATGTTATCTTATTCTTTCCGGTTTCCTTCTCAAGAACAAAGGTATCGGTATTGGTGATAACACTGAAATCCTGCTCGGCACCTTCGGGAGCATCCTTGAGAATATATGAATTGAATGTAAGCTTGCCGCCGTCAATGTTTATGCAGTTGAAGCAGCCGCCGATATTGGTTTCTCTGGTGCTTTCCCAGTCTGTGCCGTTCCAATAGTTGCCCTCTCCGCCCTGAATATTGAGCGTATCAATGAATTTTGTGTTAAGGAAGTGGTTCGCAAGGAATGAACGCACATCATATCTCTTTGAGCCTGCGGTTCCGCAGAGAACATAGGTTATGCCGTCTTCGCTTATCTTGTTTGACTTGAGGGGTTTCGTGCGAAGATACTGATGGTCGTGACCGCTTAAAACAAGGTCAACGCCGCAGCTTTCAAGAACCTTTGTGAGTGACTTCTGGAGATACATTGCATCGGGCCACTTGCCGTCCTTACCGAGGGTATAGGGTGACTTGTGCATGCAAACGATTTTCCAATCCTTATCGGTTCCGTTCATATCGTTTTTGAGCCACTTAAGCTGTGCAAGCGTTACCGAAATCAAATCATTTGTGTTAAGAACGGCAATATGAGCGTTGCCGTAATCAAATGAATAGTTAACGCCGTTAAGTGTCTGAACGCTCTCGGTTTCATCAAGGCAGAACATATTTGCATACCAGTGCCAAACGCCGAAGCCGTCATGGTTGCCTGTAACGGGAGCAATTGAGGTTGTGACATTTATTTCATCCATAGCCTGGGCATAGAAGTTCCATTCTTCATTTGTGCTGTCATTGGTGAAGTCGCCCATATTCATCATAAATTCGGCTTCGGGCATGGTTTTGAATGCCGCCTTAACGGTATTTGCGCCCTTGATGAAATTGCCGATGTTGCCGGCCTGAATATCGGCATAAGCGATAAAATTCACTTTCGCATCGCCGTTATCGGTAACGAATTTACCCTCTGTTGCTTCATTATCCGCCGTTTCGGGATAAAGGTCGATAACATAGGTATATTCTTCGCCTGAATTAAGACCGGTTGCAACAGCCTTATAATAGAAGTTGCCCTCCCATTCGGTTCCCTCAATTGAGGTTTCGAAAGCAACCTGCTGACGGGAATTATAAACCGTAATCTTTGCGGTATGCTGAGAAACCGAATACCAGCAGAAACCTCTGCGTGTGCAGGGGTCGCCGTTTATTGTTGCGGAAATGCGGAAAGGTTTTTCATATTCCTCCGAAACGGATGCCGAAGCGATAACCGCCGAGCAGAGAAGCATGGAAATGCAGAGAACAACGCTGAGCATTTTTATGATTGTTTTTTTCATTTTTTGTTTCCTTTCTTGATATATTTCAGATACAGCAGTATCTATTTCACATTTCATATATAGAGTGCCGAAACAACCGAGGAATAAATTCTTGACGGGTCTTTCAGAAAATTATGTTTTATTCTCTGCGCCTGCTCAATATCCGCCGCATAAAGCGTTAGCTCCATAAGTGAAGCGCCGTCATGAATGATTTTAACCGTTACATTGTAGCCGTTTTCATTCGGACGGATTTCAACAAAATTTTCCTTTTCGTTTTTTTCAAGTATCTGAAGATTAACCGTATCTGCCAAAGCGGTTTCCTTTACCGAAGCCGGAAGCTCATCGGAAAGCTCATTCAGAGATGCTTTGCCCTTTTCGGTGAGGGTCAGAAGCTCATTTTCACATTTGAGAATACCGTTTTCAATAAGCTCTCCTACGGCATCGGCAATATCAAAATAATTTGCGGTTCCGTGCATCTGAAGCGCATCCGTAAGCAGTGAAATACTCGGCGGAGTATTTACAGAGCCGACAATAAAGGTTAAGAGTATGCGTATCTGAGTGGAGTTTCTCAGTCCGCCCGGCTCAACGCCTGCATCAAAGGTATTGAATTCATTATCCATATTCTGTCTCCGTTTATTTGTAGGTATGATATATTTTATCACATTCAATCGGGCTTGTAAACCCGTTTAACCTTCATCGTTTCACCGCCGTCGATTTCTCCTATTCCGAGAAAAACATTTTCGGGGCTGTAAACACGGTAAAATCCGCATATTCCGGGGCAATTGAGCCTTTGCGTGAAAAGCTCTCCGCCGTTTGAAAAGCGGTTTGCCTGAGCCGCCGTTACCGTTACGGCAGGATAATCCGCCATGGCTTCTTCAACGGGAATAATAAAGCTTTCGGGTTCGCCGTTTTCAAGCTCTTCAAGCGTTACGGCTTTCGAAATATCAAAGCCGTTTGCCTTGGTTCTGCGCAGAGAAGTGAGCACCGCTCCGCATCCGAGCTTTTCTCCGATATCATAAATCAGCGTTCTTATGTATGTTCCCGATGAACACTCAACAGAAATTGTGTATTCATTATCCTTTTCGCTTAAAAATTCAAGCGAATATATATTAACTTTTCTTGACGGGCGCTCGGCTTCAATGCCTTTTCTCGCAAGCTCATAAAGCCTTTGACCGTTTACCGAAACTGCCGAATACATAGGCGGAAGCTGTTCGATTTCTCCGATAAAGCATTCTGCGGCGGCTCTTACCTGCTCCGGTGTAACATCAACAGCACTTTCACGGATAACCTTTCCCGTTATATCAAGAGTATCCGTAACCGTTCCGAGACAGAAAGAAGCCGTATATGCCTTATCGTGACTCGGCAGAAGCTCGCAGAATCTTGTTGCGCCGCCCAGCAAAACAGTCATAACCCCTGTTGCCATCGGGTCAAGAGTACCGCTGTGACCGCATTTTTTCTCTTTGCATATTCTTCTTACCCTTGCAACCGCTCCGAAAGAAGTTATGTTTTCGGGCTTGTCAATAAGAATTATACCCGTCATAGACTTTTACCTTTCATTTGTTACTGAAGCAATTATATCAAATCGGCAAACCGATTTCAAGAATTGCAAATAAAAAAGTCCCTCTTTTTACAGAGAGACTTTTTTCAGCATAATATTTAAAGGGCTTATGCTTCGCCGTTCTGCTTCTTTGCGAAGCACTCGCTGCAGTAAACAGGTCTGTCTTCACGGGGCTTAAAGGGAACTTTTGCCTCTCCGCCGCATGCATCGCAGGTCGCTGTAAACCACTCACGCTCGCCACGGGATGCATTCTTTCTTGCATCACGGCAAGCCTTGCAACGCTGGGGCTCGTTTACAAAGCCTTTTTCAGCGTAGAATTCCTGCTCACCGGCGGTGAAAACGAATTCGTTACCGCACTCTTTGCAGATGAGAGTTTTGTCTTCGTACATGATTTTAACCTCGCTTGAAAAAAATTTTTTATTTGCCCTTGTACGGATTTGCACCGTCACCTTTGTTTCACAACGCTCTGCTTTAAGCTATGTGGGCATATATAAGCTCCGCCAAGGAGCATATTAAACATTTGACCTGAGCTTTTTCCGCACTCTGTTAAGTGCGTTATCAACCGCTTTTTCTGAACAGCCAAGCTCAGCGGCTATTGAAGAATAGCTTTTTTCGGAAATCCGTCTTTTGATAACTTCCTTTTCAAAATCGGAAAGCTCTTCATCAAGCACCGAAAAAATATGCTTCACCGCTTCGGCATCGGACAGCATTTCGGCAGGGTCATTATCGGACGAAATACCGTTATCGCTTTCATCAAACGCTTCGGCTTTTGAAAGAGCGGCATTTTTTGAATTGAGATTTTTGCGTACGGCAGACACAATGCGGTTATTTATGCAGGCTGCGGCGTAAGCCTTAAACGGAACGCCTTTTTCGGAATTGAAGCTTCTGACGGCTTCGAGAAATCCGAGCATACCCTCCTGCACAAGGTCTTCATCGGGAATGCGCATATTGCAGAAGCCCGATGCTTTTGCCGCCGCAATCGGAGTTACCCTTGCAACGAGAACCGACATAGCTTCGTCGTCACCGTTTGCCGCAAGAGAAACAAGCTGTTCATCGGTTAAATCTGATTTGTGCATCTGATACCCCTTACACTCTAACTCATCATAATAATAAGATAAAATTTTGAATTTGTCAACAACTTTTTTATATAAAAATAAAAAAATTTTTGTGATTTGTGACAAATATACCGCAAAAAGCCCATATATTGTGTTTTTTCTTTACCTCAAATTAAATTTCATAAAAAATTCTTTGCTCCGAAAAATAATTTTCGGGTGAGATATTATGAACGAAAAACAAAAAAATCTATGGAAAATAACGGCATTAACCGTTCTTGAATTATTCATTCTGATTGTTTTATGCTCCGCAAATGCTGATGCTTTCGGCTTCGGATGCAGCGGAGAAAGAGTTGCGGCAATACAAAAGCGGCTGAAGCAGACGGGAGAATATCACGGAGAGATAAACGGCGTTTACGGATTTGAAACACGCAGAGCCGTAAAAAAGCTGTTCCCCGAAAGCACCGGGGAAGCAGACTGCGGAATTTCACGGCGGCTCGGTCTTGCAAACGAATATGCCTTTTCATCTGCGTGCGAAATAAGGGCAAGATATGTGAGCCTTCGTATGGATGAAAAACCCTACTGCGAAATATGCTCGGTCATCGGAAGCGTTTCGCCGTCTGAGCTTATGAGAAATGATAAATTTTTTTTGGAAAATATCCAAAAAATTACGCCTGCATCGAATATATTTGACATAATAATAAAAATTAATGAAAAGCGGTTGACTTTATCTCAATAAAGTGCTACTATGTTAAAGTGACGATACAATAGGAGGCTCTCAATATGAAAACAATACATTCCGATTCACAGGAAAGACTGTTTCTTGAACCGAATGAAAAAATAATATTTGACCTCAGGGCACTTTATAATTCTTACGGTTATTCTCATTACAAAATGAGCAAATTCGAGGAATATGACCTTTATTCGAGAAATAAGGATTTTCTTATTTCCGACGGAGTTATAACCTTTACCGATACAAACGGAAAGCTTATGGCGTTAAAGCCCGATGTTACCCTCTCAATAGTCAAAAACACCGAAAAAGCCGAAAACGCCGTTCAGAAGCTTTGCTATAATGAAAATGTTTACCGTGTTTCCAAAAGCTCACGGATGTTCAAGGAGATAATGCAGGTAGGACTTGAATGTATAGGAAATGTTGACGATTTCTGCATATACGAAGTATTAAAGCTTGCACTCAGAAGTCTTGACAGAATTTCGGAAAACAATGTTCTTGATATTTCGAGCCTTGATATTCTCGTTGAAACCGTTGAAGCGGCGGGAATTCCCGAGAGTGAAAAAGAAAACATTCTCCACTGCATAAGCGAAAAGAATACACATGAGCTTGCCGCCGAATGCAGAGCTCTCGGAATTGCTCCGGAGAACATTGAAATGCTCAAAAAGCTTGTTTCCTTAAGCGGTGCGCCGGGTGAGGTTCTGCCGAAGCTCGAAAAGCTTCTTGAGGGAAAAATAAGTGCCGAAGCGTTTGAAAAATTCAAATCCATTGTTTCATCGCTTAACGGTGAAAAGGCGGTAAACATAGATTTTTCACTTGTTGACGATATAAAATACTACAACGGTATAGTATTCAAAGGATTTGTTGAGGGCGTGCCGTCGGGAGTGCTTTCAGGCGGTCAGTATGATACGCTGATGAAGAAAATGAAGAGAAGCGACGGTGCAATCGGCTTTGCGGTTTATCTTGATATGCTTGAATATATCGGCTCCGCAAAGGAAAGCTACGATATTGATATACTGCTTCTTTACGGCGAAAGCTCATCCCCTGCCGAAACACAGGCGTTTGCGGATTCGCTCAGAAGCAACGGCGATGATGTGCTTGTGCTCAGCGAAAAACCGCAGGGAATAAGATGCAGAAAAATTCTTACCATTGAAAACGGAGAGGTGAAGACGGTTGAAAACAATGCTTAATGTGGCTCTGCCGAAGGGCAGACTCGGCGAAAAGGTTTATGATATGTTTGAAAAAGCAGGTTTTCCGTGCCCGTCAATAAAGGAAACCAACCGCAAGCTGATATTCGAAAACGAAGAATGCGGTGTCAGATATTTCTGGGTAAAGCCCTCCGATGTTGCGATATATGTTGAAAGAGGAGCCGCCGATATAGGCGTTGCAGGAAAAGATATTCTGCTTGAATACGAACCCGATGTTTATGAGCTTCTCGATTTGAACATAGGCAAATGCCGTATGGCGGTTGCGGCAAAAAAAGATTTTCGTGACGATACAGAAAAAACACTCAGAGTTGCAACGAAATTTTCAAACATAGCCGGAAGATACTATCTTTCAAGGGGCAGAGATATTGATATAATTCATCTCAACGGCTCAATTGAGATAGCTCCGATACTCGGGCTTTCCGATGTTATAGTCGATATAGTCGAAACGGGCGAAACGCTCCGTGAAAACAATCTTGAGGTTAAGGAAACGATAGTTCCGATAAGCGCAAGATTCATTGCCAATAAGGCAAGCTGGAAATTCAAAAGCGAAGCAATAAACAGGCTTGTTGAAGAGCTTGCAAAGCAGGTGGAGGAATAATTATGATAAAGATACTTAAATACGGTGAAGTTTCAAATGAAGATATATTCGCAAGAGCCGTTCCGGCGGTCAATGTTGAAGCAATCGTTTCCGGGATAATCGAAAATGTTATAAAGAACGGCGATAAGGCGCTTTTTGAATACAACAAAAAATTCGATAAGGCAGACCTTGATACTCTGCTTGTTTCCGCAGAAGAAATCGACGAAGCCGTGGCTTCTGTTGAGCCGAAGTTTATGGAAATACTCGAAAAGGCGGCAAAAAACATCCGCAAATTTCACGAGAAGCAGGTCAGAAACAGCTTCATCATTAACGATGAAGACGGTATCGTTATCGGTCAGAAGGTTATTCCCGTTGACCGTGCCGGACTTTATGTTCCGGGCGGCACTGCGGCTTATCCCTCAACCGTGCTTATGGATTCAATTCCGGCAAAAATCGCCGGAGTTAAAGAGGTTGTTATAGTAACTCCTCCGAATGAGCAGGGGAAAATAAATCCCGTTATCCTTGCGGCGGCAAAGGTTGCCGGAGTTGACAAAATATTCAAGGTCGGCGGAGCGCAGGCAATTGCGGCTCTTGCATACGGAACCGAAAGCATTCCCAAGGTTGATAAAATTGTAGGTCCCGGCAACGCCTTTGTTGCGGAAGCAAAAAAGCAGGTTTTCGGCAAAGTTTCGATTGATATGATTGCTGGACCGAGCGAAATTCTTATAGTTTCGGACGGCGAAACAAATCCTGCTGTTGCGGCGGCTGATTTGCTCTCTCAGGCGGAGCACCATAAAATGGCAAGTGCTGTTTTGGTTACAAATTCCGCAGAGCTTGCAGAAAAGGTCAGCGCAGAGCTTGAAAAGCAGATTCCTCTGCTCAAGCGTTCCGAAATTGCCCGTGCTTCAATAGATAATAACGGTAAAATCATCGTTGCCGACAGCATTGACAAGGCAATTGAAATTGCAAACGAAATTGCGCCCGAGCATCTGGAGCTTTGCGTGGGTCAGCCGTTTGATTATCTTGATAAGATACGCCACGCAGGTTCAATATTTATGGGCAGAAACTGTCCCGAAGCTCTCGGAGATTATTTTGCAGGACCTAACCACACACTTCCCACAAGCGGAACGGCGAAATTTTCAAGTCCGCTTTCGGTTGATGATTTCGTAAAGAAAACACAATATACATATTATACAAGAGAAGCGCTTGCAAAGGTGGCTTGCGATGTTGCGTATTTCGCAGAAGCGGAGGGGCTCACGGGTCATGCAAGAAGTGCGGTAATCCGCACGGAGGAGGACTGAGATGAGCAGATTTTTTTCGGATAAATATAAAGAGCTTGTACCTTACACCCCGGGTGAACAGCCCAAGGATGTTCAGTATATAAAGCTTAACACAAACGAATCTCCTTTTCCTCCGTCAACGCTTTCAATGGAATATGCCGTGCGTGCCGCACATTCGCTTCAGCTCTATTCCGACCCCGAATGCAGAGACCTTGTGAAAGCCGCATCGGAATATTTCGGAATTGAAAAGGATGAAATTATTTTCACCAACGGTTCGGACGATATTCTTAATTTTGCGTTTATGGCATTCTGCGATAAGGATAATCCTGCCGCTTTTCCCGATATAACCTACGGATTTTATCCCGTTTTTGCAAAGCTCAACGGCGTTCCGTATGAAGAAATTCCGCTTAATGAAGATTTTACGATAAACATTGACGATTACATCGGCATAAATAAAAATCTGTTTATCGCAAATCCCAATGCTCCTACCGGCATCGCCCTTTCTCTTTCGGATATTGAACGCATCGTTGCAGGCAATCCCGATAATATCGTTGTGGTTGACGAAGCTTATGTCGATTTCGGAGCGGAAACAGCTGTTCCGCTGATACATAAATATAATAATTTACTTGTAACGCAGACCTTTTCAAAATCACGCTCAATGGCGGGCGCCCGTCTCGGCTTCGGCATAGCCTGCGCCGAGCTTATCAAAGACCTCAACACGGTGAGATATTCAACCAATCCGTATAATATCAACAGTATGACTGCCGCCGCCGGCGTAGGTGCATTTCAGGATGATGAATATTTCAGGTCAAATAACAGACTTATAGCCAAGATACGCTTCTGGGAAACCAAGGAAATGAGAAAGCTCGGCTTTGAGGTGCTCGACTCAAGTGCCAACTTCATTTTTGCAAAGCATCCCGATATTTCGGGCGAAAAGCTGTATCTTGCACTCAGAGAAAAAGGAATTCTCGTAAGACACTTTGACAAAGAGAGAATAAAGGAGTATAATCGTATAACGATAGGCGATGAGGAGCAGGCATCCGTGCTTATTGAAACACTTGCCGCAATATTGGAGGAAAATAAATGAGAACTTCCGAAATTAACAGAACTACGGCGGAAACCGATATAAAATTATCTCTTTCGCTTGACGGAAAGGGAGAAAGCAATATTGATACCGGATGCGGTTTTCTCAATCATATGCTCACTCTTTTTGCAAAACACGGCAGGTTTGACCTTGATGTAAAGTGCAAGGGTGACACGGATGTTGATTATCATCACACCGTTGAGGATATAGGAATTGCTCTCGGAACGGCTTTCTCTCAGGCACTCGGAGAAAAGAAAGGCATTAAGCGCTACGGCAATATGATTTTGCCGATGGATGAAGCTCTCATTCTTTCTGCCGTTGATATTTCAGGCAGAGTTTATCTCGGTTATGAGCTCTGCATTCCGTGCGAAAAGGTGGGAGATTTCGATACCGAGCTTGTTGAGGAATTCTGGTACGGCTTTGTCCGTAACGCCGGAATGACCCTGCATATCAAAAAGCTTGCCGGTGCAAATTCCCATCATATAATCGAAGGCGCATTCAAATCCGTTGCACGCAGTCTGAAAGAAGCGGTGAGCATAGACAAGGATTTTGCCGATGAAATTCCGTCAACGAAGGGTGTTTTATAATGATAGCGATTGTTGATTACGGCGTCGGGAACCTTTTTTCGCTCAAAAGCTCGTTTGCGGCAATCGGTGCGGATATAGAAGTCACATCCGATGCGGCGGTGCTTGAAAAAGCCGATAAAATAATTCTTCCGGGCGTGGGAGCATTTGAGGATGCGGCAAAAAAGCTGAGAGAATCCGGACTTGTTGATACAATAAAGGAGCAGGCAAAAAGCGGCAAACCTCTTATGGGTATCTGTCTCGGTATGCAGCTTCTCTTTGAAAAAAGCTATGAATACGGCGAACATGACGGCTTAGGGCTGATAAGCGGAAGTGTCAGACCGATTTCGGATGTTATTCCGGACGGTCTCAAAATTCCGCATATCGGCTGGAACGCCCTGAGATTCAAAAAGGAAAGTCCGCTGTTTAAATATATTTCGGACGGCGATTTTGTATATTTCGTTCATTCTTTTTATGCGGCCGAATGCGATGAAGCGGTTATTGCCTGTGCCGAATACGGCGCCGAGCTCACGGCGGCGGTTGAAAGCGGAAATGTTTTCGGCTGTCAGTTTCACCCCGAAAAGAGTGGGTCAATCGGTCTTAACATACTGAGAGCCTTTGCGGAAATGAGGGGGTCGGATATATGCTGATTTATCCTGCGATAGACCTCTTTGAGGGCAAAGCGGTCAGACTTTTCAAGGGCGATTATGCCCGGATGACCGTTTATGACGATAATCCCCCCGATACGGCGCTCAAATTCAGAGAATGCGGCGCAACGCATATGCACATCGTTGATTTGGAGGGCGCCAAAAGCGGAGAAACGCCGAATTTTGATACGGTTTGCAGAATAAAAAACACCGCAGGCCTTTTCTGTGAGGTCGGCGGAGGAATAAGAAGCATCGAAACGGTTAAAAAATATATTGATGCCGGAATTGACCGTGTTATTCTCGGCACGGCGGCTGTTACCGACGAGGGCTTTGCCGAAAAAGCCGTTTCGCTTTTCGGGGAGAAAATTGCCGTCGGAATTGACATTAAAGACGGTATGGTTGCCATAAAGGGCTGGACGGAAAAATCCGATTACACCGCCTTTGACTTCTGCGAAAAGATGCAGAATATCGGCGTTAAAACGCTTATCTGCACCGATATTTCAAAGGACGGCGCAATGCTCGGCACAAATCACGGGCTTTATAACAGTCTTATGAAAAAATTCAATATGCAGATAATCGCTTCCGGCGGAGTTTCGTCGATTGACGATGTTGAAAGGCTTGCAAAAGCGGGACTTTACGGGGCGATAATCGGCAAGGCATATTATACGGGAGCAATAAATCTTAAGGAAGCAATCGGGGTGGCGAAATGATAACAAAGAGAATAATTCCGTGCCTCGATGTAAAAAACGGCAGAGTTGTTAAGGGAGTTAATTTTGAGGGCTTAAAGGATGTTTCATCCCCCGTTGAGCTTGCAAAATATTACAGCGAAAACGGAGCGGATGAGCTTGTTTTTTACGATATAACCGCTTCATCGGACGGCAGAAAGCTTTTTACCGATATTCTATGTGAAACGGCAAGACAGGTTTTCATTCCTCTCACCGTCGGCGGCGGCATAAACGGCGTTGAGGATTTTGACAGAGTTTTAAAATGCGGCGCCGATAAAGTAAGCGTAAATTCCGGTGCAATAAGAAATCCCGATATAGTCTATCAGGCGGCAAAGCTTTACGGCGACCAGTGTGTCGTTCTTTCAGTTGATATCAAAAGAGTTGACGGCGTTTTCAGAGTGTTTTCAAAGGGCGGCAGAGAAAATACCGGCATGGAAGCAATTGAATGGATAAAACACTGTGTCGGAAACGGTGCAGGCGAAATAGTGGTAAATTCAATTGATACGGACGGCGTTAAGGGCGGATTTGATATAGAAATGCTCGAAAAGGTCTGCGATGCGGTATCGGTTCCCGTTATCGCTTCGGGCGGTGCCGGAAAAGCCGAGGATTTCATAACGCTTTTCAATGCTCTTCCGAAAGTGGATGCAGGCCTTGCGGCTTCAATATTCCATTTCGGAGAGGTTAAAATTTCGGATTTAAAGGCTCAGATGATAAAAGCCGGAATACCTGCAAGGATTTAAGGAGAATGAATATGGTTAAAATTGAGGAATTGAAATTTGACAAACACGGACTTATCCCCGCAATTGTTGTTGATGCCAAAACAAAAAAAGTGCTTACCCTTGCTTATATGAACAAGGAAAGCCTTAAAATATCAATGGAAAAGGAGCTCACCTGCTTCTGGAGCCGTTCAAGAAATGAGCTTTGGTTAAAGGGTGAAACAAGCGGAAACTATCAGCATATCGTTTCTATTACCGCCGACTGCGACAAGGATGCACTTACCGTTCTCGTTGAAGCGGACGGCCCCGCCTGCCATCTCGGAACGGAAACCTGCTTTGAAAATACCGTTTTTAAGAGCGATAAGCGCCACGAATTTTCATATGAAAAGCTGATGAAGCTCATAAAGAGCAGAAAGACCGATAAAAAAGAGGGCTCTTATACCACCTATCTTTTCGAAAAGGGTCTTGATAAAATACTGAAAAAAGTCGGAGAGGAAAGCACCGAGGTTATCATCGCCGCAAAGGCAAACGATAAAAAAGAAACAATTTATGAAATCGCAGACCTTGCCTATCATGTAATGGTGCTGATGATAGAAGCCGGAATAAGCCTTGAGGATATTCGTTCCGAGCTTGCTTCACGCCACATAATAGACCATAAAGTCAAGCAGGAAAAAATGACGAAGTAAAAATTTCGGAGCTGTCGTAAAGACAGCTCCTGTTTTTATACTGTTCCAGTAACCGTAAGGGTGCTGACGCCGGGGTCGGTTGTGATAACGCCCGTTGTCTCATCCTGAGTGTAGGTTGCGGCAGGAACTGTTATCTGACCTGCTCCGGTTGTAAACAGTCCGGTATTTGCATCGTAGGTGTAGTTTGTGCCCTCTGTCCACGGTGTTCCGTTAAAGGTAACGGCAAGGTCGGAAAGTCTCGGGTCAAAGGTATCGGTTATAACCGCATTGTCGCCTGCATCAGCCGCAACATTGCCGTAGTTCTGAATTATAAAGGTATAAGTCAGACGGCTGTTTTCGGTGACGGTGGTGGGCGAAACGCTCTTGCTGATTGCAAGGTCGGGTTCGCTTGAAGCCGTAACAGTTGCGGAAGCAAGCACGGGAGTGGTTATTCCGGCTCCGTTTACTGCGGCGTTATTGACTATTGCAGTCTGTTCCGCAAGGGGTGCAAATTCGGTTACCCTTGCCTCATATATGATTGTTGCGTTGCCGCCTGCCGGAATTGTTATTCCGCTTATTGTCATGGGCGGTCCTGCGGTTACAGTGGGGTCTGCCTGCAAAGCTCCGTTAACATAGTACTGAACCGAGCCGTCAATATAATTGAGCGGATAATAGGTTGTTGTTTCAAGAGTATAAGCTCCGAGGTCATCGTCAACCGTTATTCCCGTAACGGGAGTATTGCCCGAATTTACTATGCTCACAACATAAGTTATTCTGTCGTTTGACAGATAATTGTCAACAAGCGGAGTTTTGGTCACCGAAAGCACATCGAGTATCTGACCCGTGGCAACATTGGAATTTGTTACCGTGTTGTTATATGAGAGGGTGGCCTGGTTGGTAAATACAGCCATTGTTATCCTCCTTAAAAATAAAGTGGTGAAGCATTGCGCCTCACCACATTATATGTTAATATTCCGGATTTGACCTATTTTATTGCGATTTCACAGCCGGAGCGGAATGACCAGATAATTGTTTCCTTAACCGGCAGACCGATGGCTTCGGCAAGACATCTTCTGTAAATTCCAAGCTGTTCGCCGTATCTCCCAGCCAGCTCATCCGGCTCGGCACGGTCGGTTTTATAGTCAACTATAACGAGCTCACCGTTTTCCTCAAACGCACAGTCCGCAACGCCCTCGATTATGATAACCTCGCCGCCGCTCTGAGCTTCGGGAATATCGGGATACATCTCGGAAAGCGGAATTGAGGATGTGAACGAATATTCCTTATAGATTTTATCGGCGTTCAGCATTCTTTCCGCAAGAGGTGACAAGAAAAAGCGTGAAACGGTTTTTTTGTCAACCGCCTGAGCCTCGGCATCGGTGAGCATACCCGTTTTCACAAGGCGTTCAAGCTCCGATTCAACATCATTCTGCGCCGCACGGTAATCGGCAAACTGCATAAAACGGTGTATTGCCGTTCCTCTCTGAGCAGGCGAAAGGCTGTCTTTTCCTATAAATGCAGGCTTCGCCGAAGCATAATATTCTCCGCATATATCCTCGCTTTCAAGGTTTGAAGCTATGCGCTTTGAAACTATGCCGTCAAGTGCCGAATAAGGATAAACATATTCCGCTCTGTTTTTTATCTCTTCGATTATTTCATCATCGGGAACAGGCAGATATTCCTCCGGCTGTTCTTCGCTTTCGGACGGAGTATAATTTATAATCTCCGCTTTCAGCTTCGTATAGCAGGGCAGAACATTTTTGAACGCAAGCCCTGCGGCTTCACGGAAAGCGTTTGCATCGGGATGACGAAGAAGCGCCGTAAGCAGTCCCTCGCTGTAATTTGTGAAATTTATAACCGAATACGGGTCAACGGCTTTTTCACTTCTTATATTTGCGGCGGCAGATGAAAGCGCTTTTGAAGCATCGGCGCAGGATGCAAGCATAACAAGCTTTTCCTTTGCCCTCGTGAGCGCAACATAAAGCACTCTGAGCTCCTCGGAGTGCTCGGCGGCTTTGGTTTCAAGCACGGCGGCAAGTCTCGGCAGAGTATCGAATTTCACATCGCCGTTATTGTTCTTTATGCCTATTCCGCATTCGGGAGCAATGATAAGGTCTTCACGCAAATCCATATCGTTATATGCTTTTTCACACGCACCCAGAATGCAGACGGGGAATTCAAGCCCCTTACTCTTATGTATAGTCATAATTCTGACTGCATCGGAAGCATCCGTGGGCTGAGCCATATCAATATCCGCTCCGCTTCTGATAAGACGGTCAAGATACCTCACAAAGCCCGAAACGCCCTTTCCCGTGCTTTCCGATTTATTTGCAATATCAATGAATTTATTAAGATTGGATTTTTTCTTTGCCCTGTCACCCGAAGCACAGATAACCGTTCCGAATTCGTCAACAATGCGGCGAACCAGCTCGCCCGTTCTGAGAGTTGCGGAAAGGCGCCTTATTTCGGCAAGTTTTTTGATAAACGAATTTGCCTTTTCATTGCCGTCATCGGCATAAGCGTTCAGCGCCTGCCATATGTTTCCGTCTCTGTGGGCGGCACGCATAAGAGCCAAATCATCGGGCAAAAATCCGAAAACGGGAGAGAGCATAACCGCCGTAAGCGGAATATCATCAGCAGGATTATCAATTATTTTGAGCAGAGAAACCGCAAACATTATTTCAGGTGAGGTCAAAAAGCCGTCACCTGCTTCACAGCTTACGGGTATTCCCTTTTCCGTCAGCGCCGAAATATAATCGGCAGAGTTGCCGGAAAGACTTCGGAGCAAAATGCAGAAATCTCTGTATCTCGGCTCCCGGAACCCGTCACCGTCGGAAATTTTTAATTTGTCTGCCATAGCTTCCGAGATGTAGTTTGCGGTAAACCGGGCTTGAGCCGTTCCGAAATCATCCTTATCGCTTTCAATCAGATAAAATTCCGAATCCGCTTCGCCGTGTTCGGGATACGGCGCAGATGCTTCGAGATATTCTTTTTCATCATATTCAAGTCCTCCGGCTTCACGGCTCATAAGCACCGAGAATATGAAATTTACCGTTTCGGTAACTCCGTTTCTGCTTCGGAAATTCTTTCCGAGAGTTACCTTTGCCGGATAATTCCCGTTCCCGTATTCTTTAAGGGTATCACGCCTGCCGAGAAAAATTTCGGGCATTGCCTGACGGAAACGGTAAATACTCTGCTTAACATCGCCTACCATAAACAGATTTGATTCATCCCTTGAAAGTGCCGAGAAAATCATATCCTGAGCACGGTTTACATCCTGATATTCATCAACCAGAATTTCTTTATAATTCTGCGAAAGCATAACGGCAAGCGGAGTGCGCTTCCAGCCGTCCGGGGTCGGTTCTGCAAGCAGCTTAAGCGCAAGATGAAGCGTATCGGAAAAATCCGCTCCGTTTTCCTCGGCTTTAAGTCTGCCGAATTCTGCGGCAAAATCCTTAACAAGCCCGATAAGCTCAGCCGTAACCGGCGAAAGAGAAGCGATATCGGCTTCATGGTCAGCCGAGCTTATGCAGAAAATCTTTTTGAGTGAAGCGATGTTTTTCTTATATTCGGTTCTGACTGCCGAGCAAATATTCTTACCCGATGATGAATAACCCTTGGGAGCTCTTTTAAAATCAGAAAAAGTAATATCTGTATAAGCTTCGCATATTTCATCCCATCCGCTTTCCGAAATTTTATCAAGAAAACGGTCAAAGACACTTATATCGTCATAAAAAGCGGAAGCATATTTTTCTTCAAGCTCGGGTTCATCGGCAAGCAGAGAAAGACAGTGTCCGGCGCCGTTTTTTGCACTGCAAACCGTTTTTATTGCGTGATTTATGAGCAGTCTGCCCCACGGACTGTTTTCAATACTCTCGGGAGCGCCGAACTGAGCGGCAAGAGAATCAAGATATATTTCGGGAAACGGATAAGCCTGAGATAGAGTATAAAGCTTTTTAACGGCGGAAATCAGTTTTTTATCATCGCTTGAATTTCCGATAAGATTGCACAGCGCAATAAATTCCGGTGCGGCTGATTTGTGTCTGCTTTCAATCACGGTATTTATCGCAGAATCTTCGTGAATTTTCAGTCTGCCTTCATCAAGCAGAGAAAAATCGGGAGAAATTCCGAGAGCGTGAAAATTTTCTCTGACAAGATTTATGCAGAACGAGTCTATCGTGCATATGCTTGCAAACGGAAGCATGAGCTGTTGACGGCGCAGGCGCTTATCAGCCGGATTTTCGGCAATTCTCGCTCCGAGAGCGGCTGAAATTTTTTCTTTCATCTGAGCGGCGGCGGCTTTGGTAAAGGTTACTATCAGCAAATTTTCCACTCCGCATGGGTCTGAGCCGTCACATATTCTCTGAATAACACGCTCAACCAGAACAGCCGTTTTTCCCGAGCCTGCGGCGGCGCTTACCAATAAAGTGCCTTTCCGTGCTTCTATCGCTTTCTGCTGGTCATCAGTCCATTTCATCGCTCTCACCTCCCTTTGACAGCGCTTCGAGAACGGCGTTCAGGTCGCTGTCGGCAAGCTCTTTGCAAGGTCTGTTTTTTTCATAACCGCAAACAGGCTTATAATCACAGTATTCGCATACCTTTTCATAGCTTTTGCCCTTTACGGGGAATGCCCCGATTTTTCCGTTTTGCAGAGAAAGAGCCATTTTAATCAGAAGCTTATCGGCTTTTTCCTTCAGCCTTTCAAGCTGTGAAAGTCCTATCAGCGAGCCTTTCATTTCGCCTTTTTTGAACTCAACCGGTATGAAAAGTCCGCTTGCTTCTCTGTCCATTGCAAGCACAATATCGCAGTCGCCGAGCACTATTCCCTGCATTCTGCAAGCTTTCTGTTTTTTATCGGCAACAGCTTCCGCACTCTCGGTGCGTTCAACAGCCATAAGCGGAGAATTTGCCGGATAATAGAGCACTCCGGCAGGCGTTACCTCACCGTAACGATTCTTTCCGTTGCTCCAGAGTGTGAAAAGATAAATGAACATCTGCATATTCAGACCCTGCGTTACATCGCTGAGCCTGAATTCTTTTCCCGAGGATTTATAGTCAATTATTCTTATATATTTTCTGCCGTTTATTTCGGCTGTATCAACACGGTCAACTGCACCGGAAATGCTTATTTTCACTCCGTTTTCGGAAAGCACATACGGCGGAATATCACCGTCCGAGCCTATTCTAAGCTCAAAATCAACGGGTCGGAAATCGCTGTGAGAAAGCTCACGGATAAGTCTTTTCGCAACATCACGAACCGTCAGCGCAAGTCTGCCGTAAAGATAAAGAAATCTTTCACTTCTGCCTGCACCGTCAAGATATTCGGCAAGATAACCGTTCATAATTCCGGTTATTTCTTCAAGCAAAGTATCATCGCTCATATTTTCAAGCTCGTCGTGCGAAAATCCGGAAAGAAGCTTTTCAAGTACAAAATGTATAACATTGCCTCTCTGCATCGGGTCAAGCTCGGCAGGCTTTCTCGGCATTGCTTTTAAACCGTAACGGCAGAAATATGAAAATGCACACTTGTGATATGCTTCAACTCTGGAAGCCGAAATATACATATTACTTCCGAAAAGTGCCTTTGCCGCTTCGGAATTTTCGATTGAAAATTCTTTTTTGCCGCAGGCTCTTTCAAGAGCGGAAAGTCTGTCTGCCCATTCCTTAGCCGAGGAAAGATATTTTTTTGCCGATGCACCGGCAGGCGTTTTTGCCGATGCGGAAAGCTCAAAGGCGGATGACTTGCTTTCAACATAGTAAAGCCCGTCAAGCTCCGAAGCATCAACCTCACGGCAAAGCGGAAACAGGGCTTTGATTTTAACATAAAGCTCGGAGGGAGAAAGAACATCTCCCTTTCCGTTTCTTTCGGGAGCACATACAAAAAGCTTTTCGGAAGCACAGCAGAAAGCGTTATAAGCAATCAGCTTTTCTTCCGCAAGCTTGTATTCTCCGAAATCCGAAAGCTCAATACCGAGCTCACTCATTCTGCGGCGGTCGTTATCCGTAAGTGCGGAACCGCCCGAGGGAACGGCAGGGAAAACGCCGCTGTTTGCTCCGGCAATAAATACCGCCTTGGGAGCGGAAACCCTTATTCTGTCGGCAGAACCTATGGTTATTTCGTCAAGTCCCTGCGGCAGGTTGCCCGATGTCTGAACCGAAAGCATAAGCTCAAAGGTATCAAAAAAGCTCCTTGCGGTAACACTTCTGCCACGGTAAACCGTTTCAAATCCGTCAAGCAAATCCATGAGCAGATTCCACATACGCTCAAGCTCAATAACTATTCCCGTTTCGCCAGATTCGGCAAGACTGCGTGCAAGCACCTTGAGATTTTCCGAAGCATTGACTCTTTCAAGATATCTGAAAAGTGCCTTTGCCGCAGAACCGCCGTCGGCATCTGCAAGTGCTTTTTTCAGTTCACAGAGCGGAATAATCGCTTTTTCCCTCAACGAATTGAGATATTCCAGCTTTTCTTTTCCGCTTTCATCAAGCTGACCGAAGCCCGAGGGGCTGCGTGTCCACTCTCCCAGCCATTCCGAACCGTTCACCTGCCACAGATAGCAATAATTTTCGATTTCGGAAATTTCATCGGCTGTAAAACCTGCAAGTTCTGTTTTAAGACACCGCATAACCGTTTCACTCTGAAATCCCTTTGCGGCAATTTCGAGAGCGCTTGAAGCAAGTGTCATAACGGGAGAAGCATCAACGGGCTGACGGCTGTCATCAAATACGGCTATTCCGCATTTTTTCAGAGCACTTCTGAGCGGCGCTTCATATGCGGAGCTGTCACGGGCGATAACCGCAATATCACGACAGCGGTAACCGTTTTCACGGATAAGCTTTTTTGCCGTGCAGGCGATATATTCACATTCGGCGTATATGTCAGCCGCCTTGACAAGCGTTATATTTTCGCATTCTTCTTCGTATATGTTCGGAGCAGGTGAAAACAGCTCTTTTTCAAGTGCGGCAAGCTCCGCAGAACCGAAACGGCTGAATTTCGGCGGAAAATTATTATATTTGCTTCCCATTGAAAGATACTGCGGTTTCGCAACGGGAATATTATTCTTTTTTGAAATATTTATCAGCTTCATCGCCGTTCTTTTGGTATGGGCGAAAAGGTCTGTTTCATCGTCGGCACGGCTCAGGTCATCGGTGCAGAGTGTAACATAAACCGCCTTTGCACGGGAAAGCATATGCGAAATAACGGCATATTCACGGGCGGTGAACCCTCTGAAGCCGTCTATAAAAACAATGCGGTCACTGAAATATTCACATTCGGGAAGAATATCGCAAAGCTCCGTAAGCAGGTCGTCCGGGTCAAAATGACTGCCCGAAATCATTGCATCGTAAGCATCAAGCACCGTCACAATATCCGAAAGCTTCATTTTAAGCAGACCGTTTTCCATTCCGGCAAGAATAAGCCTTACTTCATCGGATGAAACGGCATTCTGTTTGAATTCCGATGAAAGGGCAATGAATTCGGTTATAACCGATGCCTTTGCCGTATGACCGCCGTAAAGCTGTAATTTATCCTTAACGCTTTCAAGCGCCATTCCCATAATGACTGCCTTTGAAGCTTCATCCAGTTTCCTGCGCTCATGCAAAGCAGGTTTACCCACGAGCTTTTCGCCGAGACTTGTAAAGCTCAGCACATCAATACGGCTCATCGCTCTTGCACCGATTTTGCCCAGCATCATTTTTTCGCTCATAAAACTGAACTGTTCGGGAACGATAAGCGTCATTTTCTGATTTTCCGATGATGAAAAATCCCGTATGAGATTTGTTATATGGGTGGTTTTTCCGCCGCCGGAACGGGATAAAATAAGATAGAGCATATCAAAACTCCGTTTAATACATAATATATATATATTATATCACATCAAACCGCATTTGTCAGCAGTTTTTGAAAGCGTAAATTTCATAAGTGCTTTTTAAAGCAGTTGACATAAGGATTCATATATGTTAATATATAGAATGTATTTTTATATTTGAAAGGAGCAAGTCCGTTATGGATGACCCCGGCCCTGCGATAACCATTATTATTAAACTTCTGCTTTTATTCGTTCTGATAATCGTCAATGCGTTTTTTGCGATGAGCGAAATTGCAATAATTTCACTCAACGATACCAAAATGCAACGCCTTGCCGAAGAGGGAGACAAAAAGGCAAAACAGATAGTAAAGCTTACTGCCGATTCAAGCAATTTTCTTTCGACTATTCAGATAGGCGTTACTCTGGCAGGCTTCCTCACATCGGCTTCGGCTTCGCAGACCTTTGCGGATATGCTGACCTCGGCTCTTTCCGCACGGTTTCTGTTCTGCCGCACTCATATCGGCGCCGTTGCGGTTGTTTCGGTTATTCTGATAACCGTTATCACTTCTTATTTTTCACTCGTTCTCGGTGAGCTTGCACCCAAGCGCATTGCGATGCAGATACCCGAAAAGGTTTCGTATAAGGTAGTCGGAATTCTGCTCTTTGTGGCAAAAATAACAAAGCCTTTTGTTAAGATACTTTCTCTTTCAACCAACGCCGTTGTGCGCATTTTCGGATTTGACCCCAATGCCGATGAAGAAAATGTTACCGAGGAAGAAATCCGAATGATGGTTGATGTAGGCGGAGAAAAGGGAGTTATCGAAGATTCTCAAAAGGAAATGATTGATAATATCTTTGAGTTTGATGACCTTGATGCCGGCGATATTATGACTCACCGCACGGAAATGTCCGCAATTGAGGTTACGAAATCACTCAAAGAGGTTGCGGAGCTTGCAATTGAAAACGGATATTCCCGTATTCCCGTTTATGAGGATGACCCCGACAGCATAGTCGGCGTACTCTACGCAAAAGATTTGCTTAAATATGTCGGAAAAGATATTCCCGATGATATGACCATCGAAAAGATAATGCGAAAAACGCTGTATGTTCCCGAAAGCCAGCTTTGCGCCGACCTTTTCAAAACGATGAACGAAAGTCACACGCAGTTTGCCGTTGTTGTGGATGAATACGGCGGAACGGCGGGAATAGTCACCCTTGAGGATGTGCTCGAATCCATAGTCGGAAATATTCAGGATGAATATGACGACGAAGAGGAAGAGATAAAGAAAATAGACGAAACCACCTTTACGGTTGACGGAACAACCGACCTTGACGAGGTGAATGAGCTTGTGGGAGTTGAGCTTCCCGAAGGAGATTATGACACAATCGGCGGTTTTGTTATCAGTCTTCTCGGCTATCTGCCCACAGAGCCCGTTACTGCGGAATATGAAAATCTGCGGTTCAGCGTGCTTTCGATAGATGAACGCAGAATAGACGAAATAAAGGTTGAAATTCTTCCGATTGAAAAGAAGGAAGACGAAGAATAAATCAACACGGACAGCAGAGCTTTTGCAGACTGCTGTCCGTGCTTTTAACCGAGTGATGATTAAATGATAAATGTTATTCCTAAGCCAAACAAAATAATATATCTCGGCGGTGAAGCCGAAACCGGGAAAGCCGGGATAATCAAAATAACCGATAGCTCTCTCGGCGATGAAGAATATATTCTCGAAATCAGCAATGAAAAAATTCTTATGACCGCTTCGGGAGAGCGTGGATTTTTCTATGCTTCTCAAACTCTTTCACAGCTCGGAGAGGTTTGCCCGTGCGTCAGAATTGAGGATAAGCCTGCGTTCCCGTTCAGAGCGTTTCACCTTGATACGGTGCGCCATATAACGGGAATTGAAGATACGAAAAAGCTGATTGATGCGGCGGCAAGCGTTAAAATGAATGTATTTCACTGGCATCTGACCGATGACCAGGGCTTCAGATTTTTCAGCGAAAAAAGACCTCTTGCAACCGAAAAAGGTTCGGTGCGCCCCGGCTCGCATTTCGGCAGACTTAAGGAAATCGGCGAATACGGCGGATATTTCACAAAGACCGAAATGAAAGAAATTGTTGAATACTGCGCCGAAAGGTTTATAACCGTTATCCCCGAATTCGAAATGCCCGGTCACTGCTCGGCGTTGCTTCACGCCTATCCCGAAATCGGATGCGGCGGAAAACCCGTTGATATAAAAATGAAGCAGGGCGTTTTTGAAGATGTTCTCTGCGCAGGAAACGAGAAAACCTTTGAGGTGATTTTCGATATTCTTTCCGAAATGCTTGAAATTTTCCCGTCCGAATATATACATATCGGCGGAGATGAAGCGCCGAAAAAACATTGGAAAGAGTGCCCGATGTGCCGGGAACGCATAAAAAAAGAAGGCCTTTCCGACGAAGAGGAATTGCAGGGATGGTTCACAAACAGAGTTGTTGAATTCCTGCGTTCAAAGGGCAGAAAGGCGATAGTCTGGAATGAGAGCCTGAAAAGCGGAATGATTGAAAACGATGTTACCGTTCAGATGTGGATGGACAGAAAAAAGCTCTCATATGCCTTTGCCGATAACGGCGGTAAGGTGATAAATTCGGATTTTTATTCATATTACTGCGATTATCCCTACGGTATGATTTCGCTCTGTAAAACTTACAGCTATAATCCGATACCGAAAAATGCGGCGTCACCCGAAAACTATATCGGAGTTGAAGCTCCGATATGGACTGAATTCATAAATAACTTTGACCGCCTTTGCTATATGTCTTTTCCTCGCTTCACCGCAACCGCCGAAACGGGATGGACGGAAAAGCGAAATAAGAATTATGCCGATTTTAAAAAACGCTTTGCCGTCTATGCCGAAACGCTCAAAAAATTCGGCATAACCCCTGCCCCGCTCAAGGATTGCGACCCCGGCTTGAAAAATAAGCTTTCCGAGCTCGTGTCATTCTTTTCGCAGTTTTTAATCAGAAATTAAAATTCATAATCAGAAAAACGGACTGCATTCCATTTGAAATGCAGTCCGTTTATTATGTCTTGATTATTCCTCTTCTGCCGCTGCCTTAGCGTCTTCGATAACCTTCTGAGCAACCATTTCGGGAGCAATTTCGTAATGAGAGAACTCAAATGAGAAATATCCTCTGCCGATTGTGGTTGAACGGAGAACCGTTGCAAAGTCGCCCATTTCAGCCATGGGAACTTCTGCCGTAAGCTCCTGAATCTTGGGGTCATCATCGCAGGGACCCATGCCGAGAACACGGCCTCTTCTCTTGGTAACATCGCCCATGATGTCGCCGAGATTGTCGCCGGGCATATAAGCTTTCAGTGTGCCGTAAGGCTCAAGAAGCTTCGGTCCGCACTTGGGCATACCTTCTTTGAATGCAAGTCTGCCTGCGGTCTGGAATGCCATATCGTTGGAGTCAACGGGATGGCTCTTGCCATCATAAAGAGCGGCTCTGAGACCAACAACGGGATAACCTGCAAGAGGTCCTTTGAGGATTGCCTGACGCAGTCCTTTTTCAACCGAAGGAATGAAGTTCTTGGGAACGGAGCCGCCGACAACCTCATCAACGAACTCGAAGCCCTCGCCCTCCATGGGCTCAAAACGAACTTCAACAACGCCGAACTGTCCGCCGCCGCCGGACTGCTTCTTATGTTTACCTTCGGCGCTTGCAATCTTTGTGATTGTTTCTCTGTAAGCAACCTTGGGAACGGAAAGCTCAACCTCAACATTGAATCTGTTCTTGAGCTTGCCGACTATTGTATCCATATGCTGTTCACCGAGAGCGGAAAGAACCTGCTCGTGGGTTTCAACATTGTTTGCAAATTTAACGGTGGGGTCTTCAATTGCGATTCTTGAAAGGCCTGTGGCAACCTTATCTTCTTCGCCCTTCTTCTTGCTTCTGATAGCCATTGAAAGACTTGCAGCAGGGAAGTTAACGCCTGCAAGCTGAACCTCCGATTTGGGAGCGGCAAGAGTATCACCTGTTCTGAAGCTGTCAAGCTTTGTAACAATACCGATATCGCCGGCAGTAATAACGGGAGTATCCTCCTGCTTGTCGCCCTTAAGGAACAGCATTTTACCCATTCTTTCCTGCTCGCTTGCTCTTGTGTTATAAGCCGGAACATCAGCGGTAAGCTTACCGGAAATTACTTTGAAGAATGACATCTTTCCGAAGCGGTCATCAATTGTCTTGAAGCAAACAGCGGCAACGGGACCGTTTTCGTCAACCTTGAAGTCACCCTCTGCGGCATTGGTTGCATCGGGAGCAACGGCAACGATTGCATTAAGGATAAGCTCAACCGCATCAGTGTTATAACCCGAGCAGGCAAATACGGGATAAATGTCGCCTGCGGCAACACCTGCTTTAAGTCCCTTTGCTATTTCATCGGGAGTGAGGGGCTCTTCCATGAAGAACTTTTCCATAAGCTCTTCGTCTGCGGAAGCAACAGCCTCTGTGAAAGCGGCTTTCATTTCTTCTATTCTTGCATCTTCCGGCATTGCAACTTCGCTTGCCTTGCCGTTTGCATAAGCATAAGCCTTGCCGGAAAGGAAGTCAACATAAGCCTTTACTGCATTGTTCTCAACATAAGGAACGATAACGGGACAAACGGGTGTGCCGTATTCTTCTTTGATTGCGTCAAAGGTTTTATAAAAGTCTGTATTTTCGGCATCGCAACGGGAAACAACAAACATCTTTGCAATTCCCTTATCGTTTGCCGCTTTGTACGCTTTTTCAGCACCAACATCAATGCCGGAGCCTGCACCGAGAACGATAACTGCGGTTTCAGCCGCACGGATACCTTCACTTATACCGCCTGCGAAATCGAAAAGACCCGGGGTATCAAGAAGGTTGATTTTGGTATTATTCCATTCAAATGCAGCCATTGCGGTTGCAATAGAGGTCTTTCTTCTTTTTTCTTCTGCGTCGAAGTCAAGAACCGTGTTGCCGTCGGCAACTCTGCCGAGTCTGTCGGTTGCCTTTGCAAGGTAGAGCATAGCTTCCGCAAGGGTAGTTTTACCTCTGCCGCTGTGACCTGCCAATGCAATGTTTCTTATGTCTTTTGCGTTGTAAGTTTTCAAAGAACTTCCTCCTTAAGTTAAACCCCATATCAAGGGAATAAATTATTAACATATTAAAACGATTATATCATAGATGATATTCGTTTTCAATGATTTTTTGTTATTTTTTATGAAAATCTCCGAAAATTCACGAACTTTTAGTGCAATTCACTTTAAAACCGTCAATTTGAATAAAGCAAAGCTGACATTTTCGTTTAAAGCTCACAAAATCATTTTCCGCCGTCTTCCGAAACAGCACCTTTGCCGCTCCAGAGATGTATGATTCCCTCGGCGTTAAGTGCCTTGATAAGCACAAATGTAACGGGAAGAATGATAATTCCGATTGCACCGAAAAGCTGAAGTCCGAGATACATTCCGGCAAGGGTAACAAGCGGAGGAACGCCCACATTCATCGCAACAAGTCTCGGTTCCATTATCTGACGGATAACGGTTATCATGACATAGAGTATCAACAATCCGACACCCATTCCGGCGTTTCCTTTGATAAATTCAATTGCCATCCACGGCAGAACAACCGCACCCGTTCCGAAAACGGGAAGAATATCAAGTATCGCCGTTCCGATTGATATCGCAAGAATATATCCGCCCTTGTAAACGCCTGCCATTTTCATAATGTTCAGACCTATCGAAAGCTCGCAGAATGTGATAAACATTATTGTAATATAAGATTTGAACATTTTTCCGATTATATCGGAAAGCAGACTTTTGGTTCTCGAAAGCGTCTGAGCATGGGCAGGAGTAAGCATACCCTTAAGCTTTGTAACATATCCGTCATAATCGCAGGTGATGAAAAAGCAGGCAATAATTCCGATAAGAGTTGCAACAAGCACAGACGGAATCTGCTTTGCGGTTGACCATATTCCGCCCAGGGGCGTTGCGAGAAACGAAAAATCAACCGAATTTGTTATTGCGCTTCCCATACCCGAAACAGAGCCTTCATTCTGAGCCGCAATCAGAAGCTTATCCGAAAATTCGGTTATGGCATCGGTTGCGGTCTTTTCAAGCCCGTCCGGCAGGAATTTTATTCTGTTTAATATCCATCGTTCAACCGAAACGATTGAATTCGGCAGGTCGCTGACCTTATGAATGATAAATTCTCCGAATCCTCTGAATTCGGAGCCTATTCTGTAACCGACAAAAACAAGTATGCTGAGAATAAGAGCGATTATCAGCAAAACGGCAACCGCACCGATTATGCTCTTCTTTATTTTGGTTTTCTTTGAAATGAATCTTATCGGCTTCTGGAGCACCATTGAGATTATAATTGCAATAACAAACGGTGCAAGCGTCCAAAAAGCGTATTTTATTGATAAATAATATATTGCGGCTATAACAACAAAGTATATACAATTAATAAGGGTATTCCGTCTTTTTTCGGCAATGTTCAAAATATACACCTCCGTTTAATACTGATATTGTACTCCTATTCTGAAAAAAACGCAATGAAAGTAAAAAAAATATAAAAAAATTTAATATTTTTTTCAAATACTCTTTATTATTTCCGAAATGTGTGATAATATATTACAATATACTGCAAAAAAAGGAACGATAAAAATGTATGTTGCGATAATGGGCTACGGAGTGGTCGGCTCAGGCGTTGCGGCGCTTCTTGAAAAAAATCACGGAAAAATAGTCAAAAACAGTATGCAGAAAGAGCTTGAACTGAAATACATTCTTGATTTGCGTACTTTTCCCGGTGACCCGTTTGAACATCTTGTTATTTCCGATTTTCAGAAAATACTTGATGATGACGGAGTTAAAATAGTTGTTGAAACCATGGGCGGCGTTCATCCGGCTTATGAATTCGTTCTTGCCTGCCTGAAAAAAGGAAAGAGCGTTGTTACTTCAAACAAAGAGCTTGTTGCGGTTAAGGGATATGAGCTTCTGAAAACCGCAGAGGAAAATAATGTTAATTTTCTGTTTGAAGCAAGCGTCGGCGGCGGTATTCCTATAATCAGACCCATCAGCCAATGCCTTGCCGCAAACGAAATAACCGAGGTTGCCGGTATTCTTAACGGAACAACTAATTTCATTCTGACTAAAATGATAAATGAGGGTATGACCTTTGAAGAAGCCCTCCTGCTTGCTCAGCAGAACGGTTATGCCGAGCGTGACCCGTCCGCTGATGTTGACGGCATTGATGCTTGCAGAAAAATCTGCATTCTCGCCGCTCTCAGCTTCGGAAAGCATGTTTATCCCGAGGCCGTTTACACTGAGGGTATAAGAAAAATCACGCTTGCAGATGTTGAATATGCCCGTTCATGGGGCGGAGTTATCAAGCTTGTCGGCAGAACAAAGAAGCTTGACAGCGGAAAAATTTCGGTTATGGTTTCTCCCGTTTTCATTCGGAACGGCAGTCAGCTTGCTTCGGTTGACGATGTTTTCAATGCGGTATTAGTCAGAGGAAACGCCGTGGGAGATGTTGTATTTTACGGCAGAGGAGCCGGAAAAATGCCGACCGCAAGCGCCGTTGTTGCCGATGTTATTGACTGTGCACAGCACGCAGAGCAGAGAAAGCTCTTCGGCTGGGAAGACGGAGAAGCGGATTATGTTGCGGATTATCTTGAAAATGTTTCCGCATTTTATGTAAGATTTACCGCCGATAACGCTGAAAAAGCGGCGGCGGAAATTAAAGAAGCTTTCGGAGAAACCGAAGTTCTCGGCCGCTCCGATGCGCCTGACGGAGAAATCGCAATAGTAACGCCGGTTATCTCCGAAAAAGAGCTTAGGTCAAAGCTTGAAGCAGTAAGCTCGGCGCAGGCGGCTTCTGTTATCAGAATTACGGATTATTGATACCTATCGGGAGGTTATTATGGCACTTATAGTACAGAAATTCGGCGGCAGCTCCGTTGCCAATGCCGAAAGGGTTATGAATGTTGCAAAAATCGTTACGGACACCTACAAAGAGGGTAACGATGTTGTGGTTGTTGTTTCCGCTCAGGGAGACACAACGGATGACCTTATAGAAAAAGCACAGGAAATAAATGCCAAGGCATCCAAGAGAGAAATGGATATGCTTCTTTCCGCAGGAGAGCAGATTTCAATCGCACTTCTTGCAATGGGAATTGAAAAGCTCGGATATCCCGTATGTTCTCTTCTCGGCTGGCAGGCAGGATTTGCAACAAATTCGGCTTACGGCAGTGCAAGAATCAAAAAGGTTACCGCTGAGAGAATCAAAGAGGAAATTTCAAAGAAGAATATTGTTATTGTTGCCGGCTTCCAGGGACTGAACAAATACGGCGATATAACAACTCTCGGCAGAGGCGGTTCGGACACCAGTGCGGTTGCAATAGCCGCTTCGATGCACGCTGACCGCTGTCAGATTTTCACCGATGTTGAGGGTGTTTACACCGCAGACCCCCGCAAGATTAAAAGCGCAAAGAAGCTCAATGAAATAACATATGATGAAATGCTTGAGCTTGCAACTCTCGGCGCACAGGTTCTCAACAACCGTTCGGTTGAAATGGCTAAAAAATATAATGTTACCGTTGAAGTGCTTTCAAGCCTTGTAAGGGCACCCGGCACAATCGTTAAGGAGGTTACCACCATGGAAAAAATGCTCATAAGAGGTGTTACGAAGGATTCCGATGTTGCGAGAATTTCGATTATCGGAGTTCCCAATGTTCCCGGTATTGCTTATAAAATATTCGGCAAGCTTGCCGCAAAGAATATAAATATTGATATCATTCTCCAGTCCGTAGGCAGAGGAGATACAAAGGATATAGCGTTCACAACTTCAAAATCCAATGCAGACAGCGCCATTGAGGTTCTCAAATCTCTTGACCTGCTTTCCGGCCTTGAAATAGTTTGCGATACCTCGGTTTCAAAAATCTCCGTTGTAGGTGCAGGCATGGAATCTCATCCCGGAGTTGCGGCAAAGATGTTTGAAGCTCTCTTTGAGAATGATATAAACATTCAGATGATTTCCACCAGCGAAATCAAAATTTCCGTTCTCATTGATGCCGCCGATGCGGATAAGGCTGTTGCGGCAGTCCACAATGTGTTCATTCCCGAAATCAACGACTGATAAAAAACGGCTTGTGAAATCACAGGCCGTTTTTAAATTCGGAATTCGGAATTATGAATTCGGAATTAAGGGGCGCAAAGCGCCGATTTTATATAGGTAATTTTTAAACTTTATACTTCTGAATAAACAACAAATATCAATTCAGAAGTAAAAAGCTATATGTAAGCAGTTATAAAATGGGTACGGGCGGAGCCCGTCATTAATTCCGAATTCCGCATTCCGAATTCCGAATTAAAATCCATCCTCTCTCCTAACTTAATATTTTTATATGATTGCATACATACTGTACATATGATTATAAAGTCCGTCCTTTTGCATAAGCTCGCTGTGTGAGCCATGCTCGGCAATTCCGTCACGGGTAAGAACGATGATTTCATCGGCATTCTTTATCGTTGTAAGGCGATGTGCAATAGTAAGCGTGGTTCTGCCTTTCGCAAGGCGTTCAAGCGACTCCTGAACAAGCTTTTCGCTTTCGTTATCAAGCGCCGATGTTGCTTCATCAAGCAGAAGCACCGACGGATTTTTGAGGAACACACGGGCAATTGAAATTCTCTGCTTCTGACCGCCCGAGAGCTTAACTCCTCTTTCGCCAACATAGGTATCATACCCGTTTTCAAGCTCGGTGATAAATTCATGTGCGCCTGCCTGCTTTGCCGCTTCGATAACCTCATCCATTGTGGCACCGGGCTTGCCGTAAATAATATTTTCGTAAACCGTACCGGAGAAAAGATAAACATCCTGAGCAACAACGCCGATATTGCGGCGCAGGGATTGGAGCGTTATATCCTTTATATTCATTCCGTCAAGCAGAATTTCACCGCTGAGCGGCTCATAAAATCTCGGAATAAGATTGCAAAGCGTTGTTTTTCCGCCGCCGCTCGGGCCTACGAGTGCAATATTTTCACCCTTGTTGATTTTAAGGCTGATATTATCGAGAATGGTTCTGCCCTCTTCGGAATATTTGAATGTTACATTTTTAAGCTCGATAATTCCCTCAACCTTGCCGACATCAACGGCTTTTTCACTATCCCGGATTTCGGGAACCTCATCCATGATTCCGGCAAAACGCTCAATTCCGGTTATTCCCCTGCTGAACTGCTCGCTGAAATCAACGATTGAACGCACGGAGCTGAGCAAGGTTGAAACAAGAAGCAGGCTCGCCGCAAAATCACCCGGAGAGGTTCTGCCCTCCGACATAAAGTAAGCGCCGACTGCAACCATAACGATATACATTATACCGTCAATGAGAGTTACTGTTGAATGGAACGAAGCCATATATTTATAGCTCAGCTTTTTTATATCAACATATTCACGGCATCCGTCAATAAATTTTCTTTTCTCGGTATCCTCATTGGTAAACGAGCGCACAACCTTAACGCCTAAAAGCGAATCCTCAAGCTTTGCGTTGATTTCGCCCACCTGATGGCGGCTCTTTCTGAATGTATCACGCATTTTGGTTCTGCTGGTCTTGGTGAATATTACCATAAACGGCATCATTATCAGCACGCTGACGGCAATTCTCCAGTCCATCGTTGTGAATATCCAGAAGCTTGCAATAAATTTAACCACCGTGCTGAATATCATCTCGGGAAAATGGTGTGCCCACTCGGCAACATCAAACAAATCCGAGGTCATACGGCTCATAAGCTGACCGACTTTAGTGTTATCGAAAAACGAAAACGAGAGGGTTTGCAGATGGTCAAACATATCCTCACGCATTTTATTTTCAATCTTAACACCCATTGCGTGGCCGTAATATGCCTTACTGTATTCCGCAATGCTGTTTATTCCACGCAGAATAATATAGAAAAGGCAGATTGAAAAAATTCTCGAAAGCGTGAGCGCTTTTATGTTTGAGGTTGCCGTATCGGTTATTTCACGCACTATCAGCGGCAGGGCTATATCTATTGCCGCAGAAGCCGCCGTGCAGAGCAGAACCATAAGCAAAGTCGGAATATGTTTTTTCAGATAAGGAAAAAACCTTTTCATCAGAACGGAGCTTTCTTTAAGAGAAAGCTTTTTCTTTTCCTCAAATTCCGGAGCAGGAGCTCCGTTTCCTCTCGCCATAATATCACTTCCTTAACTAAAATCAAATTCACAATTAACTGAAACGGGCTTGTGACCATTTTATCACAAGCCCTTTTGCTTTATGCTTTTGAAGAATTTTTAACTTCGTCAAATACTTTTTCAATCTCGGCATCGGGCTTCTTTGTGAGAAGCGAAACAACTATCATCACAACAAGTCCGAGTATAAATGCAGGCAAAAGCTCATAGAAATCAAGAACCGTACCCTTGCACCATACTCTTACGCCGAACTTCCAGAAGAATATCATTGCGGCACCCGAAATCATACCTGCAAGCGCACCCCATTTTGTGGAACGCTTCCAGAAAAGTCCGAGAAGAACAACGGGACCGAATGCAGCGCCGAAGCCTGCCCATGCAAACGAAACGATGCGGAAAACGGATGAATTCGAATCAAGAGCAAGAACAACACCGATAATTGAAATAACGATAACGGAAATTCTTGCGATGAGCATAAGCTTTTTATCGGAAATCTTTGCATGGAAGAAGTTTGCGATTATATCCTTTGTAATTGATGAAGAAGCCGCAATAAGCTGTGAATCGGCGGTTGACATTGTTGAAGCAAGAATGCCTGAAAGGAATATACCTGCCGCAAATGCCGGAATATAACCCATTTTTGAAATATAGGCACTTATGTCAACGATTATTGTTTCAGCGGCGGTAGCCGATTCATAAGGGCCAACGATACCGGCTTTCATAACGCTGTAACCGACAAGGCCGATAAGAACGGCAACAGCCATAGAGATAACAACCCAGATTGAAGCAACTCTTCTGGAGGTTTTGAGCTTCTCGGGGGTTTCAATAGCCATAAATCTGAGAAGAATATGCGGCATTCCGAAATATCCGAGACCCCATGCCATGGTTGAAGCAACGGGAAGTGCGCCGTAAGAACCGGTTGTGCCCGAAGCAACATCAAAGCCCTTGAAGAGATTGAGGAAACCGTCCATACCTGCGGCATTGTTGACAGCAGTATCAAATCCGCCTGCAAAGCCGGAGCTGAGCCAAAGAACAACAATAAGTGAAACAGTCATAACGATTGACTGAATAAAATCGGTTGTTGAAGCGGCAAGGAAACCGCCGAGTGTACAGTAAATAACGATAACAGCCGCAGATATTATCATAGCGGTAACATAATCAAGTCCGGGGAAAATGGAGGAGAAAAGCTTTCCGCAGGCGGCAAAGCCGGAAGCCGTATAAGGAACAAAGAAAATGATGATTATAATTGCGGCAATGAGCGAAAGGATATTGCCGTTATCACCGAATCTCTTTGAGAAAAATTCGGGAATGGTTACCGCACCGAGCTTTTCCGAATAAAGACGAAGCTTTTTCGCAACAATAAGCCAGTTTATATATGTACCTACCGCAAGACCGATTGCAGTCCAGGAAGCTTCCGCAAGACCGCCCATAAGGCACACACCGGGCAGACCCATAAGAAGCCATCCGCTCATATCCGACGCTTCGGCGCTCATAGCCGTAACAAGCGGACCGAGCTTTCTGCCGCCGAGATAGAAATCATCGGTAGTCTTATTCTTCTTTGATGTGGCAAAACCAACATAAAGCATCATTCCGAGATAAAGTACAATTGCCAGACAAAGTGCTATATTCATATTTTAACCTCCGTAATTTGATGGTTATTTTTTTAATTATATCATAATATTCCAAGGTGTTCAAGTAAAATTTTCAAGCCTATAAGAATAAGTATTGCACCGCCCGCAAATTCGGCTTTCGATTTGAATTTCGTTCCGAATATATTTCCGATTTTTATTCCGCATGCGGAAAAAGCGAATGTTATAACGCCGATAAGCGAAACGGCGGCGGCAATATTCACATCCGGAAGCAGTGCAAAGGTAACGCCGACGGCAAGAGCATCTATGCTTGTGGCAATTGCCATGAGAAGCATTTCCTTAAATCCCATTGTTGAACCCTGCGGTTCGTCTTCATCCTTTGAGAATGCTTCTCTTATCATATTTGCTCCGATAATTGCAAGCAAGCCGAATGCCACCCAATGGTCGATATTCACTATATATTTTTCAAACGATGTTCCGAGGAGGTAGCCGATTGACGGCATAAGCGCCTGAAATCCGCCGAACCAAAGTCCTGCGCACGCCATTTCTTTTATACCTGCTTTTTTCACGGCAAGTCCCTTGCAGATTGACACCGCAAAGGCATCCATTGAAAGCCCTGCCGCAAGGATAACCAATTCAATTATACTCATATTATTTTTCCTTAATTATTTAAAACGGTACATTCTTACATAGTCAACAACAAAATCCGTCAGCTCATCGGAATGCTTTTCGATTGATTCTCCTGCCCAGCTGTCATCGGGAACACCGTTTTCTCCGCCGACCTCAACCGAAAGTATCAGCCATTCGGGGAAATGCGAAACACCGAATTCGGTTCTTCCCGTTTCAACGCCGTTTATATAGAAAATATATTCGTTCTGAGTCCATTCAAGTCCGTAGGTGTTGAACTCCTCATACGGGTTATTGGCGGTAACCGCAAAATTTCCCATGCCTTTCATCTTATGATTTTCGCCGTAGCCGTCGATATGAATATTGCTCGAAACGGAATTTCTTTCAAACTTTGTTTTCTTGTGATAGTTTGCGGACTCGAAAACATCTATCTCCGCACCCATTGCACCGTTCATACCGTAATATTCGGAATTGCCCATATTATCAGACATAAGCCAGAATGCCGACCACAGTCCTTCGCCCTTGGGAAGAATACAGCGGCATTCAAAATAACCGTTTGACTGCATAACACAGCGGCTTGTATCTATTCCGCAGGTGTACCATCCGGGCTTACCGTTTCCGTTAAGTCCGTCCGGATAATATTTCGTTGCAATGTGAAGACAGCCGTCGGTGCCCTCATCTTTTTGTACCGTTGCAAGGTCGGTATTCCAATAACTGCCACGGCGCATTATGGTTTGACCGTGCTGAAAATAATGGCCGTCCCACTTATCGAAATTAAGCGAATTCCCGTCAAATTCGTCAGACCAGGTAAGCTCAAGCTTTGCCATATCAAGCTCTTTGCCGTGCGGTATGGCGGTATCAAAAAACAACGAGGTGAAAAGTGAAGCAACGCAGAGAACAATTGATGTGAGACACTTCAGGCATTTTAAACTGCTGAGAATATTCATTTTTATTTTCCTCCATAGCCCTTATTTTTCAGTTTTTAAGGCTCTGCATCGGAGCCGGTATTCTGCCGCCCCTTGAAATGAATTTTGCAGGAGAATAGGTTGAAACCGGCATAACGGGGCCGCTTCCGAGAAGTCCGCCGAAGCTCAGCTCATCGCCTACCTTTTTGCCGATTGCCGGAATAACTCTGACCGCCGTGGTTTTAGAGTTAACCATACCGATTGCGGCTTCATCCGCTATGATTGCGGAAATTACTTCGGCAGGAGTATCGCCGGGAATATTTATCATATCAAGACCCACCGAGCAGACGGCGGTCATTGCTTCAAGCTTGGTTATGCTCAGCGCACCGCATCTGGCGGCATCTATCATACCCGCATCCTCGGTGACGGGGATGAATGCACCCGAAAGTCCGCCAACATGGGAGGATGCCATAACTCCGCCCTTTTTAACCGCATCGTTGAGCAGGGCAAGAGCGGCGGTGGTGCCATGACAGCCACAGCATTCAAGTCCCATTTCTTCAAGAATATGAGCCACCGAATCGCCGATTGCCGGAGTTGGGGCAAGAGAAAGGTCAACTATTCCGAAAGGAACATTAAGTCTGCTTGAAGCTTCACTTGCAACAAGCTGACCCATACGGGTTATCTTGAATGCGGTTTTCTTTATCAAATCCGCAACGGCGGTCAAATCACAGTTGCCTGCCTTGGCAAGAGCCGCACGCACAACGCCGGGACCGGAAACGCCCACATTGATAACGCTGTCGGGCTCTCCGGCTCCGTGAAATGCTCCTGCCATAAACGGGTTATCCTCGGGAGCATTACAAAAAACAACAAGCTTTGCAGGACCTATGCAGTCTCTGTCTGCCGTAAGCTCCGCACTTCTGCGAACAGCCTTACCCATCAGGGCAACGGCATCCATATTTATTCCCGTTTTGGTTGAGCCTATGTTTACCGATGAGCATATATGGTCGGTTACGCTCAGAGCTTCGGGGATAGCTTCAATAAGCTCTCTGTCTCCGGGGCCGAAGCCCTTCTGAACGAGCGCCGAAAATCCTCCGAGGAAATTTACTCCGCAGGTGCAGGCGGCTTTCTCAAGCGTTTTCGCAAGCTTCACCGCATCTTTATTATCGCATGAAGCAAGTATCATCGCCGCAGGAGTTACGGAAATTCTTTTGTTGATAATCGGAATACCGTATTCCTTTTCTATCTGCTCACCCGTTTTAACAAGGTCCTTTGCATAGCGTGTGATTTTGTCATATACCTTGTCACACATGATATCAATATCGCTGTGACAGCAGTCAAGCAGAGAAATTCCCATGGTTATGGTGCGCACATCAAGGTGCTCATCCTGAATCATGGTTATTGTTTCAAGAATATCTTTTGAATTAAGCATAATAAGTACCTCAGATTGTGTGCATGGCGTTGAAAATATCCTCGTGCATGGCGTGGATTGAAAGGTTCATATCCTTGCCGATTTTGCTGAGCGTATCCGCAAATTCGGTAAATTCCATATCGCTTTTCGAAATATCAACCATCATTATCATTGCGAACATATCCTGAAGAATTGACTGCGTTACCTCAAGCACATTTATGTTATGCTTTGCACACTCTGCGGATACCTTTGCAAGTATGCCGACCATATCTTTTCCTATAACCGTTATAACCGCTCTCATATTATATCTCCTTTATCTCGCCGATATCGTGAACCACAAAATCGGCGGCTGTATCAACATTTTGATTTTTTGTAAAAAGACAGCCGTAAACTCCTGCATTTTTGCCGGAAAGAACATCAATCTCCCTGTCCCCTATCATTACCGTTTCCGATTTATCAAGACTGTATTCGGTGCAAATCCATTCAACCGCATCCGGAGCAGGCTTTAACGGAAATTTCATTGAGGAGTCAACAAAGCCGTCAAAATATTCATATATTCCGTATTTTTTCAGATAATACTGCGATGTTTCGTTTCCTCTGTGAGTATAGAGAAAATGTCTGCACCCACGCTCATAAAGCGTTTTTAATGTTTCCGCCGTATTCGGAAACGGAACAACAATCGGTTTGAGCTCATAATCATGCTCAAATTCACTATGCTTTTTTCTTTCCTCATCGCCGACACCGTAAAAATTATAAGCATGAGTATAGGTTATCTCAAAAAGCGCTTTGGCTTCGGCAAAATCAACCTGCGTGCCACGCTCCTTCATCATTTTACAAAAAGCGGCGGTGATATGAGGATAGCTGTCAAAAAGCATACCGTCAAAATCCCATATATAATTCTTCATATCAAAATCCGTCCGGGTTCTGCGACTGCCAGCGCCAGCTGTCCTCGCACATTTCGTCAAGTCCTCTTTTTGCTTCCCAGTTAAGCTCTGCTTTTGCCTTTGAGGGGTCGGAATAGCAAACCGCAATGTCTCCGGCTCTGCGTGGAGCGATAACACATTTTACCTCTCTGCCGCTCGCCTTTTCAAACGCTTTAACCACATCAAGAACGCTGTAACCCTTGCCGGTTCCGAGATTATATGTATCGCATCCCGTACCCTTAAGCACCTTTTCAACCGCCTTGATGTGACCGAGCGCAAGGTCAACAACATGAATATAGTCACGCACTCCCGTACCGTCGGGTGTGGGATAATCGTTTCCGCAAACATTCAGATGCTCAAGCTTGCCAACCGCAACCTGGGCAACATACGGCACAAGGTTATTCGGTATTCCTTTCGGGTCTTCACCTATTCTGCCGCTCTTGTGTGCACCGATGGGATTGAAATATCTGAGCAGGCAGATGCTCCATCTGTTATCGGAAGCATATAAATCTTTAAGAACCTTTTCAATATATAATTTCGTTGTGCCGTAAGGATTGGTTGTTTTTCCCTCGGTCATATCCTCTTTGAGCGGAGAAATATTTTCACTGCCGTAAACGGTTGCGGAAGAGCTGAAAACGATTTTTCTGCATCCTGCCGCTTCCATGGCTTCGCAGAGAGTAACCGTTCCTCCGATGTTATTATCGTAATATTTAAGCGGCTCGCTTATGCTTTCGGGAACGCATTTAAGACCGGCAAAATGAATTACGGCTTCAATGCTGTTTTCGGCAAAGATTTTATCGAGCCCTTTGCGGTCTCTGATATCGCAATTATAGAATTTTATATCTTTGCCCGTAATTTCTTTTACACGATTTATGCTTTCACTCTTGCTGTTGCAGAGATTATCGAGTATAATGGTATCATATCCGGCATTAAGAAGCTCAACGCAGGTATGAGAACCGATAAAGCCTGCACCGCCCGTTACGAGAATTGACATGGCATACCCTCCGAGGTTACATAATATTCTAATGTATATTATAAGGATATTTCGGCAAAAATCAACCGATTTGTTAACAATATTTTAATATTAAAGCAACATTTTTTTGTATCTTTTGAAAAAAGAACGGAAAGGAGCAATCAGTATGCTCAATCTTACGGATATTTCAACCGTTGAAAAAATTCTCTCAAAGCACGGCTTTAAATTTTCAAAGGCTCTGGGACAGAATTTTATAATAAATCCCGGTATCTGCCCCCGAATGGCGGATGAAAGCGGAATTGACGAAAACAGCGGAGTTATCGAAATCGGGGCAGGCATAGGAGTGCTGACCGCCGAGCTTGCAAAAAGAGCAAAAAAGGTTGTCTGCATTGAGCTTGATACAAAGCTTCTGCCGATACTCGCCGAAACTCTTGCCGATTTTGACAATATCGAAATAATAAATCAGGATGTTATGAAAACCGACCTCAAGGCACTGATTGCTGAAAAATTTTCCGGTATGCCGGTTTATGTGTGCGCCAACCTGCCTTATTATATAACCTCACCCGTTATAATGACACTGCTTGAAAGCAACCTGCCGCTTGAAGCGATAACCGTTATGGTGCAAAAGGAAGCAGGACAACGGCTCTGCGCCGAAGTGGGAAGCAGACTTGCCGGAGCGGTAACGGTTGCGGTTGACTATTATTCAAAGGCGAAAAAGCTTTTTGATGTTTCGGCAGGCTCATTTATGCCTTCCCCCAAGGTTGACAGCTGTGTTATCAGAATGGATATCCGCAAAGCACCGCCCGTTAAGGTTGACGATGAAAAGCTGTTTTTCAGAATAGTCAATGCCGCATTCGGTCAGAGAAGAAAAACCGCTTCAAATTCAATCAGTGCAGGAACTGGAATACCCAAAGAAACCGTATGCGCCGCCCTTTCGGAATGCGGATTTTCGGAAGGCGTTAGAGCCGAAAGCTTCACAATGGCGGATTTCGAAAAATTAAGCAACTGTATAAGCAAAAAACTGTCTTAATTTTCATTAAAAGTCTTTTCAAAATAAAAATAAAGGTGTATAATGGTTAAAATATCAATATAAGGAGTTGTTCTTATGCTTAAAAATATATCCCCGATAATCTCACCCGAGCTTCTTAAAATTCTTATGGAAATGGGTCACGGCGATGAAATCGTTATCGGTGACGGCAATTTCCCCGCCGCTTCAATCGCTCAGAGACTTGTTCGTCTTGACGGCCACGGAGTAAACGAGATTCTTGATGCCGTTCTCAAGCTCATGCCGCTTGATACATATGTTGAAGCTCCCGTTGCTCTTATGGATAACAACGGTGACGGCGACCGTCCGGCAATCTGGGCTGACTACGAAGAAACCGTTAAGGCAAATGAGGGCGATAAGAAATTTGAGCTCGTTGAGCGTTTTGCATTTTATGAGAGAGCCAAAAAGGCTTACTGCGTTGTAGCAACAGGCGAAACTGCGGTTTATGCAAATATAATTCTCAAAAAGGGTGTTGTAAAATAATGACAAAACGCATTCTTGCCATTGATTTCGGCGCTTCGAGCGGCAGAGCCATTCTCGGAGAATTTGACGGCAAAAAAATCTCTCTGAAAGAGGTTCACCGCTTTTCGAATGACCCCGTTAAGGTAAACGGTACGGTTTACTGGGATGTTCTGCGCCTTTTCCACGAAATTAAGCAGGGCATTATCAAGGCAAACGCCGAGGGCGGCTTTGACAGCATCGGAATTGACACCTGGGGCGTTGATTTCGGCTTGCTTGACAGCGAGGGAAAACTTCTCGAAAATCCGGTTCATTACCGTGATTTGAGAACAAAGGGACTTATTGAGGATTCGTTTAACCTCATTCCGAAAGAGAAATTCTACGGGCTTACCGGCATCCAGTTTATGGAGCTGAACACCGTTTTCCAGCTCTATTCGCTCAAAAAATACCGTCCGCATATTCTTGACAGAGCGGAAAGTCTGCTCTTTATGCCCGACCTTTTCGGCTATATGCTTACGGGCGAAAAGGCAACGGAATATTCAATTGCAACCACATCTCAGCTTGTTGACATAAAAACCGGCGATTGGTGCGGCGAGATATTCGATTTTCTCGGCATTCCTCAGAGAATAATGGGCAAAATTTCTCAGCCCGGAAGCGTTATCCGCAAGCTCAGCGATGAAATCCGTGAGGAATGCGGACTTTCCGGAAAAGAAGTTCTGATAAGCGTCTGCGGCCACGATACTCAGTCCGCAATAACCGCCGTTCCGAGTGAAGAAAACAGCTTTGCTTTTCTCAGTAGCGGAACCTGGTCGCTTTTCGGCACGGAGCTTGATGAGCCGATTATAAATGAAAATTCGCTTGAAATGAACATAACAAACGAGGGCGGATGTGAGGGCAAAATCGGTTTTCTCAAAAACATTATCGGCTTATGGCTCATTCAGGAAAGCCGCCGTCATTGGAACAGAAACGGCAATGATTATTCATATGCCGACCTTGAAAAGCTGGCGCTTGCAACGGAGCCTTTCAAATGCTTCATTGACCCCGATGCTCCCGAATTCGTTCCGATGGGCAACATTCCCGAAAGAGTTCGTGAATACTGCCGCAAAACAAACCAGTATGTTCCCGAAACCGTGGGCGAAATCATGCGCTGTATCTATGAAAGCCTTGCAATGAAATACCGCTTCACATTTGATAATCTTAAGGAATGCACGGGCAAGGATTATAACTGCATTCATGTTATCGGCGGCGGAGTTAAAGACGGTCTGCTCTGCGGAATGACCGCTTCCTCCTGCAATGTTGCCGTTAAGGCAGGCCCGATTGAAGCCACCGTTCTCGGAAACATTGCGGTTCAGCTTCTCGCTCAGGGCTGTGTTAATTCGGTTGCGGAAGCAAGAAAGGTTATTGCCGAAAGCGAAAGCATTAAGGAATATGCTCCGGCAAATGCCGATGAATGGGCAAAGGCGTATCAGCGCTTCAAAGCGATTATAAACAGTTAACGAAACGGACAAAACCGTTTGAATTATAAACAATTCAGAAAGGATGATTTAATATGGCAGCAAACAGATATCTGGGCGAATACCCCGTAATCGGTATCCGTCCCATCATTGATGCAAGAAGAGGACCCCTTAAGGTAAGAGAATCACTTGAGGAGCAGACAATGGGTATGGCTAAGGCGGCAAAGAAGCTCTTTGAAGAGAACCTTTGCTATTCAAACGGCGAACCCGTTAAGGTTGTTATTTCAAACACCTCCATCGGCAGAGTTGCAGAAGCTGCGGCATGCGCCGAGCAGTTCAAGAAAGAGGGCGTTGCAATCACTCTTTCCGTTACTCCCTGCTGGTGCTACGGCTCCGAGACAATGGATATGGACCCCATGACAATTAAGGGCGTTTGGGGCTTCAACGCAACCGAAAGACCGGGCGCTGTTTATCTTGCATCCGTTCTTGCCGCTCACGCACAGAAGGGTCTGCCCGCATTCGGCATTTACGGCAGAGAGGTTCAGGAAGCCGACGATTCCGAAAACATCACCGATGATGTTAAGGAAAAGCTTCTCCGCTTCGCCCGTGCCGCCGTTGCCGCCGCAACAATGAAAGGCAAGTCATATCTTCAGATCGGTTCAATCTGCATGGGTATTGCAGGTTCATCAATCATTCCCGATTTCATGGAAGAATATCTCGGTCTCCGTGTTGAATCCGTTGACGAGGTTGAAGTTCTCCGCCGTATGGAAGAGGGCATCTATGATGAAGAAGAATTCAAGAGAGCTCTTAAGTGGACAAAGGAAAACTGCAAAGAGGGCTTCGATAAGAATCCCGATTTTGTAAGAAAGACCGACAAGGAAAGAGAAGAAGCCTGGGAATTCTCCGTTAAGGCAATGTGCATCATCAAGGATTTGATGAACGGCAACAAGAATCTCCCCGTAGGCAGAGAAGAAGAGATGGCAGGTCACAACGCCATTGCGGCAGGCTTCCAGGGTCAGCGTCAGTGGACGGACCATTGGCCGAACACCGACTTTGCAGAAGCTCTTCTCAACACTTCATTTGATTGGAACGGCATCAGAGAGCCTTACATCCTTGCAACCGAAAACGATGTTCTCAACGGCATTTCAATGCTCTTCCAGAAGCTTCTCACCAACCAGCCCTCAATGTTCTCCGATGTTCGTACACATTGGAGCGCCGAATCGGTAAAGAGAGTTACGCGCTATGATATTGACGGTCACGCAAAGGAAGCAGGCGGATTTATCCACCTTATCAACTCCGGCGCATCCTGCCTTGACGCCTGCGGCGAGCTCCGCAACGAAAAGGGCGAGCCCTGCATGAAGAAGTGGTTTGATGTTACTCCCGAGGATACTCAGAAGATGCTTAAGGCAACCACATGGAACACCTCCGATATGGGTTACTTCCGTGGCGGCGGATTCTCCTCACGCTTCGTTACCCGTGCCGAAATGCCTGCAACAATGATTCGTCTTAACTATGTTAAGGGTGTAGGTCCCACCATTCAGATTTGCGAAGGCTACTATGTAAATCTTCCCGATGATGTTACGGATGCTCTCTGGAAGAGAACAGACTACACATGGCCCTGCACATGGTTCACTCCCATCTGCAACGGCAAGGGTGCATTCAAGTCGGCTTATGACCTTATGAACAACTGGGGCGCTAACCACGGCGCATCAACATACGGCCACATCGGCGCAGATATCATCACTCTCTGCTCCATGCTCCGTATCCCCGTTTCTCTTCACAATGTTCCCGAAGAGAAAATCTTCCGTCCGGCAAACTGGAATTACTTCGGAATGGATAAAGAGGGTCAGGACTACCGTGCCTGCGCTGTTTACGGCCCGATGTATAAATAATCCGATAAAAAATCTCGGCGCAGCAGAAAACCGCTGCGCCGTTTTTTAACGGGTGGAACCCGTCTGAAATTCCAAACTCTTTATTAAAAACGGGCTTGTGATGAAAATTCGTCACAAGCCCGTTTTGCATTTCATTTTACTGTTTTACATTGTCGATATATACGGGAAGCGCCTTAAATAAGCCACGGAAGAAAGCGATGAACTTATCGAAAAATCCGTGCTTAACGGTTATGTTCAGCGTTTCGCTTGAACCGATTGCCGTTCCCGTTATTACTGCGCTGACCTTGAAGCTGTCAACCGCTTCGTTTACTCTGAATTCCGTTCCCGTGCCTTTCTTCTCGGTCTTTCCGCCCTGGGTTACATACCAGGTTACGGTATAGCCGGTTTCGGCTTTTGCGTTGGCATGGAAAACAAATGATGATTTGTAATCCGCCGTAAGATTTACTCCAGCGGTTTCGTTTACGATTTCGATATATGCGTTATCTGTTTTCTGACACTCCGAGCAGGTTCTCGTTTTCAGAACCCTGCTTCCCTCGTCGGCATATTTCCAAGCCGACCACATATGACCCTTTGCCGGAATTTCGGTATAGCTCAATGTATGCTGGCAGGTCTGACAGTAAGTTTTGTCATATCCCGACTGTTCGCATTTTGCATCGGCGTGTGCCGAAGCCGGAGTATGATTTGCGATGCAGTCAATATAAATGATAACATCATCATCGGGCATCGTGAAGCTGTCGGAAACATCTGCCGAAGCGTTGATTATGTTGCTGTCATTCTTTCTGCCCTTATAAACCTTAATGCTGTTAAGGGTAAGGCAGTTGCTGTATGTTCCGGCAAGGTCGAAAATATATGAAACGGTCGAGTCTTTATAAGCCGATTTTGCAACGGTGAATGAATACTGGTTTGCATCCACATTGCTTTCAACCTTTATTGAATATTCCTTATATGTGATATAGGAAAACTTTGAAGCCGATGTGCCGGTGAACGATGAACCGAGAGGAACGGTTATCTTTCCGCTTGACGGGTCAACGAGCGAACCGCCGTTTGAAACAAGCTTTGCACCATTGCTGAGAAGAATTGTTCCGTTGATTGTGGCAGGGCAGTTTATATCCATTTCGGTATTCTCGTCAATCGTAAGAATACTGCCTTTGTTTATCGTAAAGGTTGTGCCGTTGCCCGACATAACGAGCTTGCTCTTGATTATCGGAGAACCGACAACACGGTAAGCACTGCCTTCTTTGACAACCGCATTTGAAGCTGAGAAAGTTCCGCTGTTTACAACGCAGTTATAGAAATTACCGTATTTTATTGTTCCGGCATTTATTACTTCACCGTAAAAATCGGGATAGTAAATATAAAGATAATATGTAATCACTGCACCGTTTTCGTTGGTAACGGTTGAATTGAATGTGCCGTTGCTGATTGTTGCACCGGATTTATTCGTTACGGCCTTATTGAAAGTACCGCCCGAAATTGTTCCGTTATTTGTAACGGTGTTTTTGAATTCTCCGCCGGAAATAGTTTTGCCGTTTGTAACCGTTCCCGAAAAAGCACCACCGCCTATTGTGCCGTTATTCATAACGGTGTTTTTGAATGTACCACCGGTTATTCCGGCATCAAGCAAACCTCCGTTTGAATTATTGGTAACGGTACCGTTGAATGTTCCGCCGCTGACTACCGCACCGTTTGCAATTGTAACATTGCCGTTAAAAACCGTATCATCGGCAATGGTTGCGCCGGATAAAATAGTGATATCCTCGCTGTATGTTCCCGAAAAGCTCTGAGCCGCAAACGCCGCCGCCGAGCAGGATGCTATCATAAGCACCGCAAGAAATAATGATAATATTTTTTTCATAAGTATCCCCCTTTATTTGAATACTGAAATATTATACATTATTATCCCGTAATTGTCACTACATATTTTTAAATTTGATACATTTCGGTAAAATTGTATAAATATTAAAAATCCGCCCCGTAACCGATACGGAGCGGATAAAATGAGCTGTTATTATTTCTGCGGACCGTTAAAGCCGTTGGCTTCCTGGAATGCCGCAATCTTGTCAATAACACCGAGAAGAACATCGAAGCCCGTTCCGACCGTATCTTCATCAAAACGGTCGGCGGTATCACGGAATGTGTGATAATAATATGTAAGAACGGGGTTCTGAGCCGCAAAGGTAACGGACTTAACGCCTGCCTTTGTAAGCGGAGTGCTGTCACAGCCGCCGACGGGATTGTGGATACAGCCGCCGGTTTTGCTTTCGATGCCGAGCTCGTTGAAGGTATCCTTAAACATCTTTTCAAGGTCGGTATCAAAGCGTGTGAACTGCCAGTCGTCCTTAATAACAACCTCAAAATAGTCCTTATCGGCAACGGAATCTATGTTGAGATTCCATGCGTTTTCGAGAATCGCTTCGCCCTTATGCTGACGGGTGAATGCTATCGAGCCACGAAGTCCGGCTTCCTCGGAACCGCAGTTGAAGTCAATTATGCGGCAGTTCTTCGGCATTTTATCGGGATTTTCTTTGAAATATTTGATTACCTCATAGCTCAGTGCACAGCCGCTTGAATTATCCATTGCACCTCTTGAAGCATTGTCGGGGTCAGGGTCTGCCCACATAATTACGAAACAGCTTCCGATAGCGGTTATAATCGGGATTATATGCATCGCAAGCAGGAATTTTGCAAACGAAGCGGAATAATAAACCGTTGTTGCCCACGGAGCCTGATTATAAAGTCCCCAATAAAGAGCCGCCATAAAAATCGAAACTCCCGCAAGGAAGAAGAAACACAGTGCGCCGAATCCGACTTTGCCGAAGGTGGCAACCATACCGAGAGCCGGCTTGTTTCTGTATTTGAATGCGTGCTCGGAATGCTTCCAGTTCCAGCTTGTATCGGTGTGGCCGGAAAGAATGATTGTGTAATCATATTTGCCGTCCTCGGGAAGAAGCTCACCGTAAACATTCTGAGAAACCTTCTGCTTGAAGAACATATCAAACCATGTTTTATAAAGGAAAACGCTGAAAATGAGCCATACTATAACAGCTATTGAACCGAGAGCCATGCCGAACCATACCGATGAAATGCTGAGTGCAACATAAACAAGTGCGCTGAGAATAACGCCTGCCCAGCCTGCATAGGGAATTCCGCCGATTGAAGCTCTCGGGGAAACCGCAAATTCCTCTTTTTTCGGCTCAATGCCGATTTCACGGAGCTTATCGCCCATATAATCTGCGTATTCTTTTTCACCCTTTGAACCCGGAAGTCTCGAACCCACCACTTCGGAAGCGTGTTTAATAATTTCAAACGCTTCCTTGGCATATTTTCTGTTTTCTTCTTTCAAAGTTTTCATCTCCTAAATAAAGATATCTGTATTATACCATTGTAAACCGGATTTATTTTTCTGTATTAGAATAATAATTCAAAAAAATTGAAACATTTTCCATGTTGTTGAAAAAGCAAAAAATTTATGATATCATAAGCAGGTAATGAGGTGAATTTTCAAATGATAAAAGCTTTGCTCTGGGATATTGACGGCACTCTGCTTGATTTTATTGCGGCTGAAAAAGCGGCGCTGAAAAGCTGTTTCAAAATTTTCGGAATAGGTGAAATTACCGATGAAATGATTGCCCGGTATTCGGAAATAAATAAAAAATACTGGCGCAGGCTTGAAGCCGGAGAGATAGATAAATCAACGGTTCGCAGGGGCAGGTTCATTGAATTTTTCGCTTCCGAGGGCATTGATTTTTCCGATATTGATGCACTCAATGCGGAATATCAGATAAGGCTCGGAGATACGATTTGTTTTTTTGATAACTCCTATGAAATAGTGAAGAATCTCAAATGGAAAATAAAGCAGTATGCCGTTACCAACGGCACAACCGAAGCGCAGTCGATAAAGATGAAAAAATCGGGTCTCGGAGAGCTTTTTGACGGAATTTTCATTTCCGATGAAATAGGATTTGAAAAACCGACAAAAGAGTTTTTTGACAAGGTTTTTTCGGAAATAAAGGACTGCAAAAAGGACGAAATTCTCATAGTCGGCGATTCCCTAACAAGCGATATGAGGGGCGGCAATAACGCCGGCATTCTCTGCTGTTGGTATAACCGCACCAATGCACCCGTTCCCGATGACCCGAAAATAGATTTCAGCATTGATAATCTTGAAAAAATATATGAAGTATTGGAAAACAGCCGTGATTCATAAGCGGCTGTTTTTTTAGTCGGAAGTGAGTATGTGGGAATTGCCGAAAACTTAATCAAAATTTAAAATTTCAAGTGTTGACCTTTATATAATAAACTGATATAATATAGTAATTAAAATGGAGTTTTGTTGTCTTAGCCACGAGATACCCGAACCCAATATGCCTTAAAATGCGAACTTCACGCACATTCCGGCGTTTTTCTCCTTGAAATACGAGAGTATGTCTTCGTCGAAGAAACACCGGACTGCACGCAAATTTCAACATTTTAAGGTGCTTCGCAGTTTTGGCAGACAGATTTTCTGCCGAGATGAGGCGAAAAGCGCAGGAATACTTTGTGTATTCCGAGCATTTTTAACGATATATCGGCAAAAA
>JAZQON010000005.1:0-1880 GCA_045627825.1 Acutalibacteraceae bacterium
TCCGCAACGATGATGAACAAGGGCCTTGAGCTTATTGAAGCGGCGTGGCTTTTCGGTATGCCTGCGGATAAAATCGACATTCTTGTTCATCGTCAGAGTGTTATTCATTCGCTTGTTGAATATGTTGATAATTCGGTTATAGCTCAGCTCGGCGTTCCGGATATGAGAATACCCATTCAGTATGTGCTCACATATCCGGACAGGTTTGAGAGCCCGGTTAAACAGCTTGACCTTGCCGAATTTGCAACTCTTACTTTTGAAAAACCGGATTATGACACATTTTCCTGCATAAACTTATGCAGAAGAGCATTTGAAAAGGGCGGACTTTATCCTGCGGCGGTCAATGCCGCAAACGAAAAGGCGAATGAGCTTTTCCGTAAGGGCGAGATAAGGTTCAGCGATATTCCCCGTGCGGTTGAAAATGCGCTTGCTTCCGCCGAAAACAAGGCGGAATTTACCCTTGAAGATATATTCGAAACGGACAGAGAAATCCGTTCTCTGACAGAAAGGCTTTTAAAATGAACACTATTCCGCTGACGGTTTCATCAATAATTTCCGAAAAGGTAATCCCGATTGTTATTGCGATAATATTTTTCGGGGTGCTTATCGCTTTTCATGAGTTGGGTCATTTTTGCTTTGCCAAGCTGTTTAAGGTAAAGGTTAACGAATTCGCACTCGGCATGGGTCCCACTCTGTTTAAATTTCAGAAGGGTGAAACAAAATATGCGTTAAGGCTTTTCCCGATAGGCGGATTCGTAAGTCTTGAGGGAGAGGACAGCACCTCGGAATCCGAGGGCTCATTCGGAAGCAAGCCTGCATGGCAGAGATTTATTATAATTGCCGCAGGCGGAACGATAAATTTAATAATGGGAATTATTCTTGTTGCCGTTATGCTTTGCAAATCCGACCTTATCGGACTTCCGGTTATCCATTCGTTTCAGGAAAATGCCGTAAGCTCGAATTACGGACTTGAAGCAGGGGATAAAATACTTGAAATAAACGGAAAAAAGGTTTTTTCCGAATATGATATGGGCTTCCTCATGGCAAAGGATGATGACGGAATTATAGATTTTACCGTTAAGAGAAACGGTGAAAAGGTGAGCGTTGATAAGGTTAAATTCGAAACAACCACCCAGACCGTAAACGGCAGGGAAATGCTTACCGTTGTTTATGATTTCATAATTCTGGGCGTTGAGCCGTCAATAAAAACCGTTCCGAAATATTCTGTTCTGGAATCCGTTTCGATTGTCCGCATAGTGTGGGAAAGCCTTTATGACCTTGCAACGGGCAAATACGGAATAAGCGACCTTTCCGGCCCTGTGGGAACCGTTTCGTTTGTTGCCGATGCGGCTGTTCAGGCAAAAACCGAAACAGATTACAGTTATCTGTTCCTGCTTATGTCACTGATTGCGATAAATGTGGGCATTATGAACCTGCTTCCTCTTCCTGCACTTGACGGCGGCAGACTTTTCATTCTGCTTATTGAAATGATATTCAAAAAGAAGCTTCCGCCGAAAGCCGAGGGAATTATAAATACAGTCGGCATGGTTTTGCTGCTTGCGCTTATGGCGGTTATAACATTCAGCGATATATTCAAACTGATAAAGGGATATTGATATGGAAAGAAGAAATTCAAGAAAAGTTAAGGTCGGAAATATATTTATCGGCGGAGGAGAAAAAATTACGGTTCAGTCAATGCTGAACCGCCCTGCTTCGGATATTGAGGGCAGTGTTAAACAGGCTGTTGAGCTTGAAAGGGCAGGCTGTGAAATAATCCGTGCCGCAGTTCCGAATATGGAAGCGGCGGAGCTTATCAGAGAGCTTAAAAGGAACATTTCCGTTCCCGTTGTTGCGGATATACATTTTGATTACAGACTTGC
>JAZQON010000006.1:0-28429 GCA_045627825.1 Acutalibacteraceae bacterium
CCCGTTGTTGCGGATATACATTTTGATTACAGACTTGCGCTGGCTTCCCTTGAAGCCGGAGTTGACAAGATAAGAATAAACCCGGGCAATATCGGCTCAATGGACAGAGTTAAAGCCGTTGCCGATGCGTGCAAAGAAAAGGGCGTGCCGATAAGAATCGGTGTAAATTCGGGTTCGCTTGAAAAGGAACTGCTTGCAAAATACGGCGCTCCAACCGCCGAAGCTCTTGCCGAAAGCGCAATGGGTCATGTGGCGCTGCTTGAAAAATGCGATTTTTACGATACGGTGATTTCAATAAAATCCTCCGATGTCGAAACAATGATAGGCGCTTATGAAATTGTTGCAGACAGATGCGATTATCCGCTTCATCTCGGAGTTACCGAAGCCGGAACTCACAATATGGCGCTGATAAAATCCTCAATCGGCATAGGCTCCTTGCTGATGAAGGGAATAGGAGATACCATAAGAGTTTCAATGACTGCCGACCCCGTATGCGAGGTTAAAGCCGGATTTGATATTCTGAAAGCGGCAGGAATAAAAAAAGATTGCCCGTCAATAGTTTCATGCCCCACCTGCGGCAGAACGAAAATAAATCTTATTGCGCTTGCTTCGGATGTTGAAAGCAGACTTGCGGACTGCAAAAAGCCGATTAAGGTTGCGGTTATGGGCTGTGCGGTAAACGGTCCCGGCGAAGCGAGAGAAGCCGATATCGGCATTGCCGGCGGAGACGGATGTGCCCTGATATTCAAAAAGGGTGAGATAATCTGCAAGGTTGATGAAAAAGACGCAATTGACAGACTGATGAAAGAGATTGAATTGATATAATATGCAGGAAAACAGTATTCTGAATTTTATAGGTGAGTGCCTGAGCGAAAAGCTTAAACAGCTTCTTGAGGACGGAGAGGTTACGAAAATTTCTCTTGACGAAGATTCACTCACGCTCAGTATCACCGCAAAATTTAATAAATACATAGCATATGAAGGCATAACCGAAGCTCAGCATGAAATAAAAGAAGCGCTGAGCATAAATAAGGTATGCCTTGACTGCGTTTATCCCGAAACGGAGCTTTCCGAAAACTGCATTCCGGAATTGATATTTGCGCTCAAGGATAATGTTGCCGCCGCAAACGGTTTTCTTGTCGATTCCGCATTTGCTTTCGGAGAAGAAGAAATTTCAATAAGAGTTCGTGATGGTGCGGATATTCTGAACGGCGCCGGAGCGGATGAATTTTTAAGAAAATATATCCGTGAGCATTTCTCGGCGGAAAGAAAGATAGCAATATCGGGTGACACCGAGATAAAAATCGACTCTCCCGAGTATCTTGAAATGCAGGTTAAGAATGTTAATATCGAGATACCCAAGGAAGCGCCGCCCGAGCCGAAAAAGCCGGTTAAAGAATACGACGACCTGCCGATTTCTTTAACCAATGCAAAGGTTATTTTCGGCAGTAAGATAAAATCAAAGCCGGTTCCGCTGAGCGGAGTATCTGTTGAGGACGGCAATGTTACGGTGTGGGGAACGGTGTTCGGTCTTTCAATTCGTGACACAAAAGACGGAAAACGCAAAATAATCAATTTCAATATAACCGATAAAACAAATTCATATACGGTCAAAATTTTTGAAGCAAATCAGAATTGCGAAGCGCTTGTTGAAAATATTGCTGACGGAAAAGCGGTTATGATAAGAGGTCATGTTGAATACGATGACTATATTAAGGCCTACTGCATTAAGGCAAATTCCGTTATGCTCATTGAGGAGCTTCAGGTAACGGATGATGCTCCCGAAAAGAGAGTTGAGCTTCATCTGCATACCAATATGTCCGCTATGGACGGACTTACAAGCACCGAAAAGCTTGTAAAGCGTGCCAAAAAGTGGGGGCATAAAGCTATTGCAATAACCGACCACGGTGTTGTTCAGGCGTTTCCCGAAGCGGCAAACACGGCAGGCGACGATATAAAAATCATCTACGGTATGGAAGCATATTTTGTGGATGATTCCGTTACGGCAATGAACGGCGAATTCGATATGCCGATTAACGGCACTTTCATTGTTTTTGATGTTGAAACAACCGGACTTCGCACGGGTGTTGACCGCCTTACCGAGATAGGTGCGGTAAGATTTGCTGACGGCGCTCAGGAAGCTTCGTTCCAAACCTTTGTAAATCCCGAAAGACCTATTCCGGCAGGCATAACCGAGCTTACGGGAATAACGGATTCCATGGTTGCCCATGCTCCCAAGGAGGGCGAAGCGGTCAGAAAATTCTTTGAATTCTGCGGAGATGACTGCGTTCTTGTTGCGCATAATGCTTCATTTGATACCGATGTTATCAGGGCGGCGTGCGAGCGTAATAATATACCTTATAAATATACGCATCTTGATACGCTTGTTATGGCGCAGAGCCTTGTGCCCGACCTTAAGACTTATAAGCTTGATTCGATATCCAATCATTTCAAAATGCCCAAGTTCGACCATCACCGTGCCGATGAGGATGCCGGTGCGCTTGCGAGAATATTCGCAAAGCTGCTTGAGCTTGCGGCGGAAAAGGGCGTTGAAAATGTAAATCAGATAAACGAGCTTATAAAGACCGACCCGAAAAAGCTTCCGAGTTATCATATGATAATTCTTGCAAAGAACAAAGTCGGGTTAAAGCATCTTTATCAGCTCATAACAAAATCAAATCTCGAATATTTTTACCGTCATCCGAGAGTACCGAAAAGTGAATTGCAGAAGCACCGTGAGGGCTTGATAGTCGGAAGTGCGTGCGAAGCAGGTCAGCTTTATCAGGCTGTTCTGGCAGGCAAGCCGAGAGAAAAACTGCTTGAAATAGCAAGTCTTTATGATTATCTCGAAATTCAGCCCAACGGAAACAATATGTTTATGGTTCGAAAGGGAACGGTTTCGGGCGAGGAAGAGCTAAACGAGATAAACAGAGAAATAATTCGTCTTGCGGACAGTCTCAATATTCCCGTTGTTGCAACGGGCGATGTTCACTTTATGGATGAGAGCGACAGCGTTTTCAGAGAGATTCTTATGGCGGGTCAGGGCTTTACCGATGCCGCCGAGCAGGCGCCGCTCTATTTCAGAACAACCGATGATATGCTGAATGAATTTGCGTATCTCGGAGAGGAGACCGCCAAAGAGGTTGTTATAACCAATCCGAATAAAATTGCGGATATGTGCGAGGTTATTCTGCCGATACCGAAAGGAACTTATCCGCCGAAAATTGAGGGCGCAGACGAGGATTTGCGCCGGATATGCTATGAAAGAATAACCGAATATTACGGAGACCCGATACCTCCGTATGTTAAAGAAAGACTTGATAAGGAGCTTGATTCCATTATCAAAAACGGTTTTGCCGTGCTTTACATAATCGCTCAGAAGCTTGTGTGGGATTCGATGGATCACGGCTATTATGTAGGCTCCAGAGGTTCGGTAGGTTCATCGTTTGTTGCCTTTGCCGCAGGAATTTCCGAGGTTAATCCGCTTGCGCCGCACTATATATGCGAGGAATGCAAGATAAGTGAATTCTTCTTAAAAGGCGAATACGGCTCGGGCTTTGATATGCCGCCGAAAAACTGCCCGAAATGCGGCAAGCCCATGCACCGTGACGGCCATGATATACCGTTTGAAACCTTCCTCGGCTTCAACGGCGATAAACAGCCCGATATAGACCTTAACTTCTCGGGCGAATATCAGTTTTATGCTCACCGATATACCGAAAAGCTTTTCGGCGAATCCCATGTTTTCAAGGCCGGAACAATCGGCACTCTTGCCGATAAAACCGCATTCGGCTTTGTTAAAAAGTGGATGGAGGAAAAGGGTCTCAGTCTTTCAAGAGCCGAGCAGGACAGACTTTGCGCCGGCTGTGTGGGCGTTAAGCGCACAACGGGTCAGCACCCGGGCGGAATGGTTGTTATTCCGAATGATAACGATGCAGAGGATTTCACTCCGATTCAGCATCCTGCCGATGATGCCGATTCCGTTCACAGAACAACTCATTTTGATTTCCATTCGCTTCATGATACGATACTCAAGCTTGATAATCTCGGCCACGATGTGCCGACCTTATATAAGCATCTTGAGGATATGACGGGAACATCCGTTATGGATGCCGATGTGTGCGACCCGAAAATATATGAACTGCTCACTTCTCCCGAACCTCTCGGAGTTACCAGTGAGGATATCGACTGCGAAACGGGAACTCTTTCGCTTCCCGAACTCGGAACTCCGTTCGTCCGTCAGATGCTTATGGAATCAAAACCGAAGAATTTCTCGGATATGCTTCAGATTTCGGGACTTTCCCACGGAACGGATGTATGGATAGGCAATGCCCAGGAGCTTATCAAAAACGGAACCTGCACAATATCTGATGTTATCGGAACCCGTGACAGTATTATGGTTTATCTTATCCATAAGGGCGTTGAAAAGGGTATGGCGTTCAAAATTATGGAGATAGTCCGTAAGGGTAAGGCAACCAAGCTTCTCACCGATGACCATAAAAAAGCCATGGTTGATAATAATGTTCCGCAGTGGTATATAGATTCCTGCATGAAAATCAAATATATGTTCCCCAAGGCTCACGCCGCCGCTTACTGCATAGCCGCTCTGCGCCTTGCGTGGTATAAGCTTAACTATCCCGTTGAGTATTACGCAACATATATGACGGTTCGTGGCGAGGATATTGACACGGTAACGGTTTTGCAGGGCAGAGCCGCAGTCAAGAAGAAGATGCAGGAGCTTAACGAAAAGATAAAAACCAAGCAGGCAACGGCAAAAGAGGAGGGAACATACACCTCCCTGCAGGTTATCAACGAGATGATGGCTCGTGGAATAGAGGTTCTGCCGATTGATATATATAAGTCAACGGCAAGCAGATATATGGTTGAGAACGGAAAAATAAGACTTCCGTTTTCGGCAATGTCGGGATGCGGAGTGAATGCCGCCGAGGACCTTGAAAAAGCGAGATATGACGAAAACGGAAATTTGGTTGAATTTCTTTCGATTGAGGATGTTCAGCTTCGCTCGGGAGCATCAAAAACCATTATCGAAACGCTTGAAGAAAGCGGAGCCTTTGCGGATTTGCCGAAATCAACTCAGCTCAGCTTCTTTTAATGTTACAAATTTATATTGAATTGAACGGAGAAATCCGTTATAATATTATGGTAAAAATCGGAAAGGATGATAAATATGAGCAAAAAGACAAAAATCGCAACTCTTGCCGCTCTCGGTGCCGCCGCAGGTATCAATGCTTTCAGAGCATATAAGTTTACACCGGAGAAAACAAATTACGGCGAAGCAGAACCCGAAAATGTTGACGAAGCAAGAGCCGCAGAGCATCTTTCAAAGGCAATTTCAATTCCCACAATAAGCCATCCCGAAAAGGAAAGAGTGGATTTCACAAAGTTTGATGAATTCCATAAATTCCTTGAAGAAGCTTATCCGCTTATTCATAAGACACTCAGCAAGGAAGTTGTTAACGAAGCAAGTCTTATGTATTGCTGGAAGGGCACAAGAAGCGACCTTGACCCGATTGCACTTCTTTCACATCAGGATGTTGTTCCCATTTCCGAGGGTACAGAGAGTGACTGGGAGCATCCGGCATTCAGCGGATATAATGACGGCGAATTTATCTGGGGCAGAGGTGCTCTTGATATGAAAAACCACCTTATAGGTGTTATGGAAGCCGTTGAAACTCTTCTTGAAGAAGGCTTTCAGCCCGAAAGAGATGTTTATCTTCTTTTCGGTCAGGATGAAGAGGTTGTTGCTTCCGGCGAAAGCGGAGCAAAGGCAATGATGGAAACTCTTATGAACAGAGGTATTCATCTTGACAGCGTTATTGACGAGGGCGGTGCCATCATTCCGCTCAATATTAAAGGACTTCTTGAAAATAAAAACCTTGTCGGCGTTGGTATTGCCGAAAAGGGTTATCTTGATGTTGAAATCAGCGTAAACGCAAAGGGCGGCCATTCCTCACAGCCTCCCAAGCATTCAGCTCTCGGCGAGCTTGCCGATGTTATCAAAGACCTTGAAAACCATCAGTTCAAGGCTGAAATTATGCCCTTTGTAAGCGAGCTTTTCTCAAATCTCGGCAGAAGCTGTACTTTCCCTGCAAGACTTGTAACCTGCAACATTCCTTATCTTACTCCCGTTATCAAGGAAGTTATGAAGCAGATTCCTCCTGCCGCCTGCCTTGTCAGAACAACAACGGCTGTTACGATGTCGGAAGGAAGCCCTGCGGCTAATGTTCTTCCTCAGAAAGCAAGCGTAACCGTTAACTTCAGACAGATGCCCGGCGTTACAACCGAGGATGTTGTGGCTCATATAAAGAGAGTTGTAAGAAACAAGGATATTGAGGTTAAGGTTCTCAAAACAAAGGAAGCTTCGAAATTCTCCTCAACAGATTCCAGACCCTTCAAGATAATCAAGGAAATCTGTATGCAGGAGGATGCAAACAATGTTGTTGCGCCTTATCTCGTAATGGGCGGCACCGATGCCTGCTTCTATGAGCCGATTTGCGAAAATATTTTCCGTTATTCGCCTTATAAGGTTTCCGTTGCAATGCTTCGCTGTACTCACGGAACGAATGAAAGAATACCCGTTGCGGCAATCGGCCCCGGCGTTGCATTTTTCAAGAGATACATCAGAAAAGCATCTGCGGAGAAATAATTATGTATTCTGTGTTGATTGCGCCCGACAGCTTCAAGGGTACGCTTACCGCTTCGGAGGTCTGCGATATAATCGGCAGGGCGTTTACCGATACAATTAAAGATGCAGTTATAACAAAGCTCCCCGTTGCCGATGGCGGCGAGGGGCTTTGCTCCTGCTTTTCTCAGATTGCCGACGGTAAATTCATTAAGGCCGAGGTTACGGGAGTATTCGGAGAAAAAATGAACGCCGAATATTATATGCTTACCGATGATACGGCGGTTATCGAAATGGCGGTGTGTGCAGGACTGCCGCTTGCCGGAGAAAATAAAGACCCCGAAAAAGCAACGGCTTACGGAGTCGGAGAGCTTATTGCTCACGCAAAACAGAGCGGAGCAAAGCAGATTCTTTTAGGGCTCGGAGGAAGTGCCACAAACGATTGCGGCATCGGAGCTGCCGCCGCTCTCGGCTGGAAATTCCTTGATGAAAGCGGAAAAGAGCTTGAACCGGTCGGCAAAAACCTCGGCAGGGTAAGAAAAATAATCAAGCCCGAAAAGCCGCTTGATATTCCCGTTATATGCGCCTGCGATGTGGATAATCCGCTGTTCGGTGAGAGGGGAGCGGCTTATGTTTTCGCTCCGCAAAAGGGCGCTGATGCCGAAGCGGTTAAACGGCTTGACTTCGGACTTCAAAATATGTCGGATGTAATCAAATCCGGGCTCGGAATTGATATTTCGGATATTGCCGGAGCCGGTGCGGCAGGAGGAATGGGCGGCGGTGCCGTTGCATTTTTCGGCGCAAGGCTCGAAAGGGGAATTGACATAATTCTCGATAAGTCGGGATTTGACGAAAAGGCAAAAAACGCCGATTTGATTATAACGGGCGAGGGCAGACTTGATTTTCAGTCCGCTGACGGAAAAGTGATTTCCGGTATAGCCAAAAGAGCAAATGCGCTCGGAAAAAAGGTTATAACTGTTTGCGGATGCAGGGGAGACGGAGCGGAGAAAATCCGTGAGCTCGGTGTTTCCGAAATGTATTTTTCCTGCGAAAAACCGAAACCGTTTTCCGAAATCATAAAAACCTGCAAGGAAGACTTATATAATGCCGCTTTGAAAGCGGCGGTTGATAGCTTTAAGTGTTAAGTTATACAACAATTAAAAGCTGAAATCGGCTTGTGACATTTCTGTCGCAAGCCGATTTGTGCATTATACAATAATTCTGAAAGTTTTAACCTCAAACGGTTTATAGCCGAATTCAAATCCGTTTTCGCCGAGAGGAACGGTCTGCTTATCATCCTCAATCATATTGCATTCGATGATTTCCTTTGCCTTAAACGGGAGCTTGACAAATGCTTTTCCCCGTCTCTGTTCATCCTCAACAAAGCGAATTATATATCCTCTGCCGTCCTGAGCTTTCTTGAATGCATCGGTCATAATGTTTTTGCTGTCGCATTCGGGAAGAAGCTCGGCGGTTTTTGAGCCTTTTGCTTCGGGCGAATAAATTCCAATCGGCGGAACATTAAAGGTTATGCCTTCCTGAACGGTTCCGTTTCTCCAGTCTCCGCCGTGAGGATAGAAAGCATATCTGAATGTGTTTATGCCGTGGTCACCCGTTCTGTCGGGGCAGGTTGGCGCACGCATAAGGGTTATTCTCATATGGCTGTTGTGAATATCGTAGCCGTATTTGCAGTCGTTGATAATACTGCATCCGTAGCCGCCCTCGGAGAGGTCAGCCCACTTGTGAGCCGCAACCTCAAAACGGGTAAGGTCAAATGAGGTGTTCCAATGCGTCGGGCGCTTGAATGCTCCGTGAGCGATGTCATATGTTGCATCGGTGTCGATAACGCTCACATCAAAACCGGCTTTCAGAACCTTGTCGGTTTCGTGCCAGTCAACGGAGGTATCAAATATAACGCTTCTGCCGTTTGCATAAAGGGTAATATACTGAGTGATAACGGATTTATTGAATGAACGAACCATTTTGATTATCTTGCGAAGCTCGTTATTTTCGATAACCTCAATGCTGTCGGCTTCGGTGAGCTCCCACATCTTTTTCTGATAGTTAAGCTCCAGATTCCACGCTGTTTCGTGAATACATTTATCCTGCGAAACGGTGAGAATATTTCCTCTGCCGTCGAGCGCTTCACGGCTATTCACCTTGTCGAATATGCTTGTGATAATTCCGTTTTCGTCAAATTCAACCTTGAGATAATCATTTTCAAGTGCAATATCGTTTGAACCGTTTTCTTTGCTTTCTCTTTTTTCAAGCTCAAACACCTTACAGCTCATTGCCGGAATAACATCGGGAGCAAAAATCAAAGTGCCGTTTTTATTTACAGACGGCATACCCTTTGCAAGCATATCCTCGGGAACGCCGTCAACTCTTACGGGCTGAGTGCTGTCGGCATTGGTTAAATTCCAAACCGTAACGGCATTTGCACCGGAGTTAAGCTGAGCGCCGAGATGATTTACCGCATCGGAAAATATCGCTATTGCCTTTTCGCTGAGCTTTGCATAGTCTCTCTTGCAGTCCTCAAATACCTGATGAATTGAAGAACCGGGAAGAATATCATGGAACTGATTTGTCATCAGTATGCGCCACGCTTCTTCAAGCTCCTCTTTAGGATATTTCTTTCCGTCGTTTATCTCGGCAAGAGAGCAGAGCATTTCGGCTCTTGTGAGCAGATATTCAAGCTTTCTGTTGTTTTTCTTAACGAATGCCTGACTTGTGAATGTACCTCTGTGGTTTTCATAGTACATTTCGCCGTTCCATACGGGAAGCTCATCCTCATGACCGTGCATGGTGTTGAAGAAATCGTCAACATGACCGATTTCGGCCTTGGGCAGACCCGGGAAATTCTTAAGTCTTCTTCCTCTTTCAAGCATATTTCTCGTAGGACCGCCGCCGCCGTCACCGAAGCCGTACATACCCATAGCGGTATCAAGCTCGCTCTTATTGTTGCATTCATCGTCAAAGGTAACAAGCTCATTTACTCTGAAATTGCAGTTATATGACGGGCGCATAAGGTGGGCATAGATTCTGTCGCCGTTGTTGCCCTCCCACATAAACATATTATGAGGGAATCTATTGGTGTCGTTATATGAAAGCTTGCTTGTTATGAAATTTTCCATTCCGCAGCCCTTGATAATCTGGGGCAGGGCGGCAGTAAAACCGAAGCAGTCGGGAAGCCAGTATGTTTTTGAAACCTTGCCGAATTCTTTCTTGAAGAATTCCGTTCCGTAAAGCATCTGACGGATGAGAGATTCGCCGCTTGCGATATTTGTGTCGGCTTCAACCCAAACATTTCCGCAGATATCCCACTGATTTGCGGCAACCTTTTCTTTGATTTTTTCATATATTTCGGGATAATTATCCTTAGTCATCTGATAGAGCACAGCCTGGCTCTGACCGAATGTCATTTCGGGATAAATATCCATAAGGTGGGTAACATTCGTAAATGTTCTTGCGCTCTTGCGTATGCTTTCCTGAATTCTCCAAAGCCACGCAACATCAATATGACTGTGACCGGTGTGGATAACTCTGCTCTGCGCCGACCATTCTATTTCGGAAAGCTTTTTGAGATAATATTTTCTCGCTTCCCTTATACTGTTTCTTACTCTTTCCGGCTCAAAGTCAAAGTCGATGATGTGCATACTGTCGTCAATGGCGGCATAAACCTTGCTCTTTATATGCTCATCCTTAATGAAATCAAGTGCTTCAAAGGCTATGTCAATATCGGTATAGTAGCCCTCCACATCCTCGTCGATAACGGCGATGCTCGTTTCTCCGAACAGACATTCCTGATATTCCGCACCGTCCATGGCGGCATCACAGAATTCCATTGAGTCAACCGTTGCTTCAATTTCAAAATTCAGAATTTCGCCTGCCTTATGTATGCCGAGTTCAACATCGGCTCTGTCGGGCATATAGTTTCTGCTGGTACAGCCTGCAACATATTCGCCGTTGCATTTAACGAGAGCTTCACCGCCGACTGCAAGCTTTGCTCTGATTTTTTTGCCGTCCATTTCTTCGGGAACGGTTACGGATGCTTTGAAGAAATAAGCGCAGTCATAGGAAGCGTGCCATCTGTCGCCACGGTTTATTGTTCCGTGAAAATCTTCCATATCATAGCCGTCACCGAGAAATTTGCCTTTGGTGTATTCCCAATTGTCAATATCCACCTTCGAAAGGACGGAATATTTAGGTATCTGACCGTGCATATCCTTAAGAATATGCGGTTTTAATGTATGCATAAACTCACTCCTTTTGGTGCTGCTTTATTGCGTTATTTTTATAATAACAAAATAAAATTACAAAATCAACATAATTTTGATAAAAATCCCTTGACCTTAAACCGCTTAGGTGATAAACTTGATAGGTTGAAAGGTTGTGCTTAGTTATGCAGAAGAAAAAAGACGGCAGAATAATTTTTATCTGCTGGTTTGCCTATACTGCCGCTTATGTCGGCAGGCTGAATTATTCGGCTTCGCTTGTTGCCATAGTCTCCGACCTCGGAGTGCTGAAAACTCAAGCCGGACTCGTCAGTTCCTGCTTCTTTTTCGCTTACGGAGCAGGTCAGCTTTTAAACGGTATTCTCTCAAAATATTATAATCCGAAATATATGATTTTCGGTTCGCTTTTTGTTTCTTCAATACTTAATATTCTTATGCCGATAAGCTCGGATATTTCGGTTATGAAATATATATGGCTGGCAAACGGAATAGTGCAGTCGATATTATGGAGTACACTTGTAAAAACAATATCCGATTTTGTTTCGGATGAAAAGGTTCCGAATGCAATTTTCTATATGAGCACAACCGCCGCCGCAGGAACATTTCTTGCTTACGGTCTCTCGGCACTCTGCGTAAAATTCGCATCGTGGCATTTTGCATTTTATATTGCTTCTGCCGTGCTTTTTGTCAGCTCATTTATATGGTTTGCGCTTTACGGAGAAAGCGTAAAGAAAGCGCCTGTACAAAAAGAAAAAGGCGAAAAGGTAAAAATGGGTCGTATTATGGCAATAGAGCTTGTGCTTATGGCACTCGGCGGAATTGCAAACGGCTTTATAAAGGACGGAATAAACACATGGGTTCCGTCTGTTCTGTACGAGGAATTCAATGTATCGCAGTCTTTCTCAATTCTGCTCACTCTGCTTCTTCCGCTTATTTCAATGTTCGGAACGGGAATTGCAAACAAGATACACAGAAAAATACCGTCTCATTCCAATATGAACGGCGTGTTATATATCGTGTCCGTTATTCTCTGCGGCGGAATAATTCTTTCGCTTAAATTCAAGAGCATTGCCGTGATAATGATATGCTTTATCGGCGTTGCGTGTGTAATGGCAATGATAAACAATGTTATAACAAGTATGTTTCCGCTTGATAACAGAAAGCTTCTCGGTGCCGGCTTTGCGGCAGGATTGCTGAATACCTTCTGCTATGTCGGAAGCACGATAACATCCTATACCCTCGGTGCGGTGTCCGAATCCGGCGGTTGGAATGCGGTATTCATCATTATGCTTTCAATTTGTGCCGTTGCGGCGGTTATCTGTTTCGCAGGTCTGATAGTGGAGAAGAAAGCAAAATAATTTTCGGTTTCTTGTAAAAGACCACGGTGCATTTTCATACGCACCGTGGTCTTTTCTTTCTATATGTCTTATAATTTTAATGCAACAACCTAAAACCTGAAAATTAAATTTTTTACCACATATTATCCGAGCGTTCGAGGAATGCGGTCATATCCTTGATTTCTATTGTTTCATCGCCGCATTTAACCGTTCCGCTCCATTTGCCGAATACCTGATGGCAGAGGTTGCCAACAAGGAGAACTCTCATCATTGTGTAGTTATCGTATTCGGGCTTCATAGTCATTTCAAAGCTTCCGTCATCGCTGGTGATTTTCCAGATTACGCCGTTATCGTCCCAGCAGTTATCAAGAGGTCTGACTATATCTTTTTCGTTTTCAAGCTTGAGATAGCCGAGCTTATATGCCTTGCCGTCGATGAAAGCTGTGCTTTCGGAAGCGGCATCGGTGTTACCGAAGCCCCAGCCGATTTCAAATCCGAATATTCTGCCGTCTTCCAAAACGGTGCTTCCGTTGCCCCACCACCATACCTGGTGATACGGCCATACACCTCTGCCCCAGTCGAGAACAGCAAAGGAATTATCTTCAAGGCCTTTGAATTCGTAAGTTTTGTCGCCGCATTTAACTGTTCCTACGGAAGCCATGCAGTTTGTTTTCTGGTTATAGTAGAAATGCTTGTTATCGGGTTTGTCAAACGGAACGGCAATAAAGTGGCTCTGGTGGTCGGGAAGCATCTGCATGGTTATATCCATTTCGAGGTCTTTCAGACCGCTCTTGCCCTTGAACTTAAGAACTCTTTCTTTTTCGCCAACCGAAAGCTCAAAATCGAAATTGAACTTCTTTACTTTATATGTATGGTCTGTCCAGTCATTCTCGGCAAGACCTCTTTCATCAAGACCCACATTGAATTTACCGAATGTGAAAAGGTTGAGCACCATTGCACTGCCTTTTTCGCCGGTGTGTCTGTCAAAATATCCTACCGTTACCGCACCGCCGAGAGAAATATCGGCGATAGTTACCTGAACGGTAAAATCATCGTTGGAAATCTGATAGAAATCCCATTCCTTGATTCTGCTTGCACCTGCTTTTATCGCACTGCGGTCATATTTATAAAGATTTGTGAAGCAGTAGCCGGGCTGAGTGAGAACTCCGTTTTCGACAAGCACGGGAGTTTCGGTAAGAATTTCAATCTGCTTTCTGACTTCCTCAACCGCCGCAAATGCAGGAGAAACTGAAGCATAGATGAAAGTAAGGCTGAGAACGATTGCGATTATTGCCGAGATGGTTCTTCTTTTCATTTTGAATATTCCTTTCTTTATTTATTGATTCAAATCTCTTTTTGCACGAAGCTCATCAAGCTTTTCTTTGTTGAGCTTATAGCAGAAACAGAGAACAATAAACATAAGTGATAAAACAATTGCCGGAACGAGAGTTGTTACCGTATAGAGCTTATCAAGCACGGCACGGGGCTGAGCTTCGGCGGATGAATTATAGCCAATCAATGCAAGAAGTGCATTCGTTCCGAAGCCTGCAAGGGTCATTCCGAGCTTTCTCATAAACGAATATACCGAATATGTTGTACCCTCCTCACGCCTGCCTGAGAGAAATTCGTGATAGTCGATAACATCCATTGCAAGCGCCCAAACCTCAAGCACGAGGAAAGTCTGACCGGCTCCGCTGAAAAATACAAGCACAAGGAAAATGAACACATTTGAAACAAGCGGAGTAAATCCGATAAAGAACATTATGAAATTCACGGCGGCGGCAAACGCAAGACCTGCGGCGCATATTTCTTTTTTGCCGAATCTTCTGATAAGCTTGCTCATGAACGGGATAAACATCGCCATAGGCAGATAGGTTGCAACGGTGACAATGCTGTAAAGTCCGGGTGAATTATAATAATGCGTTAAGAGATAGTTATAATTTGTCTGAGTGTACATCTGGAAGCAGATAAGAAGCATCGAAACAATGCTCAGCGAAATGAAAGGACCGTTTTTCGAGAGTGCCTTAATGCTTTTGATAACGCTGTGACCTTCAGCTTTCTGCTTGGGCGGAAGCGCCACACGCTCTTTTGTAAGCTTGAAATGGCAGAAGAAGACGATTACCGAAAGCACGGCGAGAACGGAAACGGCAATGAGCATTTTGCCGGAGTCAATATGCTTTACCTGCTTTTCAACGCCGTCAACAATAACGGTTGTTGAATAATAAACGAGCAGAGGAAGCACTATCTGTGCCGGCAAACCGCCGAGACCCGAACCGATTGAACGCCACATTGAAAGCGAGGAACGCTCAATCTCGTCATCGGTAATAACCGAAGCAAGTGAGCCGTAGGGGATGTTTGCACCGGTGTACATCATTCCGAAAAATATGTAGGTTACATAAGCATAAATAAGATATTGATTTTCTGTAAGCCCGGGAATTTTTGTGAACATCAGCACGGCGGCAATTGCAAGCGGAACGGATGCACCGAGAATATACGGGCGAAATCTGCCGTGCCTTGTGGGCTTTCTCGAATCAATGAATGAACCCCACATAGGGTCGTTAACGGCATCCCATATCCTTGCAACTATCATCAGAATGCTGACCTTCATCGGAGAAATTCCGAGAGAATCGGTATAAAACATATTCAGAAAAGCCGAAACGAGCGCAAAGGTGAGTATTCCGCCCATATCGCCCATGGCGTAGCCGATTTTATCCTTCAGCGTTATACCGTGAGTAAGGCTCTTTTCTTCCATAAGAAGCTCCTTTCCGTGCGGTAATATATTCAGATTATACTATATTATAACTGTGTTTGTCAATGCTTGACATTTGTATATAAAGGATTTATAATAATTCGGTAAAAACGATTGAAAGAGTGAAAAACGATGTCTTTAAAAGGAAAAAATTTTTTAAAACTGCTTGATTTTACGCCGGAGGAGATAAACGAATTTCTTGACCTTGCGGCGGAGCTTAAGGATAAAAAGAAAAAGGGCATTCCTCACAGAATTCATGAGGGCAAGAACATCGCTCTGATATTTGAAAAAACAAGCACAAGAACACGCTGTTCCTTTGAGGTTGCGGCTTCAGACCTCGGAATGCACCCCGTATATCTTGACCCGAAAAGCTCTCAGATAGGTAAAAAAGAGAGCATTGCCGATACGGCGAGAGTTCTCGGCAGAATGTTTGACGGAATTGAATACAGAGGTTTCGGTCAGGAAATAGTTGAAGCGCTTGCAAAATATTCGGGAATAAGAGTATGGAACGGTCTGACGGATGAATATCATCCCACGCAGATACTTGCCGATTTTCTCACAATCAGAGAGCATTTCGGCGAGCTTAAGGGCAAAAAGCTTGTCTATATGGGCGATGCACGCTTCAATATGGGCAATTCGCTTATGGTTGGCTGTGCAAAAATGGGAATGCACTTTGTTGCCTGCGCTCCGAAAAAATATTTCCCGAATGCCAAGCTTGTTTCCGAATGTAAGGCGGTAGCCGCCGAAACGGGCGCAGTGCTTGAATTTATTGAGGAGCCCGAAAAGGCGGTAAAAGATGCTGATGTAATTTATACGGATGTTTGGGTATCAATGGGCGAGCCCGATGAAATCTGGAAGGAGCGCATAAATGACCTTATGCCTTATCAGGTTAATTCGAAGCTTATGAAGCTTGCCGGAGAACAGTGCAGATTTATGCACTGCCTGCCTGCATATCACGATTTGAATACCGAGGTCGGCAGAATGGTTAAAGAAAAATTCGGACTTGATGCAATTGAGGTTACCGACGAGGTGTTTGAGAGCGAACAGTCAATAGTATTTGACGAAGCCGAAAACAGAATGCACACAATAAAAGCCGTTATGGCGGCAACTCTTTGAAAAAAGCACCCTGAGGGGTGCTTTTTAAATATAAATGAAAAATTTCAATAACCCCTTGACAAATTTGTTTTTTTCTTTACAATATAGCACATCCCGAAAGGGAGTGGGATAAATGTTCTTAGTGAGAAAACATCAAACTTAATTAAGGAGATGTTTTTATAAGAACTTTTCAGATTGATTTCACCGCAAACGAAATGCCGGAGAGAACGGTTCTCGGCAGAATGGGTGAGCATAATGCTTCGGAGCTTGTTTTTACACCGCCCGCAGAATTGAGTGAGGAAGAGCGCACGGACCATTACCGTGTGGCTTTTTTTACGGGAGGAAAAACATATCTTTCCGAAATGTTTAACGAAATACCGTTTACGGTTCCGATGTGGCGTGAGCTCACGGGAAATGCGAGAATGTGCCTGCAAATAATCGCTTATGATGAAAATCGTGAATTTGTCGGCAAAAGTAAAAAAATCGGAGGATTTTATTTTGAACCGTCGGTGAGTGAGACGGCGGTTGAGCTCGGCGGAGAAAACCCCGATATTGCTTCGGAGATAATACATATTTCGGAAGCGGTTCAGACGGAGAAAAGCCGTGCCGAAGCGGCGGAAACCGTACTTTCAAACTCAAAGGTTGACAAGGTAAGCGGAAAAGGACTTTCCTCAAACGATTTTACCGATGCCGAAAAGTTAAAGCTTGCATCGCTTGAAAACTATAATGATACTACGGCACTCGGCAGAATTTCTCAGACTGAAAGCGATATTGAAAGCCTTGAAAATTCAAAGGTTGATAAGGTGAACGGAAAAGAGCTTTCTTCAAATGATTACAGTGATACCGATAAGGCGAAGCTTGCAAAGCTTAAAAAGGATATATTTTTCGGTACCTCACAGAAAACAGGTTCGGTTCACTATGTTACAACCGATGAGGATTTTGAGCTTCGTGACGGCGTGTTTCTTGTTGTTAAATTCGATCAATCTTTTCTCCGGTATGATAAGCTCAATGTAAACGGCACCGGTAATGTTGATGTGGGAATTATGTATAATATGACTTCGTATGAAATGATAGGCAGGGGCGTCGGCACATTTGTGTATCATATAGAACATACCGATGGCTATCCCGATTCGTATATGTGGTTTCAAACAAATATTCATATGTCGAATACCGACCGCTACGGAATGGTAAAGCTCAGTGATTCGGTTAACGGTGATACTGATTTAAGGTACGGAGCACTTGCCGCAACTCCTGCCGCTGTTAAAACGGTAAACGATAAAATAACATCGGCAGAAGCAAAGATACCTTCTCAGGCATCCGCACAAAATCAGCTTGCCGATAAAGCGTTTGTTACCTCCGCAATTCAAAATGCGGTAGGAACTGCCGAAAGCATAATTGACGAAATGGACGGCATTATCGGAGGTGAAACCGAATGAGTATTTCCTCAAAGCTCACCGAAAGCAAAACGAAGCTCGAAACGGCTCTCTCCGAGATAAACGATGCGCTTGAAGAAAAGGGCGGCGAAGCAGTTGAAACGGTTTATGATGCCGCCGATGAAATAAGAAGCCTTCCGAGCGGTTCGGGAGCCGAAATATCAAGTGCCGGTTCAAGCGGACAGGCAAGTATTCAGCTGTCAAGCGGAAGCTTATATAAGCCGAATGCTGTTTCATATGCTCACGGCGTTTTTGAATCGGCTCTGAACACGGATTTAACGATTAATTGCGGCAGCGCCGATTTTCAAAATCTTAAAGTTGTTGTTAAATTCAGGGTTGCAGATGAAAATATTTTAGCTTATTCAATGCTTTTCGATGCATATGACCATGTTTCGGTTCCGTCTATCGGACTTCGCAAATCCGATATGGCTGTATTTTCGGAAATATATGTGGGCGGAAATTATTACAATGTGCTTATTCCTTATGAAATTCAGCTTAATACATGGTATTATGCTTCAACTTTCTTTGATAAATCAAATAATAAGCTGGCTTGTGCTTTATATTCGGAAAACGGAAGCCTGATTGATACAGAAGCAATGATATATAATTTTTCTTTTGTTAACAGTAATAAAAAAATTGTTTTCGGCGGAAATAACGGTCTGCTTCTGTCTAAAAATATAGATATAGATTTATCCGAATACTATATAAAATACAACGGAACCGTCATTTGGGGTCAGACGAACTCAAAAACGGCTGATATGGGGGAGATTGACCCACAGTGGTTCAAATCCCGTTTTCAGAAAGTTGAATATATTGAAAGCACCGGAACGCAGTATATTGATACAGGCTTAAGTGTATATAACAAAGACTTTAAGGCTGAGATAACATTTAAGACTGATGAAGAATATACTCCGCTTTATTCTTACAATAAATCGGGCGGAGCAGGTCATTATTTCTATGCGGACAATACGGTATGGATATGGCTTGATAATAGAAGAGCCGTAGTTTCCGCAGACCCGTCGGAATTTGTTTCAACGACATTTGAAAGAAGCGGCACAAATTATACAAACACTTGTAACGGTCAATCAAGCAGCTATTCATATTCAATAACAGACCCGAGGAATACCGGCATTGAATTATTCAGACGGTATTATTCAAATAGCGATATTCAGTGGGGAGCATTTAAGCTCAAAAGTTTTTCCGCATATATCGAGGACGATAAGGTTGCCGAGTTGGTTCCGTGTTATCGTAAATCGGACGGCACTATCGGACTGTTCGACAATGTAAATTATGTATTTTATTCAAACAACGGAACGGGCGTATTCCTGAAAGGCGCCGATGTAAGCTAAAAAAGCGGAGCTGTCACAATCGACAGCTCCGTGATTTTTTTATCGTGTTATGCGGCTTTGATTATCAGCTTGATAATCCATGTGATATTGAGAATTGCAAAGGGCTCTTTGAATATTTTTTCGTCAATATCAACGGTGATATAGCTGATGTTTATTCCGGCTTCGCTTTTGAGAATATTGAAAATATCAATAACTTCAATTTCTTCCTGCTCATTGGGGAATGTTATTTTTGCGCTGATAAGAGTTTTTGCGCTTGCATCTTCATAGATGAAAGAAGCTTTTGATTTGAGCAGAGAACCTACCATATCGTTGCCCTGTGCAAAATAATTGCAGAATTCAACGATGTCATCCTTGTCTTTTTCGTTAACCGCATTGGGATTTTCTTCAATAATAAGATTTGCGATTTCTTCATAATTGGGACCGAAGTTTTCAACAAATTTGCCGTCTCCGTCGGTCTTGGCTTCGGTTACAACAAGATATTTGAAAACATCATTTGTGTCAAATTTCTTGAATGCCTTGGGAACCTCGTTAACGATTCCGGTAAGCTCTTTTATTGAATAAGCGGGGAGAAGCTCGGAAAGGTTTGCCTTGAAAATTCCGAGATATGCGGTGAGCTTGCCGTCGTTGAGGATTGCTTTTGCGTTAAGAGGGCCGAGCGTTACATTTGCAACAGCCTTATTCTTCTTGATGAATAATTCACCGTTGAGCATGCTGATGTTGGCTTTAACGCCTACGCCGTTTTCCATTTCGTTGATAAATGCTTCTGTTTTGCTTGTTGCTGCTTCGCCTGCAAACGCAAGGCTTGCAAATGAAAGAGCCATAACAAGGCTGAGCATTACGCATAATAATTTTTTCATTAAATCATATCCTTTCTGTTATGTATGTAATTCATACACCGTTCATATTATAGCAGTTATGTAAAATGATTTCAATATGGAAATATGAAACTTTGTGCATTTTTGCTTATTTGCTTAATAAATATCCGGGAATTGCCACGATTGCGAAGAATGCAAGGCTTATCAGCGTAAAGACTTTTATGAATTTGAATCCGTTTTTCGGGTATTCTCTTACATAAATCCGATAATTGATTACCGATGCGAGCGAGCCGATAAGTGAGCAGAGACCGGCGGAATCCGCACCGTAAAGCAGAGCTTTAAGGTTAACGGAAAACGGATAAAGCACAATTGATGCCGGAACATTCGATATTATCTGACTGAGAAGAATTGCCCACAGATATTCATGACCTGCAACGGATTTTTTAAGGAACGCCGATATTGCCGGATTTGCCGAAACGGACGATGAAAAAATGAAGAAGCAGAGGAAAGTCAACAGCAGAACATAGTCGGTTTTCAGCAGGATTTTTCTGTCGAAAATCAGAACGGTTATCAGCACGATGAGCGCCGCAAAATACCAGTAAGGCGTTCTGCCCACGATGACCCATATAACGAAAACAAAAAGAATGAGATATATAATCCGTTTGTATCTTGAAGCCTTATCCCATTCGGGGGTTAGCGGTTCGTTGCCGTAATCAGCAGTTTCCTTTATGTTTTTTCTGTAAAGAAACAGTATGAAGCAGGAGAGCAGGAAAGCGGACATAATCCAGAGCGGAAGCATTGTGAGCAGAAACTTCGGAACGCTGATTCCCGAGCGGCTGAAAAGAAACAGATTTTGCGGAGAGCCGAAGGGAGTGAGCAGAGAGCCACGGATGGCGGCGATGTTTTCAAAGGTCAGCACGGGGAGAATATATTTTTCTTTGCCGCCCGAGCGGAAAAGCATAATCGTGAGCGGAACGAAAACAATCAGCGAAACATCGTTTGTGACGAACATTGATGAAAAGAAAACACAGCCCACAAGGAAAAAGGTCAGCGCTGTCATAGAACGGATGTTGCCCGTAAGCCTTATCAGCGGACGAAATATATTTTCCTTTTTGAAGCCCTCAAGCACGGTGAGCATCATAAACAAAATTGCGAGAGTTTTCCAATCTATGTTTTTAACAAGCTCCATGCTCGGCGGCGTTATGAATAAAGCCGCAATCGCCGCAAGAAGCGAAGCTGAAAGCATTATTTCTTTTTTGAATACTGCGATAATTTTTTTCATACCCGTTCCCTCCGTGAAAAATTATATCAATTTCGGTAAATTTGTCAATAGAATGCTTGTATCTTTATTTTCAATAATGTATAATCATATTAAATAATGCCGAAAGGAAAAATTCAGTATGGAATTTTGTTCATTCATAAAGCAGGCGGCTCATGTGAAGCCGGATAAAAAACAGCTTCGCATGCTTCGTGAAACCCCGTTTTATCTTTTTGTTCATTTCAGCCCGAATACATATACAGACCTTGAATGGGGTGACGGCACGGAAGACCCCGCAATATTCAATCCCGAAAAGCTTGACTGCGAGCAGTGGGCAAAGGCGGCTCTTTCGGTTGGCGCAAAGGGAATAATCCTGACCGCCAAGCACCATGACGGCTTCTGCCTGTGGCAGTCGGCTTATACCGAACACTGTATGAAAAACAGTCCGTATAAAAACGGAAAGGGCGATATAGTCAGGGAATGCTCCGATGCCTGCCGCAAATACGGGCTTAAATTCGGCTTCTATCTTTCACCGTGGGACAGAAACAGCAAATATTACGGAACGGAAGAATACAACGATTATTACTGCAATCAGTTCACCGAGCTTCTCACAAATTACGGTGAAATTTTCCATGTGTGGTTTGACGGTGCGTGCGGTGAGGGCGCAAACGGCAAAAAGCAGAGATATGATTTTGACAGATATCTTTCTTTGATAGAAAAATATCAGCCGAATGCAACATATTTCAACGATGCCGGTGTTATACGCTGGTGCGGAAACGAATCGGGCACGGCGGCTCACGCTCAGTGGGCGGTTGTTCCGTCTGAGCTTTGTTTCCTGAATAAAAATATTCAGACCGAAGCCGGACCGCTTGCAGGAGAACCGATGAATATGTATAATACCGATAACAATATCGGCGAAATGGCAAATATCATCTGTTCAAAGGGACTTGTTTTTTCGCCTGCCGAAACCGATATGTCAATAAGACCGGGCTGGTTCTGGCATAAGGAGCAGGAGCCGCACAGCCTTGAAAGACTTTTCAAAACCTATCTCGGAACGGTTGGAGGAAATACCACATTCAATCTCAATGTACCGCCCACAAGAGACGGACTTTTCGATGAAAGAGATGTGACAAGGCTTAAGGAGCTCGGGGAGCTTATCCGCACAACATTTGAAAAAAATATCGCCGCCGATGCTGTAATCGAAGAAAATTCTCTCGGTGATATTCAGACAGAATATACCGTAACTCTCCCCGAAAAAAGGCAGGTATCATATATTGAGCTTGCCGAAAATATCAAAGAGGGTCAGAGGGTTGAAAGCTTTCTGATATTCTTCAAAGGCGCAGACGGTTCGCTTTGCAGGTTTTACAGCGGCACAACAATCGGAAGCCGCAGAATAATCCCACTCGGCAAAGAAACCGATTTTATAAAGATTATGATAACCTCGACAAGAGATAAAACCGATATGGAATGGATAAAGCTTTATTAAGGAGTGAATACCGTGTTTAAAAGAATAGCCGCTGTTTTTGCGGCACTGTCGATGATGCTTTCAATGTGGATATTCGGAAATAAACAGAATATAAATCAGCCCGATGACGGGCTTGTGAAGCCGGAAACATGGGCGCTTACCGACGGGCTCGGGCGTTCGGCTCCGCTTGCGGGCGAGGTTAAGGAAAAGGATAACGGCAAATTCGTTGGTATGTTTTATTGGACATGGCATACTCAGCAGAGCAACGGTAAGGACCCGAGAAATGTTACGGAGCTTTTAAAAGAAGACCCGTCGGCGATAAGAGATTTTTCATCTCCGCTCTGGAAGGGCCTTTACAGCGGTTATCCGCATTTCTGGGATGAACCGCTTTACGGATACTATATTGATACCGATGAATATGTGCTCAGAAAGCACGCCGAGCTTATAGCAGATGCAGGCGTTGATGTTATATTTTTCGACTGCACAAATGAAACCGCCCTTTGGGAGGAATCATATGAAAAGCTCTTTGAGGTGTTTGAAAAGGCGAGAGCGGACGGCGTTAATGTTCCGCAGGTGTCTTTTCTGCTCCCGTTCAGCAGTTATGATTATACCCATACAGACCTTGTGAATCTTTATAACAAAATATATTCAAAAGGCAGATACAAGGATTTATGGTTCATATGGGACGGCAAGCCTCTTATGTTTGCGGATAAAAACAGCCTTGATAAAAATAACCCCGAGGATAAAGAAATATATGATTTCTTCACCTTCAGAGATAATGAATCAACATATTTCGCAAAAGATACATTCGTTGCAAAGAAAACCTGGGGTTGGTGCAGTGACTATCCGCAGACTAAATTCGGCAAATCACTCAACGGCGATGTTGAGGAAATGTGTGTTTCGGTTGCGCAGAATGCGGCGAGGGGAAAGCTTGTTGCAATGAATGCCGATGATGAGGTTCAGGGCAGAGCGTTCTCAAAGGGCAATTATTCGTATTCATACACCTACGGCGGTAAAAAGATAACCGCAAGCAGTGATATGGATGATGCTTATCTTTACGGCATAAATTTCCAACAGCAGTGGGATAACGCCATAAAGTGCGACCCGGAATTTATATTCGTGACGGGCTGGAATGAATGGATAGCAGGCAGATGGGATGAATGGTGTGGAACGGAAAACGCATTTCCCGACCAGTTTACCTATGAATACAGCCGTGACTGCGAGCCGTCGGCAGGCATATTAAAGGATTATTATTACTGTCAGCTTGTCGAAAATATAAGAAGATTCAAGGGCGTTTCCGATACGGTTGAGCCCGAAAACGGCGTTAAAACTTATTATCATTATACAAACAGCACCTATGACCGCAAGAGCAACGGATGGGGCAGAATGTATTATACCAATGATACAATGCGCAATGACTTCGTTAAAGCCGAGGTTTCAAATGATAATGAATACATCTGTATGTCGGTTTACACAAAGGATAATATAACGCCATATACCGATAATGCGTGGATGAGAATATTCATTGATACCGATTCAAGCGGCGTTTCTCCGAACTGGGAAGGCTTTGAATATGTTATCAACCGTCGGGGTGCAACCGATAAAACCGTCGTGATAGAAAAATCAACGGGCGGCTGGAGCTTTGAAAAAGCAGGGCAGGCGGAATATGAGATAAACGGAAATGTGATGAAGCTTAAAATTCCCGTTTCAGCTCTCGGACTGAGCGCTGATAATGTTAAATTCAATTTCAAACTTTCGGATAATATGCAGACCGACGGCGACATAATGGACTTCTATCAGAACGGCGATGTTGCTCCGGGAGGAAGATTTACTTATGTATATTAAAATGAGAAAGATTATCGGCATTGTGCTTTGCTTGCTTATGGTATTCGCCGTTTGCATACCTGCATTTGCGCAGGGCGAGCCGGTGGAATGTATGCCGGATGAAGACGGAATGATAACTATTGATGACGGCGGAAACTAAATTATCGGCAAAGACTGTACCTCATAATATGAGTAACGGCGTTTGCACCGTTTGCGGCATGAAAGAAGCTACGACCGCCGAAAATCAGCCCCGTTTTGACGGCATTTTGACGGCTGTTATCGGAGCTGCGGCGTTTGCACTCGGTATCGGCGTCGGCTTCTTGAGCGGAAAGAAGAAAAAGAAATCCACAGCAGAATAATTTCGCTTAAAATGCAAAAAAAGCCCGGCTTTTACCGGACTTTTTCGACAGACTGAGGGCTTGTGATTTGTCACAAGCCCTTTTGATATTACATATTTGCAAGCATATTCTTAAGATTTTCGGCGCCGATTTTAATTCCGTCAAGGCATTTTTCCATGCCCTCAAATTCAACGCTCACATAGCCGTCATAGCCGGAAGCCTTGATAACGGAAAGGCACTGATAAACGGGGATATCACCGTGGCCGATAATCGAACCTCTGAGGTAGTTGCCACCTCTGCTTTTGAAAAATCCGCTTCCCGGATTTAAGCCGTTACCGCTCTTGATGTGAAAATCCTTTGCGTGAACATGCTTTATATAAGGTGTCATTCTGCCGACTGCCTTAATGCTTTCTTCATCGGCGCAGGCAAAATTGCCTATATCGGTCAGCGTTCCGAAGTTTGCATTGCCGACACCTGTGATGATTTTTTCAACTCTTTCGCTGTCCTGGCAGAAAAAGCCGTGATTTTCAATCATCGTTTCAATTCCCTGAGTTTTCGCATATTCTGTAACTCTTCTGCATCCGTCAACGAGAACGGGGAGAACCTGCTCAAAGCCTGCATGATTTTTCAAGTCCGCCGGCATTGACCATGCCGCATCGTGACGGAGCTTGTTAACGCCGAGGATTTTTGCGGTGTCAACCTTTTTACATACTCTTTCAACCTCTGCATCAACGCCGTTTTCGCCGAGCATATTTGCACCGATTGTGTAAATAATAACGGGCAGACCGAGCTTTTCGCTTTCTTCTCTTATCATTGCGGCATAGTCGTTTTCGCTTATGCCGTCCGGAGCTTTAAGGTCGGTAAATTCAATTCCGTCAAAGCCCATTTCCTTTGCGAGCTTCATAACGGAAAGCTGAGTTTCTTCGCCCGATGAAATGAGCTGCTGAAAGCTGTAACTGCTTACGCCGATTTTCATTTTGCGAAGCTCCTTTCAAGGAATTCAACAGCGCTTCTTATATCTTTTTCGGGGTTATCTCCGACTTCTCTTTCAATTGTAAGGAAGCCCTTATAACCGATATCCTCAAGTGCGGCAAGGTATTTATCCCAGGGAACACTGCCCTCACCGAGAGGAACCTCAAGGAATGACGGTCCCGTTACGAGAGCATCCTTAACGATACCGTAAACGATTTCGGGGTCCTTGTAGAAAAGCTGTTTTCCGTCCTTTGCGTGGGTGTGAACGATATAATCCTTAAGGTTATAAACCGCTCCGGCAGGGTCGTCACCCGTAACCATAACAAGGTTTGCAGGGTCAAGGTTAACGCCTACGCCCGTTGAGCCGAGAGCATCGAGAAACTCTTTGAGAACAGCCGAGGTTTCGGGACCGGTTTCGATTGCAAAATGAGCGCCGATGCTGTCGGCATAGCGTGAAAGCTCAAAGCAGGCTTCCTGCATAATGCCGTATCTCGGGTTGCTCTTATCCTGCGGAACAACGCCGATATGAGTTGTAACAACATCTGTTCCGAGTTCCTTGGCAAGGTCGATTATTCTCTTTGATTTTTCAACCTTTGCCGGATTATCGTCCTTGTTGCCGAAGCCGCCGCCGAGGTCTCCGCAGAGAGCGGATATAACAAGACCGTTATCTGCAACGAGCTTTTTGAATTCGGACTTCTTTGAAGCTGTCATATTTTCGGGCGCCATTTCTCCTCTTGTGGCATAAACCTGAATGCCCTGAGCGCCTACGGAAGCCGCTTTTTTGACTGCGGTGGGAATATCCGTGCGGAAGCTGTCGATTATAACGCCTATCGGGAATTTATACATTGTGAATACCTCCTGAAATTATTCTGAAATTATAATAACAGACATTTACAAATTTTACAAGATTTTTTTGCAATTAACTTTACTTTTTCGGTGCTATGGTATATTATATATGAGTATAAATTTATATCGGAGGTTTCTGTATGTCCAAAATTAAAGTTGCGGTTATCGGTTGCGGAAATATCGCCACATCGTCTCATATTCCGGCATATATGAGAAATGAGAATGTTGAAATCAAATATTTTTGTGACCTTATTATTGAAAAGGCTCAGGCGTGCGTTGACAAATACGGTTGCGGAACGGCGGTTGTTGATTATCACGATTTTCTCAATGACCCCGAAATTCAGGCAGTTTCGGTTTGCACGCATAACGATTTTCATTCAATAATAGCCATTGATTTTATGAAAGCAGGTAAGAATGTTCTTTGCGAGAAGCCTGCGGCAAGAATACTTTCCGAAGCGCTTGAAATGCAGAAGGTTGCGCACGAAACGGGAGTGGTTCTCAATATCGGCGTTTGCAACCGTTTCAACACCTATGTTGAAAAGATAAAGGAAATCATAGATTCCGGCGAGCTTGGCGAGGTTTATCATGTTTATGCTTCCTTCAGAGCTCACCGTTCAATCCCGGGTCTCGGCGGAGATTTCACCACCAAGGCTTCTTCCGGCGGCGGAGCACTCATAGACTGGGGCGTTCATTATCTCGACCTTATTATGTATTGCTGCGGCGACCCCAAACCGCTCACGGCAAGCGGAGAAGCTTTCTGCAAGCTCGGCAAGAATATGAGCAATTTTGTTTATACCGGAATGTGGGCTGAGGAAACAAAGAATGTCAACGGTACATATGATGTTGATGACTCTGTAACGGGCATTATCCGCACAAGCGGCCCCGTTATCAGCTTCAACGGCGCATGGGCTCAGAACATCGGCGAGAGAGAAACATATATCGACTTTATGGGCGATAAAGCAGGTATCAGACTTCAGTACGGTTCGGATTTCAAGCTCTATTCCGTAAAGAACGGTATGCTCGGTGAAACGGCATTCACCTGCCGCACAACCAATATGTATGATAACGAAATAAACGATTTCATCAAATGCGTTAAAACCGGTGACAGAAACAGACAGTATATTGATAACGCCGTGCTTACCTCAAAGATAATGCAGGCGATATACGATTCATCCGATAATCACAGAGAAATGATAATTGACTGAGAGGAGAAATAACAATGGAAATTAAGATTTTTAAAAACGAAGAAGAAATAGGCGCAGCCTGCGGACAGCTTTTCTGCGACATAATCAACGCAAAGCCCGATTGCGTAATCGGACTTGCAACAGGCGCTTCACCTGTTCCGACCTATAATTACATTGCAAAGCAGTGCGCCGAGGGTAAGGTTTCGTTTAAGAATGTAAGCACATTCAATCTTGACGAATACTGTGACCTGCCGAAGAACCACAAGAACAGCTACTATACATTCATGATGGAAAATCTCTTCACAAGAGTTGACCTCAACCTTGATAATGTTGATTTTCTTGACGGCAATGCAGAACCCGAAGCAGAGAGCGCCCGTTATTCGGCTTCAATAGAGGCAAAGGGCGGAATTGATATTCAGCTTCTCGGTATCGGCAGAAACGGTCATATCGCATTCAACGAGCCGTCCGATAAGTTCTCTGGTGAAAGCTATAAGGTATCGCTTACCGAAAGCACAATTGAAGCGAATTCAATATATTTTGACGATATTCCCATGCCGCACTATGCAATGACAATGGGTATCGGAGCAATAATGCGCTCAAAGAAAATTGCTCTCATTGCAACCGGCAAATCAAAGGCGGAAGCGGTCAGAGATATGATAAAGGGAGAGGTTACTCCCGCTTGTCCCGCATCAATTCTTCAACAGCATGATGATGTTGTTGTATTCCTTGACGAAGCGGCGGCAAGCCTGCTTTAATAGATAATACGAGGTTCAAAAAAATGGAAAACAAAAAGTTTTATATAACCACTCCGATATATTATCCGTCGGATAAGCTTCATATCGGCCACACTTATTCAACCGTTCAGGCTGATACAATGGCAAGATAT
>JAZQON010000007.1:0-17572 GCA_045627825.1 Acutalibacteraceae bacterium
TTTGCAGAATGACGAAAAAAAGTTTGTTTTTGTTGTTCGGTCAAGTGAACTGTGTCGAACGATTTTCAAAATATTTTTTAATTGTGGACATTAGGTGTCCACAATTGGGTGTAGCATAAATATGTGGTTACACTGATTGATCAATAAAAATAAATTTGCTCAATTTTGCTCAATTTTTCTGAAATTTCGACTCCAAACGAACAAAAAAAGAGCTCCGCTCTGCGAGAGAGCGAAGCCCGGAAACCGTTGATATACTTGATTATTTGAATGATTCTTCAACTGCAACTGCGCTGGCAACGGTGGCGCCACCCATCGGGTTGTTGCCCATACCGATAAGTCCCATCATTTCAACATGAGCGGGAACCGATGACGAACCGGCAAACTGAGCATCGGAGTGCATTCTGCCCATGGTATCTGTCATACCGTAGGAAGCGGGGCCTGCCGCCATATTGTCGGGATGAAGAGTTCTGCCCGTGCCGCCGCCCGAAGCAACCGAGAAATAGTTAACGCCGTTTTCAACGCACCATTTCTTATATGTGCCGGCAACGGGATGCTGGAATCTGGTGGGGTTGGTTGAGTTTCCGGTGATGGAAACGCCGACATTTTCAAGCTTCATGATGGCAACGCCTTCGGGAACATTGTCTGCACCGTAGCACTTAACTTCTGCTCTCGGGCCGTTTGAATATGCCTTTTCTTCAACAACCTTTACAGTTTCCGAATAGGGGTCAAACTCGGTTTTGCAATATGTGAAGCCGTTGATTCTGGAGATAATCATAGCGGCATCCTTGCCGAGACCGTTAAGGATAACCTTAAGGGGCTTTGTTCTTACTTTGTTTGCGTTAAGAGCGATTTTGATTGCGCCCTCAGCGGCGGCAAAGGATTCGTGACCTGCAAGGAAGCAGAAGCACTCGGTTTCCTCGGAGAGAAGTCTCTTGCCGAGATTACCGTGACCTAAGCCGACCTTTCTGTTATCGGCAACCGAACCCTTAATGCAGAAAGCCTGAAGTCCGATACCGATTGCGGCGGCGGCGTCAGCGGCCTTTGTGCAGTTCTTCTTGATAGCGATTGCACAGCCTACCGTGTAAGCCCAAACGGCGTTTTCAAAGCAGATGGGCTGAGTTTCTCTTACGATTTTATCGCAGTCGATACCCTTTGCAAGAGTGATTTCTTTGCATTCCTCGATAGAGGAGATTCCGTATTCGGCGAGAACCTTGTTGATATTGTCAACTCGTCTCTCATAGCTTTCAAATAATGCCATTGTATTTTTCCTCCTCTTATCTATTATTCTTTTCTCGGGTCAATGTACTTTGCGGCATCTGCAAATCTGCCGTAAGTGCCCATTGCCTTGTTGTATGCGGTTGTGGGGTCGTCACCCTTCTTGATGAAGTCAGTCATCTTGCCGAGCGAAACGAATTCGTAGCCGATAACCTGATTTTCATCGTCAAGAGCAATTCTTGTAACATAGCCTTCTGCCATTTCAAGATAGCGGACACCCTTTAACTTTGTGCCGTACATTGTGCCGACCTGTGAACGCAGACCCTTGCCGAGATCCTCGAGACCTGCGCCTACCGAAAGACCGTCATCCGAGAAAGCGGACTGCGATCTGCCGTAAACTATCTGGAGGAAGAGCTCACGCATAGCGGTGTTGATAGCATCGCAGACGAGGTCGGTATTGAAAGCTTCGAGAATGGTTTTGCCGGGAAGAATTTCAGCCGCCATAGCCGCCGAATGGGTCATGCCCGAGCAACCGATTGTTTCAACGAGAGCTTCTTCGATAACACCGTTTTTAACATTGAGTGAAAGCTTGCAGGCACCCTGCTGAGGTGCGCACCAGCCCACACCGTGTGTGAAAGCGGAAATATCCTTGATTTCATAAGCCTTAACCCATTTGCCCTCTTCGGGAATGGGTGCCGGACCGTGGTTGGGTCCCTTTGCCACGCAGCACATATTCTGTACTTCGTTAGTGTAGTTAATCATGACTGTTTACTCCTTTCAAAAAGGTGATTTAAACCAACATTACAATTTTATACTAATTTCTCCGTAATATCAAGAGTGAATTTGCACAACTTAATATTTTTATTGAGAAATTTTTATTTATTTTTCTCTGCTTTAATTCTCTGAAGTTCGGGAAGCCACAGATTTTTATAAATAATGAGTGCACCGGCAACGGAAGCAACTATGGTTACGAACATCAACACGCCGACCTGAGTTGTGGGAGCAACAAGAAGAACGGCAATTCCGATGATTACGGGAGCGATTGCAAGCTTCCAGTGCTTGATAAAATAGCTTGCTCCGAGAGCTCCGAAAAGTGCCGGAAGCACATTTTCAAAAGCGCTCTTGAAAATTGAGCCCTCAGCCGTTATCTTCGGCAAAACGGGAGCGAATGCAAGCACGCCCACGGCGATTATAACCGTTGTGGTTATTGCCGATGTTGCAATTGCAATGCTGGCAATAACCTCGCCTTCCTCGGTGTTCGGACGAACCCTGGCATTTTCCATTGCGTTAAGTCCGCAGGGAAGCTTAAGGTTTGAGATATTTCCGGTGACGAATGAAAGATATGTTCCGCCTGCTCCGAGCATCGGAACATAGGTTGCAACCTCGATAATGGCGGTTGACCAGTAAAGCGGAATGAGCACAACCATGGTTTTGCCCAAAGCCGGAAGGTCCGGCCAGGCGTTAAAGGCGATTGACATCGCAACGGGCATTGCAAACATTATGAGCAGAGCCGCATAGTTCCATACCGTGCCCCAGGTGTGAATTTTATCAAAGAAGGTTTTGTTCATTTCAACGCACCTCCTATTTCATACCATGTAAAGGTTGAAAGGCTTTCGGGAAGCACCTTTGTAAACAGCATTGCACAGCCCATTGCCGCAAACATTGCAATCGGCATTGCAAACGGCTCGAATTTTTCAAGCGCTTTAACCTTTTTGCAAAGCAGAAGCAGAACCAGCATAAATATGATTGAACAAACAAGGGTGAGAATCGAAATAAGTCCGGCGGATTCCGAAACAATTTTCGAAACAACCTCTTCACCGGCTTCGTTGATAACGGTTTCGGATTTAACGGAACAGCCGTTTACCGCTCTTGCGATGAATGCCGAAATAATTCCGATGAAAGCCGCCGCCGCACCGATATCACCGATTTTGGAGCTTGTTTCGCTCTTATTGACGGCGGAGCCGATTGTTTTCTGGAGCTTTTTGCAGGCAAACGGTAAAAATACCAACGGGAAGCAGGCACCGAGATTCATTGCCCATGCGGCAGTTGTGAACTGCTGAGGGTCTGTTATCTCCTTGCTCAGGCTTCCGCCCATGGAAACAAGTGCGTTTTCTGCGGCAACGGTTTCATAGGCGAGGTTGCCGATGATGGTGAGCCTTATCCACGGCAGAACCATGCCGAGTGCACCGGCAAGCGCAATAACGGTAACAAGAATTGAAATTGCCGGAGCAATTGTGAAAAGAACGCTTGTTGTAACCGTGTTGGTAAGGGTTTCCTTTGAAATACCGATTTTTTTGCCGTGTTTCCACGATTTGATAATGAAAAACAGCGATTGGGCTACGACAAATATTATCATGCACGCAGCGATGATATACATTACCGAGCCTTCCTTAAAGTCAGCCAAAATATCACTCTCCCAATTCAACTTGATACTATACTAACACAGTGTAATGCGGCAAGTCAAGCAAAAGAGGGAATGACGGTATATTTTTATAGACAAATATGAAAAAATATGGTAAAATCATTTTTACAAAGCTTTTGAAAGGACGGATAAATATGTCAGAGCTTAAATACTGGGAAAATCCGTACATTATAAAAGAGAACAAAGAGGACGGTCACAACACCGCACCCACTTTTTTAACCGTTAAGGATGCGTTGAACGGTGAAGAGCCGAAAACCCGTTTTCTCTTGAACGGAATATGGAAATTCCGTTGGCAGCAGGGTGTTGATAACCTTGACCCTGCTCTCGTTTCCGGTGAATATGATTATTCGGATTGGGACGACATTGCAGTTCCGTCACTTTGGCAACTCAAAGGCTACGGCAAGCCGATTTATCTTTGCTCATCCTATCCGAAGGCGATTTCGACTGTTGAAAGCAAAATCCCCGAAATAAGCCATTCGCTCAATGAGGTGGGAATTTACCGCAGAAGCTTTAAGATACCCGAAGATTTTTCTGAAAAAGAAATTTTTATTCATTTCGGAGCGGTTAAAGCGGGCTTCTTTCTTTATATAAACGGCAGGAGGGTCGGTTATTCTCAGGGCTCAATGACTCCTGCGGAATTTGACATAACCGATTATGTTTCGGTTGGTGAAAACGAAATAGCCGTTGAGGTTTACAGATATACAGACGGAACATATCTTGAAGACCAGGATATGTGGTTCCTCTGCGGAATTTACAGAGATGTTTATATTTACGCCGAGGAAAAGCTTTATATAAGAGATTTCTTTGCCGATGCTTCTCTTGACGATACATACGAAAACGGCGTTCTCAATCTCGAAGTTACTCTGCGCAATCTCGGCGAGGAAAAGGAATGCACGCTCATAGCTTCGCTGGTTTCGGGTGAGGTTACGGAGAAAATCGCAACGGAAAAGCTCACCGCCGAAAACGGAGATACGGTGCTGAAATTCAGCTATATCAAAGAAAATGCGTTTAGATGGTCGGCGGAAGAGCCGAACCTTTATACTCTTGTAATTTCCGTTAAGGCGAACAGAAAGCTTTACTGCGTAAAGTGCGTTAAAATCGGCTTCAAAAAGGTTGAAATAAAGGGCAATGTTCTTTATATGAACGGCAAGAGGGTTATAATAAAAGGCGTTAACCGCCACGATTTTGACCCCGATAACGGCTGGGCGGTTCCCCGTGAAAGATACTATCAGGATTTATATTTTATGAAGCAGGCGAATATAAACGCCATAAGAACGAGCCACTATCCGAATGCCGAATTCTTTTACGATATGTGCGATGAGCTGGGCTTTTATGTTATGGATGAAGCCGACCTCGAAAGCCACGGCGCACGCCGCAAAAACTGTCCCGGGGATAATCCGAAATTCACTTCATCCGTTGTTGACAGAGCTCAGAGAATGGTTTTGCGTGACAGAAGCCATGCCTGCGTATGCTTCTGGTCGCTCGGCAACGAAGCGGGTGACGGCTCTAACTTTACCCGTGAAAAGGAAGCGATACTTGCGCTTGATAAGTCAAGACCGGTTCATTATGAGGGCGATTTTGACCTGACAAAGAGCGATTTTATCAGCAGAATGTATCCCGTTGAAAGCATAGTTGAGCTTCTGAGAAATAAGAAAGAGATAAAAACGGGACTTTACGATAATGTTGCAAATGTGCTTGCGGCGGATAACAAGCCCGTTCCGGCTTCGGCATATGCAGACCATCCCGTTATTTACTGCGAATATGCTCACGCAATGGAAAACAGTCTCGGCAATTTTAAAGAATATAACGACGATTTTGAAAAATACGAGCATATGGCAGGCGGATTTATCTGGGATTATGTTGACCAATCCATCCGCAGATATGAGGACGGCAAGGAAAAATGGCTCTACGGCGGAGATTTTGACGAGGGCATGACGAGCTATTATTTCTGCGCAAACGGAATTATTACCGCAGACAGAATGCCTCAGCCGTCATACTATGAGGTTAAAAAGGTTTATTCGAATATTGAAGCCGTTGACCGTGACTGCAAAAACGGAATAATTGCGATAAAGAATAAAAATCTGTTCATTTCAACAGAGGATTATGATATAAAATGGAGCGTTGCTGTTGACGGTAACGAAAAAACACACGGCGAAATAAAGGATTTTGCGGTTGAGCCGCAGAGTGAAAAGGAAATTCAGCTTCCCGTAAATCTTGAAGATTATCCCGAGGGTGAAGTGATACTTACGGTTTCATTTATTCTCAACAAGGATAAGCTTTGGGCAAAATCGGGCTTTGAGCAGAATTTCAGTCAGTTCATCCTGCGTGAGGTTACCGCCGCAAAGAAAAATCCGGCAAACGGAGAGCTTAAATATCAGCGCAAGGGCTTCGATGTTTCGATAAAGGGAAACGACTTTTCGGCTCAGATAAAGGGCGGTGCGCTTTCATCACTGATTTATGACGGAAACGAGATTATCGTTTCTCCGCTTCGCCCCGATTTCTTCCGTGCGCTGACCGATAACGACAGAGGATATCTGAATTTTGCACCGTTCATTGCAGGCGTGCATCCGCTCTATCAGTGGAAGCGTTCAACTGCACAGACAACGGCAATTTCGGTTAATGCGCAGTCAACACCGTCCGGCGTGGAGATAAAGGTTATCTGGGCGGCACCGTTTACTCTCGGCGTTTCAACAACATATCTTATTTCTCCGGCAGGTGAAATTACTGTCAGTCACAAGGCAAGAGGACTGTTCCTGCCGATGCTGAAAATCGGAATGAGAGCCGGAATAAAAAGCACGCTTGACCAAGCCGAATGGTACGGCAGAGGACCTCACGAAACCTACTGCGACAGAAAAACGGGTGCAAGGATAGCCCGCCATTCGGCGAGCGTTGAAGAGCTTGAACACAGATATATGAGACCGCAGGAAAACGGCCACAGAACCGATGTCAGAAGTCTTGAAATAACGAATAATGCAGGATGCGGAATAAAAATCGACGCCATGGATAAGTCTTTCGGCTTCAATCTCGGTTTTTATTCGCCCGAAAAGCTTGATAAGGCAAAGCACCTCTACGAGCTTCAAAAGGATAACTGCCTTACTCTCAGCCTTGATGCGGCTGAAAGAGGAGTAGGCGGCGATATGCCGGGTTGTGCTTATCTGCATAAGCCTTACAAGGTAAACAGCTTTAAGGAATACGGATTTACATTCAGAATATCGAGAAAATAATATGGTAAAAACAAATGCAATGCGACTGCTTGATGCCGCAAAAATCCAATATGATGTTATGGAATATCCCGTTGATGAAAACGACCTTTCGGGCGAGAGCATAGCGAGAAAAACGGGCAAAGACCGTGAGCAGGTGTTCAAAACGCTTGTTTTCAGCGGAGAGAAAAACGGCTTCGGGGTATGCTGTATTCCCGTGTGCGAGGAGCTTGACCTGAAAAAGGTTGCAAAAGCATTCGGAGAAAAGAAAATCGAAATGCTCCATGTTAAAGACCTGCTGAAAACCACGGGATATATCCGTGGCGGCTGTTCGCCGATAGGGATGAAAAAAGCGTTTCCGACCGTGATTGACGAAACCGCAACACTCTTTGACAGAATTTATGTCAGCGCAGGAGTGCGTGGTGCGATGCTCTTTATCAACCCGAATGAGCTTGCGGAATATGTAGGCGCAAAATTCGAGGATGTTACGGCGTAAAGAATTATTTATACCGTCAGTTGACTTTTTGTAAATTCGGGGCATAATAAATATAGGACAAATAAATCCTATATTTGGAGGTGCTTATATTATGATTTCGTTTCTGGAAATAAACGGTATTCACATTGATTCGTCAAACGAAGATGTTGTTGAACTGGGACTTTCGGTTGCTTCGGGAACAATGAAATATGAACAGATACTTTGTTGGGTTGAAGAACATAAAATCAATCAATAAAAAACTTCCGGGCTTCGCTCAATAAAAGAGTGAAGCCCGATTTTATCTGCAAATGTTAATCTGCGTTGCTTGTCTTTTTTCGGATAACGGAATAAAATATTCTTATCAAATAAAGGAGGTTATCCGTATGCTGAGTGAGAATATCAGAAATTACAGAAAGAAGAATAATTTGTCACAGGAGGAGCTGGCTTCAAGGCTTCATATTGTGAGACAAACCGTTTCAAAGTGGGAAAAGGGATATTCCGTGCCTGATTCGGATTTGCTCCAAAAGCTTGCGGCGGAATTCAATGTATCCGTATCGGATTTGCTCGGAGAAAACTGTGAGTTGAATTCCGATGAGGAAAGCATTCCGGAACAGCTTGAAATTATAAACGATAAGCTTGCAAAGCTTGTCAGAACACGAAAAAGAATACATAAGGCCGTTATTGTTATTTTGTTTTTGACTGCCGCCGTACTTGCATTTATTAAATTTACCTATCTGAACCCATATGTTGCATATTCGGTTTCAAAGCCTTGCGATGCGCAGACCGACAGATATTTTGAGCATATTACACTCTGTTATCAGACGAAACTGAATTTTCCTCTGAATAAAGAAACAAAAAGGCTTCTTTCTGAATTCGATGAGAAAAGCCGTGCGATTCATAATGATATTGATAATAATTATGAAGCACCGATGCACATAGAGGTTAAGGTTGTTACGGATGATAAGGATTATACGGTTGTTACCTATTTGGGAACGGCGACAAAGGACGGCAAACAGGTTGAATATGTGAATAAATTCTTTGTTATGAAAGAGTTGGAGCCTGTAAAATGAGATGATAAAAACGGAGAGTGATTTAAAAGTCACTCTCCGTTAACTGTTATGCTTCTCTGCCGAGCAGGAAAGCCTTTTTGTTCATTTCGAGGAATTTCGGAGGAACGCTTGTTTCGATTGCCTGCATCCATTCATCCTGCGTGAAGTCAAAATATTTTGAAAGTCTGCCGAGCAGAACGATGTTTACGGCTTTTGATGAGCCTGCTTTTTCGGCAAGCGAAAGAGCATCAAAGGCATCAAGCTTAACGCCGAGAGCCTTGATTTTTTCTTCAAGCTCAGCAGGATATTCAGCCGCTCCGGTGATAACAGGCATCGGATTTACCTGCTGGGTATTGGTGAGAATTACTCCGTCGGGAGCAAGATATTCGGTCCAGCGTGCGGCTTCGAGAATTTCAAACGAAAGAATGAAATCAGATTCGCCCTTGTCGATTATCGGGGAATAAACCTTATCGCCGTAGCGCACATAGGTAACAACACTGCCGCCCCTCTGGCTCATTCCGTGAACCTCGCTGACCTTTACATCATAACCCTTTGTGAGCAGAAGCTTACCGAGAAGCTTGCTTGCAAGCAGAGTTCCCTGACCGCCTACGCCTACTATCATTATGTTTTTTGTTTTCATAGGTTCAGTCCTCCTTTGCGCCGAGCGCACCCAATTTGCAAAGCTGACCGCATACTCCGCAGCCCGTGCAGAGGGTGTTATCAATAACGGCTTTACCGTTTGAGATGCTTATTGCCGGACAGCCTACCTTCATGCAGGATTTACAGCCGATACATTTTGCCGGGTCGGCGGCAATGGGGCCGGGGTGCTTAACATATTTGAGCAGAGCACAGGGACGGCGTGAAATAACCACAGAGGGTTCATTTGCCGCAACCTCTTCCTTTATAACCTCGTCGCATTCCGCAAGATTATAGGGGTCAACAACTCTTACTCTTTTTATGCCGACGGAACGGCAGAGGGCTTCAAGGTCAATCTTTGTGCAGGGGTTGCCCTTAAGGTTATAACCCGTTGTGGGGTTCTGCTGATGACCGGTCATTCCCGTGATTGAGTTATCAAGAATGATAACGGTTGAATTTGATTCGTTGTAAGCAACATTTATAAGACCCGTAACGCCGGAATGCATAAAGGTTGAATCTCCGATAACGGCAACGGTTTTGTTTGCGTTGTCGCCGGCTTTGTTGAAGCCGTGAAGTCCTGAAACGGAAGCACCCATGCAGATTGTTGAGTCAATTGCGGCAAGGGGAGCAACTGCGCCGAGAGTGTAACATCCTATATCACCGAGAACATTGAGTTTGTTTTTCTTAAGGGTATAGAAAAGTCCTCTGTGCGGACAGCCGGCACACATAACGGGAGGACGGGCAGGAATGTTTTCATCGAGCTTTGCGCCGTCCGAAACAGCTTTGCCGAGCTTTTCTGCGATTGTATTCTGACTGAATTCGCCTATACAGCCGAATAATTCTTTTCCGACAACATCAAGCCCGAGAGTTTTGCAGTGAGTTTCGATTATTCCGTCAAGCTCCTCCACAACGATGAGCTTTTCAACCTTTGCGGCAAAGCTCTTAATTTTTTCAATCGGAAGCGGATTTATCATTCCGAGCTTGAGCACGGGATAAAGGTCACCGCATACCTCTTTAACATACTGATAGCAGGTTGAAGAGGTGATAATTCCGATTGAATTATCCGAGCCGTCTTCAATGCGGTTTACCGGAGCGGTTTCGGCATAATCGGTGAGCGCCTTTGTTCTTTCTTCGATAATCGGGTGACGGCGTTTCGCCATGCCGGGCATCATGACATATTTTTCGATTTTCTTTTCGTAAGCTTTCTTTTCGGGCTCAACTCTTTCGCAGGATTCAACAATGCTCTGCGAATGCGCAACTCTGGTGCACATTTTTATCATAACGGGAGTATCGAATTTTTCGGAAAGCTCATAAGCAAGAACGGTAAATTCCTTGGCTTCTGCGCTGTCGGCAGGTTCAAGCATCGGAAGCTTTGCCGCAATTGCATAGTGACGGGAATCCTGCTCATTCTGCGATGAATGCATACCCGGGTCATCGGCAACGGCAATTATCATACCTGCGTTAACGCCCGTGTATGAAATCGTGAAAAGAGGGTCGGCGGCAACATTCAGGCCGACATGCTTCATTCCGCAGAAGCTTCTCGTTCCGGCAAGGCTTGCGCCGAATGCCGATTCCATGGCAACCTTTTCATTCGGTGCCCATTCGGCATAGATTTCTTTATATTTTGCGGCGGTTTCGGTTATTTCGGTGCTCGGGGTGCCCGGGTAGCTTGAGACAAATCCGCATCCGCCCTCAAAAAGGCCTCTGGCAACGGCTTCGTTGCCGAGCATAAGTGATTTCATTTTTATTTCTCCTTTTATGACATAATCTGAGCTTCAACAAGTCTGCCGTGGCAGTACTTCTGGCGCAGAACGGGTTTTTCGATTTTGCCCGTCGGGTTACGGGGTACTTTTTCAAATATAATCTTTCTCGGACGCTTGTAACGGGGAAGCTCCTTGCAGAATTCGTTGATTTCATCCTCGGTGCATTCCATGCCGTCCTTGATTTCGATTATAGCCGCCGCAATTTCGCCCATACGGGGATGAGGAAGACCGATAACCGCAACATCCTTGATTTTTTCGTGCTTGCGCAGGAAATCTTCAATCTGAACGGGATAGAGATTTTCGCCGCCGGAAATGATAACATCCTTTTTACGGTCAACAAGATAGATGAAGCCGTCCTCGTCAATGCGTGCCATATCGCCCGTGAACAGCCAGCCGTCATGAAGAATTTCATCGGTTGCTTCGGGGTTCTTATAGTAACACTGCATAACACCCGGGCCCTTAACGGCAAGCTCTCCGACCTCGCCGTCCTTGATATCGTTGCCGTTTTCGTCAACAACTCTGGTTTCCCAAAGGTAACCGGCTTTGCCGATTGCGCCGACTTTATCTATATTTTCAACTCCGAGATGAACACAGCCGGGGCCGATTGATTCACTAAGGCCGTAGTTCGTGTCATACTGATGATGGGGGAATTTTGCCATCCAGCGTTTTATCATGCTGGGCGGAACGGGCTGTGCACCGATGTGCATAAGTCTCCACTGGTCAAGCAGATAATCGTCAAGCTTGATTCTGCCCGAATCAATGGCATCAAGAATATCCTGAGCCCAGGGAACGAGAAGCCATACTATTGTGCATTTCTCCTCGGTAACGGTGCGGAGAATCCATTCGGGCTTAACACCTCTGAGAAGCACCGCCTTACTGCCTGAAAGGAGACTGCCGAACCAGTGCATTTTTGCGCCTGTATGATAGAGCGGAGGAATGCAGAGGAAAACATCGTCTTTTTTCTGCGAATGGTGATTCTGTTCTGTTAAGCATGAGCAGTAAAGCGCACGGTGATTATGAAGAATGGCTTTCGGGAAACCGGTTGTTCCGGATGAAAAATAAATAGCCGCATAATCATCCTCATTCAGCTCAACTGGCGGCAGACTTTCGGCGCAGAAGCGCATAAGGCTTAAGCAGTCCTCGGCATAATCGGGAGTGCCGTCACCCACGAAAAACATCATTTTGATTTTCGGAAGCTTATCCGAAATGCAGTTCATTCTTTCAATGAATTCGGGGCCGAAAACAAGCACCTCAAGGTCGGCAAGGTCGGCACAGTAAAGAATTTCATCGCTCGAATAGCGGTAATTCATCGGAACCACAATGCATCCGGCTTTGAGGATGCCGAAATATATCGGCAGAAATTCAAGGCAGTTCATCATCAGCATACCCACCTTGGTTCCCTGCTTAACTCCTCTGCTTAAAAGCAGATTTGCAAATCTGTTTGCCCTGCGGTCAAAGGTTCTCCAGCTCATTTCACGGCGGTACGGCGCATTGGGCGTGGCGTTTTCGATAAGGCTTGCTTCACGCCAGTTCATCGCATTGTCTCTTTCCTCAGAGGGATTGATTTCAACGAGTGCGATGTCATTACCGTAAAGTCTGGAATTTCTCTCGAGAATGTCGGTAATCACCATAGTTTTCTACTCCTTAAAATGAAAGCCCTCTGCGAAGCAGAGGACTTAAATTTATTGCATCGCAAATTATGATTGCATTTTAGCACATAAAAGCGCTAAAGTCAATATAAATTTTCGATTTGTTTTTACCTTTTTTGTCAATGCTTTGAAAATCAGTCTGCTATGAAACGAACAGCCGTCTGTTCAAGCTTAAAATTACTTCGCTCACGAACAACCTCTGCAAATTCATCAAAGGTTTTCCGAACCTTGTCTTTTGTTTTGAGTATTTCCTCATAAACCCTGCCGTCATCGGTTTGAAAATGAAGCAGGATTGAGGAACCGGCAGTTTCCAGAAACTTTATTGCTTCGTGGCATTTAAAGCACATCGTCTGTTTCTTGGACCACTCGGAATTATGCTCTGTATAATCAAAAAACAAATTTCTGTCCGAAGTAATATCGAGCTCATCGGCGAGCTTAACGAGAGCGGTAATATATGCAAGATTAACGCTGTTTCCGTTTGAAAGGATATATTCGGAATTGAACTCCGTTTCATCGAGCAAATTCATCCGCCTGTGTCCTCTTGCAACCTGGCATATACAGTAAACATAATCATCGGACGGAATCTCAAAAAGCGGATGGTATTTTTTGATAAATTCCACGCTGAATTCCTGATGAAAAGCTCTTGTGGTTTCCCCTATGGCTTTTTTACCGTTGCGTTCCGAAAAATATTCAAAGGCACCTTTCACATTCGGCATGAGCTGATTGAAATCGGAATCCGATATTCCCATTCCCACATCGTGAAGGCAGGCACCCATGAGCAGAATATAAATTTCATCCGCATTCAGACGGTTTATGTTTTCAGAGCCTGCAATAATATTGCAATAGTTTATAACCTGAGCGGAATGCTCAAAGGTGTGATTTGTAAAAAAAGGAAAAAGCGATTTATAATTTGTCAGCAGACGGTCCGTTGCAAAAACGCTGTTTCGGTAAAGCGAATGAAGCTCGGGACTGAGCTCTGCCAGTCTGCGTTCAATAAGAAAATCTGTGCTTGCGGTCAATGGAATCGCCTCGTTAATTTTGTTTGCCGTCGTTTTCGATAAGAATACGAACCGCTTCAACCGCCGCCCTTATTGCCGCTTCGGTATCGTGACAAACGGGGTTTGATAAACCGAGCCTTACTCTTTCCTGGTTCCATACGCATGAAAAAACCGCTCCTGCACGGGCACGAAGTACAGACGAAACTATAAACAGCGCCGCACTTTCCATTTCCGAAGCAAGACATCCGGTTTCAATCCACGCACGCCATTTATTGTTTAGCTCATAGCTTACGGGCATACGGTCGGGGTCGTGCTGGCCGTAAAAAGAATCCTTTGACTGAACAACGCCGGCATGATACGGAATTTCAAGCTTCTTTGCGGCTGAAACAAGAGAGTTTGCAACCTCAAGGTCGGAAACGGCAGGATACTCAATCGGAGTATATTCCCTTGTTGTGCCCTCCATGCGGATAGAGCCTGTTGCGATAACGATATCGCCGCCGAGAACCTCGGGCTGCATACCGCCGCAGGTACCCACTCTGATAAATGTGTCAACACCCGTACGGTAAAGCTCCTCAACGCCGATTGCGGTTGACGGGCCGCCCATTCCCGTTGACATAACGAGAACGGGAACGGAATTGAGCTCACCTATCCAGGTGGTATATTCTCTGTTCTGAGCGTAAAATCTCGGATTATCGAGCATACGGGCAATAGCTTCAACTCTTCCCGGGTCGCCGGGCAGGAGCGCATATCTTGCACCGTGGCCTGCGTCAAAGCCTATGTGATAAGATTTTTCAACCAGCATATTATTCAATTGTAAGGATATCCGAGAAGCCGGTGATTTCAAAAACTTCCATAATATCGCTGTTTACATTTTTGATTACCATACTGCCCTGAATGTTCATCTGCTTCTGAGCCGCAAGAAGAACTCTGAGACCTGCGGATGATATGTACTCAAGGTTTGCAAAATCAAGAGCAAGCTCCGTAACATCGCCGAGGTCGCTCTTAAGCTGAGCCTCAAGGTCGGGGGCGGTTGTGGTGTCAAGTCTGCCTGCAACTGCAACAACAAGTGAGCTGCCGTTTTTGTTTTTGGTTATTTCCATTTATGTTTCCTCCATTTATAAATGTTATACATAATATTTATATCATTAATTAAATAAAAATGCAATAGAAAATTTATCAGAAAAAAATATTTTTTTGCAAAATCTTATATATCCCTGAAATGTTCACCCGAAATAACGGAACGGGGAGTGACGGGAGACTGAGAAGCTCTTGCCGCAAAATATTCACGAAGCTCGGGATATTTTTTTACCGTCATACCGATTGCAATGCTTCTGTCGTAATTATCCGATTTCGAAAGCTTTGATATGCTTCGGAAGCCGACGGCATAGAGAACGGCAATAAACAGATAGAGCCATATTACGGAAAACGAATCCGTGCACAGAAAATCCCATAAGCCGTGGATTATTGTGGGATAGATAATACTGCGCTTGAGCCACGAACTGCCGTCAAACGGTTCGGAGCGGAGCTTTATAATTCCGTAAGAAGCATAAGCCCTTTCACATCCCTTTGCAAGCTTGAATATATGCCACATCGAATAGCAGTAGCCCATAGAAACTGAGAAAAACATATGCCCGGGAACGGATGTGAAAAATCTGGCAACCGCAACCGATATACCCTCTGCGAAGGTTTTTTCACTGAAAACATACATTATATTTTCAAGGCAGGCGAAGCCGAGCGAAACAAATACCGCATAAATCATACCGTCAAAAAGGCTGTTGAAATTCGGGTTTTTTTTTGTGGTGTTATACATCGCAAGCCACTTGAAGCCTTCTTCAACAAGAGCAATTCCGAATGTGTTATAAAACAGCTCATAGAGAATATAAATGGGAGCGGACATTGAAGACGGTTTGCCGAAAACGGAAAAAATACCGCTGATTGACGGCATTGTTATACCCTCAACAATAGAAACGGGAACGGTTATCAATGCTCCGAGCCAAAAAAGCTTTATGAGCAGTGAAACGGGTTCTTTTTCCGTTCTGTCTTTACGGTATATGAAAATGCAGAGTATAACGGCAGGTATTGTTGCCAGCGAAAATAAAATTATATTTCTCATCTTTCAAATTCCTTTCGAGAGAATTATATCCGAACGGTCGAAGTTTGTCAATTGTATATATATTAAATGTATAGCAATTTCTCGGCAACTCACACAAAAAACATCGGTATTTTTGGTAAATATTGCTCTATTTAAAACGCAAATAATAAATGGTATAATATATCTACCAAACTAAGGAGATTTATTATGGATAAAAAATATTTCTGTGCCAAAGAAAACGGCAAACTGCATTATCCCCATACAATTCTCACGGGCTTCGGTTTTCTTGCTTCATCAATTGCATGGGCGATATATGACCCGTATATTACAAAAATTCTGAATTGGCTTCTCGGCAGCAGCTCCGTTGTTAATTCATGGAGCACGAAGCTTAATGAAGCATTCCCGAAGCTTGCGGAATTCGCCGCAGCAAACGGTAACGATGTCAGCGCCGTAGGCGGCGGAATAACGCTTGTTCCTCTGTTTATCGGTATAATTATGACATTCGATAATATTTTCGGAGTTATATTCCAGCCCACTTTCGGAAAGCTTTCCGATAATACCCATTCCCGTTTCGGCAAACGCCGTCCTTATGTTATCTATGGAGCACCCGTTTCGGCGGTGCTGTTTGCGATTATCCCGTTAATCGCACTCAAGGTCGGTTCGCTTCCGCTCACGATGCTCTTTATCATCCTTTTCGTTTTCGTTATGTCGCTTTGGAGAGCACCCGTTGTTGCGCTTATGCCCGACCTTACCCCGAATAATCTTCGCTCCGAGGGTAACGCCGTAATCAACCTTATGGGCGGTCTCGGAAGCGCAATAGGACTTTTCGCCGGCACGATTGTTACAGCAGTTTACTGCATGGTTAAAGGCCTTGATTCGAAATCCGAAACATTTAATGAGCTTGATACTTTCCCGTATGTGTTCCTGCTCGGTGCGGTTATAATGATAATCGGTATGCTTGTTGTGCTTTTCTTTGTTAAAGAACCGGACAGCCGCATAAAGATTCAGGCTGAAATCAACAAAGCGGCTGAGGAAGAGGCAAAAAGAAAAGCCGAAAAAGCCGAAAAGGAAGCAAGAAAAGCGGAAAAGCTTACGCCCGATAAGAGAAAGAGCCTTATATTTATGCTTCTCGGACTCTTCTTCCTGTTCTGCGGAACAAATGCCGTTACAACCTTCTTCGCACTGTTTGCAGATGAAATTCTCGGTAAGACCGCCGCTCAGGCAACCATCATGACCACCGCTTTTGCCGCCGCTTCGGCAGTTGCCGCCATTCCGGCAGGTACTCTCGGAAAGAAGCTCGGCAGAAAAAAGACCATTCTTCTCGGTCTTGCAATATTCATCGTAGCATTCGGAGCTTACCTTGTTGCGCAGATAAATAATGTTGCATCACTCACCGGAATACTCATCTGGGTAGCACTCGTCGTCGGCGGTGCGGCAAATATGTTCATCACCGTCAACACTCTGCCGCTTGTGCTTGAAATCGGCGGTGTTGATAAGGTCGGAACATTCACGGGTTATTACTATACCGCAACCTTCTCCGCTCAGATTGCAACTCCGATAATCTACGGTATCGTCCGTATGCTCACCGGAACATATATGTCGCTGTTCTATTATTGCCCGATAGCGTTCATTCTTTCCGCTCTCTGCATAATTTTCGTTGTTCACGGCGAAGCCATTCCCGATGAAATCGTTCAGGCTGTCAGAGACGAAAACGAGGATTGATATTTCAGTTTAAAGTAAAAACATAAAAGCACAAGCATCGAGAAGTCGGTGCTTGTGCTTTTTTGCAAAAAATTACGAAAACCGATAAAATATACTATTTATATATGAAACCACCTTATCTTGTATCTGCAAATCCCGGCGCAAAACAATATGTTGCAAAAGAAAAAAGAAACACACGGCATAGTTGAGAAGAAGAGGGATAAAAAAGGAAAAAAGGTGTTGACAAAGGGGTGTGAGGTGTGGTATATTAGTCAGGCACTCGGGAAACGGAGTGCGACGCACCTTGAAAATTAAACAACGACGAGAAAGAAAAAACCCTTGAAAATTATTTGAGAAGTACTTTCAAGTACA
>JAZQON010000008.1:0-2265 GCA_045627825.1 Acutalibacteraceae bacterium
TTCTGCAATATCGCTTGTCGCTGTTCCGAGAACGGTAATAACATCGTGAGTATTGAAAAAGTATATCGGCTGAAAATCCATAAATTCAAAGTATTCGTCGGGAGCAATACCGCAACGGCTCATAAGCATATATGCGACTGAACTTTTCATTACTGTACGCAAAACCATTGAAGTAGCATCTTCGTCAATTTCTTCAAGAAAACTGTTTTCTTTGAGGCTCATAAGGTTAGAAAGATAGTCAGTAAAATTGTCCTCAATAAGATTATTTGCCACCAATTTCAAACTTTCCGCAAAAGAAGATTTGTCTGCAAGTTCACCGAAGCTGTCTTCAAGCCCTTCGATAATATCACTGTGATAGCTTTCTTTAACCCTCCATATAGGAACGGGTGTGTTTGTTCTGCTGTTTGTGTCAGAAACATCGAATACATAATGAAGTCTCGGCTTTTCAAAACGGTTATCCAAAAGGGCAATACCTTTTGCTCCACGGTTTACCCAACGGTTCATCTTTTCGTTCCAAAAACCTATTTCGGCACAAGCCGTGGCATCCGGTCTTTGAGCGTATATCAGTATTTGGTCTGCAAAGCTGTATTTGTAATTGTTCGCCGCCGATGAAAGAAACGATTTCCATTTAATATCGCTCGACGCAACATCAATGATTTCGTTTTCATAAGCGGCAGTTATTATTTGCAACTTACTTGCCAAAACAGATCACCTCATTCTGCACAAAGGAATGAAAAGAGCTTATTATCGTGAACCGCATCCTGCATATCGCAGATTATTCTGAATTCCTCTGTTGTTAATTCAGGGAAAGCATTAACCATATCAGCGGCGGTCATAGCAAGAAATTCGCTTTCGCCTTTGAGTCCTGCTGCCTGCAACAGTTCAAGAACCTTTATTTTTTTCTGCTTCATTGATAATACTTTTGCCATTCTTATCAGCCTGCCTTTCTTTATAAAATTCTTCGTACAGTTTTTTATAACAGATGTTGCACACATTTCCGTTTCTGAAACTGCACTTTTTACAACCGAGTTGTTTTTCATCGACATACATAATCAAACGATAACCTGAGTCATCGTGCTTCACCTCGGCTTCTTTCTCGGGGTATTTGCCACCCATATACTTTCGCAATCTCATCACCGAGGCGTTTGGTAATGCGGGTAATATCGGCTCTTGTTGCCGTACCGTCATACAGTTTTTCTTTTAACTTGTCGATTTGGATGCGGGATACTCCGGGCTTATATACTCTGTATAGATAATGATTGGTACCGTCATGATGAACTGAGTCACAACACAAATCACCGTTTTTATCGACGAACCAAGTATTGTAATCATTTTCAGAATACAAACAGTCCTTGATATTGCCGCTTGCGATTTCTTTATATCCGCTTCTTCTTCCGTTCCACAAGCCGAGATCTGCAATTACTAATATCGGGCGTGAAAGCTGAATGTTCAGGTTTGCCCGTTCATCGTATATTGCCTCATCATTTAATCGATACATTAAATCCTCACGCTCTTCATCTGTATAATCGGGATATTCGGCTTCGAGATCTTCTCGCCAATCTTCGTAATCGAGATTGTAATCGCTCCATATAATGTGGTTGCCTTCAGCCAAAACCATCACCGCCTTTTTTACCGAAAACTTTCTGCTCACAACCGGGACATACTTGTCTGCCTTCAGGTATTTCTGCACCGCAACATACGCAATATTCGCTATTCATCGAGCATCACCTCTGTCCTTATTTTTCGGCTTAATAGCTTTGCCTTCCGCATCATAATTTTTCGGATCAGCAGCGGGTGTTTCCCAACCGAACATAGAACCGGCTACCATTGCTTTTGCCTGAGCTACGGTAATTTTGATTTGTTCGTTCAGTTTGTCGGTTTTCATTTCCTTTTCGGCAGGGTTACTCAAATTCTGACCGTAATCGGTAATTTCATATCCGGGTTCGCCCTTTTTGATACGACCGATACAGTCCTCACTCGGCACATAAACATAAGCATAATCGGGCAGACTTTTACGAAGCGGAATAACCTTTGAACCGTTCATTTCCATTCTTTCGGCAAATTCGCAAATATGGAAAAGCTTATTGCCGACTTCAACATGATAATCGTCAATATATCGGCATACTTCATCTCTGTCAGAAAAAGCTCTTGTTTTTATCCTTACAGATTCGCCGTCATTGATACGGAACAGCTCTTTGTAATGCGGTGTAATAAACCGTATTCCTTTTTCTGCCTGCTTGATATGGCAATCGAGCCATTCTTTTT
>JAZQON010000009.1:0-50486 GCA_045627825.1 Acutalibacteraceae bacterium
GCAAGTATCTCCTTTGCGGTGTTGAGCTGACTGCCCTCCCACTTGTCCATTTCGTCTATCTGTTCAAGCGGCAGGAAAGTGAGCATACGGATGCACTTAAGCACATCCGCATCGGCAACATTGCGCCAATACTGATAAAATTCATAGGGTGAGGTCTTTTCGGGGTCAAGCCATACAGCGCCCGAAACGGTCTTGCCCATTTTCTTGCCCTCGGAATTGAGAAGCAAAGTGATTGTCATTGCGTGGGCATCCTTGCCGAGCTTCTTTCTGATAAGCTCCGTACCGCCGAGCATATTCGACCACTGGTCATCGCCGCCGAACTGCATGTTACAGCCGTATTCCTTGTAGAGATGATAGAAATCATAACTCTGCATAATCATATAGTTGAATTCAAGGAAGCTTAAGCCCTTTTCCATTCTCTGCTCATAGCACTTTGCACGGAGCATATTGTTAACCGAGAAGCAGGCGCCGACCTCACGCAGAACATCAACATAATTAAGGTCAAGAAGCCAATCGGCATTATTAACCATTATTGCCTTATCATCGCCGAATTCGATAAAACGGCTCATCTGCTTTTTGAAGCAGGCTATATTATGCTCAATTGTTTCTTTTGTGAGCATTTTTCTCATATCGGTTTTACCTGACGGGTCACCTATCATACCCGTTCCGCCGCCAAGCAGGGCAATCGGTCTGTTGCCTGCCATCTGAAGTCTCTTCATAAGGCAAAGTGCCATAAAGTGACCTACATGGAGGCTGTCCGCAGTGGGGTCAAAGCCGATATAAAAAGTCGCCTTTCCGCTGTTGATAAGCTCTCTTATTTCTTTTTCATCTGTTACCTGGGCGATAAGTCCTCTCGCCACAAGCTCTTCGTAAATTTGCATTGGATAAACAGTCCTTTCAATATATAAATGTTATTAATTATATGTTCGCCGTAGCCTTAAGCCACTGTCTTGCCATAAGTGCGTGCCCCGCAACCGTGGGATGAGTTCCGTCCCATGTGAAATATTCTCTTCTTGAATTTTCAATTGCTTTTTCAAAGCACTCGTAAAATTCAACAAAATAACTGCCCGTTTCCTCTGCGGCAAGCTTCGCCTTTTTTCTGATAAGGCTTACCGCTTCGGTTATATATGCCATCTGTTCCTCGGTTTCGCCCGTATCGGGGCGGTTAAAATGCTCCTCGCACTCATAGTGCGGGGTGAATTTCAGGGATAAATCCGTTTTATCAAGCGGAAAATAGAACGGCTCGCAGACAATAATTCTCACACCGGGCAGTTCTTTCTTTGAAAGTTCAATCGCACCTTTAAGCGCATCATAATACCGCTGAGCCGCTTTCTCCGGCGTTTTGCCCTGATGAAAACCGCAGTTTGCATCGTTCACGCCTGCAAGGATATTTATAACCGTGGGTTTATTTGCGATTATATCCTCGTTCCACTTTTCAAAAAGCTGATACATCGTTGCGCCCGAATACGCCTTGTTTGCGAATTTCGGCGCTTCGGCGGCATATTCAAGAGCAAGCTCGCCGGCAACCGTATATTGAAATCCGTGACCGAGAACATGGTTGCAGTCCATTTTTCTCACTCTTGCGCCCTCGGTTATCGAATCTCCCGAAAACATCACAACATCGTTTTTATATAGCTTCATCATCTGTATTTTTTCAGCACCTCAAATGCCGCCTTTGCTTCTGCGGCAAAGTCATCATAGCCGGCTTCGATTGAGCAGGTTTCAACGCCTGCTTCAATCAGCGGAAGCATAAAATCATCCTGATTGAAGCTGTCACCCTCGGCAGGATAAATTCTGTTATTCTTTTCGTTGCCCACCGGGTTTGAGGTATGGGCATGAATAAGCTTATCCGCATGTGCGGTTATGGTTGAGAACGGTTCATTCTGCTCATACATATGCTTAACATCGGCAAGCACATTGATATAGGGTGAACCTACCGCCTGAGCTATCTCATAACCGTTTTCAACCGTGTTGAGCCAGTTGCATTCGGCAGGACGAAGCGGCTCAATTGCAATTCTTATGCCGTACTTTTCGCAGTTCGGAAGCACAAGTCTTTTGAGAAAATCAACCGTCTGAGCCTTGCACTCTTCAAGGGTCATATTATCGGGCTTCTTTCTTGCTCCGGATGAACCGAAAACAAGATATTTCATTCCGAGATAAGAAGCGTTTTTGAAAAGACGGGCAAGATATTCCTTTATCTTTTCATCGTCACGCTCTTCGCCGACCACCTTAAGACCGATAAAGCAGTTCGCCGTAACAACGGGAAGTCCCACCGCCTTTATCTCTTCAAGCTTTTCATCGGTGCATTTTGCGATGTCCTGACAGTTTGACTCGATATAATCATAACCGATATCCTTAATTATCTTCATTCTGTCAACATCTGTTCCTACGCATACTCCAATTTTCATATATTATATCCTCCTCGGGAATTTATTAGCATTTCTTTTGCTGAATCAAGCTGTAAAGCGGTGACATTGCCGCCTGCCGTTATTCTCGCAATCTCGTAAGCTCTCGCTTCATCGTCAAGCGGAGTTACCTCGGTAAAGGTTTTATCATCCTTAACCGTTTTCGTTATTTTCATATGCCTTTCCGCCTGAGCGGCTATTCTTGCAAGGTGGGTAACGCAGATAACCTGCTTTCCTCTCGAAACCTCGGCAAGCTTAAGGGCGATTTTCTCCGCCGCCGAACCGCTCACGCCCGTATCTATTTCATCAAATATCATCGTTCCGATGCAGTCTTTATCGGAAAGAACATTCTTTATTGCAAGCATTATTCTCGAAAGCTCGCCGCCCGAAGCGGTTTTCGCTATCGGCTTCGGCTCCTGACCCGGGTTCGGGCTTATGAGAAATTCTATCGCATCCGCACCCCGTGAGGTCAGCGCCGTCGGTTTTCTGTCAACAACAAATTTAACTTTAGGCATATCGAGATATTCAAGCTCCGCCGCAACATCCTTTTCAAACTTTGCCGCCGCCGTCATTCTGCTTTCCGTAAGGCGTGCGGAAAGTATTTTTATTTCATCGGAAAGAGCATAAAGCTTCGTTTCAAGCTCCGATATTCTTTCATCCGATATTTCAATCGAAGCTTTTTCGGCAAGCATCTTTTCGTAATTTTCAAGTATTCCGGCTTCATCGGCACCGTATTTTATCGAAAGGCGGTACAGAAAATCAAGCCTTTCATCTATCTGAGAAAGTCTTTCGGGATTATATTCAAAGCCCTCGGCAAGCTTTCTTATCTGCTCCGAGCAGTCCGAAAGCTCATAAAAAAGTCCTCTTATATTTTCGGAAGCCTTTTCGGCCTCTCCATAATATTTTGCTGCCGTTTCAACGCTTTCTGCACATTCATCAAGCCCCGAAACAAGCCCGTTTTCGGCGGAAAGTGCGGAGTAAGCCTTTTCAAGCGCCTTTTTGACTTTTCCGCTGTGTGAAAGAAGCTCTTTTTCCTTTGAAAGCTCCTCTCTCTCCCCTTTTCTTATATTCGCCGCAGATATTTCGTCTGTCTGAAAATTGAGATAAGCAAGCCTTGAAGCCTTTTCGTCACGGGTATCATAAAGCGCTTCAAGCTCCTTTTTAACCGAAACAAGGCGGCTGAACACCTGCTTATATTCCGCCCTGAGTTCATCGTTTTCGGCAAGCTTGTCAATAAATCCGCAGTGCTTTTCGGGCATGAGAAGCGCCTGACTGTCATGCTGACCGTGAATATCAATCAGCGTTGCGCCGATTTCCTTAAGAGCTGAAACGGTTGCCGGACAGCCGTTTATCCTGCACGAATTTCTGCCCGATGCACTCATTGAACGGCTGAGAACAAGAGTTTTATCCGGCATTTTTTCAATACCCATTTCATCGAGCAAAGCTTCCGTTTCGCTTCCGATTTCCGAAAACGAAGCATAAACCCTCGCATCGTCCGCACCGTCTCTGATAAGCTCTCTTGATGTGCGTTCACCACGCACGGCGTTAATGGCGTCGATAATAATTGATTTACCGGCACCGGTTTCGCCCGTCATCACATTCAGTCCGCCGTCAAAGCTCAGCTCGGCGCTCTCAATAACGGCAATATTTTCGATTTTCAAGCCGATGAGCATAGTTTCTTCCCCTGTTACTGAATAATCTCTCCTATTGCATCCTTCATCTTTAATGCATACTCGGGAGTTCTGCAAAGTGCAAATATCGTGTCATCTCCGGCAAGAGTTCCCACAAGTCCGTCCCAGTGCATTGAATCAAGAGCCGCACACGCCGCCTGAGCCATACCGGTATAGCATTTTATAACGAGAGTATTTCCGGCAAAATCCGCAGAAATAACGGAATGGCCGAATATGCTTCTGTATTTTCCGATAAGCTCGCCGGATTCGCCGTTATCAATCGCATAACGGCTTCTGCCCATTTCATCAACCTTTTTGATAAGACGCAAATCCTTTATATCTCTCGAAACAGTTGCCTGCGTTGTGTCAAAGCCCTCCTCACGGAGCTTTTCAAGCAGTTCGGTCTGAGTTGAAAGGCAATTTTGCTCAATCAGTCTTATTATCGCTTCGTGTCTTTTCTTTTTCAAATCTTTCATCCTTTCGGGATTTTATTTATCCAGCTCGGCGTGCGATAATTCCGCAAGCTCTGCGGCAGAGCCGTTCCAGAGCATTTCGCCGATTTCAGTTTTTTCAATGAACATCAGATATTCTATATTGCCCTCGGGTCCTTTTATCGGAGAAAAATCAACATCCTTTACCGTAAATCCGTTTTCCGAAGCAAAGCCCGTTATTTCGGATATAACATCGGCGTGAACGCTTTTATCTCTCACAACACCTTTTTTGCCGATATTTTCTTTTCCCGCTTCAAACTGCGGCTTGATAAGGCATACCGCCCTGCCGCCGTTTCCGAGCAGTTCTCTCATTACGGGCAAAATCAGTTTGAGCGAAATAAACGATACATCCACCGATGCAAAATCAATTTCATCGGGTATCTGCTCACGGGTTACATATCTGAAATTCGTTCTTTCAAGATTAACAACCCTTTCATCGGTGCGAAGCTTCCATGCAAGCTGACCGTATCCCACATCAATGGCATAAACCTTTTTGGCGCCGTTTGAAAGCATACAGTCCGTAAATCCGCCCGTTGAAGCGCCTATATCCATGCAGATGCAGTCATTCAAATCAAGCCCGAAGCTTTTAACCGCCTTATGAAGCTTAAGCCCTCCACGGCTGACATACGGATTTACCGCACCTCTGACCTCAATAACATCACTCTCTTTAACGGTTACTCCGCCCTTGAGCGCTTTCTGACCGTTCAGATAAACGCTTCCTGCCATAACCATGGCCTTTGCCTTTTCACGGGTTTCGGCAAAACCTCTTTCGAAAACGGCAACATCAAGCCTTATTTTATCACTCATATTGCCGCCTCCCAAACCTTTTCCGCCATACTGCGTGCATCCATGCCGAATTTTTCAAGCAGTCTCGGCACCGGCGCATGGGGAACGAATTCATCGTTGACGGCTGTTATCTCGTAGCCGCCTTTATATCCTCTCTCAAGGAGCGCACAGGCAAGCTTTTCACCGGTTCCGCCGCTTCGCATACCCTCTTCAAAGAAGAAGAGTTTATCGCATTTTTCAGCCGCTTCGCACAATCCGTCGGGAAGCGGTTTCAATTTATTGAGCTTGATTATTTTAACGCTTTTACCGTGTTCGGCAAGAAGGCTCTGAGCCTTAAGTGCTTCAAAAAACAGTCTGCCGTAGGTGATTATCGCCGTATCTCCGCTTCCGAATTCTTCAAAATCCTTTCCGTTCACGGAAACATCCTCTGCACATCCTCTCGGATAGCGGATAACAATAAGATTTTTATCCTTATAAAACGCATTATAGAGCGCCGTTCTCAGCTCCGCATAGGTTGACGGAGAATAAACGGTGGTATTCGGCAGGCTTTGCAGAATGGGAACATCGAAAAGTCCCTGATGCGTTTCACCGTCAACGCCCACAAATCCGGCACGGTCAACGGCAATTATCATTTTTCTGCGCTGGAGAGCGCCGTCATGAATAAGCTGGTCGGCACACCTTTGCAGGAATGTTGAATAAACGGCAAACACGGGTATCATTCCGCCTGCCGCAAGTCCGCTTGCAAAGGTTACGGCGTGTTCCTCGGCAATACCCACATCATAAAATCTTGACGGAAATTCCGCCGAAAATTTTTCAAGACCCGTTCCGAGTGCCATGGCGGCTGTTATTGCGCATATGCGCTTATCCTTTGCCGCAAATTCACAAAGAGCCTTTCCGAATTCATCCGAATAACTGCCGCCCGATGAAAGCTGTTCTCCCGTTGAAATATCGAATTTTGAAATTCCGTGGAATATATCTGGGTGAGTTTCGGCAAAATCGTAACCCCTGCCCTTAACGGTGTTTATATGTATCAACACGGGTGAAGCAATCATCTTTGCACTGTCCATTGCTTCGCAAAGCTTGCCTATATCGTGACCGTCAATCGGCCCTATATAACGAAAACCGAGGTCTTCGAAAAATGAGCTTGAATAGATAATATTCTTCAGGGTCGTTTTCAACTTGAAAAGATGATTTGAAAGTGAAGCGCCGACTATCGGAATTTTTCTGAGCGTTTTTTCCGTTCCGGCTTTAAATCTGTAATATTCGGGTTTCGCTCTTACGGCGGCAAGGTATCTTGCCATTGAGCCCACATTTTCCGAAATCGACATTTCGTTATCGTTGAGGATAACGATAATGCGGTTTTTGGTTGAGCCGGCGTGATTGAGAGCTTCATATGCCATACCGTTTCCGAATGCACCGTCTCCGATAACTGCAACCGCAAAATTCTTGTTACCCTTTGCCGCATTCGCCGCCGCAACGCCTGCCGCCTGCGAAACAGATGTTCCGGCATGGCCCTCATAAAAGCTGTCATGCTCGCTTTCATCGGGTCTCACAAATCCCGATATGCCGTTTTCGGTTCGCAGAGTGGAAAAGCTTTCATATCTGCCCGTGAGAAGCTTATGAGCATAAGCCTGATGGCCTACATCCCATATGAGCTTGTCCTCGGGCGAATTAAAGCATTTATGAAGTGCAACAGTCAGTTCAACCGTTCCGAGATTGGATGCAAGATGACCGCCCGTTGAAGCCACCGTTTCAACAAGCTTTTCTCTTATCTCCGTGCAGAGCCGTTCAAGCTGAGCTTCGCTGAGCTGTTTAACCGCCCACGGGGATGATATATGACACAGAATTTCTTCGGGATTTTCCATAAATTCAACTTCTTCTGGCAGAAAGCTTATCTGCCAGCTCCTTTAAAAACTCGGCTTCGGAGCCGAAAATTTCAAGACTTGATTTGGCTTTTTCGTTAAGCTCTTTTGCATATTCTTCGGATTTTTCAAGTCCGAGCAGAGAAACATAGGTTGATTTTTCGTTTTCTCCGTCGCTTCCTATCGGTTTTCCTAGCAAAGCTTCATCGCCCGTTACATCGAGAATATCGTCAACTATCTGGAATGCAAGTCCGATATTTTCACAATAACCCTTTGCGGCGCTTATCCGTGCTTCGTCTGCGCCTGCCGCTATACATCCCATAACAGCCGCAACCTTTATCATTTCGCCGGTTTTGAGCCTGTCCGTTGCACGCACGGCTTCAAGCGGCGCTTTTCTGCCCTCATTTTCAAGATCCATAACCTGACCGGCTATCATTCCCGAACAGCCTGCCGCCATTGCAAGCTCGGCTCCGGCTTTAACAAGCTTTGAAGCTTCATCATTTGCGGAAAGCAGAACCTCAAAAGCCAGGGTCAGCAAGCCGTCACCTGCAAGCAGGGCATTCGCTTCGCCGAAAACCTTGTGATTTGAAGCCTTTCCCCTGCGCATATCGTCATTATCCATACACGGCAAATCAACGTGAATAAGTGAATATGTGTGTATCATCTCAACGGCAATCGCATAGGGAAGTGCTTTTTCGGGTTCACCGCCGCATAAGCGGCAAAATTCAAGAGTAAGCATCGGTCTTATACGCTTTCCGCCGTTTTCAAGAGAATACGACATCGCTTTAAGCATTGCTTCAAGTCCTGCGGAATTTCTTCCCGAAAACGATTTTTCAGAAACATATTCAGCCGCCGCACCGTTTATCAGCTCAATGTATTTTTTACTTCTTTCTTCGAAAAGTCCCATTATTCTCCGTCCTTACCGGCACTCAGTTCCGTTATTTTTATTTGGGCTTTTTCAAGTGCCTTTGCGCACTTTGCCGCAAGCTCCGTCCCCTCTTCATAAAGCTTTATCATTTCCTCAAGAGAGAGATTTCCGTTTTCAAGCTTGTCCGCTATTTCGTCAAGACGGCTTGCCGCCTTTTCATAATTCATCTTTTCCATAATTTCAGCCTTTCACTCCGGTAACTCTGCATTCGAGAGCTCCCTTGCCGAGCTTAACCTCAATATTATCATTTATTTCAACCGAATCCGCATCGGTTATTACAACTCCGTTTTTGGTTGCGATACCGTAACCTCTTGAAAGAATTTTCAGAGGACTGAGCGCTTCAAGCTTTGCGCAGGTTTTTCCGAAATGTGCTTTCTTTTCCTCAAATCTTTTGGCAACGGCGGCATCCATCGCCATTGAAGCCTTGTCAAATCTCACGCTTAAGTTTTCAACATAGCTTGCCGGGCTGAGATTTTTCAGTCTGCTTTCGGCAAATCTGAGAGCGGAAAGAGAATTTTTCATTCTGCTTTCAACCGCCGTTCTCATCCTGTATTTCGAACCGTTCAGCCTTTCAAGCAGAGACTGGGTATCGGGAACTGCAAGCTCTGCCGCCGCCGACGGAGTGGGTGCACGCAAATCCGCCGCAAAATCGCAGATTGTAAAATCCGTTTCGTGGCCTACCGCCGAAATTACGGGAATTTCACTTGCCGCAACCGCACGGGCAACAATCTCCTCATTGAATGCCCATAAATCCTCAACCGAACCGCCGCCCCTGCCGACTATCAGCACATCGGCGGCTTTTTTCAGATTAAAAAGCTCTATGGCATTCCTTATCTGACCTGCGGCATACTGTCCCTGAACCGCAACGGGGCACAGAACTATTTCCGTTATCGGGCATCTGCGTGAAATAACATTTATTATATCTCTGACCGCCGCTCCCGTATCGGATGTTATAACTCCCACCCTTTCGGGAAATTCGGGTATCGGCTTTTTTCTTTTCCCGTCAAACAGTCCCTCGGCGGCAAGCTTCTTTTTAAGCTGTTCAAAAGCAACTCCGAGCGCTCCTGCGCCGTCCGGCTGCATATCGTCAATATAAAGCTGATACTGACCGTCTCTTTCAAACACCGAAACTCTGCCCTTGATGATAACACTCATTGAATCCTCGGGCTGAAATTTCAAACGGTCTGCGGCGCTTCTGAACATAACCGCCTTTATCTGCGACTGACCGTCTTTTATCGTCATGTAAAGATGACCTGATGCATAATGCCGCTTAAAATTTGATATTTCGCCGCTGACAAATACCGTTTGGAGGTTAAAATCCTGCTCGATTATTGACTTAATGTATCTGTTTAACTGACTTACCGTCAGAACGAAGCCGTTATCCATTTCTTATTTTTCCTCTCACCGCCGCCAGCACCGCCGTTCCGGCGGCATTGTCGCAGGAAAATTCGGGCTTTGCGAAATCGGCTTTGAATTTTTCCGAAATACGGTTTCGGATTATTTCATCCGACATAACGCCGCCTGCATAAACTATCGGAATATCTCCGAATCGGGAAACGGCATATTCCGTCATCTTTTCAAGAGTTTTTGCAACGAAATCAAGGCAGTATCTGGCAACATCCTCTTTCGGAACGCCCTGAGAAATCTGTTTTTTACACTGATTTTCAAGTCCGGAAAGACTGCAGTTTCCGTTTGAAACGCAAACCTTGGGATTAAAAATTTTATCACTCTGCTTTGCAAGCCTTTCAAGCTCTTTGCCGCACGGAAAGTCAATATCCATCATTACTCCGGCTCTGTCTATCGCCTGACCGCAGTTAAGGTCGGTTGAAGCGCCGAGTATTCCGGCATTGAAAATCCGTTCACTGTCGGGCGTTACAAGCAGCATTTCGGTTGTTCCGCCCGAAACATGAAAAGCTATAAATTTTTCATTCATAAGCTCCGTTCTGCCCGATGAATAAAGCGCCGCCATAATATGACCCGACTGATGTGAAAAGCCGTAAACCGGCTTATTCATCGCCGCACCGAGACTTTTTGCAATATTCAGTCCCACAAGAAAACACGGCATATAAGAGCCCTCGGCATCTCTCGGCTTTTCGGAAACACCTATTGCATCAATCTCACCGCCGAAGCCGTCAAAAAGCTCCTGCATAAGCAAACCTATGCGGTTGGTATGGTGAAAAACGGCATCACTCTGGCGCAGACCCTTTTCGCCGTGCTTAACCGGGAGCAGCATTCTCTGCTGTTTTATCTCTCCGCTTTCCGAATCAAAGAGCGCCACCGAGGTGGTATAATTGCTCGTATCAATTCCGAGAGTTATCATTTCAGTTCCTCTTTTGCAACGGAGCTGAGTATTCCGTTAACGAAAGAATAATCACTCTTTTCGGCGTAGGATTTGCATAGCTCAACGGCTTCGTTGATTATTACACCGACGGGAGTTTCAATATCCGAGAGCATTTCGCCGATTGCCGTTCTGAGAACCGCAAGAGCAACCTTTGAAATTCTGTTTATCTTCCAGCCAACCGAATATTTTTCGATTACCTCATCTATCCTTCCGCAGTTTTCGTCCGTAAAAAACGCAAGCTTTTTCGTAAATTCCGAAGCACTTATAAATTCGTTTTCAACCGCCATTTCGTATATCTCGGAAAGCTCCGTATCGGCATTGAAAGATTTTTCAAATGTGAGTATAAACGCCTGTTCTCTTGCTTTGCTCGTTGTCATTTTCAATTCCTCCGAATGTTTATACCGAACATTATAACATTATTCTTTTAAATATACAAGATTTTTTATAAAATATTCAAAATTTTAGTATTTCGCTTCCGTGATATTCACATCGTCCGGCTCACATTCGGCAAGTCTGACCGCAATTTCTTTTATCTGCACCGCAGAAATGCTGTCAAGCGCACCGTTTTCAACTATTATTTCCGCTTTTCCGCCGTTCATTATAACAAGACATTTACAGCCGAGCTTTGCACTTATCAGATTTTCCATATCGGCTTCATCCGCAAGGTTATCGGCAAGCTCGGCAAGCTTTTCATTTGCCTGTTCTGCCGATGACTGAGGTGAATTTTTATCCTTGATTATGTTGTTCAGCGCATCGGCGGCTTCGTCGTGGGCGGCAGTTCTTTTGCTTTTTGCACCTGCAAAAAATTCCTCTGCGGAATTTGCGGTAACCTCCGATGAAAGCACATACCGTGCATCGCCGAGATTTGCACCCTGCTCGGCAATTTCCGGCGAACCGGTTCCCGTTGAAACCTTATCGGGCTTAGTATAATACCAGTTGACGAATACCGCCGCACCGAGAGCCAGCACCAGCGCCGAAAGTAAAAGCTGTCTTTTTCTGATTATCATTGTTTTTCCTCCGTATAATGTATATTTATTCACCCCATAGGGGCAACGCTCACCCTTGTACTGCTTATATTAAGAAGCGCCGTAACCGCCTGAATTATCTGTGCTTTAACCGTTTCGTTTCCGGCGCCGTCACATACCACCGCAACCCCTCTGACTTCGGGCTCTGCGGTTCTGACGACTATTCCTTTTTCGCCGTTTCCGTCATCAACTATAACATATTCATCCTTTCTGCCGATGCTGTTTTTCCCCTGCTTATCGCTGATTTCCTCGCTGTCGGTATCACGCAGATATATATCCTCACCCGAATTTTCGAGTGTCACCATAACTCTCACTCTGCCCACTCCGCTCATGGCTGAAATGATTGATACAAGCCGTTTTTCGAGATTATCGGCATACTGTGAAGCATCGGCGCAGGCAGTGGTTGTTTCGGCTTTAACCGCAGTATTTTTCTTTTCGGTCAGCTCGCTCATAATCAGAGCCGCCGCACCGATAAGCAGAATAATCACCGCCGCCGTACCTTTTTTGCCTATGCGCTTTGAAAGCGGTATTTTACTGAGCTTTTTTCTGATTTCATCGGCAAGCTTTTTTATCATAAATTCTTTCCTTAAACGGTTTCCGTTATAACCTCGACACCGAGTATTTTTTCAAGCTCACTCCTGAATTTTTCGGTGTCGGCATTATTTCCCCGATTTATTTTTATGCAGACTTTATGCAATATTATGTATTCTTCGTCGTAAGAAATATCGGCTGCAACCGAAATGATTTCCACCCCGTATTTTTCGGCACATCCGACAGTCCGGGAATATATTTCTTCATTCAGCGCATCCTTTAAGGCTTCATTTAAATCATCCGATACCGCCTGAATATCTTCAGCCGCATCCATGCTTTTTTCCGAAATTCTCAAAAGCTCCTTTGCCGCATCCGACAGCGGTTCAAAAAGAGTAACAACGACGAAAATTCCGATTATCGCTTTCAGAACACCGTCGTTTTTTCTGCCGGGTGTAAGGATAAGCGCAAGAGAACCTATAAAGCCTGCGGCGATTATGCACATTATTGCCGTTTTTATGTTTTCCATTTTATCCGCCCGCCCCCGTCATAATCACCGTTGCCGACGATATAATAAACACGGCACAGCAGAAAAGCAAAACTGTATTCATCATCGAAAATGTATAAGCTATCCCGTTATAGAGTGTCATACAGCCCGGACAGCCTGCAAGCTCGCTGACCGATGCCGCCGTTCTCATTGCAAGCACCCATAATGCGGTCTGCGCCAGAACGGGTATGCCAATTGCGGCAAATGCGGCAATTGCAAATATTCCTACCGAATTTTTAACTATATTCACACTTCCGGCAAATGAGGTGTAAGCTTCGCTCAGTGCGCCGCCGACAACGGGAACAAATGTTGATGTTACAAGCTTTACCGCCTTTGTGCCGAGGCCGTCGGCGGATGAAGCAAGCGAGCCCTTGAGCGCAATAAATCCCGAAAACAGAGCCGCCGAAACCGAAAGCAAATAATTAACGGTTTTTCTTATCGTTTCCGAAAGTGCCTGCAAGCGCATATCCGGCATCATGCCCGAGCAGATATTCAGCGCTCCGACAATGCCGACCGCCGGCAGAACCGCATCCTGAGCGATAACGGTTATAAGCTCAGAAGCGGCAAGAGATGCACCTCTGAAGGAAAGTGCGGAAGCGGGCTTGCCAGATGCGGTAAGAAGTGCCGCAAGCACGGGGATAAGCCCTTTTTCGAAGCCGGCGCAGAGCTTTATGCACGAAATGCAGGCGGTTATACAGTTGCAGGCAGGCGCAAACACCGTAAGCACCGCAAAGCATCCGCCCACGCAGGTCATTATTGACCTGCTCTTTTCATCATCGGGCACAAACGCCGCCGCAAGGCTTATCAGAATTGCCGCCGAGCAGGCGGAAACAAGTCCCTTAACCGGCTCTTTCCACTGCTCCCTGAAAATACCCGTAACGGTTTTGAACACCGATGAAAGCGACACATTGAGCATTTTATCAAGCTCCATGCCGTCAATACCGAGATTTTCGAGTATCTCAGCCGAACCGTCATCAAGATATTCCGAAAGCCCATCTGCGCCCGAAGCTTCAAGCTGAGCCTTTCCGTATTCGTCAATATTCGCTCCGCTTGCACGAAACGATGAAACAGCAATCAGAAAAAGCGTAATTAAAACAGTCAGAATTCTTTTCTTCATTTTATGAAATCAGTCCCAACGCAACCCTTGCCGCCGCCTTTATCATCGGCAGAGCCACAACAGCCGCACCTATTTTTCCGGAAAGTTCAACCGCATCGCCCACGGCGGTGCATGAATTATCGTTACATATATCCGCACCCAAACGGGTTATTATACATATTGTAACGCATTTTATGATTATCCCTATATTCTCACCGCTTAAGCCTGCAAGAGCCGTAATTTCACCTGCCGCATCGGTTATTTCACCGAGCTTTGTGAGCAGAACCGCACCCGTTAAAGCTATCCCGGCAAGCGCAGTAAACGGAGCAAGCTCGGGTCTTATCTGCTTCATCAGCGAATAAACGGCGGCACAGATGATACCCGTTATCACGATTTTGACTATATCCATCAGAAATCAATTATGCTTTTCAGCGCATCAAGAAGATTTGAAAACTGCGGTATCAGCATCATAAGCACGGCAACAATTCCGGCAAGAATAGTTATGATTGCATAATCATCTCTGCCCGAGCGCACAAGCACGGAATTGAGAATGGCAACTATAATTCCGACCATGGCGATTTTTATTACAACGGAAATCTCCAAATAACCACCTCACACAAGAATAATTGCCGCCCATATTCCGGCAAGCACACCGAGAGCCGGAAAAATCCCCGAATATTTTTTACTTTTCTCCTCTTCCGAAGCAAGCGCTTCCGTGACGACGCTTTTGCAGTAAGCCACAGCAGAAAGCTGTGTTTCGATATCAGCCGTTCCGAGTTGTGCCCCGAGATTGAGAAGAGCATCTTTTATGCTGAGCATTTTAAGGTTTTCATCCTCGCAAATACTCTTTTCCCACGCCTGCGGAAACGGCATTCCTTTTGCCGTTTTATTTGCACACTCCGTTATAAACCGGGGTCTGCCGTTTTCCGAAGCAAGCGATAAAATCAGCTCACCGAGCGGCATTCTTGCCGACCTTAACCGGTTTTCCACCGCCGTAAGCATTGATAATATTTTCTTTTCCGAAACGCATTTTGAACGCTGTTCATCAGCTGCCGCTTTGCCTGCAAAGGCAAACCCGGCAAGAATCAAAAGCGCCGATATTATTTTAAACAAGCAAATCACCTGCCCCGAATATTTTTTCAATGCCGCATATTTTTTTATCGGAAAGCAAAACAATTCTGTCAAAGGCTCCCGTCAAAAGCAGTTTTTTAAGCAGCGGCTTTGACCTGAGCTCGGCTTCACTGCGTGCATGAATGCTCAGAATAAAATTCACTCCGCTGTTAACTCCGCATTCAACCGCCGAAATTTCCTCATCGGTGGCAACCTCATCGCAGATGATAACATCGGGAGAAAATGCTCTAAGCCCAACCATAATACCCTCACCTTTAGGATAAGCGGTTATCACATCGCAGTTTTCGCCGAGGTCATTCTGCGTTTCGCCGCAGAACGAAGCGCCGAGCTCCCCTCTTTCATCGCAGACAAACACCTTTGCAAATATTCCTCTTTGATTGCCCGAAAGTTGTTTTGCAAGGTCACGCAAAACGGTGGTTTTTCCGCTTGACGGCGCTCCGGCAATTATCAGAGAGGTAAGTCCGTCCGCAAGGCACCGGCTGAAAACCTCATCCGCCGCACCGTTTATCTCACGGGCTATTCTGATGTTCAGGCATTCGATATCCCGAACAGAAATAACCCTTCCGTTTTCGGTTACGGCAGTTCCGCCTACCCCGATACGGTGTCCGCCGTCAACGGTTATATATCCTCTGTTTACCGACTCGGTAAACGAATGAACCGAATAGCCGCAAAGACGGAGAAATATTTCCCGAAGCTCCGGAGCATCCGTTTTCATAACAAGCTGAGAATAAATCCCCGTCAGCCTGCCGTTTGAATTTATGAAGCGTATGCCGTTATCGGTCACAACCACCGCCGCTTTTCCGCTTCTGAACCTCAGTTCTCTTATGTGCTCTTTTTCGTCACAGTCCGAAAGAGCCGAATAAAATCTTTCCGTAAGCTTTGAAATAACAAGCTCAAATCTTTTTTCGTTATCCGTAATTTTCCCTCCGCTTCCCTACATACTATTTTCGCCTGTCCGTTTTTAGAACGCTTTTCTCAAATTTCACAGATTGTTCACTTGAAAAGGCGTAAAAATTATGATATAGTAATTTTATATAAATATTACCAACCGGAGGATTTTATATGTCAAGACTTCCGTCTGACGGTGCAAAAAAACCGTCTTTAATAAAAAAAGTTTTCGTCGATAACCGATACTGCTGGATTTCTCTGCTGTGCACGGTCGGAATAATGATGCTTGTTTATTTTTGCTATGACCTTTTCCCGTTCGGCGGAAAAAGCATACTCAGAATGGATATGTATCATCAGTACGGTCCGTTGTTTGCCGAGTTTTACGACAGAGTAACAAATCTCGAAAGCTTTATATATTCGTGGAGAACGGGTCTGGGCGGTCCGTTTCTCGGAAATTTCTTTAACTATCTTTCAAGCCCGTCCGCAATTCTGATACTTCTTCTCGGACACGAGAATATGCCCGAATCCATTGCCGGAATGATTCTTATCAAGGCGGCATTTGCGGCGGCTTCATTCACTCTGTACCTTAAAAAATCGCAGAAAAGGCACGACCTTACCACGGCGGCGTTCGGCATACTTTATGCCATGTGCGGATATTTCGTGGCATACTATTGGAATGTTATGTGGATTGACTCCATGGTATATTTTCCGATGGTCATTTTCGGCATTGAAAATATAATCCGTCACAGAAATCCGAAATGCTATATAGCTTTTCTTGCGCTGACTCTCGTTTCCAATTATTATATGGGCTATATGACCTGCATTTTTTCCGTGCTTTATTTTCTTGTGTATTTCTTCGGTGTCAACGATTTTTCGTCGCTTTATGACGATACCCCGTTCACTCTTGACGAGAACGGAGAAAAGACTTACAAATTCTCTCAGAAGCTTAAAGGCAACATCTTTTTAAGGAGCGGTTTTCTTTTTGCGGTTTCGAGCATTGCCGCCGCCTGCCTTGTTGCCGTTGCGCTGATACCGACTTATTTTATTCTTAAAAGCTGTTCCGCAACCTCGGGCACAATGCCGGAGCTTGACACCTATAATTCGTATTACGCAATATTTGATTTTCTTGCAAATCACCTTGCAAGCGTTACGCCGACAATCAGAAGCAGCGGTGACGATGTTTTGCCGAATGTTTACTGCGGCATAGCAACTCTCGTTCTTGTTCCGCTCTATCTTTTCACAAAAAGCGTTCCTCTCAAGGAAAAGGTTTCGAATGTTGCGCTTCTCGGAATTATTTATTTCAGCTTTAATATAAACATCCTCAATTATGTCTGGCACGGCTTCCACTATCCCAACGACCTGCCTTACCGTTTCTCGTTTATGTATTCATTTATTCTGCTGACCCTGGCATATAAGGCGTTCACAAGGCTGAATGAATTTACCGGCAGGCAGATTCTCGGAGCCGGAGTAGGTCTGATAGGTGCGATAATTCTTATTCAGAAAATCGGTTCGAAGAATGTTGAGGATATAACCGTTATAATCAGCATCGTTTTCACAATCGTTTATTGTCTCGTTTTCTATATTTCAAAGGACAAGAGATACAAGGATACGGCAGTTGCGGTTCTGCTTCTGTGCTGTGTTATAGGTGAAATTGCGTGCAGTAATACCGACCGTTACAGCATGGACCAGCCGAAGAAAAATTTCGTAGGCGATTATTCCGATTTCAGAGCCGTTAAATCAGAGCTTGACAAGCTTGAGGGCAACGGTAACTACCGTATGGAGCTTACCTATAACCGTGCAAGAATGGACCCTGCATGGTTCGGCTACAACGGAATTTCGACTTTTTCATCAATGGCTTATGAAAAAATGTCGAATGTTCAGAGTGACCTCGGACTTGAAGGCAACTATATCAACAGCTACACCTATAATCTTCAGACACCCGTTTATAATATGATGCACTCGCTTAAGTACATCGTTGATAACAACGACAATGTTGATGTTTCCGCCGACTATTATACCAAGGTTGCCGAGCAGGGAAAATTCACGGCATATGAAAATAAATACAGTCTCCCGATAGGTATGGCTGTTAACGGTTCTCTGAAAGAATGGTACACCGGCTTTAACAATCCGTTTACCGTTCAGAGCGATTGGCTTGAATATTCAGCCGGTGTTTCCGATGCTTTTGCGCTTATGGATTTCAGCAATGTAAGATATTACAATATGGATGAAATAACCGCCGGATTTGATACGGGAGACCTCTATTTCAACAAGACCGAGCCCGGACTGGGTGAACTGACATTTATCCTCACCGTTCCGCTTGAAAAGCACTGTTATCTCTATGTGAACTCGGAGGAATTTGACGAAATAACTATAACAAAGGATGAAAAGAGCTTCGTGCAAAACACAGAAGACCCGTATATTTACGACCTCGGCATAGTAAAGCCCGATGAAGAAGTAACGGTTCTGATTTCAATTGACGAGGAATCGGACTACGGCTATATTGATTTCTATCCCTATTATGTTAACGATTACGCAATTGACGAAGCATATAAAAAGCTTCAGGCGCAGTCGCTTAATATTACATCGTTTACCGCAACCGATATAAAAGGAACTGTCAATGCCGCCGAAAACGGACTTTTCTTCACCTCAATTCCCTATGACGAAAGCTGGAAAGTCATAGTTGACGGCAAAGAAATAGATAAAAAAGATTATGTGGCTCTTGCCGATGCTTACCTTTGCTTCAACATTGCAAAGGGCGAACACACGGTTGAGCTTCAATTCCGTCAGAAAGGTCTCATTCTCGGTGCGGCAATTTCCGGCTTCACGGCACTTGCGCTGATTTTTGCGGGAATAATTTTCTCACTTAAGAGAAAGAAAAAAGCGAAACCCGCCGCTTCCGCCGTTGAAAATCCCGTAACCGAATTCGAAAGCGTATTTGCTCCCGAAGAAACGGTTAACAATGTTATTGACGATACTCCCGTTGAGGAAGTTATCGAAGAAGCCCCCGTCGAAGAGGTTATCGAAGAAACTCCCGTTGAAGAGGTTATCGAGGAAGCTCCCGTCGAAGAGGTTATCGAAGAAACTCCCGTTGAAGAGGTTATCGAGGATGCTCCCGTTGAAGAGGTTATCGAGGAAGCCCCCGTCGAAGAGGTTATCGAAGAAGCTCCGGAGGAAGAAATTCCCGAAGAAAAAACGATTGAAACGGATGACCTGTTTTCGGAATTTGAGGGTGACGAAGATTAAGCCCTATTGAAATAATCGGAAAAATATGTTAAAATAAATGTATTAAAAAGAAAGAGGCAGTGAAATGAAACAGAGATATTTAATAATCAATGCAGACGATTTCGGAATGTGCAAAGCGGCTAACGATGCAATCATGGAGCTTTTCCGTGAGGGAAAGGTTTTTTCCTCAACAATTATGATGCCCTGCCGCTATGCCGAGGATGCCGTAAAATTCTCGGTTGAGAATCCGCAGTATGCAATCGGCGTTCATCTTACGCTTACCAATGAATGGGAAGCACGCTGGCCCTGGGGTCCGCTCACCGACGGCAAAACAATCCGCAACGAAGAAGGCAGAATGTGGCCGGAAAACGAAGATTTTGAGGCTCACTGCAACTATAAAGAATCAATCGCCGAGGTTAAGGCTCAGATTGAGAAAGCCGAAAATCTCGGTATGAAGCCCGTTCAGGTTGATAACCATATGGGCTCGCTTTACGGTATGAACGGCAAATATCTCATGCTTCCGAAGGTATTCAAGGTATGCAAAGAGAAGGGTTATCCGTTCCGTATGTGCACCACTCCGAAGGATGATTTCTGCCCGGACGGAGTTCCTCTCGGACTTTATAAATTCTTCTGCCGCTTCTCGGGCGTTCTGAGCAAGCTTTATAAGGTTTATACTCCCGATTATCTTATCCTCACCGACCAGGTTAAGAGCCTTAAAGGCAAGGAAACCTATGAAGAATTCAGAGATGAATTTCTCCGTTTCCACGGTCAGATTCCCGAGGGTATAACCGAAACCTTCATTCATCCGGCTCTTGATACCGATGAAATCAAGGCAATAACCGGCTCATGGAAGCGCCGCTATTGGGAATATCTTCTCATGAAAGACCCCGTAACACACAAGTATTTTGAGGATAACGGAATCAAGCTCATCAGTTACAGAGAGCTTGTTGAGATGAAAAAGAAGAAATAAGTTTCAGAAATTTTGAAAAGCCGCCAAATCCGGCGGCTTTGTATTTTCAGTCATATTTTATTTTAAATTAAAACAGCTGCATTGCCGCAAAAACGGACAGTATAACAAAATCGGGTTATCAGATGTCATACTGAAAATCTGGCATAATCGGAAGCAGATGCGAAGCATCATTATGAAAAGAAATGCGCCTTACTCCGTCAGATGTGAATTTCAGCTTTGTTACCGCCGTATTGAATGTGGTCATCCTGAAATTATATTCATTCTCTATGCCCATTGCCGCCTGATAAAAGTTTATTCCGAATACGCCGTGGCTGACAAGAATGATTTTTTTATTGTAGCCGAAACGGTTTATGAGATATTCGGTAACTGCCCCGGCTCTTCTGAGCGTATCCTCTTTGGTTTCGTTCCAGAATTCTCCGCCGTAAATTTTATCCTCACACATTTTAAGATTTGGATAATATTTTTTCAGATAGTCAATACTGCATCCGCTGTAACCGGGGGTCGCTCCCCTTTCGATAAGGTCGGGAACGATTTCTATAACGGGCTTATCCTCAAGAGCATTTGCAACTGCCGCCGCTGTTTTTACGGTGCGCACAAGCGGACTTGAGAGCACGGCATCAAACTTTGCGCCCTCAAATCTCTTTGCAAGATATTTAAGCTGAAGCTCTCCGAGCTCGGTTATATCTCTGTCGCATTTGTCACGGTCATCGGTTGCGCCCGTATCTGCATCTGCATGGCGGATATAAAAAATTTCAAGCTTATTTTCCTTTTCAAACATATGAATATCCCCTTTTTATATTTTTCGGGAGGTTGAATTATGGATTTATATTTTGTTACACCTCAGCAGTTCGGCGCCAAGGGAGACGGCATCGCCGATGATACCTCCGCAATACGCAAAGCGGCTCAGGAAGCCGCAGAAACGGGAAAAACTCTGTTTCTGCCGGCCGGAACATACCGCACCGATGTGATTAAAGTGCCTGCCGCCGTGGAAATCAGAGCGCAGGCAACCTGGTCATACCGTAAGCCCGGAAAAACCGTTCTTATTCCCGCAAGTGAAGAGCAAAACTGCGTTCTCGATGTTTCCGATGCTCTCGGAGCAACACTTATCGGCGTTGCAATTGACGGACAAAAAGCCGGAAAAAATCTGCACGGAATTTTTATGAACAGAGATGGACACATTACATACGGTGAACATTCTCTGCGCATTGACACCTGCCAGGTGCGTGCCTGCACGGGTGACGGTTTTCATGCCGAGGGTGCATGGGCTGTGAGCGTGCGCAAATCGCAGTTTAACGAAAATGACGGATACGGAATGTATCTTGACGGCTGTGACGCATTCATCGTTGACAACTGGTTTTCGTTCAACGGAAAAGCAGGCTTCGGCGGCGATACCTGGAACTCCGCTGTTAATTTCACCTCAAACCGCATTGAATGGAACAAAGACTGCGGTCTGCGCCTGAGCGGCGGTATGAGATACAATATCACGGGCAATTATTTTGACCGCTCATACGGTCCCTCAATAATCATCGAAGCGGCTCCGAATTTTCATAAAAGGCTCAAAAAAACACATACCGTTATGCCCTACGCAATTACGGTTACGGGCAATAACTTCGTAAGAAGCGGCAAGGAAGCAGAGCCTTATTCCGAGCGTGACTGCCATATTTATATGCACCGTGCGGCAGGAATCACCGTTAATGCCAACACCTTCGGCATATGGAAGGATGACGGGCGAAACGGAAGAATATCACCGTTTTACGGCATAATCACCGAGGAATGCGCACACTGCGTTATCAGCGACAATGTTATGCTTCCGGGTGCGGTTAAGGAGCTTATACACGATAAGGGCGGCCACGGCGGCGGAATGATTATCAGGGATAATACGGGAGCTGTTCTGCCCGAAAATGCCTATAACTGTCAGGACCCGTTTACACCCGTTCACTTTATGAGTGAGGGCGGCGCTGAATGGTACAGCGATATTCTCAAGGGTGAAAACAATAATTGATTGGATTAGGTTATGTTGATTATTCTTGCGGTATCCGTTCCCGTGATTAGCTGAGGAATGCCCGACGGCAAAACGGCTTCAAAATTTTTATGCACATGGCCGCAGATAACAAACTTAATAAGATTTTGCGAGAGGATATAATCATACATTTTGCGTGTGATTTTATCCTCTTTCTGCTGTTCATAGCGCTCGGGAGGATAAATTTTCATTTTCTCATCGGGAACGCAAACCAGGCTTGCATATCTTCTCTTTTCCGTAATCATCAAATCATAGCATTCGGGAGTATAAAGCGGAACATGCATGGCAAGCACTATCGGGAAGCCCTTTTCGGTTTCCTTTTTCAGAAGCTCAAGCTGATGTTCCTCAAAGCGGTAATATCCGTTATCAATTCCGACTATATTAATGCCGTTTACTGTTTTCGAGAAAAATCTGATATCATTTTTATAAAGCGAAGCAACGGCTTCCAGATTTTTTTCACGGCTTGACGGAACATCGTATTCCATTCCGCCGAAAATCCTGAAATCGTGATTTCCGGCAACGAAAAGACATTCCGTGCCGTCGGTAAAGCTCTTTATTTTCTTTGCGCTTCCGTGCGAAAAGCAGTCCGTCATATCTCCCGTAATAACGGGAAGTGCATTTTCTTTTTCCGATATTACCTTTATTTCGGAAAGAACATTTTCCGAAAACGGGTATCTGTTTCTTCTCTTTTCGGCAAGCTGAATTATTCTTTCCTCGTCCGTTTCGTCCGGACAGTTGATATGTATATCCGCCGCATGAAGAAGCTTAAACGGCACTTCTGCTCCGATGCTTATATCGTTATAAATGCGTTCTATTTCAATCTCCTCTTCCTTATATGCAAAGTGTAACCGCAACAAGATATACCGTCTGAAGCAGAAAATATGATGTTACGGATATATGCGTTTTGCCGTAATGCTTTGTCGTAATGCAGTTTGCAACAATGTAGTATAAAGTGTACATCAGGATATAAGCAATTTCCGGCAGTTCAAAGAATGCCTGACACACAACCGAAATAACCGTTATCAGCGTAAACGCCGTAATAACCGTGGCTTTAACCGCTTTGCTTTTAAATTTGTCTATGCGGTCAAAAACGGTCTTTTCGGCGGCAAAATATACAATGAGTGAAAACGCCGTAAGCTGAGCGCTCAGAGAATTGCCGAGGAGCGCAAGTATCATCGGAATTACAAAAACAAACGGGCGCTGAATAATATCAACTGCGTGAGATGTTATCTTTTTTTCAAAAAGCTCAACCGGCTTAACAAGAATTACCAATGCGGCGCAAACCCACGCAATTACATTTGAAGCATCTCCGAGCGGATTCCATATTCCGCCGTTTGCTTCAATCATATTAATGCGTTCTGCAAGCATCGTATTTTTTGTGGCAACAAAATATACCGCAAAGAAAATTCCGGCAACCGCTCCGAAGGTAATCTCCATTATTTTCCAGCCGCTGACGGCATCGTTGAATTTGCCGAAAAAGTATTTGCCGTTCTTCATCGGATGATTAACGAAATCATAAAGCACCATTCCGAAAGCAAAGCCTGCCGCACCGCCGAGTATGCCCGTTACGGCAAAGAAGAACGAATAATAATCATTATGAACAAGGGTGAATATGAGAAGTCCGAGAAGAGTAACCGCATTTCCTCCCCATTCCTCACGCCTGTCAATGGAAAAATATATTTTCGGAAATTTTCCCTCATCCGGCTTATACGGACTGTTGAAAATCAGCTCGCCTATACCCTGCATAACGGGAATTAGCGCAAAAAATACAACGATTGCAAGAGGGCTGTAATATTCGCCGCCTGCCGCACTGAACATAATTCCGATAACCGCACCGCTTATTCCGTGCCACAATCCGCCCTTGAGCGCAACTCCGGCATATCCGAGTGATGGTTTATAATCGGGCTTTCCCCTGTGAACAATAAAGCCCAATGTCTGACCGTAGGTCTGTGTTCCGCCGTAAGCCATTGAAGCAGCTCCGGCCGCCGCAAAAATATAAAACTTTTCGGCAACAAGCTCACTGCCCGAGAATAAAGCAAGAAACATTCCGAGCAACGCACCCGGAAGAACGGCTCCTCTTTCAGAGCCTATCAGAGAGCCACGCATACCCCAGCCGTAGCTTAAAGCGATGCTGACCGTCAGAATAATAAATAAATTCTGCATTTTCTTTTCACCTCTGAAACAAGTCTATCAAACGCAATTTATTTTGTCAATGAAATATTGTTATCTGATAAAATATGTGGTAATATTGTAAAAGAAACACATTCGGAGGCGGTTCGGTGGGTAAAAATTTCTTAAAAGGAAAAACAGTAATTTTTCTCGGAAGTTCGGTAACTTACGGCTCTGCTTCGGGCGGAATTTCATTTGCGGACTGCCTTGAAGAAGATTATGGCATTATTTCGGTTAAGAATGCCGTTTCTGGCACTACCCTTGCCGATAATGACAGCTCATCCTATATCTCCAGAATGAAAACAATTGATAAAAGCATAAAAGCAGATGTATTCGTCTGCCAGCTTTCAACCAACGATGCAAGAAAGCAAATTCCGCTCGGGGAAATATCGGATTCATTCGATACGGGTTCTTTTGATACAAAAACCGTTGCAGGCGCAATCGAATATATTATTCTCTATGCGAAAGCCGTATGGAATTGTCCCGTTGTTTTCTATACGGGAACGAAATATGACAGCGCATACTACGAAAAAATGGTTTGCCTTCTTCTGAAAATAAAGGATAAGCATAATATCGGCGTGCTTGATTTATGGAACAGCGAAGAAATGAACGGCGTAAGTGCGGAAGATTATAAAGCATATATGTCAAACGGTGTTCATCCGAATATCAAAGGTTACCGTGAATGGTGGACACCGCAGTTCGGAAAATATCTTTCAGCTCTTTTCACGGAGGAATGTAAAAATGAAAATTGAAGAAAAAGCGGCATATCCGAGACCTGATTTTATCAGAGAAAACTATTTATCACTTAACGGCATATGGCAGTTTGCATTTGATGATGACGGAAAATATTACAGAAAGCAGAAACTCGGAGAAAGTGCCGAGCTCCCTCTTGAAATATGCGTTCCGTTCCCCTATCAGAGCGAAGCAAGCGGAATAGGTTCGGATGAAAAGCACGAAAGGGTAATATATAAAAAGCGCTTCACAGCCGAAAAATCCGAAAAAACCGCACTTCTTCATTTCGGTGCGGTTGACCACGATGCCGAGATATGGCTCAACGGAGTATTTCTCGGAAGCCACAGCGGCGGATATACGCCGTTCTGCTTCGATGTGAGCGAAATTATGCAAAACGGCGAAAACGAAATCACCGTATGCGTTCTTGATGAATTTCGTCCAGATTCCGTCAGAGGGAAACAGATATGGGACGGCGAGCCGTGGGGCTGTCATTATACCGCAGTTACCGGAATATGGCAGGAGGTATGGCTTGAATTTACGGGTAATGACTACATAAAAGATGTGAATTTCGTAACCGATTTTGACTCTCATTCTGTCACCGCAGAAGTTACATTTGATAAAAGCGTAAGCGGTTATCTTTCATATGAGTTTTCAAAAAACGGTGAAGAATATATGAGCGCCCGTCAGTCCGTACACGGAAGAAGCGCAAAATTTCTCATTGCATTTGAGGACTGCGGAATGAAGGACAAGGAAAAATACACCTGGTCGCCTACACATCCCAATCTTTTTGATGTTTCTCTCCGTCTTGAAACAGAAAACGGAGCCGACACGGTTGAAGCATATTTCGGAATAAGAAAAGTAAACACGGCAAAAGATAAAATATATTTTAACAATTCTCAGCTTTACCTGCGAATGCTTCTTGACCAGGGATACTGGACGGATGGAATTTACCGTCCGAAAAACAATTTATTGTTTAAAGACGATGTTGAATGGACTTTAAGGCTCGGCTTTAACGGCGCAAGAAAGCATCAGAAAATCGAAGACCCGAAATATTACTATTGGGCAGACAGGCTCGGATTGTTGGTATGGGGTGAGCTCCCATCATTTTACGGTTTTACCGAATACGCCTGCGCCGATGCTGAAAAGACAATGAACGAATTTATCGCAAGAGACAAAAACCATCCGTGCATAATTGCCTGGGTTCCGTTTAACGAAAGCTGGGGTCTGCGCAGTCTTCTCGGCGATAATCGTCAGGCGGATTTCGTGAGGGAGATATATTATCTGTGCAAACGGAAAGACCCGTCACGCCCGATAAGTTCAAACGACGGCTGGGAAAATGTATTTCCGACCGATATATGCGGCGTTCACGATTACCGCAAATTCGATGAAAAGCTTTCCGGATATTATTCGGACACGGATTTCTTCAATTCGGGTGCGGCAAGAACCGGGCACCCGTATCTGTCAACGGGTGAAAGCTACGGCGGTCAGCCCGTTATGCTCACGGAATTCGGCGGAAAACGCATTGACGGCTCAGATGGTTGGGGATATAATGCACCTGCCGAAAGCGTTGAAAAATTTGTTGCGGATATAAAATCCGATGTTGAAAGCATTCGAAAAACGCCCTCATTCTGCGGCTACTGCTATACCCAGCTCACCGATGTTTATCAGGAAACAAACGGGCTTCTGCATATGGACAGAACGCCCAAAGCAGAACCCGACACATTGGCTGAAATATTCGGGAAATAAGCAAAACCGTCGGGCAACCGACGGTTTTGTTTAATATATTATTTCATAAATACGGCAAACAGAAATTCAATAAAATATCCGAATTCTATTCTGAACCATTCTCCGAAATCATGTTCGTCATATTCCTTGTATTTTGACGGATATTTTTCGAGTGAATCGGTGAAATAATCGCTGTAATAAACCGAGAATGTTGAAACCGCTTCGGTATTGTCCTTTGCTTCGTCAAGAAGAATATTTTCATCAAGGTCGATTATACGAAGTCCTCTTGCTTCAACCGTTTTGCCGTTTTCATTCTCAAAGCGTGAAGAAATATTGAAGCCGCCTGCCGACAAGGTTGCGCCGAGAATAATTCCGTCATCGGTAATGCCGCAGTAATCGTTAACATGGGAATGACCGAAAAATGCGCCGATAACATCGCCCTGAGAAACCCACGCCGAATATTCTCCGCTGTTCTCGGTGGGAATTTCAACGGTTTTATTCAGATGAGTTACCATTCTTTCGTTAGGCGTGCCCGCAACGCCGTTTGTTATTCCGTCTGTAATACCCGGTTTCAGCGTATAGGCTTTTTCACCGCACATAATATTGCTCTCGGCTTCGTCAAATATTTTTGTTATCTCCCAAACGGGAAAATGCTGAAAAACAAATGAGGGAATAACCCTGCCGCCGTTATTCTTTGCCAGCTTTTCACTTGTTCTCTTATACCAGTCAAGCTGAACGGAATTAACCGACTCAACATATGTGCTTCCGGTTTTGAATTTTGTTCCGGAATCAAAAAGCCAGAGATTAAAAATATCCTTTGCACTCTTTGAATCCTTTATCAGAATATTTCCGTTTCCTGCACGGAACAAGGTGCTGTAACCATTCGGCATGATGCAGTTTTCGTGAGCGGAATACATCCCGTTCTGCATAATCTTCGGACAGAGATAGGTTTCCCAATCGTGATTTCCGTAGGTGAACGAAAACGGGATGTTTCTTTCTTCGAGCGGAGCAACAAGCTTATCAATGGCGGCTTTAACGCCGAGCTGCATTGAAGTGGCAAACCAGCCCTTGACATTATCTCCGCCGAAAATCACCAAATCGGGCTTATAATCATCAAGAGCCTTTTCTATAAATGCAATTGACTCTTCAAAAGGAAAATCGGTGAAATGCGTATCGGTTATGTGCATAATACGGAACTTTCCGTCATCATTGAATTTAAGCTCTGTCTTGCCTTTGGCAAATACGGGAGTGCACACCGAGCCGAATATCAGAACCGCCGTAAAAACAATGCATAGAACCTTTTTGAAATTTTTCATTCTTATATCCCCTTTCGTTTTTGATTATATCACGGGAAATAAATAATTTCAATCGGTATTGTAAAATGCACGGAAAATATTGTATAATATCACTGCGGAGGGGATTTAATGAAAAAGAACAGAGTTGCATTTGCAGGCTTTGAGCATTCCCACATTATCGGGATTTATAAAGAAATTGCGGAAAGCAATCTTTTTGAAATTGCAGGAGCATGGGAGCCTGACGAAAAAGCAAGAAATATCGCCGCCGAAAAGGGTATTGAATTCACTCACGGCGATTATGAAAGTCTTTTGAATAACGGCAATGCCGATACCGTTGCCATAGGTGCAAATTACGGCGCACGGGGAAAGCTGATTATCAAGGCTCTTGAAGCAGGCAAAAACATTATTTCGGATAAACCGCTCTGCACCTCGCTTGCCGAGCTTGAGAAAATAGAACGGCTTTCAAAAGAAAAAGGACTTACCGTCTGCGTTTTATTCAGCCTGCGCCAAAGCCCGGATATTCTCGGTGCGGTAACGGCGATAAAAAACGGAGTTATCGGAAAAGTCAACAACATAATTTTTGAGGGAGAACATCCTCTGCTTTACGGCAAACGCCCCGAATGGTATTTTGAAGACGGCAAGCACGGCGGAGTTATCAACGATATCGCCGTGCACGGAATTGACCTTGTGAGACTTATGACCGGAAGCAAAATAAAGGAAGTCAACGCCGCAAGGGAATGGAATTTTTATGCGGATGAAAAGCCCTGCTTTAAGGACAGCGCCCAGTTTATGCTGACCCTTGAAAGCGGTACCGGAGTTATTGCCGATGTTTCTTACAGCGCACCGAATGCACACGGCTATACTCACCCGTCTTACTGGCATTTCAGAGTTTTCGGAAGTCTCGGAATGCTCGATTTCGGCGAAAATACCGGCAGTGTTACTTTTTATCCGAAAGACGGTGAAGTGATAACACTTCCGCCGGTTCAGCCCGAGAAAACAATGCTTGAAGAATTTTCATCGGCGGTATCCGGCAAAATTGACAGCGCAGAATATACTCACGGTATGCTTGAAGCAACAAGACAGACGCTTATAATACAAACTTCTGCGGAGGTATCGGAATGAATGGATTATTAAAAGAAATAAAGAAAGATAACTTAAAGGTTAAAGTTTTCGCAAACAGAACCCAAATGGGAAAATGTGCCGCAGAGGAAGCGGCGATATGTATCAAACAGCTTCTTGAAAGCAAAGAGACAATCAATATGGTTTTTGCGGCGGCTCCGTCACAGAACGATATGCTTGAATCGCTTTGCAAAAAAGATATTCCGTGGGAACGAATTAACGCTTTTCATATGGATGAATATGTGGGACTTACCAAGGAGCATCCGCAGAGCTTCGGCAAATATCTTTATGACCATATTTTCGGAAAGGTCAGTTTCAAAAGCGTAAAATATATTTCTGATTACGGCGAAGCATATGCAGAGCTTCTCGAAAAGGAACATATTGATATCATATGTCTCGGCATAGGCGAAAACGGACACATTGCCTTTAATGACCCGGGAGTTGCGGATTTCAACGATACAAAGCGAATAAAAAAAGTTAAGCTTGACGATGTGTGCCGTATGCAGCAGGTACACGACGGCTGTTTTCCGGCCTTTGACGATGTACCCGAATATGCTCTCACTCTTACCGTTCCGCAGATGTTCTCGGCAGATTTTCTTTTCTGCGTTGTGCCTGCGAAAACGAAAGCCGAAGCGGTATGGCGCACGGTTAATGAAGAAATATCGGAAAACTGCCCTGCAACCATCATGCGCCGTCACGGCGGTGCAATAATGTATTGCGACAGCGACAGCGGAGAAAAAATATTATGAAAAAAATAATCACGGACTGCCGTATTGTTTCGGACGGAACAATAAAAGACGGATTTGACATTATTACCGATGGCGAAAAAATATCAGCAGTTGTTCCGAAAAACAGCATAAGCGGCGAAAAAATCAGTCTCGGCGGAAAATACATCTCCCCCGGCTTCATTGATATTCACTGCCACGGCGGTGACGGTGCGGAGTTTATTGACGGCACGGAAGAAGCGGTTAAAAAAGCGTGCGCCGTTCATTATAGACACGGCACAAGGATTATGTATCCAACGATTTCGGCATCGGATACGGATACCGTTATCAAGGCGCTTGAAGCGATAGAAAAATCGGCTGACGAATGCCGGATGATTATCCCGGGCGTTCACCTTGAGGGACCTTATCTTTCTCCCGAAATGTGCGGCGCTCAGGACCCGAATTCCGTCAGAACACCGGACAAAGCGGAATATACAATGCTCTTTGAGCGCTTCGGAAGTCTTATCGGGCGCTGGACTTATGCTCCCGAAAATGACGACGGCAGTTTTCTTGAATTTATGAAAAAAAGCGGCATCATCCCCTCAATGGGACACACTGCCGCCGAATATAAGGATGTAAAAGCCGCTTTTGACGGCGGCTGTAAGCTTGTAACTCACCTTTATTCCTGCACCTCAACCATCACAAGAAGAAGCGGTTTCCGCATACTCGGAGTTATTGAGTCGGCATATCTACTTAAAGATATGTTCGTTGAAACCATTGCCGACGGAAAGCATCTTCCGCCTGAACTGCTCAAAATGATAGTTGATATCAAGGGAACGGAGAAAGTGTGCCTTATCACCGATGCCATTCGTCCCGGCGGTCTCGGCGAAGAGCTTGACGGAAAAGAATATACCGATTGCCCTGTACCGTTTTTCATTGAAGACGGAGTTGCAAAGCTCATTGACTGCAGTGCCTTTGCGGGAAGCATTGCAACTGCGGATATTCTTATAAAAACCGCCGTCGGCTCGGGGATAAGCCTTGCCGACAGCGTTAAAATGCTCACCGAAACTCCCGCAAAAGCAATGGGACTTGACTTATTCGGCAGAATTGCCGAGGGTTATAATGCGGTATTCACGGTTTTTGATGATGCTTTGAATATTTATAACGATATAATTTAATATGTGGAGTTCATATCCTCCTGAACCTGCTCATGCAAGTTCTTTTTATATGTCGAATTTTTTATTTTATTCTGAAGCAGGTCATAGAACAAATCCTTATCAAACGGAATTTCTATCTCCTTATCAAGCCATGCGGAAAGGAATGCGGCGTTTGAAATCGTCAAACCGTTTATTCCCTCGGGGCCCTCTGCAATAAGCGGTTCACCTCTTAAAATGTGAGCGGCAAAGGCGTTGAGAACGATTTCGTGATTGTTTGACTGCTTTCCCACGGGGAGGTCAACGGTAACCCAGTTCTGCTTCGGCTTTTCAAATCCGCCCTCTGCGCTGAATGTAAATTCGGCAATATTATCGCTGATTTCACAGATTTTGATTACAAAATCTCCCTTTTCGGCATCATATTCGCAAATAACCTTTGCCTTTTCCATGGTGATTTCAAATCTGTTTGTGCCGGGGTAATCACCGGTTGATGCGATATATATTCCGCTTGCCCCGTTCGGATATTCGGCATAAATCGTTATATCGTCTTCAACCTCGATGTTGTGCCATTTGCCCTCACGGCATACCGAGCGGATTTTGCAGGGCATACCGCAAATCCACTGCCATAAATCAAGCTGGTGCGGACACTGGTTAAGCATAACGCCGCCGCCTTCGCCCTCCCATGTGGCACGCCACGAACCGGAATCATAATACGCCTGAGTGCGGTACCAATCGGTATTTATCCAGATTACTCTTCTGATTTCTCCGTATTTTCCGCTCTTTACGATTTCACGGAGCTTTATATATACGGGGTTAGTGCGCTGATTGAACATCATAGCATAGGTTTTATCGGATTTTGCGGCAACCGCAATGGCTTCCTCAACCTGCTTTGTGTAAACTCCTGCCGGCTTTTCGCTGATAACATTAAGTCCGGCATTCAGAGCATCAATAACATATTCGGGATGAAAATAATGAGGTGTGCAAACTGCAACCGCATCGCAAAGTCCGCTTTCGATAAGCTCCTTTGCCGTGCCGAAGCATTTGACTTCGGGCAGAAAGCTTTTTGCTCTTTCGAATTTTCTTTCGTCAATATCGGCAATGCAGGTTATTTCTATTTCGGGCAATGCATTTGCGGCCGCACTTTTGAGATAGTTGCTTCCCTGATTGCCTATTCCTATAACACCGAGTCTTATTTTATCCATAAAAAGACCTCCGCTTTAATTTTTAGCCATTATATCATATTACAGCAAATTTTACCATATAAAATTTAAATTTTATTAAATGAACGGAGAAATACCATGAAACTTTGGAAGAACGGAGAACACTCCACCGAAATATATTTTTACGAAGCCGAAAATAAAAAAACCGATGCAGCGGTTATAATCTTTCCCGGCGGAGGTTACAGCCATCTTGCCGAACATGAGGGCAAGGGTTATGCCGAATTTTTGCAGTCGGAGGGCATAAGCTCTTTTGTTGTTGATTACAGACTTACACCCGATTTCTTTCCGCTTCCCCTGCTTGATGCAAGGCGTGCGGTGCGTTTTGTGCGCTCGAATGCCGAAAAATTCGGAATTGACCCGAAAAAAATTGCGGTTATGGGCTCATCGGCAGGCGGTCATTTAGCCGCCATGGAAGCAACCTATAAGGAAGCAATAGACGGTGAGGGTGTTGACGAAATTGACAAGATTGATTGCATCCCCGATGCACAAATTCTCTGCTACCCCGTAATTCTTCCTTACGGCAACGAATTTGCGCACGAGGGCAGTTATAAAAAACTTCTTGGTGAAGATAATCTTTCCTTTGCGCCGAAAATCAATCCCGTTGCCAATGTGTGCGAAGCAACTCCGCAGGCATTCATCTGGCACACCGCAGAGGATGCAAGCGTTAATGTCATAAACAGCTATGAATACGCAAGAGCGCTGAGACTTAACAACATTCCTGTTGAAATGCACATTTTCCCCTACGGCAAGCACGGATTGGGAATTTTAAGGGCGCCCGACCATGTTAAGCAATGGACAAAGCTTCTTATAAACTGGTTAAAGGAAATAGGATGGATAACCGTGTGATTATAAGTTATAGTCAATTATAATCGGTTCGCAGTTATAAACTTTTAAGTTCAGCGTTTCTTCACGGCTCAGATTTTTTACCGTTTTGATAATACAGCGAATGGCGCAGAAATGGGCAACAATTACGATTTTGCCGTAATTTTTATCAAGCTTATTCAGAAAAGATGACACTCTTTCGCACACATCGGAATAGTTTTCTCCTCCGGGTGCTCTGACGGTAAAACCGTGCCGGAATTGACTGTATTCGGGATTATTGAAGTAATCGGAATAGAGCGGATTATTTTTTATTTCTTCAATCTTTTCTCCCTCAAAAATACCGAGACTTCTTTCTCTCAGCCTTTTATCAATTGTAATATCACGGTCGGTCAATAAACGGGCGGTATCAACGGCTCTTTTCAAATCCGAGCAGAAAAAGGCATCGGCATTTTTAAAAATAGGGTCTCCCCTTAATCTTAATGCCTGCTCTTTTCCGTGTTCCGTCAAGCCGCAGTTCCATTGGCCGATAAATATTTTATCTTTATTATCCTTTATTGCATTAAAAGCGTTTGCTTCGCTTTCACCGTGCCTTATAAGTATAATCTTCATAAGTCATTTCCCGAGAATATCAATTATTTTCTGCTTATGTTCTGCTGAAAGATGTGCGGTTTTTTCGCCGTTTTCATCCGCTCCGAGACAGGTAAGCACAAGATTTTCGGAGAGCTCTGCCCAGAGAAATTCGTCTCTGTCGTCAAGAATGCAGAAGCTTTCAATATCATTTGTACTTTTCAGATATTCTCTGATTTCAGCAGGGCGGCGAAGCTCACGCTCGATTTTTAAAAGCGGAGTATAATCGAAAATCGAAAGTTCGTGTTTGCAAAGAGCGTTATAAAGCATGAGAATATCTTCAATATCGGTTTTGTATCCGTTATCGACAAAGGCTTTGTATTTTGTTTTCCATGTTGATGACATAACAAGCTTCGCACCCGTTTCGTCAACAATTTTCTTTAAAACGACAAAGCTTTCATCAAGAAACGGAACGCCCTGACGGTCTTCCTTTATCACGCCGTCAATATCAAGAAAAATTATTTTCATTTCAGCTCTCCACCGCCGATTTAAAGGCGGTTATTATTTTTTCGGCGCTGTAAGGCACACCGTCAACCGCTTTCAGTTCAAAAAGATACGGACCTTTATAACCGATCTCCTCAAGCCTTTCAAAAATCAATTTCCACGGCACTATTCCCTCACCGGGAAGCCAGTGGCGTTCATCCTCTCCGTCATAATCCGAAAGATGAGTTGTGATGATTTTATTTTCAAGAGCATTGAGAAAATTTTCGTGACTGTCGTTCAAAAGATGATTTACATCAAAGCATATATGCGTTTCGGAAGCATCAACAATGCGTTTCATCTCGGCGGTGCAGTTTCCGATACAGGAACGGGGCAAATCCTCAAGAGCAATCTGCGCTCCGTACCGTGCGGCATATTCGGTAAGCTCCTTAACCGATTTTATACATTGAGAAATTCTTACTTCACGCTCCGCATCATATACCGGCTCAAGACAGCCATGAAGCACATAAACAGACGGATGCCAGCAGGCAGTAAGGTCAATTATGCGTTTAAGTCCGCAAACGGCATCTGTGCGGTCGGGTTCATCTGCGTGAGCGGCATCCCATCCGCCGCCAAACGGCAGATGAACGCTCCATATATAATCTCCGTATGAAAGCACGGATTTCGCAAGCTCTTCAACCAATGCAACAAGCTTTTCTTCCTCTCCGTGAAGAGCAATCCGATGCGCTTCTTCGTATGTATAAGGATTTCTGCGTCTCTCGGCAGGAGATTTCGCAAGAGGATTAGGGTCGGGCATACGGGCGGGAATGCCGATTTCAAAGCACTCAAAGCCTGCATCAATAAATTTTTTTGTGTCCTCCGGCTTATATTTGGTAAAGGAAATACCGAGTCTGACATCTCTGCCGCCTATTTTCATACTGACCACCTCTGAATTTTATTATATAGTTATTTTAACACTCCGCAGCCTGATTTTCAAGAATACATATATAATTTACCGTGTATTCTGTTTTATTTTCTCCCGCATATATTGTTAAAAAAGAATGCGAGGGATAATAATGAAAAACAAAACGGAAAAGGACAAAAGCACACAGCTTTTTTCAATACTCATTTCGGTGCTCCTTATGCTCGGTATCTGCGTTTCGGAAAACGCCGAAAAAATCTCCTGCACCGCCGCTTCGATGATGTTCAGAGGAGAAACCGAAACGGCAACGCTTTCCGAAAAAGCATCGGCAACCGCCGAATCAACAACCGAAAATACCACTTCAAAGGCCGAAGTGCGAACCGATATAAATTTGCTTGAAACGCCTGCTGATATTCTTGAAATAATCAAAAAATATACCGAAAAGCATAAAGATGACGAAAAGAAAAACGACATCCGCTCGGTTACATACGGTGACAAGGGTTCAACGGATATTTTCAAAAATATAAGAGTCAGAAACATCACGGAAACAAAATCAATCAACATTGAAGAGATGCTAAATCAGCCACTGGAGCTTTCAATTGATAAATCAAAGCCTGCCGTTCTGATTTTTCACAGTCATACCTCCGAAGCATATGAGCTTACCGAAAGGAGCTGGTTTGCCGAGGGCACCACCTCAAGAAGCAACGATGAAAACCTGAATGTTGTGAGAGTAGGCACGGAAATCACGAATTATCTTGAAAAATTCGGTTATACTGTTATCCATGATAAAACAATCCATGACGATGATTACGACGGCTCTTATCCCCACTCCAGAAAAACAATTGACAAAATACTTGAAGAAAATCCGCAGATAAAAATAGTGATTGATATTCACCGTGATTCAATTGACCTTGACAGCGGAGCGAAAATCAAGCCCATTTCGGTTATTGACGGCAAAAAAGCCGCTCAGATGATGATAATTTCAGGTGCGGAGGAAGGCAAGATAACCGATTTCCCCGATTGGGAATATAATCTCGGATTTGCGATTAAGCTTCAGAAAAAATGCGAGGATATGTTCCCGGGGATTATGCGTCCGTTACTTTTTACGCAGAAGAAATACAATATGGATGTTACGCATTTCAGCCTGCTTATAGAAATGGGAAGCGAAGCCAATACGCTTGAGGAAGCCTGTTATTCGGGCAGACTGCTTGCCGCCGCACTTGCATCGTTTATGGATGAATACGAGGTTTAAAATGAAGATTTTCAGGAAATACATCATAGCGGTTATACTCTGCGCAAGTCTCACCTTTTCGGCAGTCTGCATATTCACTGCGGATGAAGCCGCAAAAAAGGTCTGCATCGGCGACAACGAAGCCGTTTTCGTGCTCGGAAGCACATCCGAAAAGCTTGACGGCAAGGTAACCGACCTTTCCCCTTATTTTTCAAAGGCAAAGGAGATATTAAAAACGGCGGCAGGCATTGCGCCGCCGCCGATAAACAATATCTATTATTTAATAACATCGGGAGAACCGTAAATAAATATCGTAAAGCCGTAATCCGTTACGATTATGCCTTTCATCATACGCTTGAATTTATCGTAATCCGCAGTCTGCATTACCGTGTTAACTTCATTCGGAGTGAGAAGCAGAAAATAATTCTCCTCCCCTTCTCTTGCATCAAACCACTTTTTATCGGTCTGATACATGCAGGGTGAAATTCCGTTTTCGTTAACATCAATATTCGCAACCTGCAATTTTGAATCGGAAAGCAGAGTTATAACCTGCGAATTCCAGAAGGTGGCATACCCGGTTTTCAGTCCGCTTTTTATAAGCTGCTGAGTTATCCCGTAATACGGATTTGCTTCTTTTCCGTTTTTCGGCATACGGATTATATTTGCAATCGGAATAATACTTGCCAAAATAAGCAGAGTACAGAAAAGTGCAACAATTCTTTTTCCGGAAAGACTTTCTTTAATGCAGTTGAGCACAGCGGCGCTGACAAGAACTCCCGTGCAGATAAGCGGACTTAAGCGCCAGTTTGCCGCAGAAAGTATTCCGAAAACATATCCGAAAAGAATTACTCCCGTAAGTCCGAAATGTGCAAACAAGAGAATTTTCGAGCCCTTTCCGAGCTTTTTATAGAGGAACAGCCCTGCAAACGGAACAATGCAAACTGCTGTCGCCGTTACAATTCTGATGATATTCAGAATTGAACGGAAGCTGAATATCTTTTCGCTCCTGATAACATCAACGCCGAAAAGCTCAAACCACTGCTGAGGAAATTTAAGCAGATTATTTGTCCATTCCTCAATTGCCGAGAAGCTTGAATATGCATCCGCATAGCCGGCGTTAATTTCTTTTGTGAGGATTTGAAGAATGATAAATCCGATTAACGCACCTATGCCGATAAATACAATTCCGAAAATGAGCTTCTTATTTTCTTTGCTGAATATTTTTCTGTTTTCAAGCAAAAGATACATAACCGCTCCGAAAAGCACGGGGAACACTCCGGTTGCAAGCACCTGCATACCGTCAAGAGCGAATAATGCCGTAAAAACGGTGAGCACAACAAGCGAAACGATTATTTTCTTTTTCTTTGATATGTCGATTATAACCGACATCAAAACGCATATCGCAAGAATACAAATGCTGTAATAAAGAACATGCTCATAAAATATTTCACGCATTTTCTCCGATGAAGCAAGCACCGCCGCCATTGAACCGGTTATAAATAATGAAAATGCGTGCGAAAAATCAAGGCTTATGCAAAGCGACCATACCGCCGCAAAAAACAGAAAAGCAAAGATTATCATGCCTGCTTTTTGTGCCGAAAGAGTATATCCGAAAAGCGCAACAAGCGGCATCATAATCGTTGTTCCTCCAAACGGAAGCAACGCTGCATAGCCGAAATCGGGATTAAAAAGCTTTCCCGAGTCAATGCTCGCCTTTGCCCACAGAAGTGTATCGGTGCAGTCGGCGTGCATATATGCCGTTGACGGAAAAGCAATATAATATATAACCGTTCCTATCGAAACGAGTGCAAACAGACCTGCCGCAACAAGGCAGGCTGTTTTTTTATACTTATTGATTATTTCTTTCATTTAAGCTCCTTATTTCCAGAACACAAAAAAGCTTCTGACATATTCAAAAATCACGGGAGAATATTCAATAACATAAGCATCAAACATAAACATTGAAGCCGCAGTAACGGCTGACTGTGCAAGGAAAAGAATGCCCGTTCCTTTATAAAGCAAACCGCAGACATCAAGTCTGTTTTCACGCTTCAGATTACTGCAAAGCTGTAAAATGCTTCCTGCACAGATAAATGCCGAAAGCAAAGCAATATCCGCCGTATATCTGAATATAACGCCGCCGAGACAGCAGTCCAGCACAGCCGTTATAAACACCGCCGCAAGCGCACCTATCAGCACAGCTTTTCTCACAACCGAGGTTTTTTTGCTTTTTAAAACCGGAATTGAAAGGAAAATCGAAAGCATAAACGGCATTGCAAAAATTCCGATATTCACATCGGAATAAACATATTTTCCGATATCCGGTATTTGGTTTACGGTCATTCCGATATACGGGAATTCACCCGTCAATATGAACGGCTGTGCAAAATAATGAAATATTGCAGGGAAAATACCGCTCAGCGAAAAGTTGTAGGTTGAGGTATCGGCAACGGTTAACTGATATGCCGTTCCGAAGTCAAACACACCCGAAAACCTTGCGCTGTTATACCGCATTGCCGCCAAAGCCGCCGCAAGAATCGGTATTCCGAGCGCCGCCGCTTCTCCGATAAACCTCGGCAGCTTCTTTGACTTTATTGATTTTACGAAGTAAGCAATCACAAATACGGCAATAACAATTCCCACGGGGAGTGCCGCATTGAGCCTTGAATGCAGACAAAGTGCAAAGCTTATTCCGGCAAGCAGAAACGAAATAATTCTCGCCGCATAATTCTTTCTGCCGTATGCAAGCACGGTGAAGAAAACGGTCATTGACGCAAACGCCGTACCGGCAAGCGAAGCAATATAATAAAACGGTGCATATCCTCTTTGTATCAGATAAATCATACTTGCCCCAAGCGTGCCGATTGCGGTCAGAGAAGCAAGCCACGGTGAAATTTTCTTATCAATCAGCCTTGATAAGAACATCACCGCAAGCGGCAAAAACGCCGAAGCAAGCACGGAAAATACCGCCATAACAATGCTTTCCGCAGGCAGATAACCAGTTATCAGATAAAACGGATAATAAACCGTAAATATCGGAGCCGTACCGAAATAAGAATAGTATTTTCCGTTATAATACGCTCTGTCCCATAAAGCTCTTATATTTCCTCTTTCAATCGGGTCATATGGATTTTCAAGCTCCGCAAGCTGTGCATCCGGCTCAATGTCGAAATAAAGCTGTCCCTTTTGAAAAGCATCAAACTGCTGAACATACGGGTTTTCATATTCAAGATTGATGTCGTAAGGATATTCTGCCATTTTTGCGCCGTCCGAGGTTATGCACACAACTGAAAACGCCACGCTGAGACACACGCTGAATACAACCGTTACAGCCGTAACATTTCCGAAGCTGAATCCGGAAAGCAGTTTTCTGCCGGCTTTATCGGCAAATGCAAAATATATTATCAGTGCCGCAACGGCAATGAATATAAATCTTAGCGTATTGAAATCCGCCGTAAACACGGGATTTATCTTCACATCGGAAAGGCTCAGAGTGTTGCCGGTTTCCGCAAATTTCAGCATAATCACCGAAGCTTCAAACGGTGTTTCGAGATAAACCGTTTTTTTCTGCGGCGTTTCCGATACTCCGAACTTTTTCTGCGTTATTTTTCTCAAAGCTTCTCCGTCTTCGGGAGAAGCATAAACGCTTACGGATGTATAAAAATCACTATATTCCTCGCCGTGAGAAATGAAAAATGAAACTGAATTTATTTTGGTTTTATCAATCGGCTGTGAAAATTCGCAACAGCCGTCCGCAATCGTTTTGCTTATGCCGTCAAGAACACTGTATCTGTTTCCCTCTTTGCCTGCAATAAAAGCAAAATACGGGAACCACGATAAAAGCGTTTCAAGCGCAAAAGCCGAAAGAACGATTATCAGCGGTATGATAAATTTAAGACTTTTTTTCATCGGATTTTTCCTCGTGATATTCCGCCTCGGTATTTACGCTCCATATATTTTCCTTGGTTTTCTTTCCGCTGAGTATATTTGAAACCGCCTCAAACGAAGTAGCCATAGAGTGGTCCATATTGTTATATCTGTGTTGACCGTTTCTGCCCACGCAATAAAGATTTTCAAACTTATCAAGGTAATCAACAAGCTCGTCCATTCTCGAATAAGTGTCAAAATATGCCGGATAAGCCTTCTGAACTCTCTCTCTGTGGCTGTCAAGTATCTTTGTTGAAGAATTGATAACGCCCATGGAAACAAGCTCGGAGACCGCTTTTTTAACGCATTCCTCTTCACCCATATTCCAGAAGCCGTCACCCTCATTGCAGAAATATTCAAGTCCTACCCAAACGGTATTCACCGGGTCTTCAACAAGATAAGGCGACCAGTTATTAAAAACCTGAATTCTGCCGAGCTTAACGCCCACATCCTGAACATAAATCCAGCAGTCGGGAACGATATTTCCGAGCGTTTTTATGCCCGTTTCGTTTTTAAGGTCAAGCTTATTGACAAGCAGACCCACCGTTACGAAATCTCTGTAAGGAAGTCCGGAAGCGATTTCGGAAATGCCGTGCGGAACATCGTTCATTCCGGCAACAAGGTCTTTAACCGGCATTGACGAAATGAATATATCACCGTCAATAACTTCATCTCCGCATTTAACCGAAACGATTTTTCCGTCGGCGGTATTTATATCCGTAACCTTATGACCGTAACGGATTTTTCCGCCCTCTTTTTCGAATTCCTCTCCCACGGTTTCCCAGAACTGACCCGGGCCGAGCTTCGGATAAACAAATTCTTCAATAAGGGATGTTTCAACCTTACGGTTGTTATTCGGCACAAGCTTGGAAAGCATATCCTTTATAACCGCCATTATCGAGAGACCCTTTACTCTCTGAGCACCCCAATCCGCAGAAATCTCAGACGGGTGTCTGCCCCAAAGCTTTTCGGTGTAACCCTCAAAGAACATTGAATAAAGCACCTTGCCAAAACGGTTGATATAGAAATTCTCAAGCGAGGTTTCTTCCTTTTTGGAAACGGTTGATTTGAGATAACTGCATCCTGCCTTAACTGTTCTCACAAAGCCCATATTTATAAATGTCTGCGGCTTCATTGAGATGGGATAATCAAAGAACTTGTTAAGATAATATATTCTCGAAATTCTGCGGCGGATAAGCATAACCCTGTCCTCAACATCGGGGTCGGGGCCGTCCTTTGCAAGTGCCTTTTCTCTGCCGAGAAGCTTATCATCCATTGACGGTGCGCCCTGAGTGGGCATAAGCTCTTCCCAAAAATCGGTAACACGCTTGTCCTTTGAAAAGAAACGGTGTCCGCCGATATCCATTCTGTTTCCTTTATATTTAACGGTGCGTGAAATTCCACCGAGAGTATCGCTCTGTTCAAGGATTACAACCTCATAATCCTTTGACTGACGCATAAGCTCGTAGCCTGCCGTAAGTCCGGCAGGGCCGCCGCCGATAATCACACATTTTTTCATCTTTATATCCTCCGAAGAAAAATATTCCATTATATTTATATAGTATATCATTTTAAAAACTAAAATGCAATTAAAATAAAATTACTTTTTTATTAAATTATTCGCTCCGTCTCTCAAAACCTCTCTTGACAACATTCTTTATTTGAAATATACTTACAATATAATGATTACGGAGGTTAAATATGGCACAGCTTAAAATGTACTGGTTTCCCGGAACACCGATAAAAGAAGAACCTCTCCCCGAGGGATATTCGATTTCAAACTATAAATGCGAAGCGGATAAGCTTGCCTGGGTCGAGTGCTGCAAAGACGGGCTCGTAGGCGACGATGCAACGGAAAAGGCATTTGACGAAAGCATTCTTTCAAGACCGCTTGACCCGTATAAAGATGTGTTTTTCATAGATTACAACGGAGAACATGTCGGAACGGTTACCGCTTTTCGTGACCCTGCCACAAACACGGGTGATATGCACATGGTTGCAATCCGCACCGATTTCAGAGGTAAAAAGCTCAGCAAATATTTAAGCATTATCACCTGCAAAAAGCTTGAAGCCGAGGGAGTTGAATATATCCACCTCACAACCGATGAATGGCGCAAGGGTGCTATTAAGGGTTATCTCAACGCCGGCTTTCTGCCCGTTGAATACGATGTGGGAATGGAAGAAAGATGGACTGCCGTTCTTTCCGAATATGACTTTGAAAGCGTTCAGATGGTAAATAACGACGGCTCGCCGTATAAAATATTGCGTAAACAGAATTAAATCAGGGAGGAATATATAATGTCAATTAAAATAGGAATAGCAGGCACAAGAGGATTATCAACCCTTATGGGTCTTCAAAGCATTGAGGGCGTTGAAATCGCCGCAATGTGCGACCTTGATGAGAAGCATCTCAATGATGCCGCCGAAAGAATAGGCGGAGATATAAAAAAATACCGCATTTTCGATGATATGCTCGAATCGGATATTGATGCCGTTATCATCGCAACCCCGATGCAGTGTCATGTTCCGCAGGCAATTGCCGCTCTTGAAGCCGGAAAGCATGTTATGTGTGAGGTAACGGCAGGCGTTACTATGGACGAGCTTTTCTGGCTCTGCGAAACTGTTGAAAAATATAAGAAAATATATATGTTCGCCGAAAACTATATTTACGACCCGAGAATTCAGCAGCTTAAAGCCATGGTTAAGAGCGGACTTTTCGGCACACCTTATTATGCCGAAGGAATGTATCTTCATAATATCGGAAATCTTTTCGTTTATCCCAACGGAAAAACCTCATGGCGTTCATACTGGCAGTGCGGAAAAAGAGGTAACTTCTATCCCACTCACAGTCTCGGTCCCGTTATGCAGTGGTTCCCCGATGAACGCATCTCCGAAATTTCCACATTTTCACCCGGTGTATATAATGACCTCGGCTTGAAGCAGGACAGCGGAACAACCACCATGTGCCGCACCGCAACGGGCAAGCTCATCAATATCCGTGTTGACTGTATGTCACCCCGTCCGCACAATATGGATAACTATCAGCTTCAGGGCACAAACGGCATTGCACAGCTTAAGCTCCACGGCGATGATTATGACCGTGTTTCGTTCATCGGCGAGGATTCTCCCATACACAATATGAAGTGGAAAAAGCTCTCCGATTTTGATATGTATGTTCCCGAAAGATATAAAAATGCCACCGAGGAACAGCTTAAAGCCGGTCACAACGGCGGCGACTTCTTCATTGTTGAGGATTTCATAAACGCCATAAAAGAAAACAAGCAGCCCGAGCTGAATGTTTATAAGGCTTGCGAATGGACGGCAGTAGGTCTGCTCTCCGAGCTTTCCGTTGTCAATAACGGCAAAACATTGCAGGTTCCGAATTTCAGAGAAAATATGCCGCTTGACGAAAAGAAAATTACGCTCTGAGTTTTCGGCTTTCGGATTAATTTATTAAAGCCGCCGTTTAATCGGCGGTTTTAATTATTTAAGTATCAAATATTTACAATCGGGCAGAGTGATTTTTCCGCTCAGCTTTTCGCCGGTGAGAATATTTTCATATTCACGGTCAAGCGTTATTTCGCTCTCCTTATCCGCAAAGTTCATTATAAACAGCATATCTCCCCTTTTTCTGACCTCAATTCCGTCAGGAATGCAGAAATCGGCATCTGGCTTTATGCCCGTATTTTTTATGAGCATTTCGCAGAAATCGGAAATAAAATCATCTCTTGAAACAAAGGCGGCATAATAGGCTTTGCCCCTGCCGAAATCATTCTCGGTAACAGCAGGCATTCCGGCATAAAAATCCTTTTCGTATCCGCCGAGTATGCGAGCAGTGTCGGCGTGGATTATATCACACATTTCACGGGCTTCATAGCTTTTGCCGCCGAATGTGACGGCGTTTTCCTGACCTTCGGGCAAAGAATCCGTTTCCTCACACCATACTCCGAAAACCTCCTTCAGCTTTCCGGCAGGGAAACCGCCGAGGAAGCAGAGGTCGTTTTTATCGGTTATTCCCGTAAGATATGTGCCTACGAAATTGCCGCCGTTTTCAACATATTTTGCAATCCTTTCCTCTGTTGTGTCCTTGAGCATATAAAGGAACGGCGCAATAACCAAATCATATTCCGAAAAATCGCCGTCCATCGGAATAACATCAACCGAAATTCCTTTTTTATAAAACGGAGCATACCACGAAATACACTTTCCGGCATAGTCACGGTTATTGTTATTATAACCGCAAAAGCTTTTGACCGCCCACATATTTTCCCAGTCAAAAACAATCGCAACCTTTGATTTATAACCCTTTCCGACCGTCTCGGAGAGCTTTTCGAGATTTGCGCCGAGATGCGATATTTCTCTGAAAACTCTTGTATTTTCGTGTCCGCAATGGTCAACAACGGCGCCGTGGAATTTTTCGTGGCTTCCCCTGCTCTTTCTCCACTGAAAATACTGAACGCTGTCTGAGCCGTGCGCTATTGCCTGAACGGCGGCAAGCTCTATCCTGCCCGGCTTCGGAATTTTATTGACCGGATGCCAGTTCGGAATTGACGGAGTGCTTTCCATCATAAAGAACGGCTGACCGTTTTTGAGCATACGGAAGCAATCATGAACAAACGCCGTTTCAGGCGCAACAAAATCATTTCTGCCCTTATCCCAGAACGGATAATTATCCCACGAAATAAGGTCAACACGGGATGCAAAACGCTGATAATCAATGCCGTCATAAAGGCGCATAAAGTTTGTTGTTATCGGAATATCAGGCGTTATTTCACGAAGCGGAGCAATTTCGTTTTCGTAAAATGAAATATGCTGTTCGGTAACAAACCTTTTCCAGCAGAGCTTTAAAGCCGTGATGTGGTTTTCTCCTCTGTCCGACGGCGGATTTATCTGTGACCAATCATTAAGGCGGTGGCTCCAAAAGCCGTTCCACCACGCATCGTTAAGCTCTTCAATATCGTTATGATAATATTCCCTCACCCAATCTCTGAACGCCTGACGGCACAGCTCACAGCGGCATTCTCCGCTGTATTCGTTTGATATGTGCCACATTTTCAGAGCAGGGTGATTTTTATATCTTTCGGCAAGCATTCTGTTGATTTTGCTCACCTTTTCTCTGTAAACCGGAGAAGCAAGGCAATGATTATGGCGCACACCGAATTCGTTTCGGATGCCGTTTTCGTTAACCCTCAAAACCTCGGGATATTTCTGTGCAAGCCAAGCGGGTCTTGCTCCCGACGGAGTGGCAAGCACGGCATCAATGCCGTTTTCGTAAAGCTTATCGAGAATTTTATCAAGCCATTCAAAATTATATACATCCTCTTCGGGCTCAAGCATTGACCACGAAAAAATTCCGACTGTTGCGCTGTTGATATGCGCAAGCTTCATCAGGCGCATATCCTCGTCAATGATTTCGGGTGTTTTCAGCCATTGGTCGGGGTTATAGTCTCCGCCGTGCACGATATGCTCAAAGAATTTTTTATTCATTTCAGATTTCATAAATATCCCCGTCCCTTGTGATAACGGTATTTTCACCGAATGCCGCTTCGGCTCTTTTTTTCGCATTTTCGGGGTCACGCATTATGTAACCGCCGTGATGAACAAAAAACAGCCTGCCAACGGTCTTGTTTTTTGCCTTTATTTCGGCGCAGATATCCTCTATCTGATGATGCCCCGTTTCAACCAGAAACGCATCGCATTTTTCTGGCAGAATTGCATCAACATTATCAAGCTTCATATCTCCCGAAAATACAAGGGTTTTGCCCTCATGCTCGATTCTGAACGCATAAGAACGGTTATCCGTCATATGGTCGGTATGAACGGCAGTTACCTTTATATCGCCGTTATCGTATATAACGCCCTCCGATATTTTTCGGCAGGAATGAGTATAACCGCCGCACTCAAAATTGCCCTCGGTATTTTCGAGAACGGTCATAAATCCCTCAACCGTTGCAACACACGGAGTATATATTTCGATATTTTCCGCATCGGGCAGACGCTTCCGGACATATCTCAGTTTTCTGATATACCACAGCAGGTTGCCGAGACCGCCCACATGGTCCATATGCGGATGTGAAATGAATATCGCTCTTGTTCTGAGCAGGTCAAGCCCTTTCAGATGAGCAGTATAAGCTCCGCATTCGCCTGCATCGAGAAAATAAACTCCTTTTTCCGTTTCAATTGCAAGCGATGTATGATGAAATCCCTCACGGGGTTCTGTTCCCGACGATGTTCCGAGTGTATAAAGCTTCATAAGTCCTCCTTAAAGCATTGCTTTAATCGTTGAAATGAATAATCTGAAAAAGTAAATGAGCTTTTCAAGGAATGTAAGCGGAACGGTGTTCTGCACCTGCACTCCCAAATCAAGAGTTACATTAAGGTCGGCAGGCTCACTCAAATCAGATGTAAGCCCGTCGGTAAGCGAAATAATAAGGGCATGGGCAAGCTTTATCGCAAGCTTATCCGAATAAAAAGCTCTTGATTTTGCACTGACCATTGCTTTTTCTGCACTCACGCCGAGCAGAGATTCACACAGCGAATTGAAATCGCCGAAGCCGAGGTCGGTAAGCGCCTGAGCAAGTACGGATTTAATGCAGAGGAAAAGGATATCAAGCTCTCCGGCTTCAAGCTGTTTTTCTTCATCTCCTGCATAAAAACTGCCCATTACCTTTGCCGCAAGCTGATAGGGCATTATATAATCACTCTGCGGAATATCCGAACCGCCTGCTCTTGCAATTTCCTGAATACTGTCAAGCTTTCCCGGGGTTGAACCGTCATCATATATCGGCATATTCAGAGCATTACCGATGTTTTTCATTATTTTATCAACAAGCTCATAGCCTTTGCTTCCCTTTTCGAGCTTGAGCATTTTGCCCACTTTTCCTGCGGAACCGATATATCTGTTGAGCCAGCGGCAAACTCCGGCTTCAAAAATATCGGAAGCGTAGCCCGTAAAATCGGTTGAAATGCGTTCAAGCTGTTGTACCGAATAGCCCGAGGGCAGGTCGGCAACATCTATTTTCGTAACATATTTTGTTTTAACATCCGCATCGGAAGCGCTCAGGGTAATTTCTCTGTAAGCATTCGGAGCGGTAATGAGAGAACCGGTCTGAATATCATAAATCGTTTTTCCGTTTTTCGCAACCGCCGAAGAAATATCGTTTGCATGAATATGACCCGTAAGCACAACATTTATTCCGAGCTGAGAAAATTTATCGGCAAATTTTGAATACTTCTTAATCATCGGCTGAACATAGAAATGCGGAAGCAGGCTGTGATGCATCATGGCAACAAGCTGTTTGCCGTCGCTTTCCGCTTTCTTTGCCTGAGCGGTTATCCATTCGAGCTGAGCATCGGTTATTTCGCCGTCATCCTTACCGTAAATGCAGGAATCAATTGCAATAAGACGGCATTTATCGGAAAGGTCAACCGTATATGATGCGGAATTTTCATCCTGCTCCAGGGCTTCATCGAAACCGAAATCGGCATAGATTGTCTTGAATTCCCCGGCATCAATATATACATCGTCTTTTTCCTCGTCGCAGTCGTGATTTCCGTTTATGACATAAACTCTTTTTCCGCTCTGCTCAACATTTTTAAGAAGCTGAGCCATTTCAAGGTGAGACTGTCTCTTGCCGTTGGTAAGGTCACCGGCAATGAGCAGAATATCGCTGTCGGATTTCACGAAATCGGCAAGCATTGATTTGATTATCGCCGTTGATTCATAATTCATCTGACCCTGCTGAGCCGCATAATAAAATGCTTCTCTGTTCAGCATACCCTCGGAATATTCCGCATTTTCCTCGTTCATTTCAGGAAGCACGCTTCCCTCAAGCGCCTGAAGATGCGTATCCGATGCAACGGTGAATTTAACGCCGTCATCCCTTATTGCGCCTGCAAAAGCAAGCGTTGAAAGGATAACGCAAACACACATAATAACACTTAATATTTTTTTCATTTTTTCTCTCCTTATAACTTTTCGTATGCTTTCTGCCATGCCGTAACCTCTTCGGCATCGTATTTTTCGGGCATCATTGCAAAAACTCCGTTCATTCTCGCCATCCCCGAAAATGCTTTCATAAATTTTGCAAGTGCAGACGGTTTTCCGGCAAGAGCAGCTTTTCCGATAATCTCCGGCAAGGTCAGTTTCCCTCCGGCAATTTCCTTTATGCCGATTATCTTTTTTTCAAACAGATAATCAAGCTCATCGGCGTTCATTATTTTAAGGGCATTTCTGATGATATCCTCCTGCATCAGCCTTTCGGAATGCTCCTTATAATAGCGGTATTCATATTTCCAGAGTGCCGGAAGTGAACTGTCTCCGCCCGACGAAATATATGTATCGGCAAGATATTTTCCGGCAATCAGACTGCATGTTACTCCCGAACCGCTCAAAGGCTCTGTCATTGAAGCCGAATCACCCACGAGTGCATAGCCCGAGCAGACTATCACGGGTAAGGTGCGGCGAAGCGGTATTCTTGCAACGCTTCCCCCTCTTAAAACCTTTGAACTCATATACGGATAATCGTTTTTGAAGTCAGTCACAGCCGCTTCGATATCGGCGTTTTCAAGCTCTCCGAATGCACCCACAAGAACATCAATAAAGCCGTCCTCGGTAACTGCCCAGTCCATACCGTGCTTTCCGCAATGGTTGAAATATATCGAATTTCTCGGTTCGGTGAATTTTTCTTCCGTTTTGGCATAATACGCACGGTAAACATTGAAAACATCTTTTTCGTTTAACTTATTCATTATGCCGAAGCGTTTCGGGAGCTTCGTTCTGAGCGGAGAATCAATTCCCGAAGCATCAATAACCAAATCGGCATACAGCTTTTCGCCGTCGGCGGTAACAACACCGTCAACACCGTTTTCACCGCACAGCGCTTCCGGGATTTCTTTTTCGAAAAAGAATTTTGCTCCTGCTTTTTCGGCACAGCCGATAAGATAATCAAGGAGCTGTTTTCTTTCAATCATAAACAGATAATCGCTCGTTCCGCCGCTCGTGCAAAGTCTCACCGTTTTGGAATGATTATAATACGCAATATCTCCAAACGGATAAAGTAAGCTTTTATCGGGAGGTTCAAATCCGGCTTCGGCAAAGGATTTTATATAAATGCAGTCACGCCAATCATAACCGATGGCGTTACGGGACTTTTTTTCATAAACGGAAACATCATATCCGTTTTCCGCAAGCGTTTTTGCGGCGGAAATTCCGCCGTGTCCTGCTCCGGCTACAATTATTTTTTTCATTCGTCCACCGTCCTTTCATATATTATATTTTTATTTTAAAAAATTTTCAATAGAAATTGTAAAATATGTCGCATTATTCTTGATTTTAAATAAAAGAGTGGTATAATTTATACAAGTTCAAATCAAAGGAGTCTTAAGAATGATTAACGGTAAAGTTGTCGGCGCAGTTATCGGCTGCGGCGGAATGGGTTCATGGCATTGCGAAAAAATGACGAAGTATATGTCCGACAGAATGATTCTGGCAGGCATTTACGATATAAAAGAATCAGCCCGTGAAAAGGCCGAAAGCAGAGGTTGGCACGCATACAGCTCAAGAGAAGAGCTTCTCGCCGATGAAAGCATTGATTTTGTTGTGGTTGCAACTCCGAATGATTTTCACCATGATATAGTTATTGCGGCGCTTGAAGCCGGCAAAAATGTTATGAGTGAAAAACCCGTTACAATGACTCTCAAAGACCTTAACGAGATGATTGCGGCAAGCGAAAAAGCCGGCAAATTCTTCACCGTTCATCAGAACAGACGCTATGACCCCGATTATCTCACCATAAAGAAAATTTACGAAGCCAACACTCTCGGCAGAGTTTTCAACATTGAATCAAGAACCTGCGGTTCAAGAGGAATTCCCGGCGACTGGAGACAGAAAAAAGCCCAGGGCGGCGGAATGATACTTGACTGGGGCATTCACCTTATCGACCAGGTGCTTATGCTTCTTGACGATAAAAAGCTCGAGTCCGTTTACTGCCAGACCACTCACATCACCAATGACGAGGTTGACGACGGCTTCTCGGTTGAATTCAGATATGAAAATGAGCTTACGGTTCATGTTTCTGTGGGAACAAATAATTTCATTAATCTTCCCCGTTGGTATATGCAGGGTGAAAACGGTACCGCAATAGTCTCGGACTGGGATATGAACGGCGAAATAGTTATGGTTTCAGATTGGGAAAACCGTGATGCCGTTCCCGTTCAGGCAGGCGTGGGGCTTACAAAAACAATGGCACCCAGAACCGATGACACAATCAAAAAATATTCTCTCCCCTATGTTGAAAACAAAGGCTTCAGCGGAGAGCATACATTCTATAACAACATCTGCGATGTAATCGAGGGCAAAGCCGAATCAATCGTTACCCACGACCAACAGCGCAGACTGATAAAGGTTATCGAAGCGGTATTCGAATCCGCCGAAAATAATATCGTTGTTAAATTCTAACAGCAAAACAATAAGAACCTGAAATGCTTTGCATTTCAGAACCTTGTTGT
>JAZQON010000010.1:0-2160 GCA_045627825.1 Acutalibacteraceae bacterium
GGCTTCCACTATATCAATCTTGGAATGTTCGATTTCCTCTTTGCTGAATTTGACAAATTAGGCGGCTACCTTGTAAGAGTTATCAAAAACATTTTCTGAATAAAGAAATAAAAAATCGGGCTCACAGCGAGCTCGATTTTTTCAGTTCATTTTTATTTCCGTATCATACCACTGCTCTTGAAATTTAATCATTTCATAGGCTTCATCGGCTGTGAAATTCATTTTCTCGGGAGCGGCAATGAGCTTATCCTCCACATCATTTTTGCGAATAACCGCGCCGATAATTTTGCAGGTATATTCTCTGACAGGTTCACTGACGCCTAAAAGATATACATCAAGCTCTTCTCCGTCACCGCCGAAAACGCCCGGGATATAGCCGTAATTTATGGGATAAGTGAGTGTGTATTTTTCTTTTTTATGAACATAACCTATGGGTCTGTCAATTTCGATTCTGACAGTTTTGCCGAGGTATTCTTTAATCAGTTCTTCTCTTGTCATCATTTTACCTCAAAATATGTTATATAAACCTTATGCTTTATCGTAAACTCTTCGGGATATTTTGATAAAACTCTGCGGTGTCTCCTGTCCCATTTTGCAAGGGTTTCTTCATCCATAGAGGCAAGAGTTCCTCTGCACGCACACATTCTGCCGTGCCAGCTTTCACGGGTGAACGGAATATTGCAGTAAAATGTTTCGGTTTTTCTGTCGGGAAACAAATCGTCAAACATATCTTTTGAACCCGAAGCACCGGGAGTCCAGTTTTTATTCATCCGTTTTACAAGTCTGTGGCTTTTCTCGGCGATTTTATCGTCAAGTGTATATGTAAGATAAACCTTGATGAATTTTCCGTTCGGTTTCAGAAGCCTTTTTATTTCAGACTTCATTTTTTCACGGTCAAGATACCAGAAACACTGTGCCGCTGTTATCACATCAAAGCTGTTGTCGGGAAGCCCCGTTTCTTCGGCAGGCGAAACAAGATAGTTTATATTCCATCCGTTTTTCTCCGCCTCTGCTTTTGCAAAAGAAATCTGTTCGGGCGAAATATCAACCGCCGTTATTTCGGCATTTTCATTGTATAGATTTTTCGGAAAAACACCTGTGCCTGTTCCGATATCGAGCCATGCCGTGCCGTCAGATGCAACACCAAGCTCACGCAGTTTATCATAAAGCTCTTTCGGATATATGTCTCTGTATTTTGCATACGCTTCACTCGTTTTGCCGAAGTCAAAGCTGTTGCCGTTATCAATATTTTCGAAATTCATTTATTTCATTTCCCTTTAATAAAATATACGGTTAGTATATCATAAAAGCATAAGCCAGTCAAGGCACATCCCCCTATTTGACAAATTGTATGCTCTGTGATATACTAACCGCCGTTATATTTCGGAGGGATTTTATGCAGTATAATTTTATGTTCTTTATAAACAGCATACTTTTCGGTGTGGGTCTTGCCATGGATGCCTTTTCTGTTTCAATGGCGAACGGACTTAACGAGCCCAATATGAAAAAGCCTAAAATGCTGGGCGTTGCAGGTACTTTCAGCGGATTTCAGATAATCATGCCCCTTATCGGCTGGCTGTGTATTCACACTATCGCTTCTGTTTTTGATTCATTTCAGAAATTTATTCCTTACATTGCACTTATTCTTCTTTCATATATCGGCGGCAAAATGCTCTTTGAGGCATTCAAAAACAAAGACGGTGACGAAGAAAAGCCTGCTGTGGGAATCGGAGCACTTCTCATTCAGGGCGTTGCAACAAGTATTGACGCTCTTTCGGTAGGCTTCACCATTGCGGATTACGATTTCAAAGCCGCTTTGATTGAATCGCTCATTATCGGAGTTGTTACATTCTTCATATGTGTCGGCGGATTGTTTATCGGCAAGAAGTTCGGCACAAAGCTCAAGAATAAGGCTTCAATTCTCGGCGGTGTAATTCTTATTGCAATCGGTCTTGAAATCTTCATAACAGGAATAATAAAATAATTGGCTCTGTACTATCTAATAGTTGATATAGCTTCAAAAAAACTGCCCTGAAAAGCTCAACTATGAGTATCAGGGATTAAATAACAAAATGCCTTGAAATAAGCCTTAAAATGTCAAATAGGGGCCTTTCTGGTTATAAAAACCAGAAAAGTCCCTATTCTCATAGTAGAGCCCCC
>JAZQON010000011.1:0-5866 GCA_045627825.1 Acutalibacteraceae bacterium
CATAATATCGTTAGTCCAGGTATTGAAGCCCGCATCATTGCCCATTGAGCCGAAGAAACTCATAACCGTATCGGCAAGCACAACCATAATTGCCATAAGCATATAAAGGTCTTTGCTGATAAATTCGGTCAGTCCGAATGCGATTGTAAAAACACCCCAGAGAATATAGCCCCACGATATGAATTTACGCCTTTTTCCCGTTCTGTCTGCCCAGGTTCCGAAAAAGAAGGTTGCAAATGTTGTTGCTGCCGCAGAACAGATAAGCATACCCGTTATAATTGACGGGTCTTTACTGATTTTAGCATATACAAATGTGTTAAACCACTGGTTTTCCATGTTCCAGCAAATTTGTCCGGCAAGGCCGAGCCCCCACACAAGCAGCCACATTGAAAAGCCGGAACGGGTCTTTCTGAGCTTATTATTCATATAAACATCTCCTTTCCTATATTTTAACATACAATAATCATTTTTCAATACCTGAAAATATAATTTGATATTTTTATGCTGATAATCAATAACTTACGCATATCAGATACAGGATTTATTTTAAAAAATACATTTTTTTGTTGACATATCATTCTGTTTGTGGTAACATACATTTATATTTTAAATGCAATGACGGAACTATTATCTGCCGCAACTGCATTCAGAGAGCCGGCGTTTGGTGCAAGCCGGTATGCACCGTCAGATAAGTCTCCTTCCCGAGCAGGTGTCCTGAACTCAGAGTAGGGATGCACGGCTTGCCCCGTTACCAAGGCAATAAGCTTGTCAGAGCTTACAGAGTGGCCGAGTATTCGGCAATCAGGGTGGTACCACGGAAATAATTTCGTCCCTGAGGTCAAAAAAGTGACCTCGGGGATTTTTTATTGCCCGTCGGTTCACGAAACGAAAGGAAAATTTAAATGAAAAAAATCAGCATCTGTGATATGACTCTCTGCCCTTCAAAAGGTTCTTACAGCTTCAAAGAAAAAATCGAAATCGCCCGTCAGCTCGGAAATCTCCGTGTTGATGCAATCGAAATTCCCGAAATAAAAAATGTCAGAACGGATGTGCTTCTGGTTAAAACCGTTTCATCATTTGTTAAAAGAAGCATTATCTCGGTTGAAGCGGGCGGAACACTTGAGGGCATTGAAAATGCCGCATCGGCACTTGCCAATACCGCCATGCCGAGAATAAAAGTATCACTCCCCGTTTCAACGGTCGGAATGGAATACGGTTATCACAAGAAAGCACCGAAAATGCTTGAGCTTATTAAGAAGCTTATTTCCGCCGCAAAAGAAAAATGCGCTGATGTTGAATTCTGCGCTCTTGATGCAACCCGTGCGGAAGACGGCTGGCTTGTAAAATTTGCACTTGCCGCCGCCGAAGCAGGCGCAACCTCTGTTACGGTATGCGACAGCGAAGGTGCTATGATGCCTGATGAATTTGCCGCATTTGTTTCTGATTTTGCAAAAGAAACGGCATTTGACGAAAGCGTTAAAATCGGCGTAATGTGCAGTAATATCAACGGCCTTGCGGCGGCTTCATCGGTTCTTGCGGTAAAGAACGGTGCAAGCGTTGTTAAAACCGCCATAGATTCCGATATAACAGGTCTTGAAACCTTTGCCGGAATAATCAAGAATTGCGGCACAAACAGCGGTTTTTCATCGGAAATCAAATTCACCGAGCTCGGAAGAATAACAAGCCTGATAAAAAGAATTACGGGCGAAACCGCAGTAGGAGAAATTCATTCGGCAGGCTCAACCGAAAACGATATTCAGCTTGATGCAAAGGACAGCATCGAAGCCGTTATGGTTGCCGTCAGAAAGCTCGGTTATGACCTTTCATCTGAGGATGAAGCAAGCGTATATGAAGAATTTTTGAGAGTTGCCGAAAAGAAAACGGTAGGTTCAAAAGAGCTTGATGCTATTGTTGCTTCTTCATCGCTTCAGGTTCCGGCGGCATATAAGCTTATAAGCTATGTTGTGAATTCCGGCAATATAATCTCCTCCTCCGCTCAGATTAAGCTTGAGCGTGACGGCAGAGAGCTCTGCGGTATCAGCATGGGTGACGGTCCGATTGACGCCGCATTCATAACCGTTGAGCAGATAATCGGTCATCATTATGAACTTGACGATTTCCAAATTCAGGCTGTTACCGAAGGCAAGGAAGCCATGGGCTCGGCTGTTGTTAAGCTCCGCAGTAACGGAAAGCTCTATTCGGGCAACGGTATTTCAACCGATATAATCGGAGCAAGCATCAGGGCATATCTTAATGCGCTGAACAAGATAGTTTATGAGGAGGCTGAAAAATGAAGCTCTCATTTTCAACAAAGGGTTGGCACGACAATACCTTTGACGAATTCTGTGAATTAGCCCGTGACCTCGGTTATCAGGGTATCGAAATACACAATATACACAGCAGTATGTTTACAAGCTCAGACGGTGCATTTTATGACTATACCGCCGCTTCAACACTCAGAAATCTTTATAATATGAAGCTTTCCCTGCCCTGCTTAGACTCTTTCTGCGACACTTCTTCACTTGCCGAAAAGGAGGCTTCCTTAAAAGAGGTCGGGGACTGCATCAAAATTGCATCTTCGCTCAAAATTCCGTGCATCCGTCTTAAAACCTACGGCGACCAAAAAGAAGAGGTATTTGAAAACACAAAGAATTTTCTTTATGATATAATTGATAAAGCCCGTGCGGCAGGTGTTACCCTGCTGATTGAAACCTCGGGCGTATTCAGTGATACTTTGCTTTTGCGTGACCTGCTGGATGAATTTGCAGATGAGAGCGTTGCCGCTCTCTGGGATATGTCGTCAACATTTTTCAGCGGCAAAGAAGCTCCCGAGCAGACAATAACCAACCTCGGCGCATATGTTAAGCATATTCACATAAAGGATGCCGTTATGAACGACGGCAATATCGAATACTGCCTTATGGGTGAGGGCGAGCTTCCGACAGATGAAATGATTATGGCTCTGCGTTCAATCAATTATGACGGATTTGTTTCGCTTGAGTGGTCGCCCGAATGGTGCTCCGAAATTGACGATATGGAAATCATTTTCGCTCAGTTTGCGGGATATATGCACCAATTCAGCGACACAGCCAAGGCTGAACCCGTGCTTTACAGGAACAAAGCCGGCACGGGCAAATATGTGTGGAAAAAAGAGCTTCTGATTAACAATACTTTTCCGCAGGTGCTTGACAGAATGGTTGAGGAATTCCCCGACCAGTATGCTTTCAAATATACAACTCTTGATTATACGAGAACCTATAAGGAATTCCGTGACGATGTTGACGAATTTGCACGCTCTCTTATTGCTCTCGGTGTTCGCCACGGCTCTCATGTTGCGGTATGGGCAACGAATATTCCTCAGTGGTATATTGCATTCTGGGCAACAACCAAAATCGGCGCCGTGCTTGTTACGATGAACACGGCTTATAAGATTGCGGAAGCGGAATATCTTTTGAAGCAGTCCGATACCCACACGCTTATTATGATTGAAAACTGCCGTGACTCGGATTATTCCGGAATAATCGGCGAAATCTGCCCCGAGCTTGAAACAAAGAAAGCAAATGAGCCGCTACACTGCCGCAGACTTCCGTTCCTGAGAAATGTCATCACGGTTGGCTTCAAAAAGAAAGGCTGTCTGAGCTGGGATGAAGCTCTTGACAGAGCAAATGAGGTTCCGCTTGATGAGGTTTACCGCCGAGCCGCCGCCGTCAGAAAAGACGATGTATGCAATATGCAATATACTTCCGGCACAACGGGATTCCCCAAGGGCGTTATGCTCACTCACTATAATGTTGTTAATAACGGCAAGTGCATAGGCGACAGAATGGACCTTTCAACGGCAGACAGAATGATGATTCAGGTGCCGATGTTCCATTGCTTCGGCATGGTTCTTGCCATGACGGCAAGCATGACTCACGGTGCAACGCTTCACCCCCTGCCCTATTTTTCACCGAAATCGTCACTTGCCTGCATAAATTCGGAACATATCACAGCATTTCACGGCGTGCCGACAATGTTCATTGCCATGCTTGAGCATGAGGACTTTGTCAAAACCGATTTTTCATATATGAGAACCGGTATCATGGCAGGAAGCCCCTGCCCGATTTCCGTTATGCGTGATGTTATCGACAAAATGAATATGTCGGAAATTACCATAGTTTACGGTCAGACCGAGTCTTCCCCGGGATGCACTATGAGTTCAACCGATGACCCGATTGAGCTGAGAGTTAATACGGTAGGCAGACCGCTTCCCGAAATAGAATGCAAAATTGTTGACCCCGAAACCGGAGAAGACTGCGCCGACAATATAACCGGCGAATTTGTGGCAAGAGGTTACAATATAATGAAGGGTTATTATAAGATGCCCAAGGCAACCGCTTCCGCAATTGACGAGGATGGCTGGCTCCACACGGGCGACCTTGCCTGCCGCACTCCTGACGGATGTTTTAAAATAACAGGCAGACTTAAGGATATGATAATCCGTGGCGGTGAAAATGTTTATCCCAAAGAGATTGAGGAATTCATCTATACTCACCCGAAAGTTAAGGATGTTCAGGTTATCGGCGTTCCCGATGAACAGTACGGCGAAGAAATTATGGCTTGTATCATACTCAAAGAGGGAGAGAGTATGACCGAGGACGAAATGAGGGCGTATATCGCCGCTAATATGGCTCGCCATAAGGTGCCGCGGTATATCGATTTTGTCGATTCTTTCCCGATGAATGCCGCAGGTAAGATATTGAAGTATAAAATGCGTGAGCAGGCTGTTGAAAAATTGGGACTTCAAAAAGCAAACGGAGTTGTGACTGCATAAATGATAAAGGGTAAGTATTTTGCTATTGATGCACACTGCCATATTTTCCCCGATAAAATAGCACAGGCGGCTACCGACAGCACGGATGATTTTTATAAAATCACAAAGTCTGCGTATGACGGTAAGGTAAGCACACTTTTGGCAACTTCCCCGGAATCGGGAATAGGCAGATTTATAGTTCAGTCGGTTGCCACAACACCGAAGCAGGTAAGAAAAATAAACGAATTTATAGCGCAGTCGGTATCGGCGTATCCCGATAAATTTATCGGTGTCGGTACGCTTCATCCCGACAGCGAAAGCTTAAAAGACGATGTGAATCAGATAATCGGTTTGGGACTTCACGGCGTAAAACTGCATCCCGATATACAGCATTTTAAAGTAGATGATTACCCTTGCCTTAAAATATATGAGCTGTGCGAAGAAAACGGACTGCCGATTTTGGTACACGCAGGGGATAACCGATACGATATGTCAAATCCCAACCGTTTGGAGCCTATATTGCAGATTTACAAAAATCTTACTGTAATCGGCGCTCATTTCGGCGGATATTCCGTGTGGGAGGAAGCTGCACAAAAGCTTTCGGGGTATGATAATCTTTATGTAGATACTTCGTCCTCGCTTTTTGCGTTGAGTAAGGAAACCGTAAAAAGACTTATACTTAAATACGGTGTTGATAGGGTGCTTTTTGGTGCTGATTATCCTATGTGGAAGGCAAAGCCCGATATAGATTTTCTCCTTGATTTAAACCTGTCTGACAGCGATTACGAAAAGATTTTTTCAAAAAATGCAATGAAAGTATATAATATTCTCTGAAAAATGCCGCAAAGTAAAATTTGCGGCATTTTTGATATATGTTTTTATTGACTTTACACCCACATTAGTGATATTATAAATATAATTTATTTTATTTTTAAAGGAAGTAAGATTCTGATGAAAAAAACGGTGTTTACGGGAGTTGCAACTGCAATAATTACCCCTTTAAATAAGCAGGGTGTTGATTTCGATAAATTCGGTAGGCTCATTGATTGGCAGATTGAAAAGGGTGTAAATGCT
>JAZQON010000012.1:0-117562 GCA_045627825.1 Acutalibacteraceae bacterium
AATGAAATCATTTCCGATATTGCTTTTAAAAGACGAGAGCGACTGATTTACGGTTATTTCACCGTCGGCGCAAGTGATTTTCAGCGTATGCCCGACAGCCTCAATGCAGTAAATATCGGAAAGAAGCAACTTAACATTTTCGCCGTTTGCGTTAATAAGAATCGCAGGCGAGCTTTTGCCGAGGTTTTCGGCGGCACGGGACAGCACCTCGGATATTTTCTCAAAGCTTACAGGCTTCATAAGGTAGTGAAGAGCCGCAACATCGTAGCCGTCGGAAATGTATTTATCATAGCCTGTTACAAATACAATCTGCGTATCCTTGCTGTGCTTGCGTACTTCTTTAGCAAGTCCTATGCCATCAATCTCCTTCATCTGAATATCAAGCAGAAGTATATCATAGTTCTTGTTTTCCTCATATTCAAACAGAAAACTTTCGGCGCTGACAAAGCTTTTGAGCATAACAACATTACCCGTTGAAGCTGCCCACTGCTCAACAAGCGAGGAAACATATTCAATTTCAGCGGCTTCATCGTCGCAGATTGCAATGTTGAGTTTCATATATTCCCCCACAATTAACTAAATTAATTATAACACATTTTTTCTTTTATTCAATCAAATAATTTTCTATAGTTATTCTCAACTCAAATCTGCGTCAAAAATGAAAAAAGTCAAAATTACAAATCAATTCTGCGTTATTTCCGGAATTTTTGAAATTTCGACTATAATAGTAATGTAAGGCTTTTAAGAAAGCCTTGAAACGAGCGGCTATGCTTTTCGGAGCATAGCCGTTTTTATTATGCCCGAAAAAATTTTTTGAAAAAGGCTAATATTTTTTGCCTTTTTGCTGCCTACCTATTGAGGGATTCTTTTGCGGCAGTTAATACGGAGAAAATGATTTTTCTGACAAAAAATTTTTAAAACGAGTGTAAAAATTGCTGCTTGAAAAATGCCGAAACCCGTTGATACAAAAGAATTTACGGTTGCAAAATTTTAATGAAAATTTCTATTTTAAACCGGAAGGCTTTTTTCCGGTTTGGCAGATATAATGATATGTGTTAGAGCAAACATAGCCAATTACAAATTTTTTTGAAAAAGGCTGATATTTTTCGCCTTCTCGCCGGCTATCTATTGAGGGATATTTTTTTGAACCGCTCATTAGGTGAGCAGTTTGAGGTAAATAATACATATCTCAGAACAACCTCATAAGCAACAACATTTTTATGTTGGCGAAAAACTGCATTTTTATCTTGCCGAAAAACGACATTTTGATTTGACTAAACTTTTGGATGCTTTCGTCGGCTGTATATTGAAGAGATTTTTCAAGACGAGATAAATCAATCCGAAATATTTTTTGCAAACAGTTAGCTTTCCGTCATTCTCGCTGCATACCTATTGAGGGGTTCTTTTGCGGCAGTTAATGCTGAGAAAATGGTTTTTTGTACAAAAAATTTTTAAACGAGTGTAAAATTGTTGCCTGAAAAATGCCTAAAAATGTTGATACAAAAGGAATTACGGCTGCAAACTTTTAATTATAATTTCTTTTTCAAACAGCAAGGTTTTTTGGATGTTTGACATTTATAATTATTTATCGAAGGAAGTTCAGATATAAATTCCGTCATAAAAAGATTTTTCAAATGTTGCATTAGCTGCAATGTTTGCGATTTAAGATGTATGCATGTTCTTTATCGAAAGATGTAAACGAACAAGGAAATTTAAAGCTTAAATAATTTTTTAAAGGTGAAGCGTTCTTTCACCTTTGAGATTTATTATTACTCGCAGAAAGGAGTTGAATCCGATGACTTAGCAAAAACACAATTCGTAAAAAACAAAAAATCAAAATTGGAGGAAAAAACCATGAATGAAAAAAAGACCGCCCCGGTATCACCTGTTGGCGCAGGTGCGGAGCAGTCGGTCAAAAGTGCTGAATCCAGTATAACAGCGAATGAAGAAAAAAGCAACACTCTTTCCAAAAAAGAGCGCCTTGCACAGTTGGGCAGGAATTTTCTGAACGATTTCAATCTGAATCCCAACCGTCTTTCCAACATAAGCATGGGTGAGCTTTTTGAAAATGTTTACTGCGGAAAGCCGCCGATAATCGACGGAATTCTTTATCCCGGAACATACGTCCTTGCCGGTGCTCCGAAGGTCGGAAAAAGTTTTTTGGTAGCTCAGATCGCATATCACATAAGCACCGGAAAAGAACTTTGGGGCCATGAAGTGAAATCGGGAACCGTGCTTTATCTTGCACTTGAAGATGATCACAAAAGATTGCAGTCCCGCCTTTCAAGAATGTTCGGAGTTGAAACAACGGACAAGCTCCACCTTGCAATAAATTCCAAAAAGCTCGGTGACGGACTGACGGAACAGCTCGATGATTTTATCGAGAAGCATCAGGATACGAGGCTCGTAATTATCGACACTCTTCAGAAAATCAGAGAAGCGACAACCGACAAATACAGCTATTCGGGCGATTACGAAATCATCGGAGAAATCAAAAAGTTTGCGGATTCAAAAGGTGTCTGCATCATACTTGTTCATCACACAAGAAAACAGCAGGCGAGCGATGTTTTCGAAATGATTTCCGGCACAACAGGCATCCTCGGAGGTGCCGACGGAGCGTTCATTCTTCACAAAGAGAACCGCACGGACACTCAGGCAATTCTCGATATTGTCGGAAGAGATCAGAGCGAGCAGAGAATATTTCTGCGAAAAAATGAAGACACATTGGTATGGGATTTTGAAAAAAGTGAAACCGAATTTCACGAGGCTCCAACAGATCCGATAATTGAAAAAGTTGCGGATTTCATCAATTCCGAAAATCCGAAATGGTCGGGAACCGCAACCGAACTCAGCGAGCAAATCGGCTCGGATATTCCGCCGAATGCTCTTACAAAAAAGCTGAATATCGGCGCAGGCGTTCTTCTGAACGAATACAATATCCGATATGAAAGTTTCCGTAATCACGACGGCAGAGGAATAAATCTTGAGCTTATTTCTTCTCCGGCGTGACGGCTGCGACGGTAGTGACGATAAAAATGACGGTTCAAAAAACACCGTCACAATCGTCACTCACCGTCACAAAACCCCGGATATCAAAATCGGTTTTTATGAAAACCAAGGTGATTTTGATAACGCATCTCCCGTCTTTGTGAAAGCTCCGCAGAGATTTTGCAAACCGGATTTACCGGAATATGAGACAGTTTTGAAACCGAGTATTCCGATAAATACGGAGAGGCTTCCGCAGAAGCCGCAAACCGCCTCGCAGAGCCCACGGCACTTTGCAGACGAAAGGATGAAAGTGTCATAGTGGGTTATTACACTTTGAAAAAAGTGACGCTCCGCAGACCACCGTAATAAAATTGATACAATATTGAAACAGAAACCTATATAGGAAATGAAAAATGAGAGGAGAAATGCTATGGCAAGAAACGACGGGTCAGACAGAATCTGTGCCCGTAATATGAACCTTAATGATACAAAAATTCTCAATGTTCAGAAACACAATGAACGCGAAAAAGAGAGTTATGTTAATCAGGATATTGTTCCGGAAAAGTCACATCTGAATGTTCACTACAAATCGCCGGATGGAGATTATTCGGAAATGTTTGAACGGATGGAAAACGAAAAATTGATTTCCACCAGAGGGCTGAAAGCCGACGCAAACAAATACGGTGAACTTATCATCGATGTGAACAGCGCTTACTTTTTCAATCACGGCGGATACATGTTTGCAAAGAAATTTTATGAAGACGCTTACAAGGCAGCGGCGAAAATTCTCGGAGGTGAAGAATACATTTTGTCGGCAGTTATGCATGCCGATGAAAGGAACAAAGCCATGAGTGAGGCTCTCGGCAAAGATGTGTTTCATTATCATCTTCACATCGTTTACATACCCGTTGTTGAGAAAGAAATTCTTTTTTCAAAACGCTGCAAAGATGAAAATCTGAGAGGCACCGTAAAAGAAAAAATTATGCAGGTGAGCTCTTCAAAAAAGTGGCTTTCCAAGCCTGCCGTTGATGAAAACGGAAATCAGATTATCGGTAAAAACGGAAAACCCGTTCTGAGAAAATCTTACAGCGTTCTGCAGGATGATATTTTCAGATTGATGTGTCAATCGGGTTACAGAGATATTGAAAGAGGCGAAAGAAACAGCGGCGAAGAACATCTGACGGTTACGCAATTTAAGATCGAAAAAGAAACGGAGAAATTAAATTCTCTGACTCTTGAAGTTGATGCACTTGAAGCAAAAAATGCCGAGCTCCTGGAAGATGCCGAAAAGGCTACGGCAGAATATGAAAAAGCAAAATCTCTTCAGGATGCTATGTTGAAAACGAATGAAAAAATACAGGATGTCTCCGAAAAAACTTTTCCCGATCCGGAAACGGTTTTCAGAAAACCCAACTTCAAAGAATCAGCTTCCGATTACAGAAAGTCAATGATAACGGTGCTGAAAACTTACTTTGTCAAGGCACAGGAAATTGTCGAAAAATACAATCAAGTAAGAATGGCATACGAGCGTTTTGCCAAAAGGATGGATTATCTTGAGGCAAAGAATTCAACATTGGAAAGTGAGAACCAAAAGCTTTCGAGAGAAAATTCGGAACTGCATCAGTATAAGAATGATATGCTCGATCTTTTTGAAGAATTCGGTATGCAGAAGGTAAAAGAAAAGCTCGCCGAGATAAGACAGCGACGGGCTGAAAAAGAAAATCTCAAGCAAATTTTCAAAAGACGAAGCGATATATCCAGATAAAAAGAAAGGAGGATTGATTATATGAACAAAAGCGAAATCAAAGAATTATACGGCGTAATGTTTACCGATTTTCCCGATATCGTTACGATTCAGGATATGCAGAAAATGCTCGGCATAAGCAGACACCTTGCTTATGATCTTATCAATGACGGTTCGGTAAACGGTCAGATGATAGGTCATACTTACAAGATACCGAAAATCAGTATCATCAATTATGTTCTCTCTGCCGGTGCGGCGTAAGCTCAGGCAGTTAAGTAATAAATTCGAGTTCATCTTGACAGACACCCCGGTTATGATTAAAATTGAATTGCGACCCGGGGTGTCTGCGGAATCATTAAAAGGAGGTCAAAAAATGGTTTCAGGACACCTGCAAGAAAAAAAGGGAATGTGGTATATCGTTCTCAATTATGTTGATGAGGTTACTCGGAAACGAAAGCAGAAATGGATACCGACCGAGCTGCCCGTAAAAGGAAACAAGAAAAGAGCGGAAGCAATGCTCGCGGATGCACGCAGAGATTTTGTTCCGCCGAAATCCGGCGCAGCCTCGGACGGCTTGTCAAGTGATATGCTGTTTTCGGATTTCATGCTCACATGGCTTGAGATTATCCGCAGCTCCGTTGAAACGACAACATTCTCATCGTACACCAACATGGTGACGAAAAAAATCGTTCCGTATTTCAAAGAAAAGGGTATCACCCTTGCAAAGCTTTCCGCACGGGATATTCAGCTGTTTTATCTTCATGAGCTGAATACGGTCAAAGCAAACACGGTCATTCATGAGCACGCAAATATTCACAAGGCTCTGAAATATGCCGTGAAAATGGATCTGATCGACTTTAATCCCGCTGACAAGGTAGATCGCCCCAAGAAAGGAAAATATCTCGCGGACTACTACAATGTCGAGGAAATCGGCAAACTGTTTGAAGTGACAAAGGACCATTATCTCGGTTTGCTGATAAGAATGACTGCGTTTTACGGTTTCCGCCGCAGCGAAGTGCTGGGGCTTAAATGGAACTGCGTTGATTTTGAAAATGACAAAATCACGGTCAGACACATCGTAACGCAAACAAAGGTTGACGGAAAGCTGAGCCTTGTTGAGGCAGACAGAGCCAAAACAGCTTCAAGTCTGCGTTCTCTGCCGCTTGTGCCGGGTTTCAAGGAAGAACTTCTGAAACTCAAAGAGGTGCAGAAAGAAAACAAAAAAATCTGCGGCAACTGCTACAACACGGAATTTGAGGGCTACATATTCGTTGATCAGATGGGAAATCTTTATCGCCCGAATACGGTGAGCGATACTTTCAAAAAAATTCTTGAAAAGAACGGTCTTCGTCACATCCGCTTCCACGACCTGCGTCACAGCTGTGCTTCGCTTCTGCTTGCCAACGGTGTAAGCATAAAGGAGATTCAGGAGTGGCTCGGTCACAGAGACATCGCAACCACGGCGAATATTTACAGTCATCTTGATTATTCGTCAAAAATTTCTTCGGCAAATGTTATGGATTCCGTGCTGAAAATGCCCGAATCAAACTACGACCCGGGCTGGAATGTCTGATTTGTTCAAAATGCACAAAATTTGCAAAAACAGCGAAATTCTAAATCGGAAATTAGGAAAGAACAAAACGCCAAAAAGGAAAGAACTACTTTCTGAAAAAGAATAATAATTGGACGGCAGAGAAAAAGAAGAAAGCCTCAAACCGTTATGGCTCAAGGCTTTCACTGGCGGAGAGTTAGGGATTCGAACCCTAGGTGCGGTTAAGCACACAGCATTTCGAGTGCTGCACCTTCGACCACTCGGACAACTCTCCGTATATTTTCAACTTGATTATTTTAACAGATAAAAAGAGTTTTGTCAATGGTGAAGAAAGAAAATTTTATTTCGGCTTTTCAACTTTCGGGAAACGGCTTTCCCCGTTTTAGGAAAGCCGTTTTTTGTTTCAGTTCAACAGGTCTTTATACTGATAAACTCTTACATAGTCAACAAGGAAATGAACCTCGGTGCCATCGGTCGGCAGGCTGATTTTGCCCGTGCCGTGTCTGTCGGCATCTGCTATACCGTTTTCGCCCGCAACCTCACATGAAAGTATCAGATATTCGGGATTATCCGATACGCCGCCCGTTGAAAGTCTTCCGGTTTCAACGCCGTTAATGTAAAATATATATTCATCCTTATTCCATTCAAGGCCGTAGGTGTTATATTCTTCATAGGGATTATTCGCATAGAAATATCCGATTGAATCGCTTTTATGACCGTCACCGTAGCCGTCATAATGTATTCCGCTTACTACCGAATCTCCGACCTTCCACCAATGGTCCTTATATCTCATTGACTCAAAAATATCAACCTCGGTGCCGTCATCGCCGTAGCCGTCAACATTGTAAACGCCCTCGTTCATCATCCAGAATGCACTCCACATTCCCGTTGACGGCGGCAGAATACAACTGACCTCATAATATCCGTAACACTGCTCGAATTTATTGCGTGTTTCAACGACTCCGGTATAATATCCGGCAGGATTTCCGTCAATACCGTCAGCAAGATATTTTGTTGTTATATCAAGGCTCCCGTCGTGAACGGAAACCATATTCTTATTCCAATATCCGCCCTTACGCATTGAGACCCACCACGGGTCAATCCAGTTATCACCGTTAATTTCGGTTCCGTCAAATTCATCGCTCCAAGTAAGCTCGAATTTTGAAATATCAAGCTGCTGACCCGACGGTTTCTGCGGACACTTATATATTGCCCAAGGGAAAAGCGAAGCAAAGAAATACACAATACTTCCGATAAAAGAAATAATTTTTGTCATAAGCTCACTCCGTCCTGTTTTTTATTTAATTATACTATTCGCCGGAAATATAGTCAAGTCCGATTGACATACGGATATAAAGTGGTATAATTTATTTAATTTATAACGGAGGTTTGCCATGAAAAAATATCTTACCGCACTCACAGCTTTGGTACTTGCGTTATCCTTAATATTCGGAATAACAGCATTTGCCGACGGCAATATCAGATACGCTTCGGGAATAACCGATGAAATGTGTCAGCCGTCATATTGGTATAACAAGGGGATTGAGAATCCCGATAAGCTTCTGATGACAACAGACGATATAAGAGCGGTCAATCAGGCGGCAATAGACGGAAAAGGCACAAATGTTTTCGACCTTTACGATATGGCTGAAACATACAACGCCGACAGCAAAAAAGCAAGTCTTGCCGACATTGAAGGCGAAATTCCGACAAGAGATTTATTTGTGAACGGCGTAAAAATTCCCGATAACCGTGAATATTTTCTGGAAATGATAAACGCAATAACATCAACGGGTTATACCGGCACTCAGCCCACGCAGTATGCCGTATGCTCGGAGCGTGCCGACCTTGTGGCTTATCCCACACCGGATAAGGTGGGGTATTTTGCAGAGGATACCGATGATGAATTCGAAAATGCCGGTCTCTGCATAAATGAACCGTTTGTTATTATGCAGAAATGTGATATACGGGGCGAAACCTTTTACTGGGGCTATTCGTGGAACTGCACGGGATGGATAAACGCAAAAAGCCTTGCAATCTGCGAAAATAAAGCACAATGGCTCGATGCCGTTAAGGTTGACCTTAACGGAAAGGATTTTATAGTTGTTATTCAGGATAAAATCATAACGGAAATTGCAATTGATATTCCTTATGCTTCCGAGGTTAACCTCACATTCGGAACAATTCTCAAGCTCATTCCCGAAAACGAAATCCCCGAATTCATCGGTGAACGGAACGCATGGAACAATTATTTCGTATATCTCCCCGTCAGAAATGAAAACGGAATGTACGAAAAGAAGCCCGGATTGATTTCTCAGCACTGCAATGTGAGCGTGGGATTTTTGCCCTATACCGAAAAAAATCTTCTCGATGTCGCATTCAACTGTCTGGGCAACCGCTACGGCTGGGCAGGCAACTGGGATTCGATGGACTGCTCGCTCTACACAAGAAATATATATCGCTGTTTCGGTTTTGAATTTCCGAGAAACACCACCTGGCAGCAGAAAGTTCCCGATACGCTGATTGATTTAAGCACAATGACCGATGAAGAAAAGGCTCGGTTTATTGAAACTCTGCCCATCGGCACGCTTTTATTCATTAGCGGACACACAATGATGTATATTGGTTCGGAAAACGGTGAAAGCTATGCGATAAGCTCCTCCGCAAAGGTTATTGACAGCGAGGGAGATTTAACAATCAGACCCGTTTATTCGGTTATAATCAACTCACTTTCAACCAGGAGAACAAACGGTTTAAGCTGGCTTCATAATATCATTTCGGCGGTTATCGTAACGCCGCCCGTAAGCCTTGATGACTGCTCCGTAACTGTGATTAAAGATATATACGGTACCCCTGTTGTTGCGGTTTCATATAATTCAAACGGTCTTTATGAGGGAATAAACTACACGGTTGAATATTCGGAAAACAGCGTAACCGTAACAGGCATAAACAATTTTAACGGCAGCGTTACCGTTGAATATAAATCGGTTCTTAATATATTCCAAAGAATAGCTGAATTTTTCAGAAATATTTTTTCATACATCATATCGCTTTTTATTAAAGCGTGATAAATAAGCGGAAAAGAGGATTCATATGTTAAAAGTTGGAGTTGCGGGATGCGGCGGAATAAGCGGTGCGCATGTTCCGGCGTGGAAAAAATCAGAAAGAGCCGAGCTTATTGCCGTATGCGATATCCGCCCGGAAAAAGCGGAAAGATACGATGATTGCAAACATTATACCGATTTCGATAAAATGCTTGACGAAAACGAATTTGACATAATTGATGTTTGTCTGCCGACCTTTCTGCACTGTGAATTTGCGCTCAAGGCGATGAACAGAGGTATAAATGTTATCACCGAAAAGCCCATTTCGCTCAATGAAAGCGATGTTGCTCTGCTTTATTCAACGGCGAGAAAAAACAATGTTAAATATATGGTTGCTCAGGTGCTTCGTTTCTGGAACGAATATGAAATTCTCAAGCATATTTACGATACGGAAAAATACGGCAAGCTTTTATCGGCTTCAATGTGGCGGCTCGGCGGCTATCCCTCGGGCGGCTGGAACAACTGGTATCATGATAAGGAGCTGAGCGGACTTATTCCGTTTGACCTGCATATTCACGACCTTGATTTTCTGATTTATGCATTCGGTGAGCCGAAAAGCTTCGTATGCAACAGAAAAGAACTTCCCGACCAGGATTATCTGAGTGCAGTTTATCAGTATGACGGCTTCTTCGTAACGGCTGAAGCATCATGGTTCAAGGCGAAATATCCGTTCTATATGGGCTTCCGTTTTCAGTTTGAAAATGCAATTGTTGCCCTTGAAAGAGACGGATTTACGATTTATGACTGCGACGGCAACCGTCTCACTCCCTGCAAGGAGGGCTCCGAAAACGAAAGCGATTTTGAGCTTCCGTCCTCAGATGCTTATGCCAATGAGCTTGAGTATTTTGCGGAATGCGTTGAGAAGAATGTTCCCGTTGAAAAGGTGACGGAAGAAAGCCTTCTCGCCGTTCTTAAAATACTTAATAAAATAAAGTGAGGAAATAAAAATGAGATTTTTTTCGGCAATCATGGCAATAATCATTATGCTTTTCTCTTTTGTTTCAAATACATTTAAAGATATCAGAACTCCGGCGCACGATGAGCCCTCTGTCGGCGGCTGGGTCGTTAACACCCGGTTCGGTAAAGCCGATATTCCCGAAAGTGCCAAAAAAGCGTTTGATAAAGCAAACGGCAAAGGCTATACCCCTGTTGCTTATCTCGGCAGTCGGGTTGTTTCGGGCACGAATTATGCCTATCTCTGCACGCTGAAAGGAAATCTTTACACCGTGAGGGTTTACCGTGACATTAAAGGAAACTGCAAAATAACAAATACCGAAAAAATCAATATCACCGATTACACCGGCAAAGATAACAGCTTGAATTTCAACCCTGCCGATTACGCAGGAGGATGGTATGCAGGCGATGCCGACGGCGCAGGTCTGCCCGCAGATGCCGAAACGGCATTTAAAAAGGCAACAGACGGATTAACCGGTATCGGTTATGATGCTCTTGCCCTGCTCGGCTCGCAGGTTGTTGCAGGCAGAAATTATGCGGTTCTCTGCAAAGCCGAAACGGTAGACGGCAGCAAGTCCGCCGCTCTCGCCGTGATGATTATCTATGCCGACCTTTCCGGCGGAGCAAGAATTACGGCGATAAGCAATTTTGTATTCTAAATAAAAAAACACACAAAAACGGCTTGTGAATTTCGTCACAAGCCGTTTTCATATGCCGTCAATCAATATTTCTCCGCTTCATCAACGCTGAGAACAAAAACCATTGCACCGCCGACGGTAACTTCACTGCCGAGCGCTCCCTCGTCAAAACCTCTGCCGAGCGACTCAGCCGTGCTGACCGAATGCTTACGGGTCATTGAGTGCTTTGCGATTATGCTTTTTGCAAGCTCAACCTTATTATCCTCGGTTCCGATAAGGAAAGTTGTGTTTCCGACCATAAGGAATCCGCCCGTTGTGGAAAGCTTTGTTACGGTGAAATTTTCTTTTGTAAGCGCAGATGCAACAACTGCGCTGTCGTCATTATTTACTATCGCTATCAGTAATTTCATAATCTTTCTCCTTTTCTTTTATCAGAGCTTCGGGCGAATAAGTCTTATGCTTCGCTTATCAAGCTTTCTGTAATCGGGTATCTCGTATCTGTTATCGTTAGCATCTTTTATGAGAACTCTGCCGTCATAAAGCGGCTTAACCGTTGAAATATGATTTCTGACCTCAAAGGTGAGCCTGCCGTGGTCGGTATCCGCCGTCCACATCCATACTCTGAATTTATCGGTCATATTGATAAACTTGGTTATCCTCGGTATCATATAATATTCATCGAGCGCTCTTTCGATAACCTCTCTCGATTCGGGAATGAGATTCTCCGTATTTCTTATAACGGCAACCTGCTCCCCCTCTTTATCAAGCAAAACAACATATCTGTTGCCGCCGCTTTTCGGAAAAAGTCTGTGAGGCTCAAGCTCATAAAAGGTTTCGCCCGTATCAAAGAATTTTGCATCAACGAATATACCGTCATTTTCGGTTATCATTATTTCGGGTCCGTCAATATATCTTACCATTTATGCCGCCTCCTTATTCGAATTTTTCCTCAGCCTTGCGCTTCTGAAGCTGTTCACCCATTGACTGAATTTCAACAAGCTTATAATACTTGCCTTTCATTGCAAGCAGCTCCTCGGGCGTTCCGCATTCGATTATTTCACCCTTGTCAACAACAACTATCTTGTTTGCTTTTCTCAGAGTTGAAAGTCTGTGAGCAATCATCAGAGTTGTTCTGCCGTTGATAAGGCGTTCAATTGCCTGCTGAATAAGGCTTTCTGTTTCCGAGTCCACTGCCGCCGTAGCTTCATCGAGAATGAGTATCGACGGATTTTTCATAACGGCTCTGGCAATTGATATTCTCTGCTTCTCACCGCCGGAAAGACCTATTCCCCTCTCGCCGAGAAGAGTGTCATAACCGTCGGGAAGCCTTGAAATAAAGCCGTGTGCATTTGCAATATCGGCGGCTCTGATTATCTGTTCAACATGAGCATTGGGAGAACCGTAAGCAATATTGTTGAAAATGGTATCCTTAAACATCATAGGCTCTTGCTGAACATAGCCTATCTGGTTTCTGTAATACTGCATATCAATATCACGCAGGTTCATTCCGTCAATCAGAATATCGCCGTCATAATCGTCATAGTAACGCATAATCAGGTTTATCAGCGTTGATTTGCCCGAACCCGTTGTGCCGACTATACCCACAACATCGCCGGGTTCAATCGTGAGATTGATATTGTTAAGCACTTTTTTGGAACGGTCAAACGAGAAATTGACATTTTTGAATTCAATTTTACCCTCGATTTTTTCGGGAACATTGTCCTTTCCGAAATCGTGTTCGGGCTCAGCATCGAGAATTTCAAGAATGTTTTCAGCGGATGCAAGAGTATTTCGGTATGTATCGCCGAAATTTGCAAAGAAGTTTACGGGGTTATAGAACATACTCGCATAAGAAACAAACGAAACAAGCAGACCTGTTGTAAACTCACCCTTGCCGTTTATGATAAACGAACCGCCCGAGAACCATATTATCAGCGAACCGCAGGTAACAAGGAAAGTCATTACCGCAGGGAAGATACTTGACATTTTGGCTATACCCTTTTCCTCGTTCATCCAGTCATCGCAGTATCTGTCGAATTTATCAATGGCGGTTTTTTCGGTGGTGAACGCCTTGATTATTCTGACACCCGGTATTGTATCGGTAAGAAGTCCCGAGAGCGACGATGCACGGCGCAGAATTCTCAGATACATGGGTCCTACCTTTTTGCCGAAAAGTCTGCCGATAATCGCAACAACGGGAATGGGAACAAGTGAAAACAGCGTGAGCTTCCAGTTGAGCGAAATCATGATAACGAGTATTCCGATAAGCGTGAAAAGCTGAACTATCGCTTCCTGGCTGATTTTCAGAACAAAATTCTGAATGGTTGAGGTGTCGGAATTTATTATGTTGATAACTCTGCCCGTTGAGGTTTTATCATAGAAGCTCAGCGGAAGATACTGCGCCTTTTCGTAAATATCTTTCTTAAGAGCGATAACTATTTTATCGCCCGTTCTTCTGAGCACATAGGCACGGAACGCCGTAACAACATACTGCAAAACATAGATGAGAAGCAAAAGCAATATGGTTTTATAAAGCATTCCGATATTCTTATTCGGAAGCACCGTATCAACCATATAACCGGTTATATAAGGCGGGATAAGTGAAGCACCGGTTGTGAATACCGAAAGCAGCAGGCTGACAATAAGGCCTTTTTTATACGGCAGGGCATACTGCGAAAACTTTGAAAACATTTTTCCCTTGCCCTTGCAGTTAAGGCATTCGGAATCGGGAGAAGGAAGCTTCCTGCCGCACTTCGGGCAGAATGCTCTCATTCTTCTGAATGTATTTTCAACGGCATAAACAAGCTCCTGAGAAAATCCACGCTCGATAATCGCATTAACGAAATCAGCGGCGGCATCGGCAGGATTTGCGGCGGCATAAGTGAAACGGATAAGCTTTTTGCGTTTTCCGTCATTGCCGATAACGGAAAATACGGCGTTGCCGTACATTCTCTTTGACTCCGCTTCCTTTATTTCGGAATAGAGATAATGCTCGGTTTTGTTCTTGTTGAACGCCCAAAGCTCATCCTTTCCGAAACACAGCATACTTGTGCCGTATTGCCTGTTAAGGTCAAGGTCACCCACAACGGCAAAAATCACCTTGCCGTCGGCATTTATTTTCGCAAGCTGTTTTTCATACCGCTTGGGGCAATGCAGATTGCTCAATATTTCGGGCATAGTTCCACCTTCTTTGACATCTTTTCACGGGTATTATATGTTTTATATACCTATATGTCAATACTTTACGGGGAATTAGTTACAAATAAAAAAAATGTCGTAATTTTTAATATATTCATTAAATAATGTCTTGAATTAAATTTAATTTTGTGGCATAATTAAATAGTTATTAAGGAGATTCAGAATGGATATTTTTGATAAGGCTCTGTGCTTCGCAGTTGAACGGCACAGCGGACAAACGAGAAAAACGGCAAATATGCCGTACATACTTCACCCCGTTGAGGTTGCCGCAATAGTCGGCACAATGACAAACGATAAAGAGATACTTGCCGCCGCCGTGCTTCACGATACTGTTGAAGATACCGGCACAACGCTTGAAGAAATCCGTGAGATTTTCGGCAAACGGGTGTCTCTGCTTGTTATGACCGAAACAGAGGAAAAGCGTCCCGACCGTCCTGCGGCCGAAACCTGGAAGCTCCGCAAGGAAGAAACACTTGCCGTGCTTGAAAATACCGATGACATCGGCGTAAAAATGCTTTGGCTCGGCGACAAACTTTCAAATATGCGTTCCTTTGCCCGTGAATACAGAGTTAAAGGAAATGACCTTTGGCTTTCCTTTAATCAAAAAGACCCGTCAATGCAGGCGTGGTATTATTTTACGGTTGCAAGACTGCTTTCTCCGCTTTCCGATTATGATGCCTACCGTGAATATCTTTCGCTCGTAAAATATGTTTTCAGAGATTATATTTGATGGAGATAATGCTATGAAATTTTCGGTTGAAAATAATGTTCTCACCGCTTTTCTTGAGGGCAGAATAGATTCATCCAATGCAGACGATGTCGGCGCCGAGCTTGTTGAAACCGTTTCATCAAATCCGCATGATTCAGTCATTCTCGATGTCGGCGCTCTCGAATATATTTCAAGTGCGGGTCTCAGAGTTGTTCTCAGAATACGCAAAACCAATCCCGATTTGAAAATAATAAATGCTTCTTCCGATGTTTACGATGTTTTCGATATGACGGGCTTCACCGAGATGATAACCGTTGAAAAGGCCATGCGCCGTCTGAGCGTTGACGGCTGTGAGATTATCGGCAAGGGCGCAAAGGGAACGGTTTACCGTTACAACGAAGATACGATAATCAAGGTTTATAACTCAAAAGATATTCTGCCGGATATCAAAAACGAATGCAGACTTGCAAAGCGTGCATTCGTGCTCGGCATACCCACCGCCATTCCCTATGATATCGTTATGGTCGGGGATAAATACGGCTCGGTGTTCGAGCTTCTTGATTCTAAATCATATTCCAGAATGATTGTTGAAGACCCTGAAAACCGTGACAAATATATTTCCGAATATGCTTCTCTTCTCAAAAAGATACACTCAACCGAGGTTTCTCCCGATGATATGCCGGATATAAAAATATTTGTCAATGACTGGCTGAACATCGCAGAGCCTTATCTTCCGGCAGAAAGCGTTCAGAAGCTCGGAAAACTCATTGAGGAAACTCCCGATACTCTCAATATGCTTCACTGTGACTACCATACCAACAATGTTTTGCTCCAGAACGGCGAAACACTGCTTATTGATATGGATACCCTCTCACACGGCCACCCGATATTTGAGCTTGCAAACATATATATAACCTATATCGGTTTCGGCGAAAAAGACCCGACGGTTGTTGAAAGATTTCTCGGTATGCCCTATGATACCGCAAAATACATATGGAAAAAATTCATAGCGGAATATCTTGAAACAGATGATGCCGCCGCAATCGAAAAGGTTGAAAACAAAGCAAGACTTATCAGCTATCTGCGCCTGCTTCGCCACCATGTTCGCCGCTTAAGCCGTGAAGAAGCAATGGCAAACGAAACGGCAATTTACTGCAAAGAAAAAATCAACGCCCTGCTGAAGAGCGTTGACTCACTTGATTTTTAATTTATCTCAGTTTCCAAAATAACAATTCCGTAAGGCTCAATATCGGAAAGAGTTACCGTATTTCCGCCTGCTTCCCCACTTGCCCCGAAAATCTTTTTAAGCTTCACATTTTCGGCAAAAGCAAGCTTCGGAGAATATATTCTGTCGGGGAAGAAATTCCAAAGACCGACGCTGAGCCTGTTTCCGCTCTGCTTTGCAAGAATATATAAATCGGGATGACCGGAGCAGGAAACGGGAAAGCCCTTTCCGTTCATTCTCTTTACCGCTTCAAGCACCTGCTTCTGCCTTTCATAGTTTCTGAAGGCTTCATCATCACAGCGGTAACCGTCATAGGTATAAACCAAAAACTTTTCATTATCGGCATTCTCGTAGTAATAGCTTACGGGAATGCTTTTTTCTTTATCCGCAAAGCTCAGCACTTCGGCTTTTTCATTAAGCTTTAAATTATGAAGCTTCGGACTGCAAAGAATGCCGATTTTTTCGCCGTTTGCAAAATACTCAATGCCGTTCATTCCGGCTTCGCCGTTATCGGCAATATATCCGGTGTCAATTCCCCTGCTCCCGAGGATTTTTGCCGCCGCAAAATCAAGTATAAGACCCGTTTTCAAATCTGCTTCGGTTACTGCTCTTGCATCCTCGCCGAATGCTATTCCGGCACAGCCCGTTTCGCCGTAGGTTGTGGGAATGCTGTTTGCCGCCGCAAATCTCGCTCCGGCGCAGAACGCCGTTTCCTGAACCTTAACGGGATTATCCTTATATTCATCCATTTCGGTTGTGCGGAATTTTTCGGGATTATCAATAACCTTAAGCCCTGCCGCCTGCTTGCCGTCAAACAGCTCGGAAATCTTTTTATAAAGCGGAATATTTCTCATATGCTCCGCATTATAGCCGCTTTCATAATCAAGCGTTGCATTATAATCAAAGGAATATTTGAGTATTCCGTCAAGTGTTCCGTCCGCTCTTAAAGCCGTGTCCATCCCCTCAAGATATGCCGCAGGAACTCTGTGACGGGGTCTCGGGAAGGTATCGCCCTCGCTGAAAATCTCAATATTTTTATCTTTTCTGCGGCTGCTTTCAATTCTTTCCTGCTCAATAACATAAGAAAGTCTGTTGCCCCATGCATTCAGCGCCGCCCAGTACGGCGCACCGATAAGGCGGTAAAACGGCTTTGTGTTTCCGGCAAGAAGCTTTGAAATTCTGTCGGGCGTTGTGCCGTCAATATCCCACGAGGTTATACAGCTGCAAAAGCCCATTCGGATTGACGGATTCACCGAGTCAACCGCTTTTCGGCAGTCGGCGGCGAATTTTTCGAAATATTCTCCGTTTGCTTTCAGAAATGCGTTTCGGTATTCATTCTCTCCGCCCTTAAGTATGCCGTCGGCAACCGTTTCCCTTGCAGGATTTTTGCCGAGAATTTCACAGATTTTTTTATAATGATTTTCGCAAAGACAGCCGAAACCGATATCATAGAAGCCGTAACGAAAATCATCGTCAAACATAATCATATCAATCGGAGTATCGGCAACCTCTTTGAGAAAAGAGAACATCGCCATGCAGTAGTTTTCGTCACTCGGGCATATATTTTCACGGCTCGTTCTGCCGTCGGGTGACATCATTCTCCGATAGCCGTTCTCTTTCCTGCTCAAAAATGTCCAGAACCACGCTCCGACCTCAAAGCCGTTTTCACGCAGAAGCTTTCCGTTTTCGCAAAGCGCATCAAGCTCGGATTTTTTGCTTTCGCCCTCAAATGTATCGGTTCCGAGAGCAAGAAAAACTCTTTCCACGCCCATTTCTTTCATCAGCTTCATTGCTTTTTCACGGTCGGTATGTTCAAGGAAATTTATGTTTCCTACCGGAACGGACAGCTTATACATAATGATTCACCCTCTTATGTTAATTCGGATTTCGGAATTATGAATTCGGAATTAACGACGGGCTGCGCCCGTACCCATTTTATAACTACTAACATATAACTTTTCGCTTCTGAATTGATATTTACTGTTTTTCAGAAATGAAGAGAAAAAAGTTTACAATATAAAACGCGCTTGCGTCCCTAAACTCCGAATTCCGCATTCCGAATTCCGAATTTTTAATTCTGCAATAAATTTAATTCAAACGCAGAAATTTTATATTTTATAGTAGTCCTTGTACCATTCCGCAAATCTTCTGAGTCCCTCTCTGAGAGTTGTTGAGGGCTTGAAGCCGAAATCCGCTTCGAGTGCCGAGGTATCGGCAAAGGTTACGGGCACATCACCGGGCTGCATCGGAACAAGCTTCTTATGCGCCTCAAAATCATAATCGGCAGGCAGAACCTGAGCTCTTATAAGCTCCTCGGAAAGTATCTGCACGAAGTCAAGCAGATTTTCGGGGCTGCTGTTACCGATGTTGTAAACTCTGTAAGGCGGCACGGGTAAGCCGTCCTCACCGTTCTTCTTTTCGGGAGCGCACTGCATAACTCTCTTTACGCCTTCAACTATATCGTCAACATATGTGAAATCTCTCTTGCAGTTGCCGAAATTGAAAATCTGAATTGTTTCGCCCTTAAGAAGCTTATTCGTAAAGCCGAAATACGCCATATCGGGTCTGCCGGCAGAGCCGTAAACGGTGAAAAATCTGAGCCCCGTTGACGGAATATTATAGAGCTTCGAATAGGCGTGAGCCAAAAGCTCATTGCTCTTTTTTGTTGCCGCATAAAGCGAAACGGGGTTATCGACCTTATCCTCGGTGCTGTAAGGCACTTTCTTATTTGAGCCGTAAACCGAAGAAGACGAAGCGTAAACGAGATGCTCAACGGGATTGTTTCTGCACGCTTCAAGAATATTATAAAATCCGATAAGATTGCTCTCGATATAAACATCGGGGTGGTCAATCGAATAGCGCACTCCCGCCTGAGCGGCAAGGTTAACCACAACATCGAATTTATATTCCTCAAAAAGCTTATCAATAAGCGTCTTATCCGCAAGGTTGCCTTTGATAAAAGTCCAGCGGCTGTCCTTATGCTCTGCAGCAAGCTTCTCAATTTCGGAAAGTCTGTAATCCTTCAGAGAAACATCGTAATAATCGTTGCAGTTGTCAAGTCCGACTATGCTTATCGGCTCAACGGTGCGCAGTAATTCCGAAACCAGATTTGAACCGATAAATCCCGCCGCACCCGTTACAAGCACGGTTTTATTTTTAAGCTCAACATTTACACTCAGCATTTTGTTATACCTCTGTATTCATTTTTTATTTTCGTATAGCTTTCAAGATTTCCGACATCAAATCTGCTTCCGGGCATCTCCATGGCGTGAACGGTTGTCTGACCTGCGAGCCATGCAATATAGCTTCCCGGGGCATCCGTTCCGCAGCCCGATTCAATACCCTTTTTAACAAGCCTTGCATCCTCTTTTGTGTAGAAATAAAACGGAGGACAGCACCAATGCGATTTCGGCTCGGCAGGCTTTTCTTCCATCGAAATTATTTTTCCGTTTTCATCAACCTCTACAACACCGCACTTATGAAGCTTGTTTTCATCGGGCTCATAATAACGCATTATGCAGGAGGTCTTTTTCTCATCAGCATATGCCGTAAATTTAGTAAGACTGAAATCAAGCACATTATCTCCGGCGATAACAAGCATATCATCATCGAGTGCAAGCTTATCAATCGCAAACTGAATATCGCATACCGCTCCGAGTCTTGTTTCGTTGGAGCTTGTACCGTCATCAACAACGGTTATGTTCATTTTCTTATCCTTTGCCCACTTTTCGAAATGTGCGGCAAATTTGCTGTTGGAAATGACAATATATTCATCTATCCTGCCTGCCGTGTCAATATCGTCAACAAGCCAGTCAAGTATGGTCTTTCCGCCAACATCAAGCAAAGGCTTCGGGAAATTTTCCGTAAGCGGATATAATCTTGTGGCGTATCCTGCCGCTAAAATCAAACATTTCATAATATTACACCGTCCGCAGTTTTACAAATATGTGCACTGTATTTTTCTTTAAGCTCCGGGAATGCCTTTGTATATTCTCTCTGAACCTTTTCGAGAATACTCTCTTCAAACGACGGGTCAATCAGCGCCATACAGCATCCCTTGAAGCCTGCGCCCGAAAATCTGCCGCCGTATATTCCGTCGGTTTCCGTCATTATCTCATAGAGAGTTTTAAGCTCCGGCGAACCTGTTTCATAATTATATATTGAGGATTTTCCGCTTTCAAACGAGAGCTTTCCGAATGCTTCTATATCTCCACTTCTGAACGCTTCGGCTCCGGCTTCAACTCTCTTGAATTCGGTGTACCAATGCTCTGCACGCTTCGCCCAGTTTTCGGGAAGCTTATCTTTATATTTAAGATAGGTTTCGTACGGCACTTCACGGAGATTTGTCTCCTCAAATTTGCCGTATTCCATTCCGGCAAACGCCTTAAGCGCATAAGCGGCACTGCGGCACTCATCAACTCTCATATTGAATTTTGATGAAGCAAGCGAGCGTTCAAGCCCCGAGAAAAAGATTGCTATTTCATAGGGCTTCATATCCTTGCTCTGCGGAATAAGCTCGTATGAATCGTCAAGCAAATCCATATATAAAAGACTGTCCTTGCGGCAGTAAACCTCACATGACTGGTCAAGCTTTCCGCAGGAAACGCCGACATATTTATTCTCCGCTTCCTTGGAAATTTCGATAAGCTCACCCGGCGTAAGCTGTATTTGATTAAGCCGGCAAAGTGCCGAAATAAATGTGATTATAACCGCCGCAGATGAAGACAGACCGCCGATGGGCAGTTCACCGTCTATAACGGCACAAAGACCTGTTCTGAGCGGATAACGGGAATTGAGCGCTATTGTTGCACCTCTCAAATGGTCAGCCCAATCGTTTTGCTTTTTATCGGGAGTTGAATTCACATGCCACTGCGCTCTTTTATCAAACTGCAATGATTTTATCTCAACAACTCCGTTATGCTTCGGACCGTAGGCAATGTGTATTCCCTTATCTATTGCCATACCCGTTATCTTGCCGAGCTGATGGTCGCTGTGTGCTCCTATCGGACATATTCTGTAAGGCGTAAACTCCGTGGCTTCCGGCACACGGTTATACATTCTTTCAAATTCCTGCGCTGCGTTCATATGCAGACCCCTTTATATTACATATTTTTTATATTTTACCATATTGGAATAAAATAATCAATACATCGTTTATGAAAATGTATGCTGAAACCGTTCCGCAAGCAGTTTACGGAACGGTTCAATGATTTAATCTGTATATATTCTTTTCCAATCGGTGATAAGCTCATCAAGCTTTTTTGCGGCATTCGCCGGTGAGGTTGACGGCAGACACACGGCTTTTATACCGATGTCAGGCAAAATATATTTATTATAATTTTTCTCCGCAGTTCTTCCGTTTACATAGATACGCCTTATTTCCGCCGTATTCAGTATTTCCGAAATATCATTCGGAACAACATTTTTTATACTGTTGTCTGCGCTTCCCGTGATTTCACATCTGCCGATAACATCCCACAGCGCAATATGATTTTTCAGCAGAAAGCTTTTCTTTTCTTCAACCGTTTCCGGCACAGCACATCCGAAAACCGCCGCAGTCACTTTCCAGAATCTGTTTTGCGGATGACCGTAGAAAAATTCTGTCTCTCTTGATTTGACAGACGGAAAACTGCCGAGTATGAGTATCTCGCTGTTCTCATCAAAAACAGGAGATATGTTGTGTATAACGGTATTCATTTTCAATAAACTATCTCACAATCCCAGACATCAACATCGAAATCCTGGAAAACCTCTTTGAGTTTTTCGTGAGCCTGCGCTTTTGTGATACCTTTTTTCAAGATAACCTGCATAAATCCGCCGCCGCCTGCACCTGATACAAACTTGCCCTCAATCAGGTCATCAACAGTAATCAGAATCTGTTCAAGCAGGGTATTTGTTGTTCCTGCATCTATTTTCTTGCTCAAATCCCAGTGATAGCTGAGCAGATGCGCAAATTCATCTATATCGCTGTTTTCAAGCGCCGCTCTCATTTTATCGGCTACAATCTGAATTTCCTTATGAGCGAAAATGCTCTCCGGCTCATTGCCCACATATCTGCCGACTACATCTCTGAGAAGATTTCTCGCAAGTCTGCGCTGACCCGTATAAATCAGGCAAAATCTCTCATTCAGTTCGGCTTTTGCACTTTCGCTGAGCTGAACCTTTTCAACATTTATAACCTGGTTTATGCCCTTTTCACTTGTAATATATTTTATTCCGTTGGTAACACCGCCGACCTGGTCCTGCCAGCCGCCGCCCGTTGACATAATCTGCTCCATGGCAAGAACATGGCTGTAAAGGTCATCATCGGTATAGTCTTTTCCCGTAAATTCAAACACAGCCTTAACCGTAGCCGCCGAGAGTATTGACGATGTGCCGAGACCGCTGCCTTTGGGAACATTCGTTACCTCGGTGTGCATTTCAAATCCGCCGCCGAGATGCTCAAGAATATCGGCAAGGCTTCCGCCCTGCTTCGGGATTATTCCCGTTGCAAGCAGGCACGCCTTCTGAAGCGCAAACGGGTCATACGGGTCACCCGTATTCTGAAGCGGTTCTATTGCTTCAAATTCTCCGTGGGTGTCCATATCCCTGCTGTCAAAAACGATTTTCTTTTCGGCAATTTTTATCATTGTAACCTCAACGGGATATTCACCGTTGAGCTTTATCGCCGCATTCAAAACCTTACCTCCGAGTTCAAGGCAATGCGGAGGAGTATCTGTCCATCCACCGCCCCAGTTAACTCTTAGCGGAAGCTTTATAACCGTTTTATCGTGGGCAATTCTCGCCGTATCATCATATTTCAGATTGTTGAGCGTTGATTTTAAAATGGTATCGGAAATCAGTCTGAAGCATTCGGACTGATATTTTTCGTCTCCGAGCGCTGTGCCGATATACCAGTAATATCTGATAGCTCTCGAAAAATCTTCAAGCTTGTCCGTATCAAGTCTGTTGATATGGTTTACAAGCCACTTTTCCTGGATTTTGGTAAGCTTGCCGCTCTGAAGAATTGAAGCGCCCTCACTTGCAGGTCTGCCGCTGTCAATCAGCTTTGAAAGCTCGTCCATACGGACATAATCCTCCATGCGCTTTGACCAGTCGATTATCGCCTGAGGGTCTGCATCATTAAATCCTGAGCAAAGTGATTTTTTAGGAGCATTTTTCCACGCTTCAAAATCTCCGCCGTTACCTGTAACAATATTATAAAGATTGAGCGATGCTTCAACCGCTTCGCCTATCTTATCACATTCGGGATATATTTCGGCATTCCAGAGTATATCCGCATCGGTAAGGCCTGTTTCGGACAGCTTTTTTCCGAAAAGCTCATCGCCCTTGGGATTATCGTTTGTGCCTAATATTCTGCATACAAATTTCCCGTTATTCTGCTTCAAGCCGTGAAGCACAACATTATCCGGAACGGTTTCGTGATGTATATCAACAAATGAAAGCAAACAGTTATTTCCGACATTTGCCTCGTGATGAACATATGAGCACTCAAGATAGCAACCCGTTCCGATTGCCGCACCGCTTGTCAGAACGCTGTTATATGCCGCAACATCGGCTCTTTCGACCGATGAATTTATCTGATTTTTCCAACCGAGCATATCATAATCGGCAACGCCTCCGTTCATCAGCCTGAGAATTTCGGGAATTGAACCGAAATGAACAAACTTTGCCGGTGCAAGATTGAGAAGCTTCATATTATATTCTGAAATTGCATTCCAGAGTGCCGTTCTGGCACTTGTCAACTCGTCACAAAATTCACCCTCTGGCTTTTCGTTATAAAAGCTTTCAAGAGTTGAATCCTCGGCAAGGCAGTAGGCTATATCACCGTAAAGCGAAAGTCTGACCTTATCATTGACTATCGCTTCGTATTTTTCATCCGTATCGACAAGAGAATAAAGCTTTTCAAGGATAACGGGAGATAATTCAATCGCACCGGTATCTATACTGCAATTGCCCCGTTCATCAACAGCGCCGAGAGCCGTAAGAGTTTCAACGGACTGCTTATGCAGGAATTTTTTGACATTTCCCGACTCCGATTTGAGATAAACGCCGTGGTTTTTACCCGTCTGAACATCCTCTTTGAATGAAATAACGGCCGCCTGAGATGTGCCGAAATCGCACATCAGCGGATTGAAAAGCAGTATAACATCACCCGAAAGAAGCAACATTCCGTCACGCATTCTGCCCGGCACGCTTGCCATTGTTACCATAAACATATCAAAAAGCGTAGCTGGTACTCCGTCAATAACCGTCGGAATTGGACTGAAAAGCTTACCAAGCGCTGAATACTGCGGACAGCGTTTTGAGTCTCCGCCGGCGTGAATGCAGAGAAAGCGTCTGCCTGAAAGAGTGCCGAATCGGCTCTTTAATTCTCTGATAACCGAAAGTGTTGAGCCTGCCGAACCGACACGCTTATTCTCCTTATCCGGTACAATTATAAATTCGGTATTTTCGGGAAGTCTGCCCTGAGAACGCCGATATTCAATCTGTCTGCGGTAACCCTCAGCCTGAAATTCGTTGCTTGCCGTAAGGATAACAACATCCCAATGCGGAAACTCGGGATGCGATAATGAGCGCTTGTAATCAAAATTTGAATCTTCAAGAGACGACTGCAAAAACAGCGATGTAAGCTTTAAGCTTGTATATTTCCCGGACATAAAAATCCCTCACATTTATACAAATATATACAAATTAATAATATCACGAAATCAAAACTGTGTCAATCAGATGTTTTTTCTGTTTTTCTTTTTTTGAAAAAATGCGGTTATTGACATTTCGGGCTATTAATGGTAAAATATATTCAATAGATAAAAAATAGGAGTTTTAAATATGAAAGGTATAATTCTTGCAGGCGGTTCCGGAACCCGTTTATATCCCCTTACAACAGTTACAAGCAAACAGCTTCTTCCGGTTTACGATAAACCGATGATATATTATCCGATGTCAACCCTTATGCTCGCCGGAATAAAGGATATTCTTATCATTTCCACTCCCGACGATACTCCCAAATTTGAAAAGCTTCTCGGTGACGGAACTCAGTTCGGCATCAAGCTTTCATATGCCGTTCAGCCAAGTCCCGACGGACTTGCTCAGGCATTCATAATCGGTGAAGACTTCATCGGTGATGACTCTGTTGCAATGATACTCGGTGATAACATTTTCTACGGCAGCGGACTCGGATATAATCTCCGTCAGGCAGTTAAAAAGACCGAGGGTGCAACTATTTTCGGATATTATGTTGAAAATCCGAAAGCATTCGGCGTTGTTGAATTTAACGAAAACGGTGTTCCCGTTTCAATCGTTGAAAAGCCCGATGTTCCGAAATCAAACTACGCCGTTACGGGACTTTATTTCTATGACAATAAGGTCGTTGAATATGCAAAATCACTCAAGCCCTCAAAGCGTGGAGAGCTTGAAATAACCGATATAAATCAGATTTATCTCACCGCAGGAAATCTCGATGTCAAGCTTTTAGGCAGAGGCTATGCATGGCTTGATACGGGTACGGTTGATGCGCTCAACGCCGCTTCCGATTTCATCCGTTCAATCGAAAAGCTTCAGGGAATTCAGATTTCCGCTCCCGAAGAGATTGCATATAATATGCAGTGGATAAGCAGAGAACGCCTTCTTGAGTCAGCCGAGAAATACGGCAAATCTCCTTACGGCGAACATCTCCGCCGTGTTGCCGATGGTAAAATCCTCTACGGCACCGCCCCCGGTCAAAACCCTCATTGGGGCAGAGATGAATAATAATTCCGTATAAAACATTTCAGCCGTGCAGTTCAATCAAACTGCACGGCTGATTTTTTCACTTTTTTTCAGATTTTTCCGACACCTTTTCGGTATGAACTTTTGCTTCCCATTTCATTGCGCTTTCTCCAGAAAGATACATAGCCAGAAGTCCAAGCAACACAATTCCGCTCGCTCCGATTATCAGCCAAAGAAAATATTTTTTATAAATAAATGTGCATATTGCAGTTGCCGTTTCTCCGCCGATAATCAATGCCGCAATATACCCGATAACCGATATTCCTCCGGCAAAAAGACAAATCATTATTCCGTATCCGTAAACAGTTTTAAGTATTTCAGAAAATTTTTTCATTTCAAATCACCTCATAATCCGATAACCGGAACCAAACCGATAAGAATTGCAATCTGCATAACAAACTGCGATACAACCCACCACAAATCATTCTTGACTGTTTTTCCGAAGTCAGATTCGGCAAGTCCCATTCCGGCATACATACAAAGTGCAAACGGAGGCGTAATATTTCCCATTGCTCCGCAGACACACGGCAACATTGCCGCCGCAAGCAACGGATTTATACCCGATGCAGCCATAACGGTAATAAACACCGGTCCGAACATTACGGTAAGAGAAGAACCGGGAATAACCATTCCGAGAAAACAGGTAAGCAGAGAAATCACAACAGCTATTCCGATTTTACCGAGATTCAAGTCCGTAATAAACGCTTCAAGTTCATCGGTTACACCTATACTTGAAAAAATTGCACCGATTATGTATCCGAAAATAACAGTAGAAACCGTCGGCGCAAGTCCTTTTACATTTTTGCTGAAAGTTTTCACTATGCTTTTTATATTTTTGAATTCTTTTTTATTTGATATGACTATTGCATAAAATGAAGCTATACCTGCCGCAAACAAAAGAATAGAGCTTGAAAAATATTTTGCTCCCACTGCTCCGAGCCTTTCCGTAAACAGCCCTGAGTTAAATACAGAATCCAATATAAAAGGGAAAACAATAATTACAGGAAGAAGCAGTCCTTTCCAGCCGTTTTTTATTACTGTTTTGAACTCCGGTATATCCTCTTTTTTCATCGGATTAACTTTGTAAATCTTACAAAAAAGAAACACCATAACCATTCTCAGAATTATAAACCACGCAGAAAGAGCCCACATTATCATCCAGAACCGGCCGCTTGTAACATCCGAATTCGGATATACTGCGGCATATGCTCCTAAAGCACCTATAATATTCGATGACGGCGGTATCATATTTCCGAGACAGCTTGATGCGCCCTGAATGTTTGCCGCAAGCTCTGACGGATAACCGGATTTTTTCATAGCCGGAATTGTAATTGTTCCGACAGCCATAACATTACCCGGTCCTGAACCTGAAAACGCTCCCATAAATGCGCTTGCTATAACTGCCGCATACCCCGCACCACCGGTTATTCTTCCGAGTAGTGACAGAATGCAGGCTATGCAGTCATCGAGAATTCCGGTCACTTTCAGCAGCTGCGACATTGCGACAAAAACTATCATAGAGAAAACAAGCGTTGAATTCATTCCCTCAAGTATAAATTCAGGTAATTGTACCCATGTTCCGGTAATTGCAACCAAAACAATTATACTTACCAATACGCCCTCATAAATAGGCCTTTTCAATGCAATGAACCATACGCAGATTACTCCCAACATGATCAGGAGATAGATAAAAGGCATCGGCAATTTAATCACCTCATTATAATATTGATAATCTTTAGATTATATTAATTGTGCATAATAAGGCTGCTAGGCAGCCTTATTACCATCAAATTTTTATTTTGCCCGGTTTTTTCTTTTAAACGGATTCACCCAATTTGCTCCGCCTTTGAAATAAATCATAAGAAATGTTACAAGTGTTGATATTGTTCCTATTTTTATCAAAACAACATAATATGTTTTATATATCCATGTGCATATTTCTGTTGCGGTCTCTCCGCCGATGCAAAAGGCAATAATATAACCTACAAATCCCAAGCCACCGGCAAACAGACAAACGGCAAATGCTATTCCGACAATTTTTTCAAGTACGGATGCTATTTTTCGGCAAATATTTTTCACTTATATTTCCTCCTTATAATCCCAAAATCGGAAGCCATCCGAGCAAAACGACAACCTCTAATATGTACTGAACAGCTACCCAGTAGAGGTCATTCTTAATAGTCTTGTTCGGGTCTGATTCCGCAATCGACATGCCGGCATACATACCAAGCGCAAGAGGAGGAGTTATTCCGCACATAACACCACAGAAACAAGGAAGCATTGCAGCAACCAGAACAGGATTTACGCCCTGAGCATAAAACAAGCTTATAAATACCGCACCGAAAATGGAAACAAGCGAAGAACCGGGGATTACCATTCCGGCAAAGCAGGTAATCAACGGAATAACAAACGCCAGACCGACTTTACCCATATTAAGAGTTTCAATAAATGCTCCTAACTCTGTTGTGGCATCAATGTCGGTAAAGAGAGCGCCTATCATATAACCGAATAAGCATGTTCCGACAGTAGTTGCAACTCCGTTTGCGCTGCCGCTCATCATTTTAATAATATTTTTGAGCGAAACCTTTTCCCTGTCTTTGAAAAGCATAACAATAATTGCATATATTGCCGCTATTCCGGCAACAAAAAACAAAAGTGAGCTTGAATAATTTTTTGCTCCGGATTTTCCGAGCCTGTCCACAAATAATGCCATATTCGGGAACGATGTGGCGTTATTGAAGAAAAAGTCAATTATAAACGGAACAAGAATTATTAACGGGAGAATCAATCCCTGCCAATTTGTTCTGAATGTTTCTTTTAAATCGGGTATTTTATCCTCATCCATTGCACGAATTTTATATACCTTGCAGAATACAAAAAGAGTAATAAGTCTGAATAAAATAAACCAAAGTGAACATCCCCAGCATACAATCCAGAATGAACCTATTGACATTGTATTTTCCGAGCCCTGAGCCGCCCAAAACGCTGTAAGAGCACCGAGAGCCGCAACAATATTTGATGATGGCGGAATCATATTGCCGAGATAGCTTGCATTGCTTTCAACATTTGCGGCAAGCTCAGCAGGAAATCCCGATTCTTTCATCGCCTTAATAGTGATTACTCCGGTAGACATAACATTACCCGGTCCCGAGCCGGACAGCGCACCCATAAAGCTGGATGCTATAATAGCAGTATATCCGGCTCCGCCCGGAAGCTTTCCGAGCAAGGCAAGTATAAGATTAACCGCACCGTCGATTATCTTTGTTTTTGTCATAATCGCAGACATACAAATAAAAACAATCATCGAGTACAGCAGAGAAGTGGACAATCCTGATTCTATATAATCACCTATATGACTCCAAGAACCTGTTATTGCCACCAACACCAGAAACGCTACGCCCATTGATTCCCATATCGGTCTTTTTAAAAACATAAACCATATGCAAATTATTGCGAGCATAATCAAGATATAAAGCAAAGAAACCGGCAAATTTATCACTCCTTATAAATATTATAGCTTTTTGATTATATCTATGATATATTTTTAAGGCTATGATACAGCCTTAAAAATTTTTATAAGTTCCGCTATCGGTTTTGATATGTATTGGTCTTTACGATAAATTATCCCTATGTCACGAGATTCGGAATGCTGCTTTGTTGAAAATACACCGATATTTTCTGATAATCCGTCAATCAGACCGGACGGTACAAGCGAGGCACAAACTCCAGAATTGACAATTGACAATAATGCTTCATTGCTGCTTAATTCGATTTTTTTGTTTACTTCTATACCGTATGTCTTAAGAATATTGTCAGTCACTATACGCATCTGCATATTCTCACTCAACACGGCAAAATCATAACCGTTTATCAAGTGTATGTCAACCGCAGGGAATTTCTTTGTGTTATCTTTTACTGAATTTTCGCTCAGTAACTTATACAGCGAAGTTTTTTTATTAACGGCGATTACAACCTCTTCATTTTGAAGCAGTTCGCAATTGAATATCTTTTCATCAACAGGCAATGCAATCACGCATAAATCAAATTCTCCGTGTACGGCGGCATCAATAAGCTCATTTCCGGATTTTTCTTTTACTATCAATTCCATATCCGGATAAAGCTTATTAAATTCCGTCAGCACTTTGGGCATCATATGAACACTTCTGTACGGTGATATTCCGATTTTTACGGTTCCGCCCTTATATGATGAAATATCTTCGAGCTGATTTTCCATCTGATGCTCCAAAGCAAGAATTTTTTTACCTGCATCTATATAAATATTCCCCGCATCAGTCAGCCGTACAAATCCGTTTGCTCTGTAAAACAAATCAGCACCAATCTGCTTTTCAATGTTCTTTATGTATTGACTGAGCGATGGCTGAGAAATATTCAGTCTCTCCGCCGCTTTGGAAAACGAACCCTCCTCCGAAAGAACGAGAACATATTTCAACTGTTTAAGATTCATTCAGCACACCTATATCAAGCTATTTCCTATAATTGCTATTATATTTTAATTATATACACTTATTATGATATTGTCAATACATATATGTGGATTTCGCTTTATTTCCATGTCTCATTCACCACTTTTTCAACATTTTCTTTTTTTAGCTTTTCAAGCTGCATATCATTGCCATATTCATCTTCAATCTTAATTGTTTCACTTATTCTGCAAAGTGCATCAACAAAATTTTCTTTCGTATCAGCCATAACATGGATTCTGAAAATAACTCTATCCAATGAGCTTGTATCTGAAATTATATCTCCGACAAATTTAAACTGTACATTCTGCAAAACTTCCGGCATTTCATTCACTTTGTCAACACCGGAAATGTGTGATATTTTTCCAGGCTTAAGCGGTATATAATAGTTGCAGCAGTACTGACTGAAATTATAATCATCAAGTTCCTTTACATTGCAGCTTTCCATTTTCCCCGTAAGAGCAAATTCAATCAACAGATTTAATGAGCTTATTCCATTAAGTTTCTCCGAAAAAACATAAAACTGATCCCCGCCAGGTCTAAGTCCTGATTCATGAAAATAAAATTCTCCGTTTTCTTCAAATCCCTGGAACATAATATTTCCGTATTTAATACCGTAACCTTTAATCATATTTATTACAGACGGCTCTACTTTATCTTTATATTTCGAAATAAAGGAAGGAGCGAATGTATGAAAAATGCACGATGCCGCTAAGTCTGTTTCTTCGCTTGTTTTAAATTTCATAAACGCCGCAGACAAACTCGGTAAACCGTTTTGAACTGTATAATGAATAAAAATCTCATTATGACTTTGTATATATTTCTCAACAACAATTTTTTTGGACACTGATTCAGCATATAACTTTTTATAATGCGCAATCATTGACGGCTCATCATCGCAACGCATAATACCACGTCCTCCGCTGCCATCAGCAGGCTTAACCATTACCGGATATTCAATTTTATCAAGTATTTCTTTTTCAAAATTTATATCAACATCATATTCCAACGGAGTAGGTACTCCGTATTTTATACACGCTTCCTTAAACTTTCTCTTATCATTTGAAAACACATCAAACTGTTCAAATGTTCCGCAACACGGCAAACCTGTTCTTTCGCAAATTTGAGCATAAAACGGAAGATGCGAATCTGTCCAACCGACAAAGATACCGTCAATATATCTTTCATTTATCAGTTTAACCATTGCATCAATATCGGAAATGTCAATGTCAACTTTTTCATCGGCTATCTGCTTTGACGGTGACTGATCCTCCGGATAAAAATTAGCAACAACAGTTTTAATTCCTAACTCCTTTGCTCGTTTTACAGCGCATGCCGCAAGAGCTGTTCGATCCATAATAAGAAGCTTTTTCCCTTTCAGATTTTCATACATAATCATTTATCCTCTCAATAATATATTTCATATCTTCTTCATTATATCTCTGGTCGCAAGGCAGCGGAAGAATATTTTCAGTATAATCTTTTTCTGTTGAGCCGTTAAGCTCAAGTACATTCGGCCAAAGAGTTGCAACATAGATTTTATTTTCCGCAAGTCTTTTTTTGATTTCCATTCCGTTTTCACAATAGAACGGATACGCATACGGCCCTTCGGGAATACGCAGATTTAATTTGTTTTCTTTGCCTAACTGTTCATGAAGATATAAGTAGTTTTTTTCTCTTATTTCTTTAACTTTTTGATAATCTATCTCAGACACCATTTTGTGAGTAAGAGCCGACATTTTCATTAACGGCAAGTGTTCAAAAGCGTCATCATTTGCTTTAAACTCGGCATAGTGAGCCGATGCACCGTCTTTAATTCTGCCGTAAATATGGCTTGTCCTTTTGTCAGAATTATCGGTCGGCAATTCCTCATTCAACACGCAATCTGTTGCAAGATATGCACCGTCAGGCACTCCAAAAAATTTTCTGCATGAGTATATTGTGTCTGTTTCGCTTACGGGTTTCTGAAAGAATGCGTGAATATTATCAACAATAATTCTTTTATATTTGTCCCGCAAATTTATAATATCCTCATTGCTGATTTGACCGTAAGTATTTACAACATATAAATATTCATCATCTCTTAAAATCCTGTCAAATATAGGCCTGAATCGTTCATCCGTATGATAATATTCATATTTGATTTTTTCACGGTCACAAGCCAACGCAACGGAATCACAAAGCAAATACGGAATATAAATTTTTCTTATTTTTCTTGCTTTAACAATATATACCAGCGCATTGCGTGCAGTATTCAGAGAAATTAAATCTCCGTAATATTCACCGCCGTTATGAATCAGGTTTTCAAGCCCGAAATATCCGCCGATTTCTTTCATTTAACAACAACCTTTACATATTCGCTGACATTATTCATAACACGTTTGAGCTTTTCTTCGTCATCAAATTTAAGTATCAGCGTTCCAATTGCTTCGTTTGCTGCACTGAATCCGCCTATTTTCGTTCCTTGTTCAACCCACAAATCTCTTTCGAAAACATTGTTTTGAATTTCATCTGCAATCCAAAGGCTATCGAAACAACCTGGTTTGTCACTATGAAGAATAATCTCTGCCCAGTGTCCGTTATACGATTTCTGTTCTATTCCGTCAATCGGCATTCCTACTGCGGCACGAACAGCGTTTTCAATAAGCTTTACTCCCGTCGCAAATTCAAGGCACTCGGAAAGTCTGTTTCCTCCACCTCTCGGTGAGCACTCCATAATATATGCTTTTCCGTCTGTTCCCTCACGGGTTTCAATATTGTACACTGATGTTTTCAATCCGAGCAATGTGATTAAACGCTGTATTTCAGATGCAAGCTCCTTCTGATGCTCTTCCGACATTGATGAAGGCCAACTGTATGCCGCCGGAGTATATGGATTTTCGGCGTTTTTATCAAATCTCTGGGAATTAAAAGAAACAAACTTTAATTCTCCGTCAACGGAAAAGCTATCGGTATCAGATGAAAAGCCTTTCTGAGTTATGAAATCTTCAATAATAAATTCTTTACAGAAAGAAAAAGTTAAAGCATATTCAATGCTTTCTTTCAGCTTAGCGGAATCATCAACACGGGTTACACCTTTTGAGCTGGCGCTGTCCGTCGGCTTAACTATTACAGGCCAATGGAACAAATCTATATCCTTTAACGCCTCTTCAACAGATGTATACCCTTTAGCTGTGGGAACATTAAATCCATTATCTGATAAAAATTTTCTGAATTTCCCTTTGTTCTGCAAAACTGATACAGCTTCATATGAGCCGACAGACGGAAGTCTGAGCTTTTCGGCAACATAAGCCGCCGTAATAACTCCGGGGTCACACCCGAAAGAAATTATACCGTCAATTTTCATCTTTTCTGCAGTTTTTAATACTGCTTCCCTATCAATTATGGAAACATTGGCGAACTCATCGGAATATTTATGTGCTATATTATCAGGTAAATAATCACAAGTGATAACATATATTCCCAATTCATGTGCGGCTTTTATTACAGGCAACGCATATCTTGTACCGCCGAGAATCATTAGTTTTTTCATCTGTATCCCCCCTCGGACATTGTCTTTATTATAAAGAACTTCATCATTTTGAAACTCTACCCTTAGTTTATATCTTAAATCATTTCCCGTTTAACCGCAATTTCGTGCAAATCCGCAATTTTAAGTTTATGATATTTCTGATATGTTTTAACAAATTCTGCAACTTCGTTGACTTCATCATTCGTTGTCATCGGAAAATTCAACATCCCTCTGCCCATTTTTTTCTTTTCGGATATTTTTTTCAAAATTTCGGTGTCCGAATAATGATGAGCAAAAATTATCGGCAATTCTCTGCCGTCGGTAATAGGAACAACATTCGCTTCCATCGACATATAATTTTGAAAACTTCTTGTCAGATTTACACCGAATAAAAACAGTTTATCATATATAATCATTGCATTACTATGCGTTCTCGGTGTAAAAGAAATATTAAATCCGTACTGTTCAAGGTTCAGACTTTTGATATATTCCGCATCATCAAATTTCGCCTGTATATCTATTTCCGTAATTCCCACAAGCAGAAAATACGAAAGCAGATAAAAGATAAGCGGTTTATCGTAAACAACGGTTGAAGCCGATGTTTCTCCGCTTTCAAGTATCAGAACGCCGACCCATTCGTGTTCTTTATATTCCGACAAGCCGGATAAAAGCACTTCAATATCACAGTCAAGAAGCTTTGCAATTTTCGGCAGCAGCGATGCATCTGGCAGACTGCATCCCCTTTCCCATTTGGAAACAGCCTTATCTGTTATATTCAGCGCAGATGCCAAAGAGGCTTGTGTATACCCCGCCTCTTTTCGGAATTTTGCTATAAGCTTTCCGGTTTCAACAGGATTCACAAGCCTCTCCCCATTTCGATTTTATTTTCTGTTACCGTACATTTCCTCGTAATACTTCATATAGTCGCCCGAGGTGCACTCATTCATCCAGTCCATATTATCCTTATACCACTGAATAGTGAGCTTAATGCCGTCGGCAAACATCGTTGTCGGACCCCAGCCGAGTTCCTCGTTAGCCTTGCTCGGGTCAATAGCATACCTCTGGTCGTGACCCTTTCTGTCGGCCACATAAGTAATAAGGTCTTCGGATTTGCCAAGCTCTTTGAGTATAATTTTAACTATTTCGATGTTCGCTTTCTCGTTGTGTCCGCCGAGATTGTAAACCTCGCCAACTCTGCCCTTTTCAAGCACGGCAAGAATACCGTAGCAATGGTCTTTAACATAAAGCCAGTCACGCACATTAAGTCCCTCACCGTAAACGGGAAGTGCTTTATCGTGAGAAGCATTGTTTATCATAAGCGGAATGAGCTTTTCGGGGAACTGATAAGGACCGTAGTTATTTGAACAACGGCTAATTGTTACGGGCAAACCGTAAGTCCTGTGATACGCAAGAGCAAGCAAATCCGCACTTGCCTTTGAAGTGCTGTACGGAGAGCTTGTATGGATAGGCGTATCCTCATGGAAGAATAAATCGGGGCGGTCAAGCGGCAAATCGCCGTAAACCTCATCCGTTCCGACCTGATGAAAACGCTCAACACCGTATTTACGGCAGGCGTCCATCATAACCTGAGTACCGAGAATGTTTGTTTCAAGGAATATTCCCGGATTTTCGATTGAACGGTCAACATGGCTTTCCGCCGCAAAGTTAACAACTATATCCGGCTTTTCTTCCTCAAAAATCTTAAAAATCCCGTCACGGTTACGGATATCCTCTTTGTAAAACTTGAAATTCGGATTTTCAAGAGCCTTGTTGAGCGTGTGAATGTTTGCGGCATAGGTCAGCGCATCAACGCAGACAACCTTCCACTCGGGTCTCTCTTCAAGAAGCAGATATACAAAATTTGAACCGATAAATCCCGCTCCGCCGGTAACCAATATTGTTTTTTTCATATTAATTTTCCTTTCGGTTTCACCTCAAAATAATATCGCAAATTCGGTCAACATCTTCAAACGACAAATCAGCATAAAGAGGAAGAGTTAAAACTCTGTCACCTATGTACTTTGCAACAGGGGTCTTGTCCGCTCCGGCGGTAGGATAATCCTTGTAGCATTCAAAGCTGTTTGTTATCGGATAAAAATATTTTCTTGCCATAATATCCTCACCGATAAGCTCGGCAAAAACTTCATCTCTGTTCTTCTTGAAGCCGTCAAATACTACGGGATAGTAAGCATAATTCGGCTCAACATTCTTCTGAAGCTTGGAAAGAATTATTCCGTCAACTCCGCCGAGGCGCTCATTATAATGCTCAACAACCTTTTGGCGCTTTGCTATTTCTTCATCAAGATGTCTGAGATTGCATATTCCCATTGCCGCCTGGAACTCATTCATCTTTGCATTTCCGCCGACATGAAGTACAGATTCGGGCCCGTGGATTCCGAAGTTTTTCAAATCGTTCATCGTTTCAACAAGCGCTTCATCTTTAAAGCATACCGCTCCGCCCTCAATGGTATTGAACACCTTGGTGGCGTGAAAGCTGAACATTGAAGCATCTCCGAAATTTGCGGTGGATACACCCTTGTATTTTACGGCAAAAGCGTGCGCCGCATCATAAATCACCTTAAGATTATGCTTTTTGGCAATTTTATCAATAGCTTCAATGTCGCAAACTTTGCCGTAAACATGAACCGGAACAATTGCAACGGTTTTATCAGTAATTAAACTCTCGATTTTAGCTGCATCTATTGTATAATCATCGGGATTTATATCACAGAATACGGGTACAAGCCCGTTTCTCACTATTGCGTGAGTGGTAGATGCAAATGTAAACGGAGTTGTGATAACCTCGGCACCTTTAGGAAAATTCATCGCTGCGATGATGTTTTCCAGCGCAAGGTGTCCGTTTGTATAAAGAATAACATTCGGACAGTCAAGCATTTTTTCAAGGTCAGCCTGAAGCTGCTTGTGCTTTACGCCCATGTTGGTCAGCCAGTGGCTGTCCCACAAATCCTTTATTTCATTGCAGTATTCCTCAAAATCAGGCATTGAGGAGCGTGTTACATTTATCATAATAAAACCTCGTAAAAATAATTCTTTCGCTTTATACAGTATAGTAAATTTTTACGCTTTTTTCTTTTTCAACAATCCCATTGCTAAATTCCATACATATTCAAACGGCTCAAAATGAAGGAGTGCAGAACCTCCGATGTATATTGCACCACCGGTAATAACCTGAATGATTATAATGAGTATATCGTTTAAAGGAAGATATGACAGGAAGTAGACAATAACTCCCATAAATGCCGACAGCAATATCTGCGGTAGCATATCCTTTACTTGATTGATATAACTGTAACCAAGCAGTTTTTTATTGGGATAAGAATTAATAATTTGCGAAAGTACTGATGTGATAATAAGACTGTATGCCATCCATATTACTCCGAACCACATGGAAATAAGAACAGCAGTTAATCCGACAACTTTTTTAATTATTTCAAGCTTTAAGAAAATATCGCTTCTGCCCATAGCTTTTATGGCATTAAGGTTAGCCGTATGTATCGGATAAAACGCATATGTAAAGCAAAAAACTCTCAAATAAGGCACACACGGTAGCCATTTTTCGGTTAATATCAGCCTGATTACCGGTTCTGCACAGACAGCAAGTCCAACCATTAGCGGCATCATTAAATATGAACTGGTCTTTATTGCCCTGCGTGTCATATCACACACTCTTTCTTTGCTGTCCTGTTCGGCGGACATAATCGGCAACAAAACGCTGTCAATTGAGTTATTTATATTGGTTGTAATTAAATCGGGATAAGTCTTACCCTTGTTATAAAAAGCCAAATCAGATGAGGAATATTTTTTTCCGATTATAAGCTGTCGGAGATTATTATATACAGTCTCAAGGAGAGCAGATGCCAATAGCTTCCAACCATAAGAAAACAAGCCCTTTAATCTTTCAAAAGAAAATGTCAGCTGTGGTCTCCATTTTACGGTAATCCAAAGAATAATTGTATCAACAATATTATTGAATAGACCCTGAATAATCAAAGCCCATACGCCGTATCCTTTATATGCCAAAAAGATACCCAAAAAAGCTGCTCCTATTGTTCCTCCGAGAGTGGCAAAAAAGAATCTTTTAAACAAAAGATACTTAGAAACATAAGAATGCTGTATGTTTTTAACGCCGGATATAACAAGTGTCAAACTTAAAACTCTTACGATTGAAGTGAGTTCTGGTCTTTCATAAAATGATGCAATCAACGGAGCAGCAAAAAACATACCGATATACAGTATTGTACACATCATAATATTGAAAAAAAATACTGTTGAAAAATCAATATTGTCAGCATCTTTCTTTTGAATCAGCGCACCGCCTAATCCGCAGTTTATAAACACATTGAGTATATTGGTAAAAACAGTAACCATAGCTATAGTACCATAAGCCGCAGGGTCAAGCAGTCTGGCAAGTATTATTGAAACAATAAGCGAGACACCCTGCGCCCCACACCGCTCCATAAACCTCCATAGCAAATTGGTTGTGACTTTTTTATTTGTTTCATTCATTGATATACTACACTCCTCATAATTCTGAAGTAAGCAAATCACCTCATTTACTTTATAAGCTTCTGCAAAATGCTAAGCCTTGCGTAAACAGTAATTTACGAAACACTTATTTTTCTGGTATCAACGCCCCTACGCAAAAAGTATTTTCTAAAAAGCTTTGGAGCAATATCAGGAAACATTGAGCTCAATACAATCCTTACTATATAGCGAAACGAACTTGTTTTCATCAATATTTTTCTATTTTCCTTATTCAAAAGAATTCTATAATTCCCGGAATATTCAGCAATTTGACAATACTTTGAAAAACACCATTCTTCAAATTCTTCGTGATATTTGTAATCAAATAAAGCATCCAATTCTTTAACGCTGTTTATATTCTTCATTTTTCTGTCAATTTTAGATTCGGCGCTAGATCTGTTAAATCTCACTGTCCAGCCTTCTTCGCTTCCCATTCTGTGACATGACATAGATTCATTAATAAAATATATATCTCCCAAACACGCAAATGTCATACAACAAGATGCATCGCCAAACGGAGGCTGTATTTTTTCTTCATCAGGTTTTCCTTTGGGGAAAATATCATTCAGCATCTCCGCATCGCACAAATAGGAACAAAAATGCACACAATGTGACTTGGCAAACATTTTTAAAAACTGCTTACTAGGAATAATGCCGGTATCAAGATGAAACTGTGGGTATGCCTTTTGTATCATCTCTCCAGATTCGTTACAGCAGTCAACCTTATGAATACAAATTTTACAATTCTGATTATTTCTTAATGCATCAACTTGTTTCTGAAGTTTATTTTCATCTGTCCAGTAATCGTCTCCTTCACAAAAAGCAATATACCGTCCTTTTACTTTCGGATACAGAATATCCGAATAAATTCGAGCATTTTTTGAATATTGATTCTCCTGTTGGTAGATTACATTAAAAAGATTAGGTTCTTTTTTTTGATATTCATGCAATATATCACTTGAACCGTCTGTAGAAGCGTCTTCATTTATGAGCACTTCAAATCTGAAATCTGTCTTTTGCATAATAAAACCGTCAAGACATTTTTTCAAATATTTCTCATGATTATATACGGTACAAATAACCGAAACCAAGATATCTTCTTCATTTATCTTTAACTTTGTATCTTCCATAATGCACCTTCCCATGCAGTTCATATATACTCATATAGAAATTATAGCATTTTTAATTAAGCAAAAAATTCCGTTATCATCATCTGGATTATAAAGTATCAAACTGAGTTTATTTCCCAATTTTAAATCTGGTTTTTTTGAAATAATCCGAAATATTTCCATATCATCAATAGTGAAGCTAAAAATTTCTTTATTTACCGTTACGCTTATTTTATAGTACTTGCCCATCACTAACGAAATAGGGCGTCTATGTATTTTGTTATAGAATTCTCCATCACTTACACATTCAAAACACACTTCTCTATTATTTCTTATGATGAAACGAAGTCTGTTTCCTAAGTTTGCATATTTAAATGCTATTTGAATTTCTTTGAAAACAGACTCGATTTTTATTTCAAAAGAGAATGTATAGCTATCAGGCAGAAAATCTTTGTAATAAAAACATATCCAATTTTCTTTCTGCGGTTTTGAAGTGATAACTGCAACATTATCACCAACAAATTTGCACTTGTTACATTCGTTACATATATTATTATCAAATTTAAGTGGTTTACTTTTCCCTATACTTTTACGATATTGATAAAGATTGTGTATATAATTCCACTTTTCATCCTTGTATTCATAATTTTCGAACAAAGATATCTCTTCTTTAAAATTACAAATAATTTCAGCATTTTCTGAAGAAACATAGTTTTTTCTTATTACACTACCCTTATAATGATAACGCAACTCTTCAACAAACCGTCTTATTGACATTTTGATTTTTCCTCTCTAATCATATCCAAAAAGGAGTCTCCATATTTAATTTCTAATCTACATAAATCAGAACATTTTTTTAAAAAAACATCATCTGATTCTATAAATAATTTTTCGATATGCGATTCAGCATCGAAATTTTTATCACACATCAAGCCGAATCTGTCAGCCATATCGTTGCGAAAAAGCAAATCAAAAATTTTACTGTCAGTAGGGTCGTCAATTTTTCTTGTTTCGACAGACACAAATGGTGTACCAGTTTTAATGGCAAAAACAGTGCCATGAAAATATGTTGTAATTAATCCATCACATGCAGAAATAATATCAATCCATTCGAAAGGATTTGGCACAAAAAAGCCCTTCATACCTTTATGTTTTTGATATAAAGGTATAATGTTATAGCTTTCACCAAATTTTTTCAATACCAATTCTGCTAATTCATCTGATTCGCTCATCAGAGCAATTGTCTTTTTTTGTGAATTGCAATGATATTTTTTCTTTAAAAGTCTTTTTCCATTATCCTTGTTTTCTTCAAAATCCCATAAAAATGTTGGATCGCAGTTTTTATTAATAACCGTATCTTTTTTACAAATTGTGTCCAACATTGAAAATGTGCTGTTATCTCTTACTCCTATGTACAAATAATCATCCAAATACGAGTTTATTTTTCTAATGTTTTCCAAGCTAATACTCTCTGCTTTGGTTCTAGATGATGCTCCATAAGAAGCCTTTTTATATTGGACATTCTCATACGGCAACCAATATGGTGACGGAAATCCCCTATATCCGTCTACTTTCCATATTTCGTCACTACCTGCAACAATTAAATCATATTTACCTGATACAAATTGGTTGAAATCATTCAATTTATCAGACCTTATTGAATTATAACTTAGTGGAAGTATATTATTAATGGATTTTCTAAACATTTGATATCTCAGCAAATTCCATAGAGTTATATTTAATGATCTTTTATCAGAAATGGCGTTTAAAATGTTCATTTTTTCCGCTTTTTTCATTGAGAAATCTATTATTTCAGCATTCACTCCATCTATTTTGCTGATTCGTTTGCATAAAGCATACGCCTGTAAGAATGCACCATAATTATAGGAAGTATGATATGTTACAATACCGACTCTCATTTTTTTCTCAACCCGATTGACATTATTCTGCTTCATAGATTCGGCGCCTTTATTTTGAAATTTCCCTCCGGAAATGATATATTTCATAACTAACCTCCAAAGATACACAATAATTTGAATTATTGTCTCAAAACGCTTCTTACATTTTAGAATCTAACATAAATATTATTTTATATGGTTCTTTTCAGATTTATAGGCTTGCATATAAACTCTTAGCCAAAACACATAATTCAAGGTTAAACTTCTTATTTATATAAACGCATTTTCGTTATTATCAGGTCTTAATTTATTCATAATCTCAGTACCCACAACCAACAAGTGTCTGCAATTCAGCTTACAGACATAATAGAAAAATTTTCCAAACTTCCCTGTACATGCGCTCTTATTACTAATTATAATATGTCTGTTTTCATCAGAAAGGACTTGCCCGGCAAACTGCAATTTTTCCTTTTTTGACCAGTTGCCGCTAAGATTTCGTTCTATCGTCGAACGAAGCAAGTCTATTTTTCCAACTTCTAAATTATTCTTGTATTGCTCATACAACTCTCTGTCTTTAAGCATCCTCATTTGAGTTGCATACAGATTTTCAACAATATCAATCAACTCCGGCCTAGGCTTACGGCTGGAGGATATTTTGCATTTTCTCCAATAATATAGAGGTTCTGAAACATAAGCAAAACTTTTGCAATGGAAAAAATATGTAGACACAATAAACCTATCTTCCATCGTTCTCACAACATAATTGCAATACTTTTTTGTACAGTCAAGATAAATATCTCTCTTGAAAAGCTTATCCCAGCGTGACATCGAAATATAATCAGTTAATGTCGGAAAAACTTTCTCATAGATTTCACCAATACTATCTTCACCATAGTACGATTTAAAATTCTTATTTCTTGGTTTCGCTTCATCTGTACTTAAATCATAAAAGTTACACATCACAAGGTCTGCACCTGTTTTTTCCTCACAGGTCATCATCTTTTCATACATATCCGGAGCAACATAATCATCACTATCAACAAATCCGAAATAATCGCCTTTGGCATTACTTACACCCAGTATCCATGCGGACATCTGTCCTCCGTTCTCTTTATTCAAGAGAACAAAATTATTATGTTTTTCAACATACTCTTCGCAGATTTCTCTGGATAAATCAGTTGAACCATCATTGACCATGATAACTTCCATGTCTTTGAAAGTCTGGTTTGCCAACGATTCAAGACACTGTCTTAAATACTTTTCTTCATTATATATTGGAACAATAACGCTAATCATAAATCTTCTAACATCCTTCTATACATTTCAACAAGCGGCACTTCAGCTTTCCAGCCAAGTTCATTCATTTTCTTTGCACTTAACTGCATTTTTGTATCCGGCGCATAACCATAGGCATTACCATCTGGAATATCAAATATGACTTTTGACTTCCCGTCTGATAATTCTTCTGCAACCATTTTAGCCATATCAGCTATCGTTCTGGTTGTTTCTTCATTAACAACAGTATAAGAATCTCCACTTTCTCCATTTTTCAGTAAAAGGAATAAAGCTTTGATGGTGTCTCTTGTATAGCAGTAATTGCCATACGACTGTCCCTTCGTATGCAAAACAATATCTTCCCCGTTCATTGCGCTTCTGGCAAACTGAGCAAACACTCGGTTTTCCGTTTTTGGGATTCCCGCTCCGAATGTTTGGGCAAGGCGAGCCGTTTTTACCGGCAGATTATATTCAATCGCATATGATTTGCAAAGTAATTCTGCCAATCGCTTGCCTTCGGAATAACAACTGCGAACATTATGAATATCAAGGTATCCAAGTTCATCTTCTGCTATTCTTTCGGCTGAATCAACTATGCCGAAAACTTCCATGGATGAAAGATATACTATTCCCTTAATCTGCTGTTTTACGCCAAAATCCAAGATGCGCTTTGTCCCAGTATAAATACTTTCTATGACTTCTACCGGATTAGTCATAAAGTATTTGGAAGTAGTTGAATTCGCCGTATGAATTATATAGTCACAATTTAAGCCCTCAGGCAGTTCTTCCGCAATATCCTGATAAATAAAACTGATATTGGGAATTGTTTTTTCACCGTTAAATTCGTCTGAAAACAAAGATGAAACCTTTTTCGGATTTCTTGCAAGCCCTACTACACTTATCTTATCATCAAATCTTCTGTTAAATTCAATAATAGCTCTTATGCACAATGACCCGATAAGGCCTGTTGCACCAGTGACCAGTATATTAGAACCACCAAAGCTATTAGCTTTAAGATAATCAGCTAATAAGGACATATCCTCTTTTAAATATTCAGATTTCATTTCTTTTACACTCCATAAATCTGTGAGTTTTCTTTTGCATCCAACAGCGCCCGGCAAATGTAGAAATCAGCAGGTGTTGTAACCTTAATGTTTTCAGACGGTCCTTCTACGGTATGAACTTTATGACCGTAATAAAGCATCATTGATGTGGAATCAATGAAATCATGTTTGCCTTCTTTTATTGCATTATCATGAGCTTCAACAATATCCTTCACATAAAATGACTGTGGTGCTCTTGCAAGCATACATTCGGAACGCTTAATGGTTGAAACAATCATATTCTTGTCGTCAGTTCTGACAATTGTCTCTGTTGCGGGTGCAATTGTAATAGCAGATCCGAATTGCTTGACAGCTTCAATGCAACTACAAATCAAATTGCCATTAATCAACGGCCTTACGCCATCGTGAATTAAAACTATACCATTACCATTATGAGCATCATCGTATTCTTTGATTGCCTTTAATCCTACAAGTTGCGTATCAAGTGCTGTCTCTCCACCGGGAAGAACCCACTTAACTTTTTTAAAATTAAATTTTTCAATCAACTCGTTCATATAGTCAATCCAAGCTTCAACGCAAACCACGCAAACAGCATCAATATCCTTGCTACTCTCAAAATGTTCAATAGTATGAACAATAATCGGTTTCCCATGAATCTCCAAAAACTGCTTGGGCTTTGCCTTACTGTTCATTCTTGTGCCGACTCCACCGGCAAAAATTAATCCATAATTCATTTATTTATCCTCATTTTATTTAATTTGGGTATGACATACATAATTATTTATCAAGCACATAACATTCAACATCGTGAATCTCACGCTTATCTTCCGGAGGCAACTTCATATAATCGCTACCGTATTTAATAGTCAACCAAGTATCATATCCGGCCGGTGCATTAAATTTGTAACCCTCAAAATCAAGCTCGACTGAGTCAGTAAAGCACTCAAGTGGAGTAAGCAAATTGTATTCGCCAATCACGAGTGTTGTAACATACTTACAAGTGTTGATAGGGTGATGTTTCTGATATTTTCTGATAAACCTATCTTGAGAATTCAAAGGAGATATCACTTTCAAAACCGTATTTTCATATACAGTTGCTATCAATTTCTTATAAAACGGTCCGCTTTTTTTCCAATATGGCACAGAATACCTTTCAGTCCAATGCATAAGCGCAAATATGTGACTTTTATTGCAGATATATTTTCCCTTGATACCCTTATCGCAAATACCGTCCTTCGGGAAAACATCAACATACGCATAACATTCCGTCCTGAGCGTTTGAGGATATTCTATTAATTTTGTTCTTGTGTCGCTTACTTTCAGAAACGGGAATAAAGAATTTTCGGGAAGCTCCGCAATTAGATGGTCATTGATACAAAAATTATTCTTTTTAAGTATTCCCATCAATTTGTCATAGTCTGGTCGCAAAATACAAACATCTATATCGTTATCCCACGGTATAAAGCCTTTATGTCTGACAGCACCTAAGAGTGTACCTGCATCAAGCATGCAAATTATGCCGTTTTTATCGCAAAACTCCATAAACTCAACAAGTATATTGAGCATTATTCTTTTTTGCTCTTTATTATCAATTCTTCTCATACTTTTACCGACCTTCCTTCTTCTCCAATCATAATACCGCACAAGAGCCAAAGAATATAGCATCTTGTGCCGGGACCAAAAGGTGCCAACTCTTCATTTACAGAAACGACAAAAATTCCGACTGCAATTGAAAAAAGCACTATGTTAAGTGCATCACCGTACTTAATTTTTCCAAAAGACCAAACTGAAGGAATTAAAGCCATAACTAATAACGGCCACGACAGAATGCCGTAATTGGCAAGTATTGAAACATAAAAACAGTCAAGAGTTCTTCTGCTACCAACACCAATAAAAATATTCTCCGAAAACACTTTAAGACCTCTTACTATCTGGTCTATCCTTCCCGATGACAATTTATTTATGTCGCTTGAATCTCTTTTGGCAAAAACAATATTCTCCATAAACCAATTAAACTTTTCTTCATTGAAGAGAAAAAACAGAATACACACACCAATTAATACCAATGTTATTTTCTTTAAATTGGGGTTAACATTTTTCGAAAATACTATAATTATACAAATGAAAGCCGCTAACGCCAATAGTACCGACCTACAGCGCAAAAACACTATATCTAATACCATAAAGGCGATTCCGACGAATTTAAACAAATATAATATCTTTTTTGATGGTTTGTAGAGATATGCTGAAATAATTATTCCGCAAAGCAACAATACAGCTATCTCATTTTTGCCATAGTCATAATCATAAATTGAAGATGTCAAGTCTGTCCCGTAAAGATAGAACACAAATAGAGGAATTGATATTATTGACATTATCGCTGAATACGCAATACATATACTTCGTATATTCTCTCTGCTTATGTGTTCCGAACTGAAATATCCGACAGCCATAATCAATATTGCAGTTGTAACCGGTCTGAAAAAATGATTATTAAAAACTCCTGTGTTGCCAGCCAAATAGCTTATTCCGCTATTTGCTAAAAATATAATATACATCACCAATATAACAGCAAATGTGTCCTTATGCAAAACCAGATACTTTTTTTGAAATAATGAAACAACTACAAGCACAATCCACATTGCTATTACAATGTTTCTTGATATACTCCGTTGCTGAAAAACAGGATAATATGACAAATTCGACAAAATACAAGCTATACTTAAAGCTCTGACCGTCCACTTAGATAATACTGTCTCCCCGTTCATAAACTACCTCAATCAATTTCTCCAATGGTTCTCCGGTTGGATTTGAATAATCTTCATTTTCACGATCAATCAGGATTCCGTCCAAAGTGTAGTCAGGATGAACCATAATTTCAAACACTTCGTTTGATTTTCCTCCGCTGAAATTCATATAATCGTTTGCAGAACCAAAATAATCAGAATAAAGCAATCCATTTTTATGTAAAACAGAATTATAATATTTCTTGATATACACTTTAAGTTGCGACATAGCACCAACATTTCTGAATTGCCGGATTTTATTAACATTCAATTGCTTTGCAAGATGCTTTATTAACGGAAATACAGAAACCGAATTATGGATAAAATGGTGCGAGTCTATGTGGTGAATTTTAAGTCCGGTGTTCAAATAAACTTCAGACTGTGTACGCAATTCACATAAAACAGCTCTTTGGGTTTTCAGTGAAAGCGGAATTTGTCTTGAAGGGAATCCGAAGAACTCACCATTTCTGCAAATTCTTCTTTCGCCCAACACTTTATTTGAAACAGGTTTTCCCTCTGTCAAATTAAAATGCAAACCAACATTATTACAATATTCTGTTTTTGATATTATTTCAGCCGCTTCCTTAAAAAAGATTCCGTTTGCGCAAGCGGTTGTGGTAGATAACCATCCGTTTTCAAAAGCTTTAATAATTGCTTTTGAACATGATTCATCCCAACCATAATCATCGGCGTTTATTATAATCCTCACATTGTCAACCTCTCTCACCATTTAACAAATTATCAAAATAATATCTGCTTAAATATTTCTAAATGCTTATTTGCCATATTCAAAATAGTATATTCCTTTATTGTATCAATGGCATTCCACGCCATCATATTTTGCATTTGCGTGTTTTTCATAATCATTTCGGCTTTATTACATAATTCATGCTCGTTTCCCATTTCAACAATAAACCCATTTTGTCCGTTGCTTATAAGTTCAAGTCCTGCAATACACTTGTCCGAGACAACAACAGGAAGTCCGCAAGCTAACGCTTCATTAACGACAAGACCCCAAACATCATATGATGTTGGATGTACAAAAACATCTGATGCCTTGTAATACTGTAAAAGTGTGTCAAAAGGATGATAATCTTGGATTATCACATTTTTTATATGATGACTGTCAATTATTTCTTTATACTTTTGATGTTCTTCCCCTCCACCTATCAAAAGAAGCAAACAATTGTCATCAAGATTTCCCCATTCCTCAATCAATTCAGAATAACGCTTCAAAGGTATAAAACGCCCAACCGCAATTGCAATTTTTTTATCCGTTGGTAAATTTAATTCTTTTCTGAGATTATTTTTTTCATTACAATCTAAAGGCTTATCTATAATATCGTCGTTCTCAAGTGTGGAAAAAGTATGTATAAAAATTTTATCATCACTTGCACCATATTTAACAAAATACTCTTTTGCATACTCGCCACTCGCAAGACACGCTGAAGCCTTCCTTACAAGTAACTTCTTTATCAAGTCTCTAAAAATATTACCATGTTCAATTAACATAACTCCATCGCAGTTAACAACATATGGGATTCCTAATAATTGACAACGCATAATCAACTTTATTGACTCTTTAGTAGTAAAATCATACAAAGCAACCAAATCATAGTCTTTTAAGTTACTGAGACATTTCTTGTATTGATTCGCACCATCGTCAGTATCCAGTAAATAGAATTTCCCCTTCACAAACCATTCCGATTTTCGTTTGTCTCCACTTGACTTTTCAAAAAACACATCAACTGTGTTATCTTCACTGAAATAGTCAAACAAATTTTTTCTGTACGGTGCAGGATATATCGACAAAATCAATATTTTCATAATCAGCCCTCTAAATTAAATAAAAAAATCTTCAATGTTTAAAAACATTTCTTTATTCTGAGAAAGTTGCTCATCGCTCATATTCCACCATTCAGAGTTCAACAATTCTCTTATTGTGTTTTCATCAAATCTGTATCTTATAATTTTTGCCGGTACGCCTCCGACTATTGCATAAGGCGGAACATCATGCGTAACTACCGCACCGGCACCTATAACCGCTCCGTTGCCTATTGTCAACCCGCTTTTTATCTGAGAATATGCACCAATCCAAACATCATTTCCTATAGTTGTTTTTTTACAATCATTATATTCGAATTCAGCAAAATTTTTATTAAGATAATTTGAACCTTTTAGGAAAACAGGCGATGTTGATACCATATCAGTCGGATGAGTCGGCATTCCGATATTGCATCCTTCGGAAATTGAGCAGAAATTTCCTATTTCAGTATTTTGAATCAATGTATTTCTTGCTACATAGGAATATCTGCCCAATTGTGAATTATATACTCTGCAATTTTGCCTGATTGCGGCTGTTTTATCTATTACACTACCAAAAACATTCGCAGAAAAGCACAGCTTTTTATCAAAAATACTCTTAAGTTTGTAAAAACAAATATCAAATACAGCACTCATAATTTAACTTCTTTTCGTACTTTTTCGTAAACACTTTTGAGTGTCTCCACATACATACCTACGCATTTATCTTTATCGAGCACGGTTTTGAGGTATTCTCTGCCGAGCTTACCCATATTTGAAGAATCGTTTTCGATAAAATATTTTATTGCATCGATAAATTCTTCTTTGCTGCTTGCATCGGCTGTTATACCGCAGCCGATTTTATCAATGAGCTTTGAAAGCTCACTGTTCTTATCAAACGAAGCAAGTATCGGTCTTTCGGCTGCCATAATGCTCCAGGTTTTGCTTGGAACAGAGCTTTCTCCTATACCGGGCTTTGACATTATCAATCCAACATCGCCGAGTGAGAAAACATACTGTATTTCTTCATACGGCTGGAACGGGAGTATGATTATATTATCAATATTTTCGGATTTTACTTTTTCTTCAAGCTCCTGCTTTGCCGCACCGTCACCGATTATAACAAATCTGACATCGGGCAATGTGTATTTTATATCCTTTGCGACTTCTTCCAGAAGCTCAAGATTTTGAGAATGGCCGATATTTCCGCTGTAGCAAATGTAAAACTTGTCCCTGTCGAGATTGTATCTGTCAAAAAGAACATTATCTTTTCTCTCAACCGGAAATACATTTTCGGTATTGACCCAATTCGGAACTACAACAATTTTTTCTTCCGGCACACCCTTGTCCATTATATTTTTCTTAAAATCTTCGGATATGACGATTATTTTATCGGCACTTCTGTATGTAAAATCTTCGATTTTTCTTCCGATTTTCCAAAGCAGACTACCCTTATGCGTCATTCCGGCATTTACAAGTGAATCGGGAAAAATATCCTGGAGATTATAAACAAACGGTACTTTGTGCTTATATTTTTTTGAAAGCTTTTTCTTTATAAGACCAAACAGCAGACCCTGAGTCGGAGGGGTACTTCCTGCATAAAGCAGGTCAATATCTTTGGCTCGTGAACCCTTAAAATACTGAATGATATTAACAAGAACATATCTTATTGCTCTTTGTATGGGATTTTTGCCTTCACGAAACATCGAAAAACGGTGAACAATTGTTTTTCCGCCATTCAGCTCTTCATACTTTATTTTTTTATACTTATCTCTTATTTCGTCACTTATTCCTCTTGTGGGGGTAGGAACATAAACTTCAAAACTAAACCCCTCTTTCAGAAAAGCTTCCGTCAAATCTTTTGAAAAATGTGAACTTGAAACCTGCTCAGGATAATAATATGGAGACAGCTTTAGTATTCGCATTTAGATTCTCCCTATATATTTTTATAAGCGCAAACTGTTTTTTTATAAAGAAAACAATTTTATGGCAATTAAAAAAATTTTAACTATATAATCGATTTGTATCAAATCTCATAGTGAACATTTCATTTCCTTGTTCATCTGTAATAGAAATTAAATTCAAAATCCTATTAACAATTTCAACAAGCTCTTCTCTTGTTTCTGTACAAAACGAAACTCTGCCGAAATGTTGCCCCAATGTTCCGATTACTTCCGGCTTAACAGTATCTCCAACTTGATAGTATTGAATATACTGAATTACATTCTTCTCCTTTTGAATTGCTTCTACTCCTTTAATAGAAGCAATTGTTCCCGCATTCAAAGGTATCATCAATTGTGCAACAACCTTATTTTTCGGATTCAGACAAATCTGGTTTTTCTCTTCTTCTGTACATATCTCGCCGCCCAAAGCATATCGAATCATCATTTTCATATCATTGATACCTGATAATTCCTGCGTCATTCTGTAAACCATACCACCACTTAAACGATACCCCATATCGTGACAATAGAATTTATCTTTATACGGTAAAGATTGAGCAAATACCACTCCGTGCTGCAAACCCATCTCCTGTAGCATTGCTCTAACCGACTTATCCATGCTTTCCATATAGAGTTCTGTATATTTGGATGGTGCGATAGAAAACGCACTTATTAAACTTTTTTTCTTTGACGGGTCGGCAATATATGTATCCATCAACAAATATGGATATGCGTTGTCTCCATCTAAAATATATCTAAACGAGAACAAACTTCCGCCGTTATCTATATATTTCTCAATAATCGCATTACCGCTTGCAGAAATATTCACGGCAGAACTAAGAGCCTTTTTCAAGTCATTTTTATTATGACACACTGTAACCCCTTTGGATGAGCAACCATCAACCGGTTTAACAATCAGCGGAAATTCATCATCGGGAATGTTTGAAACTGTTTGTTCGTCTTCTGCCGAAAACTCAGGAATACACGGAAGATTGCAGATTTTACAATAATACTTTAAACTTGTTTTATCTCCGCATTTATCCCACAATTCTTTCGTCGCATAAAACCTAAGTCCTGTCTTCTCTGCTAATTTCATTGTGTTCTGAATATTGAATTCGCTCGGTCCGCAAAAAATACCATCTATTTGTTTTTCATAAACAATCCTTGCCAGTCCGTTGATGTCAGCGGTGCTGACCTGAACAGCTTCATCGGCTATCTTATAAGCCTCACCTTTATCAGATGCATCTGCAACAATTGTATATACTCCCATCTCTTTTGCGTTCTGGACAATTGCATATGTTGCCATAGAGCCACCGATAACCAATAACCTTTTTCCTTTTAGCTCCATTTTATTTCTCCTAACTATATTACATAGATTGATACTTTATTTATAACGCTATTACAAATTTTTATCGCATTCTCTGCCGTGTCTGCCTGCGCTATAACAAAGCCTATTCTGTCTCCGCTGCTGCCGACATCTTCTGCCGTTTCTCCGACATTTTTAACAAACGAAATTTCTTTTACTCCGTCAATTTTTTCTGCTTCCTCAACACCCGATATTTCTTTGATTGTGCCGCACGGAACATCAAAATATCTTATTGCCGAGGCTTTTGAAAATTTCTTCTCCATATCCGGTTTATTACCGAGAGCTACATCAATCGTGGCTTTTACCATATCTATTCCAGTTGACAGCGGCACAAGGTGGGTAGTGATGCAGTCACCGCCCATTCGGGCGCCTATCTCTACCATCTTCGGACCTTTATCGGTAAGAATTATTTCCGCATGAGCGGGTCCGTTCTTTATTCCGACCGCAAGAGCCGCTTTACCGGCAAGCTCCTTTATCTTTTCCTGCGCTTCAAACGAAAGTGCGGACGGTTGAGAGTGTCCCATTTCAACAAAATGCGGTGCTCCCGTAGTCAGCTTATCGGTTATCTGAAGAATGTTGGAAACTCCGTCAACAACCATAATTTCAACGCTTACCTCGGGGCCATGCATATATTCTTCAACTATAACATCGCCGTTTCTTCCATTCTCCGAGCTGTATTTAAGCGCTTCTTCAAGCTCAGAAAGATTATGGACAATCATAACCCCTCGGCTTCCGGAATTATCGGTAGGCTTTGTAATCAACGGAAAAACAAGTTTTTCTTTCACCACCTCAGGCAGTACACCCTTATCGGCAATAAAGTAAAAAGGATGATTTACTCCGTTCAGCTCAAAAGCTTTTATCATTTCGCCTTTGTCCGTTGCTTTAACTGCACAGTTATATGTAACACCGACAAGTCCGAGCTTTTCACAAGCATAAGCAAGTGAACGCATCGGCATATCCGTTGCCAAAGTCATAATGCCGTCTGCTTTAAATTCCTTTGCCGCCTGATATACGCCCTCTGCATCAATAGTGCTTACATTGAAATATTCATCGGCGTAGGGGATTCCTATTGCATTCGGATTATAATCGGCTACCCCGACATACAGCCCCATTTCTTTTGCTTTTTTTATTGCAGGAAGTTGGAGAATTGATGCGCCTATAATCAATAACTTTTTCATCAGCTCTTGGTAACCTCTGATTTTTCTTCTGTTTCTTGCGCAACATATATATTCTCACGCTTTACAACCGATAAAGCGGTTTTGAATATTATCTTTACATCAAGTGCGAATGTGATATTATCCGCATAATATGCATCGTTTTCAAATTTTTCATCCTGAGTAATGGAATTCCTGAAATACGCCTGACTGTAACCGGTTATACCCGGGCGCACCGAATAATGCTTTTTCCTTGTATCATCCATTTCGGAAACGGGAACATTTCCGGGCAGAGTGGGTCTCGGACCGATTATACTCATATCACCTTTCAATACATTCAAAAACTGCGGAAATTCATCAAGACTCGTTTTCCTCATTATTTTGCCTATTTTTGTAACACGGGGGTCATCTTCTCCGTTGTATGTAGAACCGTCCGAATTTTTAATATTCGGTGAATTTACATACATTGACCTGAGCTTATACATTTTGAATATTTTACCGTTTTTTCCTCTGCGTTCCGCATTGTAGAAAACCGGACCGTTATCCGTAAAATGTATAAACGGAGCAAGTATTATTATTTCGATAAGAACAAAAGGCAACGCCACGAGACTAATCAGTATATCGAAAAACCGTTTGAAAAACTTTTTATACATCACTAACCGCCCAATCAAATATATTCTTTTAAAATTTTTATGTAATTATCAATAATATATTCCACTTCTTCATCGGTGAGTTTTGTATGAAGCGGGAGGGTTATTTCGTTTTCATAGCAGGCAAAAGCGTTGGGATAATCGGCGATATTGAAGCCGAGCTTCTTATAAGCCGTATGCATCGGGAGGGGTTTATAGTGTACATTTGTCGAAACACCGTTCTCCGCCATTTTGGTTATTATCTCACGCCTTTGAGCATCTGTTATGCCGGGCACTCTTGTGATATAAAGATGTCCGCTGCTCATATGGTCATCGGTATAATGTGCAAGAGTTTTTACTCCGAGTGGCTTTAACGCCGCATCAAACTTTTCGATTATCTCTTTTCTTCTTGCAAGCAATGACGGATAACGCTCAAGCTGTGCAAGACCGATGCCGCCCATAATATCTGTCATATTACATTTATACCATGTGCCGACTATATCGTATTCCCACGCACCAATCTGTGTTTTTGCAAGAGCATCCTTACTCTGACCGTGCAGCGAATAAAGCTGGAAACGGTGATACAGTTCGTCATCGTCAACACCGTCAATATGCTTCCACGAGCAGGCACCGCCCTCTGCGGTTGTGAAATTCTTTACGGCGTGGAACGAGAAATTTGAAAAATCGGCAATGTTTCCTACCATTTTCCATTCACCGTTGAATTTGGCTTTTGCTCCGATTGCGTGAGCGGCATCACAAACCACCGCCACTCTGCCGAGAGCTTTCTGAATATCGCTACTTGCTTTGAAAAGCGACTTTTTCTTTTCAACGATTTCAAAAAGTCTGTCATAATCGCAGGGAACGCCGCCGATGTCAACGGGAATTATCGCCTTTGTGTTTTCGGTTATCGCATTTTCAATTGCATCGTAGTCTATTTCAATGCTGTCCTTACAGCAATCAACAAGCACAAGCTTTGCACCGATATGAGCAACAACCGAAGCCGAAGCGGTATATGTATATGCGCAGGTAATAACCTCATCATCAGCCGAGCCGCCCTCCTGAGAGCCTATGCCGAGCATACGAAGACTGAGTTCGCCTGCGGCAGTCTGACTGTTAAGACAAACACATCTCGAAGTACCCTTTTCGGTAAGTCCGTTTCCGATGTATTCGGCAAGCTTCTTTTCAAGCTTTTTTACCTTAGGGCCGGTTGTTATCCAGCCCGAGCGCAGAGTATCCGCAACCTCATTGATTTCAGCTTCGGAAATATCAGGAGGCGAAAACGGTATATTTATCATTTTGTTAATTTCTTTCACTTTTTGTCCCCTCTTATATTACAATATGCAACTTGCAATTATATTTCGCATTAGGAAATATAGCGTTAAAAGCTACACTTATACAATATATGCTTATATTACCATAAAGAAGTATAAATAGTCAATATAAATTTTTAATTTTTCATTTCCGACAAAATCTGCCGGAACAATTGCAAAATCTGCCGGAACAATTGCAAATGTGCTATTGAATATATTTCTGCTATATGATAGCATATAACATATTATATATTCGAGGTATTTTCTATGCAGGATATTTTCAAACCAATCGAATCGGTAATCAAAGAAGCCGGAAAAATGCTTCTTGAAGCAAAGGCGGATGAAACCGTCATTCATCAAAAGAGCGGTTCGGCAAATTTTGTTACCGACTGTGACATAGCAATTCAGGAGTTCCTTATTTCACGCTTTAAGGAAATCATTCCCTATGCATCTTTTTTCGGCGAAGAAGATACCGACGGCAGCAAAAGCGGCATTTCGGAAAAGGGTTACACTTTCATCATTGACCCGATTGACGGGACAACGAATTTTATGTTCGGCTATCATCACAGCTGTATCTCAGTCGGCATTACTTTTGACGGCAAAATCTATGCCGGATTTGTGTTCAACCCGTATGTTGACGAAATGTATTTTGCGGTGAGGGGTAAGGGCTCATATCTGAACGGCAGAAAACTGAGCATGGATAACCGACCGATAAGCGAGGGAATAATCGCATTCGGATGTGTTCTTTATAACGATGACAGAGCCGACCTGCTTTTTGAAACCGTGAAAGAATTTTTTATAAAATCACTTTCAATCAGAAACGGCGGTTCGGCGGCGCTTGACCTTTGCAGAGCGGCATCCGGAGGCAATGTGGCTTACTTTGAGCTTAGGCTTCAGCCTTACGATTACGCCGCATCATCGCTGATAATCGAGGAAGCAGGCGGAGAAATAACCCGGCTTGACGGCACCCCGATTACGCTTGATAAACCGTGCTCAATCGTTGCCGGAACTCATAAATCCTGCGAAGAAATACGGCGGATTTACAAAGAAAAATCAAAGCTTTATCAATAATAAAAAGATGCGGTTTGCTCAATAAAGCATTCCGAATCTTTCTGTTTATATGTATTGCAGATTATTATTTCATCAGCCTTTCAAACCATGGCGTCAAGCTGTTTTCGGTAAGAGTTTATTTTACAAATTCCAAATTCACGCATTGAAGCTGAGACCATTCCGGTGCGTCCGATGCGGAAACTAACCTTGCTGACTGCCTGCATATCATCGTCAACGGAGAATTCGGGCATAGAAAAACCACCGCCTTTTGACGATGGTTCATTATTCAGATATTCAGATTCAGTATTTTCTCTGCCGCTTCCGTTTCCGCAGATGAAGCTTTTTATAAAAAATTTTTGCGGCGGAGCATAGCAGAATCGAACCGCTGTAAGAAGAAACGATTAAACAGTCGGTATGAGCAACATAATGCCGATTCGGATTTACAATTCTATTACAACAGTTTTGTCGTTAAGGCTAAGCAATGTGCCGAACTTGTCGGGAGATGCAACAGCGCCCGAAACGGATTTAACGGAATCAATATTTCTCAGAAGTACCTTTGCTCCGACGGGCAGAGTATCAAGCGAAACGGTAATTATATTATCCTCACGAACCGCCTCTGCTTTGAGAACTTCAATGCCGTGTATATCGCAGATTCGCACCGCAGCTTTATTTTTAAGAGCAAAAATATGAAGAGTTGCATTTTCGGCATAATCATAGTCCGGAGCCGTATTGACCGCACCGAACGGAATGATTGAATTTTCTCTTGCATAAAGCGGAAGCGAAAAGAAACCATAATTATCTTTCTGCCACGCTCCGCCCTCACGGACTTCATTTGACAGAATGTGTGTCCATTTTCCTTTCGGCAGATAATAATCAACATCACCGCTTTCACGGAATACGGGAGCAACAAGCAGATTTTCTCCGAGCATATACTGGCGGTCAAGGTCTTCGCAGATAAAATCATCGGCAAACTCAAGCACCATTGCACGCATAACGGGCACACCTGTTTCATGGGCATTAACAGCCGCTTCATAGATATACGGCATAAGAGAGCATTTAAGCTCCGAGAAAAACTTTGCAACCGCCACGGACTCAGCGCCGTCTGTTTCTCCCTCTTTATTGAACAGCCACGGCACACGGTATGATGACATTCCGTGCAGGCGTGAATGTGTGGAAAGCAGACCGAATGCCAGCCAGCGTTTATATACATCGGCGCAGGCTGTCCCCTCAAATCCGCCTATATCGTGACTCCAGAACGCAAATCCCGAAAGGCAGAGCGAAAGACCTGCACGGAGTGAGTCGCTCATTGATATATAGGTTGAAAAACAGTCGCCGCCCCAATGAACGGGGAATTTCTGGCAGCCTGCCGCTGCGGAGCGTGCAAAAACAACAGCTTCGTTTTTGCCCTTATATTCTTCAATCACCTCAAACACACACTTGTTATAAAGATAAGCGTAATAATTGTGCATTCGTTCGGGGTCTGAGCCGTCAGAATATTCAACATCGGTGGGTATCCTCTCTCCGAAATCCGTTTTAAAAACATCAACGCCCTGCTCAAGCAAACGGCGAAGCTTACTTTGATACCATTTATAAGCATCGGGATTTGTGAAATCCACAATGCCCATACCGGCCTGCCACATATCCCATTGCCACACATCGCCGTTCGGACGGTTGAGAAGATAATTTTGTTCCATAGCTTCTTTGAACAGCGGAGATTTCTGACCGATATATGGATTTATCCATACGCAGATTTTCAGGCCGTCCGCTTTCATACGGCTGAGCATACCCTCGGGGTTTTTGAACACTTCCTTATCCCATTCAAAATTGCACCATTCGTTTTCACGCATCCAGAAGCAGTCAAAATGAAAAACGCTCATCGGAATACCTCTTGAACGCATACCGCCGACCATTTCGCCGACGGTTTTTTCATCATAAGATGTTGTGAAAGACGAGGTCAGCCACAAGCCGAAGCTCCACGCAGGCGGAAGCGCAGGCACGCCTGTAAGGGCGGTATAATTTGATATAACATTCTTCATATTTTCGCCGCCGATGACCATAAAATCGAGTTTTTCGCCTTTAACGGAAAACTGAACACGGTTCACCTGCTCCGAGCAAACCTCAAATGACACCCTGCCGGTATCATTTACAAATATGCCGTATCCCCTGTTTGTTATATAGAACGGGATATTCTTATACGCCAAATGTGAATCTGTTCCGCTGTCCTCATTCCATATATCCACAGACTGCCCGTTTTTTACAAAAGGAGTAAAGCGCTCACCCAAGCCGTAAACCTTTTCACCTATATCAAGGTCAAGCTGCGCCCTCATAAAATTACCTTCGGGTACGGAAACATATCCCAAAATCATCCGATTAAAGTTACTGCTTACCGAGGTAAGATGCTTTCCTTTATAATAAAATGAAAACTCAGCAGGGCTTTTGCGTATTTTAAGGCGGGTGTTTCCGCTTCTGACAGTAAAAATATCACCGTTTTCTTCGGATTCAAGCTTAACCGGTGCTTCGTTCAGTTCAAATTCGGGCGTTTTTACCCGGCAGCCTGCAAAATGCCGTGCCTGAACACGGATAATATCGGGCTGCGGAGACGAAATGAATATTTCAATCATCGGCCCTCCGAAAACACGGCCGTCGGAGCTGAACGGCAATGAATAAATATAAATTTTATCGCCCTCATTCCTGATTTCACGAAGCTGCACAATGTTGGTGAAGCTGACAACAGGCTGCTCCTGCAAATATCTGCCGCTGAATTTCATAATCAACTCTCCAATCTGACTTTTTGTAAAAGTCGGGTCACAGAACGGTGAATTTTCCGTTCCGTGACCTGTTTTTGCTTTTTAATAATTACTTGCCGATTGATTTAAGCTTTTCAACAATAGTATTGAAAATATTCTTTATTATTTTAATAATGAGCTGAAAGAAATTATCCTTCGGCGCAAATTTTCCGTCCTGTGTGGGAAGAATATAGCCCGAAATATTCTGAAGGAACTGAGGGCAGTTGGGGTCAGTGAATACATCAATATCATTATAGATGATATAATTTATCATACCGTAATAGCTGTCATTCTTGTCGCCGTGGGCAAGTCCTTTAACAAACCAGGTATTATTCGGAAGGAAGCAGGTTGAAGCATCAATGCACCAGTCGGGAGACATATGGTTCTTTTCGGGATACAGCTTCTGTGTATAATTATCGGCAAAGCTCTCGCCGTTCGGCGCACAGGTAGCGCCGAGGCTTGCAACCTTTGTTTCAACAAAACCGTCACCCATAAAATTGCCTTCGTAAGTGAACGGGAAAGGAGGCATATTATATTTGCAGATAATGCTGACATGATGTCCGTCATCAATAGCCTTCCGAAGAATTTCTCTGTCTTTAATTTTAATGTTTTTATGGTAATATGTTACCTTTTCGATAAGCTTTGAGTATGTATCTTTGTCATCTCCGTAAACATATTCAATGGCATCATCGAAATATTCGGCTTTTACAAATGCCCACATAGCGGGGTGAGTTGCAAGAATATCGTGAATAGCGTCATGAAGAGCGTTTTTAAGAGCAATCTTTAAAAGAGGCTCAATGCTTGTGTCAATGAGAAGACGGAGAATACCCGATTCATTGAGGAGCCGGAGAATGGTCGTAACGGTATCGTTGCCGACGGCGTTTGAAACAAAAGCTTCAACTGCATCAGCATCAAAATGGAAATCGCCTGTGAAAAGCTGGCTTACAAAGTTGATGCCTTCCATTGAGGGAACACAGAAAAGAACGGAATCAAGGCAATCCGCACCGTATTCACTTATATATGCAAGCTCAACAGATGAGCCGAAGCTTGAGCCGACAAGCTCAACCTTATTGCTGCCCGAATCCTCTTTAACCCTGCCGATATATTCGTTAAGCTCTTTTGCAAGGTCAACGGGGTCAAGACGGCTGTCATATTTGAAAACATATTTTCCGTCTCCCTTATAGTTAAGCTCTGTCGGGTCAACAGTAACATTCGGCTGCATTGTAATTCCGTCGGGTTCAAGCTTTGTATCACCTAAAAGTTCATCCATCCAGCCGTAAACACAGTTGTAAACCAGGTGAAAATCAAAGCTTTTAATGCTGTCTGCAAGGGTGTTTTTTATATTTGCCGTGGCGGCACTCATTCTGCCGTTGTCAATGGGATAGAGAAGCGAGGTTTTGTTTTCGTCGTCTTTGTAATAAACCTTTTTTGACTCAAAGCCCTCAATGTAAACCTGAGGAAGATGGTCATAAGCATCACCCTGCACAGCATATGCAATAATGCCCGTACAGCAGGAAAGTACGGTGACAACCGAAAGAATAATGCTGATAATTTTTTTCATATGTGGTTCTCCTTTTTGCTTTATTTTTCTATATGGATATTATAGAAGCCGTATTATCCGAACATAACCTGATTGATTATGCCTTCGAGTCTTTCCTGCCTGCCGGAAATCGGGGTATCAATACCTTTCATTTCCGAAGCACGGGCGGCAAGCTCTTCGAGAGTTGTGTTTCCCTCACGGATTTTTATGCCGAGTTCCGAATTGAATGAGGAATACTTTTCTTTTATAAATTCATCAATTCTGCCGTCTTCAATCAGCTTTGCCGCCTTGATAAGTCCGAGCGCAAAGCTGTCCATGCCGAGAATATAGCTCTCAAACATATCCTCATGAGTATTTGACGGGCGGCGGTTCTTTGCATCAAAGTTAAATCCGCCTGTAAGTCCTCCGGCTTTTATTACTTCATACATACAAAGGGTTGTTTCGTAAACATCAAACGGAAATTCGTCTGTATCCCAGCCTAAAAGGTAATCTCCCTGATTTGCGTCGATTGAACCGAGCATACCGTTGATTGCGGATATCCTCAGCTCATGCTGAAATGTGTGCCCTGCAAGCGTTGCATGGTTTGCTTCAATATTCAGCTTGAAATCCTTATCAAGGCCGTATTGACGGAGAAAACCGATTGCAGTTGCCGCATCGAAATCATACTGATGCTTCATCGGCTCTTTCGGCTTCGGCTCAATATAGAAATCTCCCGTAAAGCCGATTTTTCTGCCGTAATCAACCGCAAGGTGCATAAGGCGGGCAATATTTTCCTGCTCAAATTTTACATCCGTATTCAGCAGAGTTTCATAACCCTCTCTGCCTCCCCAGAAAACATATCCTTTGCCTCCGAATTTCACCGTGAGGTCAAGGGCTTTTTTTATCTGCGCCGCCGCAAAGCAGAAAACCTCTGCGCTGTTTGTTGAGCCTGCACCGTTCATAAAACGGGGATTTGAGAACATATTGGCAGTTCCCCACAGGCATTTTATGCCCGTTTCATTCATCTTTTCGAGAATATAATCGCTTATTTCGTCAAGACGGGTATTGGTTACATTTATATCGTCAGCCTCGGGTACAAGGTCAACATCGTGAAAACAAAAATACTCAACGCCGAGCTTCTGCATAAATTCAAAGCCTGCATCAACCTTTGCCCTTGCGTGCTCCATTGTGCCCTTTTCCGTGCCGAAGGATTTGTCGGCGGTATCTCTGCCGAACATATCCGTTCCCGCCGCACCGAGATTATGCCACCAAGCCATGGCAAACGGAAGATAATCTTTCATTTTTCTTCCCATAATCTCTTTTTCGGCATCGTAGAATTTGAATGCAAGCGGATTTTTGCTTTCCGCACCCTCAAATTTAATTGCGGGTATGTTTCTGAAAATCTCCATCTGTCTTACTCCTTTATTTCTTTAAAAACATCTTTTAATGCAGGATACAGTTTGCCGAAATTCTTATATTTTTTATCATAAAGCTTCATAAGGCTTTCATCGGGATAAACCGAAGACGAAATCTCAACAAGTGAATTGCAGGCTTCGGTTACACTTTTATATGCGCCAGTACCTACCATTGCAAGAACCGCACCGCCGTAACCCGGGCCCTGCTCGGTTTTCACTTTATCAAGTCTGATACCGAGAACATTTGCAACTATCTTTTGCCAGAGCGGACTTTTTGCACCGCCGCCGCAAATGTTGCTTGCTTCGATTTTTATTCCGAGAGACCTTGCTTTTTCAAAGCTGTCACGGATTGCGAACGCAACGCCCTCAAGCACGGCAAGAAGCATATCCGCACGGCTTGTGTCCATTGTCAGACCCGTAAAAGTTCCTCTGGCATTTGTATCGTTTATCGGACTGCGCTCGCCCATAAGATACGGGAGAAAATAGACATTGTTTCTGCCGAGCATATCGTCCGTTATTTTTTCCTGCAATGCGGAGTAATCGTGGTCGCAGAGAATATCGTCCATAAACCACTTGTTGCAGGATGCCGCCGAGAGCATACAGCCCATAAGATGATATTTCCCGTCGGCATGAGCAAACGAGTGGAGTGCATTATTGTTATCAACGCCGAATTTTTCGCTTGAAATGAATATTGTTCCCGATGTTCCGAGAGAAATATTGCATTTCCCCTCGCCTACCGTGCCCGTACCTATCGCCGCAGCGGCATTGTCACCTGCACCTGCAACAACGGCAGCATCTTCAAATCCGAATTTTCCGGCAATTTCATTTTTAACGGTTCCGACCTTATCATAGCTTTCATAAAGTACTGGAAGCTGTTCTTTTTTTACGCCGCAGATGCTAAGCATTTCATCTGACCAGCATTTATTTTTAACATCAAGCAGAAGCATACCCGATGCATCGGAATAATCGCAGGAATGAACGCCCGTCAATTTATAAACAATATAATCCTTCGGAAGCATTATCTTTGAAATTCTGCCGAAGTTTTCAGGCTCATTTTCTTTTATCCAAAGAATTTTCGGTGCGGTAAAGCCTGCAAAAGCTATGTTTGCGGTATATTCCGAAAGCTTTTCCTTACCGATAACACCGTTGAGATATTCAACCTGTTTTTCTGTTCTGCCGTCATTCCACAGAATAGCGGGACGGATAATATTGTCATTACCGTCAAGTATAACAAGGCCGTGCATCTGACCGCCGATACCTATGCCCTTAATTTCCGAACCGTCAACGCCGTCAAGAAGTCTGCTCATTCCTTTCAGTACGGCATTATACCAATCCTCGGGATTCTGCTCCGACCAGCCTGCCTGAGGGAAATACAGAGGATATTCTTCGGAAGCATCGCCGAGTATTTCGCCTTTCTCGTTTACAAGCAGGAGCTTGACTGCCGATGTACCTAAATCAATTCCTATATAAAGCATAATAGTCCTCCGATTTAAATTATATTAACCTGCACCGCCGATGAGTTTTCATCGGGGAGATGACCGTCAATGTATATTCTGTATTTTCCGCCGAAAACCTTTCTCTCGCCGTTTTCGTCAAACAGCGAAAAGCTTTCGCCGTTCAATGCAAATTCAACAGCGGCGCTTTCATTCGGCTTAAGGTGAATGCGTTTAAAGCCTTTGAGTCTGTATTTCGGCTGATTCGGAAGTCCTGCACTGTCTATATAAAGCTGAACCACCTCATCGGCTTCATAATTACCCGTATTCTTAACGGTGACCCTTGCTTTATCGGCATTTCCTTCAATATCGGAATATTCAAAGCTTGTATAAGAAAGTCCGAAACCGAAATCATAAAGCGGCTTTATTTTTCTGTACATATAAGTTCTGCCGTTTTTCATTTCATAATCGTCAAACGGGGGTAAATCAGAGGTGCTTTCGGGGAATCCGAGAGGAAGTCTGCCCGAGGGAGAAGCATTGCCGAAAAGAATATCGGCAATGGCGTCACCGCCTCTGTCACCCGGATACCAGGCTTCGAGAATTGCCGAAGAAAGTGCGGCAGGCTCTTTTAATTCAAGGGCGCTTCCGTTTTCGACAATGAGAACAATGTTTTTATTGACGGAATATATTTTTCTGAGCATTCTGAGCTGTTCTTCGGGCAGACCGAGGTCTGTTTTGTCTTTGCCCTCACTCTCGTATTCGGTGCCGAGTCCCAGAACCGCAATAACGGTTTCCGCTTTTTTCGCCGCTTCAACCTCAAAATCAAATGCTTCTTCTTCGCTGTCCTCGGACATTGTCCATTGAAGCTTGACAAAAGGCTCGCCGGAGGTTTTTGAATATCTGATAAGAAACGGCAGCTTATCACCCTTTTTCAGGTGTATCGGTTCGCCGGTGTATTCGCATAAATCAAGAACCAGCTCGGGCGGTGTGCATTTCGGAAATCCCCCTGCGGAAAGTCTGAAAGAATATTCGCCCGTTTTCGGAGCGGTTATGTTTCCTCTGAAAATGCAGGAATATTCCTGCGTTGTGATAAGCGGGTCGGGATACCTGTCAAGCCACGCATAATTGACCGCTTCATCAATTCGCTTATGCGGCAGACCCTCAAAATAAGCGTTGCCGTAAAAAGCCGCTTCAATTCCGTTTTCACCGTTATCAAGAGAATAGCAGAATATCGGAATATCCGTAAATGCGGTACTTGCCTTAACATAATTCCAGCGGATATGTTTAACATTTTCAGCCTGTTTTCTTATGCCCTCAAGCGGCGAAACGGGCTTGTTTTTCGGCTTGCCGGAATAATCTCCGAACTGACATACATCGGCATTGTTGCCTACAACAAGAATATCTGCATCCTTTTTCAGCGGAAGAATCCCGTTGTTTTTCAGCAGCACCATTGATTTAACCGCCGCTTCATATGAAAGAGCCGAATGCTTCGGACAGCCGATAATATCAAGAGTCAGATTTGAAAACGGCTGTTCTTTTTCAAGCTGACCTGTTTTTATTCTTGCAATAAGCACCATGCGCACGGCTTCGTTTATGCGTTCCTCCGAAACCTTTCCGTCTTTCAACTGCTTTTCAAGAAATTCCGTATAAAAATGCTCATATTCCGAATATCCGCCGCATTCAAGGTCAACACCTGCGTTAAGAGCGGCAGAAGCGGCATTTTCCGGCTCGGAATGAACCTTATGACTGTCCCAAAGCCTTGCAATACCGCTGCAATCGGACACAATATAGCCGTCAAAGCCCCACTCTTTGCGGAGAATATCCGTCAGAAGCCGTTTGTTTTCGTGGCAAGGTACGCCGTTTATTGCATTATAAGCCGCCATAACCGCCTCGGGCTCGGCTTCCTCAACTGCAATTCTGAACGGCTCAAGGTGATATTCACGCAGAGTTTTTTCGCTCATTTTTGCATTACACGAAAATCTGTTATGCTCCTCATTGTTGGCGGTAAAATGCTTGGGCGTTGCAACGGCTTTAAGAAAATTCTTATCATTTCCCTGCAAGCCCCTCACAAACGCCGCACCGTTTTTTCCTGCAAGATACGGGTCCTCGCCGTAGGTTTCGGCGGTGCGCCCCCACCTCGGGTCTCTCGCAAGATTCAAGTCGGGCGACCAGAAAGTGAGAAGTCCGTTGTATCTTCCCTCAAGCTCCCTTTCGTCAAGTCCGTCCGAGCATCTGCCGTTATATCTCGCCCTTGCTTCATCGGAAACCGCATCGGCGATTTTCTCAAGAAGCTCATCGTCAAACATCGCACCGAGAGCGATTGCCTGCGGAAAAACCGTAAATTTTCCCGGCCTCACAACGCCGTGAAGCGCCTCATTGCCGTGATAATATTTCGGTATGCCGAGCCGCTCGTTTTCGGGTGAGGTTTCTATTATAATCTGTAATTTTTCTTTAAGGGTCATCTGAGCAAGAAGCTCATCGGCACATTCTTTTATTTTGTCTGTTGTTTTCATCTGTGTTTTCCTCAGATAAATATATTCAAGCTGCGTAAAATTCTGTTTATCACAGGCAAAACAGCCGATTCACGCTGTACGGATTTCGGCATACTGTCTTTTTCCGAGAACCACCAGGTGGGTCTCACCGTGAAATCCGGTTCGGCATCGGTAAACGGCACCCCGCCGCCCTCACTTAAAAATTTAACGCCGTAAGCTCTCATATCGTTATACAGCTTTTCCGCTTCTTTTATCGGGTCATTCGTAAAGGAAAACCAGTTGAATTCACCTGCAAATGTGCCGCACTTGAAAAATCTCCAGCTGATTGATAATCCTTTCAGGTGATGCGCTTCGTCAGCACTGAGATTTCTGTTTTCGGCACGCTCCATAATTTTATCAAGCTTTTTAATTTCAAGCTCGGTCAGCGCTGTATGGTTTTCAAGCGCTTCGCCTCCGTCCTGGCAGGTCATATGAGCATTTATTCCTTTGACGGATTTTTCAAAGCTCTTTATAAACTCAACAACATCATTTCCCGCTTCGCCGTAATAAGCGGCACAGAATTCGGAAATGCAGCGTTCAATATCGGTATCGGGATTCCAAAGGAGCTTAAGCACAAGATAGGTTTTCAGCTCATGAAATTCGGCGGCGGCAAGAGTATCACCGCACCCGTTATCGAAAACGGCAACAACATTGTTATCTCTGAAATATTGATACCTTTTTTGCAGGGTTGTTATATTCGGGAATAAAGCATAATAATACTGAAAATCCGTGCTGTAATTCCACATATAAATACTGTCGGTCAGTTTTGCCCAGCCTCTGAGTGCCTTATCAAACTTTTTGTTTTCACGGCAGGAGAAATCCCCGAAATCGTGAAGCACACAGCCGTTAATCGGGCACATACGGATAACCACACCGTCCGCAATTTCAAGATTTTCGGGAGGAGTGAGCGTATCCTGATATGCAAGAGTTTCAAATCGGGCATTCGGATATTCTTCTCTTACGGCGGCGGCAACTTTGTTTACGAAATTAATCATTGAAGCCGAGTCGGTATTTCCGTGAGCTTTATTGAATGCTTTACACTTATCGCATTGGCAGAACGACATTCCGTCATTCTGAGAAACGCTGAAAATCGTATTATACTGTGAAAAGAAATTTTTTGCAAAATTTACCGTAAGCCTGAAAACATCGTCATTGGAAAGGCAGGGCTGACGGTTCATACTGCGGTTGCCCTTGTCGTCACAGCCGAAATATTCGGGGTGAGCTTCAAACATATCACGGGTAATTATCCATTGAAGAGTATGCACGGAGTTTACCGCATAATTTTCTCCGCAGCCGCCCATTTCATCGGGCACATACGCCATAATGCCGTGAAGCCTATGCTTTGAACAAAAATCAGACGATACCGCCGAAAAAGCCCAATATGTCTGCCTGAGTCTGAACGGAGGAACATATTTATAATCAATTTGAGATATTGCAAGCTTTTCAGCCTCGGGAATAACGGTAAGCTCTTCCGTAAACCATCTGCACCCGAGATAATCCTCAAGAAAAGTATAAACGGAATAGATTGAACCGCTTTTCTCTCCGCCCGTCAAAAACAGTTTTTTTCCGACGGTGAAAATGCGCACGCCGTCATCTCCGTATTCCGTGCGGTCAATGTTTATTTCACCGTCACGGTTCGTAACACCGATAACTATTTCCTTTTCGGCGGCAGAAACGGCATCGGTTACGATTTGAAAATCGACTTTGCTGATTTTTTTAAGATACTCAGCCAGAATTTTTGCCGCATTTTTTTCAACCTCTGCGGCGTTTTCGGAGATAACAATGCTGTACTGAGTTGAACCGTTTTCGGCAAGGACGATTTCATTTTCGGCAGCCGAAAAAACCGGTGTCAAAATTAAAGCAATCATCAATAATGCCATAAAAAACGAAACACATTTTTTCATAATATCGGCTCCTTTTTATTCGGAAACGGAAAAATATTTTCAGTCTTTCATTTCAAAAGCTTCAAGAGGCTTATCGGTGTTTTCAACTGCATATTCGTGTTCGGAAACCGTGTTGAAAATTATATCTCCGTCAGCTTCTTCAAAGCTGATTTTTTCACCCGTTTCCAAATCACGGACAGAAACATTTTCGCCAAACACATTCATAAATCTGCAACTGTTTCCCATCAGACTTCTGACTATTGCATAAGCAGGCTTTCCCTCACGCATTTCGGCGGAAACAAGGAATGCTCCTCTTGCACGAAGTGAGAAAAACGCCGCATCGCCGATATCCTCGGGATATGCGGGAAAAATTCTGATAATTCCGCCCTGCGACTGCAAAAGCATTTCGGTGATAACCTCGCTGAGATACGCCCCGCCTTTATCAACAAAGAAAGAATGCTGACCGTCGGGCTTCATCTCGTTGTTCTCATTATAATCGCAGGCATCGGAGCGGTTGAGATTGCCGCCCTCTCTGCACTTGGGCAGAGACTCCAAAGCAAGGCGGGCATAATCCTTGTCTCCCATTCTGAGCCTTGAGATAATTCCGTATGACATATCCCACGGCATTTTGTTTTTATCAACGAACTTGTCAACACTCTTTTGTGCCGCAGATTTCATTTCATCGCTTCCACGCCACTTATCGACCTCATCGGTAATACATATCGGGCATAAATCCGAAACGGGAGGATTGCCGTAACCTATGGAAATATCGTCAATATCCTCGGCGGTTTTCCATGTTCCGTCAGGCCATACCGCATAATCCTTTCTGAGTGCGTTAACATCGTTTTCCCATTCCTTTTGAAGCTCCGTATCAACTCCGAGAATTTCCGCCGATTTTGCGGCACGGCTGAGAACGAATTTGAAAAGAGATAAATCTATGATTGAATTTGTCATAAACTCATTTAAAAGCCCCGGGCTTGCAACGCATTCCTGCGAGCGTGACGGAAAGATATATTTTTCTCCGTTTTCATCGGTCAGCAGATAATCGTGATAAAACAGCGCCGCTTCTTTCAGAATCGGATAACCTACCTCACGAAGATATTCCTCATCCCCCGTGAAATCATAATAATCCCAGGCATATTTTACCGTTTCTCCGGTTGTTGAGATATTCATTATCGTTCCGTTGAGCGTAATTGAAGAAGCGATAACAGTACCCGTGCCCGAAATGGCGTGAGGATAGGCAGTTCCTCTGCATTTATAAAAATCGGATGCATATTTTCCGAGCTTTTCTTTTGAGTCAAAGCAAAGCCTGAACCACGGTTCAAGAAGCTCGGCGTGATTCGTTGCAAGCAGACCGAGATTTGTTTTCGGCTGTTCGTATGTCAGAATATGATGACCCCAGTTTACACAGTTGGACTGATACCACGGTGCAACATAACCCGCCGCAAACTTTGACGGCCGTCTTGCGCTCATGGCTTCATAAATTCCCCAGTACCACGGAGCTGAATATTCGGTTTTCGGAAGTCTTATCCACGAACGGCAAACATCGTGCATCGTAATCTGTTCGCAGTTTGAAAGAATATGAAATGTATCTCTCGCAAAAACATTTTCCAGCCTTTTTTTCGCTTCCGCATATGTATCTTCGGCATCGTAGGTGCTGACTGCCGTTAAAATAATTTCAAAATTTCTTCCGAATTTTCCCGTTCCGAGCACGGAATATCCGATATCGGAAAGCTTTGCTTCACCGCCGCCGACTCTTGCCATCACGGTGTAATGAACATCGGGAGAAACATTCGGGTTTTCGCCCGCTCTCAAACGCATATTGAAGCCGAAATAATCGCCGTCGGTAAAGCATACGGGTGAATAACAGTCGGCGATTTCCTTTTCGAGAAGCTTCATTTCATCTTCGCTTTTACAGCCGTTTACCATCGGCACTTCCATCGGGTCACGGGTCAGCTCAAAACGCACCGTGCCGAGTACGGGTCTTCTGCTTGAAGCAGGAGCTTCAACATGGATTCTCATAACCTCGTCAACTCTGCTGACATTTGCGGTAACGCAGTAATTCCAGCCGTTTACGCTTCCGTTCTGATTATCACATGAAAAATACTGCTTCGCCAAGGCTCTCGAAATATCAAGCTCCTCACGGATATTATGGCCGAAGCCGCCGCTGAGAAGATGAAGCGTAAGCCTTGCGGCAGAGGTCTGAATCGGGAGATTTACCCTGCGGTTTGACGCTTCAAACATATCAAGCTTTATGCTTCCGTCGCCTGACGATACCTTTTTTCTCACATTTTCAATACCGCCGTCGGGATAGCATGGCTCTGGAGCATCGTAATCATCTCACCACAAAGCGTTTTTGGCGATATTGAATGTGAGATTATCGGGCATACCGTGCATTGATGCGCCGAAATCGCCGTTGCCTATCGGCATTCCCGAACGGAAATCCGCAGCCGTACCCTTTCGCCTGAATGTATGCTTCGCCGCTTCGGCTCTTCCGTTTGTATTTATTCTCATTCTGCCGTTAACCATAGTTTCATTCGGCATATTCGGAAGCAGACCGCTGTAAGGGTCTTTTCTGATTTTTTTATTCATAATTAAATGCTCCTTTTGCCCGGAGATTTGCTCAGACCTTTGCATCTTCAGAAGCAAGCATTTCCGCAAGCTCGTCAATTTCGCTGTTATCTTCGGTATCCATATTTGCTATAAGCGCTCTTCTCTCGTTAAGCTCAATATACATCTTTTCTCTCTTTTCGCCGTCAAGGTCATAAATGAAAAGAGGAATGATTCTGATGAACTGCGGAAGCAGAGTTATACCGTTAAACAGAAAGAATACCTTTTGATAAATTATCTTGCTTCCCTGCGACCACGGCTTCATCGGAATTGTGGGGTCATAGCCCGACCACTTGAATATTTTAACCGTCAGCAAAGCATTCAGCGGCGATGTAACCTTTGAGATAAGTCCGGTCAGAATGCCGAATGTGCCGTCGGGGCGCTCACCGGTAACATATTCCGTGTAATCGTTGATTTCACGCCCTATTTCGGCTTCAAATACATTTGACGGGCCGTTATTGATTGCATTGATGCCGTAGAATACCGCATAAGCCGCCATAACAATCCATTTATTTTCAATAAAAGTACAGCCGATACCGACTATGCCTGCGTAGCAGAACAAATCCCATAAGCGAAGCCAGATAACGGCTTTTCTGTTGTTATTTTTAAACATTTTCTGAAATTTGGGAATGAATGTAACGCTGAGATAATTTAAAATATTGTTCGGAAGATATGCAAAGAATGTGGGGATAGTGCCTCCGAAAATTTCCTGCTGAGTAACAACATCCCATTTGTAACCGCCGTTTGCCCACCAGCTTACCGAAAAATCCGCAATGAAGTTACGCAGAGCATATTTGTTTTTCAGAATGTAGAAAAGTGTTTTTGTAACCGGTGCGGGCTTGGGCTGAAGAAGAATTCTCTCCTTGCAGTTGATTGCCATTGCAATATTGCCCGTTGCGCCGATGGCAGCCGCCGTAAAAGCCATTACGGTGAAAAGCGTACTCATCGGGAAATTGATGTATCCCTTGTTATTCAGCTCCATAAGGGGCGTGAAAATGCTTGCAACAAGCTGTGCTCCCGTGAAACCGAGATAATTCTGAACAAGTCCTACATTTATTCTGTCCTTCGGGTTTGCACTCTGAAGCGAAACAAGGTTATCACGGGGAATGGAATAGATTGTGCTGAATGTTTCCTGAATAAACAGAGCGCAGAAAACGAAAATAATCTTTTTCGGGTCATTGCCCGGAGTATCGCCGAAAAACATCGCTCCGCTGTAAAGAACCATCGTACTCAGAAAATAAGGAACCGCCGTAAAAATTATATAAGGGCGTGCTTTACCCCAGCGGGTTCTTGTGCGGTCATACGCCGCACCCATAAGCGGATTATTGAGAACATCATAAATACCGATAAGGGTGAGAATGAGCGTTACATAGCTCATATCTATTTTCAGAACATTGATAAAGTAAAGGGTTCTGTACTGTTCAAGCGCCCTGACCACCGCTGCGGCAAATTCACCGATTGCAGGAAAGGCTATTTCCTTGGGAGTGAGCACGGGTGTATGAAATATTCTCGTGGCAATGTCGCTGTATTTATCCAGCCTGCTTTTTTCGATTGTTGCGGCAGAATTTCTTTCGGCTTTAACAACCTTATCAACAATATTTTTTACGCCGCTTGTATTTTCACTCATTTAACAGTCACCTCACACGAAGATTTGAAGAAGCCGTCATCTGAAAGTGCATACACGGTCACAACTCCGCTCTTTACGGCTGTAACCACACCGTTTTCGTCAACAGTCGCAATGCTTTCGTCCTCTGAATACCATTTCTTTGTCTGAACGGTTGCATTTTTCGGTGAAACCTTTGCTTCAATCTGCTTCGTTTCGCCTGCATTAAGCTTTATGCTGCGCTTTGAAACAGCCATTGATTCAACGGGAATTTTTACGCTGATGCTGCATATGTCCGAGTATGTTTTGCCTGAAAATTCAAAGGAAGCTGTGATTGTTGCCTCTCCGGGCTCTTTGCCCGCCTTCAAATAGCCCTCATCGTCAACCGTTACAACATTTTCATCTGAGGATTTCCATGTTACAACGGATTTCAACGGGTCGGAGCAGGTGAGCGTGGCTGTCAGCTTATCCGAATTTTTCGGCTCGATAATCATCGTATCATCGGAAAGAGTAAGTGCCGGCCATGTGAAACTGTTTTTGATTTTTTCGGTGAGCTTAAATTCCGCATCGGTTTTTCCGAGTGAAACAAAATTATTTTTGAACACGGCATCTGCTTTAACCGTCATATCCTTTTTGATTTCATAGTATAAAAGCTCACCGGTTTCACGGTTGATTCTTAAATATATTTCGAGATTATCATTTTTAATATCAATTTTGCCGAGGTCAAGAGTATCACCGAAGCCGTCACCGATAAGTCTGCGTATTTCCGCATCGGTTCTCGGAGCAAAATTCGCATTGATAACCTCATCGTTGTTTTTCAGAACCATGTTAACAATATACTCGTTCCTGCTTTGGCGAACATAGAGGTTGGGACTGCCGCATTCGGGACAGCCGTCGAGAAGCTCATCACTTTCCGCACCGCATTTATCACATTGATAAACATAATTGCATGCAAAATATTTGCATTCAAAGGACTCGATATCCGTTCCCTGAATAAAAGGTGTTTTTACTGCCGAAGTTTCGGAAAAATCGGTTTCAACCGTCTGTGTACTTTCCGCAAGAGCTTTTTCAAAGTCTTTTTTTGCAAAAAGAACGGTTTTTCTAAGTTCTTCACTGCCGCTTACGGTGATTGAATTGCCGTCTATGGCAAATTCATCTTCAATTACGGTTCTCGGCCTGCTTTCAACGGAATTACCGATTACCATTGCGAGAAATGCGGCAGCCTCACCATTTGTTTTCGGTTCATAGAAAAAACCGTGGGTATCCGTTTCGGGAGGATATGCTCCCTCCATTGCAAGAACGCTGTTAAGTCCGTAAATAAATCCCACAACAAAAACAAGGCAAAGGAACGCAACAACCGAAGCCGTAAGCATTCTGCTCTTCGTATTATTGCTTTTTTCTTCATTGGCTTTTCCCATGGCTTACACCTCCTCCGTCTTTGCCGGGCGCTTCTTTTCAAGCTCCGCTCTTCTTATTTCTTCTTCAATTTTTCTTGTCTCCTCCGTTTCAACAACTGGTTGAGGAAGGTCAAGTATATTTATTTCACCTTTCTTTACTTTCTTATAAATTTCCGTGCGTTCAAGCATACCTTCATCGTATTCAACGGGTATTCCTTTTTTCCAAAGAAGAAGATTTATAACGAATACAATGGCAAACATCAGGATAACCGCAATAATGCCGAAACCGTTTTCTCCGCTGATAAGCCCCGATTTAAGACCGCCGATAAACTTTACATAAAGAATTGCCGCCGCTGCCGCATTGGCAATACCGATTACCGATATAACGGCTGTAATTTTTTGTATATTTTTATAACTGATAAGGCAAAGCAGACTCAGAAGCAGCACGAGCACCGCCATAAGTGCAGTAAGAGAATATGCACCCATCGCCGTAAGCAGAGCTTTAAATTCGGCGCCCGCAAACGACGAACCCGTCATTCCCGTAATATAATCAAGTCCGCCCGCATTGAACAAATTGAAAATTCCGAGACCCGAAAAATAATATTCTCCGTCAATAAACGGAATGCGGAATCCGAACCTGCCAGCAGGGATAAGAAGAGCAATTGCAGGTAAAATACATACGCAAAGGCGTGCAACGGCAAGCTTTGAGCCTATGTAAGCGGCTTTTATATGTTTTATTTTAACATGAACATTCGCCATGGCAAGCTCGGACATTTTTGCCTCTTTGTAAAACCTGTCGGCAAAGCCGTAAAAATTCATATTGGTTCCGCATTCGGGGCAAAACTGACTCACATTATATATGTGAAGATGCTTTCCGCACTTGGGACAATTTGCCATAAGTATTCCTCCTTGTTTATATAATTTTATCCTTTATTCCTTTTCTGTATTTCGCAGGTGTAACGCCGTATATTTTCTTGAAATGATTTATGTAATTTCCCGTGCATTCCCAGCCCATTTTCAATGCAATTTCATTAACCGACATATCGGTCTGAAGAAGAAATGTCAGGGAATCATAAATTCTGCATTCGATTATATATTGTTCTGTGCTTTTACCGAAATGCTCTCTGAACAGACGGTTCAGATAATCCGGTGAATAACCGATTTCCCGTGCCGTTTCGGCAAGATTTATTCTTTCCTGAGTACCTTGCTGTAATTTCAGCAGAAGCATTTCAAGGCATTCGGGCACATTTCTTTCACTTCCGAATGATTTTTTGACATACAGCCCAATCAGGTTGCACGCCACGATGCGTTTGACCGATTTATAAACCTCGTAATCTTTCGCCATTGCATAAATATATGAAAAATCAACGCTCTGTTCAAACGAAGTCAGTTCACTTTCGTCAAGATGAAATGACGGAGGATTTTTTTCGGTCATAATCTTCACAAAAAGTGTTGGTGAAATATAATCACAGGCTTCCTTAAAAAGCTTCGGGTCAATGTAGATATCACGGCATACGGGTTCGGCAGTATCGTCAATCGGTTTGGCAGAGTGGCAGTCCTGCGGACGGAGAATAACAACATCTCCCACCTCGGGTCTGAACGATATGCCGTTAACCGTATGAATAAAATTATTATTCAGTGTTATTACGGTTTCAAAATGCTCATGCCGCTCAAGCGGAATTATCATTCCTCTGTTGACTGCGGTATAATAGCCGTCCGATGTATCAAGCTTTGTTATATGAATTTCATTGTCAGAAAGATTATTCATTCAGCACCTCCGAAATTGTCAGATTGCTGTTAAAAATAAAACAAATATCCATTAAAAGTATAGCATGATATACTATTTATTGCAATTATTATTAAGAAAATGGTATATTTTAACGGAAAACGCAAATAAATTTATCCATTATATCGGAATCCGATAATTTGCATAAAACTTACGATGAATGACACAGGTCTATTCCACTGGCAACACGGTCAATATCTTCCTGCTTGAGCGATATATCAAATCTGCGTGATGAATATATATCATCATACTGTGAGAATATCCACCGCAAATTCTGATTCTCACGGATTACATCGGCATAAAGCGAATCCATTCCGCTGTCCTCATTGATGTTCTATTAACAACAGATAAAAATTATCCCTCGGACAGTGATTTGAAATCATCGTCCGAGGGCATTTTTATTTCAATACATAATATTATTTAATTCAAAAATTAATTATCCCTTTTCTTCTTCTGATATCATTGATCCACATGCCGTTGAACTTAAAATAATCCGGACCGGGGATATTAAAACCTGTTCCAATAAATAATCTTGCTAAAGCAGTTAAAGACAGAACCGTACCATTGTAAATAACATGTTTATCATCAACGATTTCCACCTCAGTATTATCATATCTGTTTCCGGGTTTACAAAATATGACTTTATCGCCCGGAAAAAGATCAATTGAACTAAAAGTAAACATTTTTGCTTTCTTTCGATGTTCTTGTGTAAAGTGTTGAGCCAATTGCTCATCTTCTTTTTCTTCGGCAGTAGCTTTCCACTTTTTCAATTTGCTCTTTAATCCATTTATTTCAGCAATTGCCTCAAGAATAGAATAGGCATCTTCGGGTGTCATAGCATAGAATTCCCTAATTCGTTCTTTGCCGTTAATAGTTTCTTTTGAACGAAGATCGGGATTTAATTTATCAAGTATCGCATGAACTTTTTTGTCTGAAAGTTCTGATGAAACCTCGTATGTAGCATAAATACGAAATGCAAACGGTACAGCAGAGCTACTATTTAATTCGTTAAGTCTTTTTTGTACATCTTTTGCATACCCGATTTTTACATACTCTTCAAATGATGGATTTGTGAAAATATATATGCAACCCATAATCACACCTCATTATCCATATAATCTAATATCTGCTCTCTCGGCACTTTTTTATTTCTCCTGACTGATATTTTTTATAATTATATCACAAAATATTTTCTAAGTAAACAATTATTAATATTGGTTTGAAATTTTTATCAAATAACGCAACGATATAATTTATTAAAATTTTAATTTGCTCACGGCATAAACCGCAATTTATGACAAACAATAACAGAGCAAATACAAACGCAAAATTCACAAGGAGAGAAAATATATGAAAGCAACAGGAATCGTCAGAAGAATTGACGACCTCGGCAGAATCGTTATTCCCAAAGAAATCCGCCGCACCATGCGTATCCGTGAGGGCGACCCGTTACATATATCATTGACACAGTTTGAAAAATTCTGCTTCGGCATGAATTCTTTCCGAAACAGGATACAAAATGTATCATAAATCAACAAGGAAGCTTAATTTATCGAAAATATCGAAAAAATAATTTTATTTTATACTTGCAATAGTACAAAATAAAGTATAAAATAAAGTAGAAAATAAAATGAGATTTAATCTTAAAAAGGAGCTGACTTGGTTGAACATAGGATACGAAACCGAAGCGGTTGAATTTAAAAAATCAACCGGAGAATTAAAAGAAGGCATTATTTCTCTTTCTTCCATGCTCAACAAGCATTCAGAAGGAACTGTATATTTTGGTATAAAAAATGACGGTGAAGTAATAGGTCAGGAAATCGGCGATAAAACTCTTCGGGATATTTCTCAAATGATTGCGACCTCTGTAAAGCCTCAGATTATTCCGACAATAACAATGCAGCTGCTTGACGGTAAAAATGTTATTACCGTTCAGGCACAAGGCAATGAAAAGCCGTATTCGGCATTCGGAAGATACTATATCCGTTCAGCCGATGAAGACCGTGAATTATCTCCGACCGAGCTTCGCAGAATAATGCAGGAAAATGAAAGCAGCGATATTATTGCTTCTCAACAAGCCGATAATCAGGATTTAGCATTTTCACAGCTTAAAACTTTATTTGCGAGCAAAGGATTAACCGTCAATAAAAGCGGTTTTGAACAAAATCTTGGATTTTTCAATAAGAATAAACAGTATAATCTTATGGCGGAACTGCTTGCAGATAAAAATGATATTTCAATAAAAGTTGTAACATTCAGCGGAAAAGATAAGAGCACAATTGTCAAACGCAATGAGTACGGTTTCAAATGTTTAGCTTTATCTATGGATCAGGTACTGAATTATATGGAAGCTATAAATGACACAAAAGTAATTATGGGTTCTCACCAAAGAGAAGAAATTAAACTGTTCGATTTTTCGGCATTTAAGGAAGCTTGGCAAAACGCTTGTCTGCACACGCAATGGTCACGGTTAAATCCTCCTGCAGTTTATATTTTCAGCGACAGAATTGAAATAATTTCTACAGGCGGTCTTACCAAAGGATTGACAAAAGAAGAATTTTTCAAAGGTATATCAAAGCCTGTAAATGCAAAACTGCAAAAGATATTCGGTCAACTCGGTTATGTGGAGCAAACCGGTCACGGCATTCCTCTTATTATAAGCAAATACGGTATGCAGGCATTTGAAATTACGGAAAATTTCGTGAATGTTATCATTCCGTTTAACCGTGATTTTGATATACAGCAGCCATTATCGAATCAGTCATCAGCCAAACCATTGAATAAATCTCAGGAAACGGTCTACGATTATTTGAAAGAGCACCCGAAAGCAACGCTGAAAATACTTGAATCCGAATGCGGCTTAAGTAATGGGTATATCATAAAAATAATAACATTCCTAAAGGAAAACGGCTATATCAGGCGTGACGGTTCAAACAAAAACGGTACATGGATAATACTGAAATAACACATTGCCCTCGGAGATGATTTGATGTCATTTCCGAGGGCAGTTTGTATATTGAAAATTTCCGCAAGCGGTTATGCATTCCTGAACACATTCGTTTTATCTTATATAAAAATTTTTGGAAAAAATTATGTAATAATCGACCAAAATCGACATAAATATATAAAACAATTAACATTTGAGGTTATTGAAATGATTCGAATGATAAGAACCGTTCATCCGGTTGGGCAAGGAACATTTATCAGTGAAAAATTCTATGGCTTAAACGGTTTAGAATCAATTGTAATTTATGACTGCGGTTCGCAAAGCGGAAAATCTATAGTGCAAAGAGAAATCAGAACCAGTTTGAATGAGGGAACAAAAATAAACGCAGTTTTTATTTCTCATTTGGACAACGACCATATCAACGGTCTGGAGTTTCTGATGAAATATTGTCGGGTGGAAAATATATTTTTGCCTTATCAATCAAATGAATCTCTTATTATGTCTTTAATCAAATATAAATGTGATGAGGAAAGCGGAATCGCAGACTATTGCTCTGACTATACTCTAAAATTGATTTGCGGCTTTCTATCAAACAACATGGAGTTGAGAAGTGACTCGGAAAGTTTTTCTGTATTTTCTTTTGTTAACAGCGGCAAATGTCCGACTTTTTACGATATTGTGCATGAAAATATTCCGATATGGAAATATCTTGCCTTTAACAACGGAAACATAAAAATAAAAGAAAAGCTTGAAAAACTTCTTACTTTAAATGGAATAAAAGAACAGTGTATAACCGATATAAGCTCATTTTTCTTTATATGGGATAATATTGAATACAGAAACAAGCTTAAAAAAATATATAAGGAGCTTGATGGCGGAATGAATTATAATTCTCTCGGAATTATCTCATACCCATTAAAATATGCATATAAAACCATATTACCGTTTTCAGCATCTGATATTTGCGGTAACAGTGTAAATACAGGTGCAATATATACGGGAGATATGGATTTATCTGATTTGAAAGCGGAATTTTATGAATACAGAAAAAAGGTCAACAGTATAAGTTTTCTTCAATTGCCGCATCACGGTTCAAAATATAATTATCATTCCGACTGCACAAAAAATATAGACAAATTTATTGTTACTGCCGGATATTCAAACAGCTACGGTCATCCGCACTGCACAGTCTGTGAGGATATTATGATTAAAGAAAAATGTCTTTTAACGGTAACCGAAAATCCCGGAAGTCTTTACCGTGAAAATATAAATATTAATTTTTGAGGTGAAAAGTTATGAAAAATTCATGTCAGGGATGCAAACACAGCAACAGGTTTTTCCCGAATTCGATAATTGATATTTGCGAAGAGACCAGTCTTTTCAGCAAGAACAGCTGCGGATTCATTAACAAGGATTTTATGGAAGGCATATTTTTAAGCTCCTGCGATAAGGTAAATCTTCCGATTGTATTTATGCAGAAATATAATGATTGCTGCAAAAAGAAACAGAATATTTGTGCAATGTGCGGCTCCGAAAAGCAAAAATATTGTGACAGCTGTTCTGAGGGATGCTCTGATTCGAATTTCTATAACAGTTATTATCGTTTGGAAAGCAATCTGTTTTATAATGAGCTTTCGCATTTCTGCAAATTTATTAGAAAACATAAAAAAGGTGAAAATTGCAACTTCCGTCAGTGCCTTTTAAACGATGCTTATGCAGCGGCATATTTTCTTGACAAAGAAATGTTGCCGCCCGGTAAGTTTGACACCGCACGCCATAAAGGCTCTGATTACTTGGAATATCTTTGTGAAACAACATACTACACGGAGCTTGCTTTCCCTGTAAAGCTTGAGGGAAAAACAATCGGTGTTCTGATTTTCGGTCAGATTTTAAAAGAAAAAGATAAAGAAAATCATGAAAAAATTGTTAAAGATTTTGCTGAAGAACACCAAAACGATGATGAATTTAAAGAATACTTAACACGCAAATCTATTAAAAGATACAATGAGCTTGAGTTTAAAAATAAAGTAGATGAATGCAAGAAAGCGGTACAGGCACTCGAGAAAAAAATTTCGGATATCTGGGAAATGTATAAAACATGGTATACCGATGAATTAAGCAAAGAGCTTATGAAGCCTTTTTCCGAGATGCAGATTCCGAAGGAAAGTGAGAAAGAATCGGGTATGTTATCGCTTGATGAGGTAATAAACAAGTATGATGCTTTCAAAACTAAACTTTCAGATTTATCCGAATCCATTGAAGCAAAAACCGGAGCCGATAAGGTGATATGTTTTGCCCCAGAGTTTCTGCACGATACGATAAGTAATCAAAAATTTATTATAAGTACCCGCAAAGATAAATATTCGAATCTAAAATTATCGATTCCGGATTTGAATTCTCATTTTCCTGGAGAACTTGAAAAAGTCACGAGCAAAGATGATATTAAAAAAATAATTCCGGATTATGATAACCCAAAACAGTTTTTCGGTGATAATAAGCTGATGCTGTTTACATCTTCGGTTAAAAATCGCTGTACATTTCCGATAGCGGTTTTAGTATCTTATAACAGCAAAGGAATGTCAGAAAATGTTGAAAATATTTTTCTGAAAGAAATTGATTCTCTGCTTAATAAACTTAGGGATTCTGTTTATCTCGTAGCATCGTCAATTATAAATAATTTCCGAGAAACAGAACAAAGGTATTCGGTTCAAATAATGCGGCACGAACTCGGTCAAAGTAATGCCGGCTATCTTACGCTTTTGGACAATTTTGAAAAGGACTTTAATGATTCTCTGGAAAATATCGAAAAATATTCTCCTCATATTATTTCCAGAATAGCCGCAGCCAGAGCAAAGGATGACTTGAAAAAATGCATGAAAAATTCCCGCAGTTTTGCACATATCGTAACGCTGAGGGTTAACGGTACGAGGTACAGCGGAGGAATTTCAGAACCGATAAAAAAATTCTTTTATCCGTACGGAGAATTTCTTTTTAAATGGAATTATATTTTTTCCAAAACGCAGGAAGAAAAAAATCTTATATTCAGAATGCCGGTGGCGGATGTATATGATAATCCGTCCGTTTACCCACTTATGTATGCCGACCCGGATATGATAGAGCAGGTGGCTTTTAACCTCACAAACAATGCTATGAAATATTCCCATTTCGGCAGTGCGGTCACGCTCAACTGTTATGCAAAGCAAAACGAATATATTATTGAAGTGATTAATTACGCTTCACCGTTATCCGAATATGACAAGGCACATATTTTTGATTACGGATATTCCGGCAAGAATCACGGCGAAGGCGGAAGCGGTTTGGGGCTTTATATTTCAAAAAAAATTGCAGAGCTTCACGGAGGAGATCTTATTGTTGAGCAAGAAGATATAAGCGATTTTAATGTGCCGCTGCTTCAACTGTATGACGAAACCTTTCCGCCGGCACTTTTTTCAAAGGAAATTTATGACAAAGTTCAGACTGAGATAAAGCGTTTAAAAGGTCAAACGGACGAAAACGGTATCAGCGAATGGAACAAGCTTATAGGATCTCCGATTCCGCAAAATCCGTTTACTCCGCTGTATATCAATGAAAATATAAATGTCAAAACATCCCAAATCAAGTTTACATTTTCGATACCTTTAAAATAAATAAAAAATGAGGATTAAATATGAAAAGGCTTTTTATTTTGGAAGATGAACCGAATGCCATACACATTGTTGACTGGATAAGACGGAATTCGTCTGTTGAGGTTATTCATGCACGAACCATAGAGGATGCTGTTTATTATTTTGAATACTGTGGAGATTCGGCAATTAATTCATACAGCTATTTTATGTTTGATGTTTCTGTCCCTAATGCATTAGTCACATTGGCAAACGGAGAGAAAAAGAAATTTTACTCAGAAGACGGTTTTAACGGAATAATACTCTATAATCATTATAGCGACCGTATTAAAAAAAGCGGCGCAAAAATTGCTTTTATTACTGCATTTGCAAATCAGATAAAGAACCGCAACGATATACAGGGCATGGAAATTATAGACAAGACATCGGGCGATTTCGTAAAAAACATTTCAACATTTCTTGCGTTATAACGGAGATTTTTATTATGGAAGTAAAAAAAAGATATACGATTGAGCGCCATCTTGAAAGCTTTAATGAATGTGATGACTGCAAGTTTATATGCGGATGTTGGCAGGTGGAAAAACCTCAGTATGTAAATCGTCTGAAATCTGTTTCGCAGCGGTATCCGTATTACAGTCTTCATGACTGCACTCATTCCGAAACAATTTTAAAATCAATTGAATATATTCTCGGAGAAGAGCGGATAAAACTTTTGTCACCGACGGATACATGGCTTATTCTTCAGTGCGCATATACCCATGATATAGGTATGTCAATATCCGCAAAGGATATGATAAAAGAATTCAATAATAGCCGGGACGATTATCAGCAAAAACTGGAAAATCAATGCAAGAACAACATGGAAATTCAGCGTGCATGGGAATTTATCAGCCAAATAAACAATAACAATGCGAATGACTGCAAAGCCGATGTATCGGAATTTATTTCCGATATGTGGAGTGAGGATAATTATTCAAAGAGAAAATCAGCCAAGCTTGCTCAAAAGAGCTTAAATGACAGATGGTATGAAAAATCCGTTAAGTTCACGGAATATTTTGCCGTTTTGTCTCAGTCTCTTTTGCGTCCCAGGCACGGCAAAGAAAGCTTAAGAATTCTTTCCGAGCAGCTCGGAGAAAAAACATATAACGGCTTGATAACAAAATGGTTCAGGAATTTGTCGTTTGAAATAGGAGAAATTCACACCGGCTCTTTTAAGGATGTTATGGCATTGCCTCAGACCATTAACGGATTATGCGGTGATTACGCTCATCCTCGCTTTGTTGCGGTGCTTTTAAGGCTCGGAGATTTGCTTGACCTGGACAGCAACCGGTTCAATCAGGCTCAGCTCGATGTGATAGGTGAACCGGATTATGAATCATTTACTCATCAGATAAAACATTCGGCAATTTCCGAACTGTGCATTACTCCGGAAAAAATAACCGTGAACGCCGATTTGAAAACAAAAGATGTAGAAAAATGGGTAAATACAACATATTACTCCGAATCCGACAAAGAAAAGCAGGATTTGCCCAAAAGGCTTTGCCTCCGTGCCCTTAAAGAGCTTCGTGACTGGCTGAGCCTTATTGAAAAAGAAACCGAAAATTTCAGAGTAAACTGGCTGGAAATTGTCCCCGAAGATTTTATCGGCAGTTGTCCGGTGCTTGCAAAAAAATGTATGCATATGACATTAGACGGAAAACAGATTGACGAGGGAACACTAAATCTTCATTATGAAATCACATCGAAAAGAGCAATCGAAATAATAGAAGGCGCAAGCCTTTATGAAAACGAAAAAAATGTTTTCATCAGAGAGCTTCTCCAAAACTCTCTGGATGCATCATGCAGACAGATTTACCGTGACTTGTGCGAAAAGGATGATATTGGAGATGATAACAGTCATAATAAAAAAATCTTTCCGTGGACCGAATTAAGGGATTCAGAAAAATACAGAATAGATATAGGAATAAAAAAGAATGAGGAAAATAATCTTGTTATAACAATAAGAGACAGAGGAACCGGAATTTCAGAGGAAATGCTGAAAAAAATGAGATACATAGGTAGCATTTTTTCAGCTGAACTTAATAAAGAGGCACAAAAAATGCCGCAGTGTATAAAGCCTACCGGCAATTTTGGTATCGGTATGCAGTCCGTTTTTCAGATAGTCGATTATTTTGATGTTGAAACAAGAACAAGATACGGTGCCGATGGTGGAGAAAGCATGCTTCGTAAAATGAAGTTTTATTCAAACAGAGTAGACGGCAGTATTATATCTTATGACATTGAATCCGACAAAAATTCAAACTCACATTTCGGGTTCGGTACCAAAACAATAATTACGATTAGTTTTTTCGATGCCGAGGATTTTCTTAAAATTTATTATTACTATGCGGATTCTATAAAAATTGATTATTTGGCCGATCCGGTAGATGCTTATATTGAACAGATTGAAAATTATACAAGGAAAGTTTATTCCAATAACATTGTACCTGTTTATGTTAATAATAAAAAAATATCCAATAACAGCTTTGGTAAACAGGTTTTGCCTATAAAAAATCTGTCTGGTCTTAATGAAAACAACAGCTACTTGGTTTATGACGATGGAATATCGGACAGATTTTCTTTTTATGATGAAAATATAGGTGTTATGATTTCCTATAAATGGATTGGCAAAAACTTTTTTAAAGAAAAGGAAACCGTTGAAATTTATTATAAAAGTATTTTGGTAGACGATGCTCTTTTTACATCCAAAATCAAAATACCGTTTTTTAACACTAAAATTTATCTTTATATGGGGAATCCCGAGGATTATCTTGAAGTTAACCGTGATCATTTCCTGAAAGAAAAATATAACAATATTGCATCAAGAATAAGACTTACCCATATAAATGCAATGACGGCTTTACTGGCAAATGACAGCAAAACTCATATAATTTGGGAATCGGACAACGATTCTGAGAATGAATACAGACAGTCCGTAAAAAATTATATGTCGGCCATTATCCGCAATTATGCAAAAGAAATTGTCGGCACTACTAAATTGCAGGATTCCACCAAAAATAATTTGTCGGATTGTCACGGATATTATTACGCTCATCCAAATTATTTCCGTTATATTAATTCAAAGCTTCCCGGAGAGCAGTCTCTTATAGATACTCTGTTACAAAGCGAAAAAAACATATGGTTTATTGATTCGGAAAAAATATTTAATAAAGATTTAACGGTTACCGGCTTCGGAAAAGCCGAATCCTTAAAACTTATTTGCGCTGACCGTTTTATTTCTTATCCCGAAATTGCAATAAGAGAAGCACAAATATTAACAGACTTGCATGAACAAGCTGTCCTTGTTTATCGAATCGGGAAAAGAAGCGGAGGCACAGTAAAAATGTCCGAAAATGATTATTGGAAATATGTCATATGTACATTTAATCACCATAAGGACGATTCTAATAAAACCCGACTCATATTTCCGGGTATCGGAAGATATGAAACAATCGAGGTTTACTGTCTGCCTTTTGAAACCTATTCAAAAGAGGTTCTTCGCTTCAACAGGTATTTTATTGCCCCGATGAATATTCGGGAACTCAAAGAATTTACAAATCAAAAAATAGACAAGCGTTCGGATGTTTCTGAATATTTTAAAAAAATTATAGTTAAAGAGTGCGGAAATGATAAACTGACATCGGCGGATTATTTTGACAGAAAACAGAAGCTGTTATTAGAACATGTAAAAAAATATTCTGCAACAAAAATTCATGCAACTCCGTTTTCCAATGTTGATGCAAATGAAATATGCAGAGCATACGAAGATTGGCTATTTGAATTTTACAAAAAATATCACAATTAATAATGTGCCTATTTAAACTCAAAAACCATTTTGCTACCTCTTGAAATCAGATTACTTTTAATTTTAGTAAAATTTATTGCTTTTCCGTTGACGAAAATTCGGATGAATGATAAAATAAGGTAAAAATTGCTAAAATACATTTGATTCTTATAAGATACAAGAGGTACAAAATGGTTGATGCCGAACAAACAGTAAAAAAATATTATGATGATGTATATAAATTCTGTTGTGCAAAATGCAGGAATCCCGATGATGCACAGGATATTACTCAGGATACATTTACAGTATTTACCGAGAATTCCCAAAAATTGGAAGATGACAATATTCGTGCTTGGCTTTTAAAGGTTGCAAATAATAAATTGCATGAATATTTCAGAAAAATTTCCGTTGAGAAAACATTTGTCGAAATTGATGAGGTAAGAAATATATCGGTAACGGATTCTTATAACTTAAACGGATATACATATAGTGAAGACGAATTGTTTGATGAAGTGCAGAGAAAAATTTTGAATTTGCTTAACGAAAAAGAAAGAGATTTATTTATAAGACTTTATATTGAACATAAAAGCATTGAAATTGTTTCGGAAGAACTCGGGTTATCCGTAGGTACGGCACGGACACGCAAATCAAGATTAAAGGATAAAATCAAAAAATCATATGAATATTCCGAGATGCTTATTCTTGTTATATGCTTTAAACTTTTACATTAATTGTTGAGGTATGCAATTGAAAAATACATTTAAATCACTGGAATCAACGCTTAACAGTATTGTTGACACCGAGCTGACAAAAGAGACAAATCAAATAGATGATTGTTTGATTATAGAATGTTCTGATGCCTTGCTGAGGATGGAAAACTATGCAAAGTATATTCTATCCCCCGAAAAAGTAACAGATAATATTCAAAAAATTCTCAGCAAAATAAAATACAAAGAAAAGAAAAAGTTATCGAAGGCTGCAAAAATTATTCTTCTTGCGGCGATAATTTCAATAGTCGTTGCTCTGAGTGTATTCGGATATGCACAATACAAATACAAAATAATAGATTTTGGTACATATTCAAAAATTATTGCACAAATAAAAGGCGGAAAAATAGGCGACGAAATAGCAGTGGGGTATGTGCCGGACGGATTCGAATGTGTTTATTCTGAAAAACATAAAAATTATCTGAGTTTAGAATATAAAAACGGTGACAAAGAATTTAATATAATTGAACAATCCTATTCCGATTCAAATGCTATTAATACACAATTTAAGGCGGATAAAAAAATAGAAATTGACGGACAAATTTATTTTATATATGGCGATTATGAACATGGCATCGGAATTTTTTGGAATAATGGAAACAATGTTTTCCGAATTCACGGAAACATTTCCGAAAATGAAATTATAAAGATAGTAAAATCCATTAGTTATATTTCACAAAAATAGCAAAAATTTTTATAAAAAACAGAGAAAACAAATTTTCTCTTAGTCTTCTTGTAATTTTTTTGCTTTTCTTTCATATCATTATAATGGGTATTTAAGCCTAAATGAATTTTAAGGAGAAATTAGTATGAAAAAAAAGTTTTTGAAAGAAATCTTGTGTGTATGTTTGTGCTTTGCAATGTGCTTTTTAATGGCATCAATTGCAGTGGCGGATGATAGTGCTTCGGATGATGCAACATCATTGAGATTTATTAATATCATGAGTACCAGTTGCGCATTGACAATCTCGGGCATTAATTCCACATCAAACGCAAGTATGGCAACAGCAACAACCAATTCACTTTCAATAAAGATGGAGCTTCAAAAATTGAAGAGCGGCACATATACCACAATTGAGACATGGTCTACATCAAGAACCGGAACAACAATTGCCATGGAAGAAGATCGTCTTATAAATATACTTTCCGATTACAGACTTAAGGTTACATTTAAGGCGGGTACTGAAACATTCATTGATTACGCATATCCGTCATAAAATTTATATTATAATATTTCAACTGAATAATTGAGCAGGAGGGGTTGTTCTGAAAGCCAATCAGAACAACCTGAAAAAGGGTGCAAGAATCCAGCAGGTCTATAAAAACAGACTTGCAAAGCAAAAAAATAATACAAATGTTTAAGACAAAGAAACAGAAAATCCTAATTTTTTAAGGGATTTGATGTTTCTTTGTTTCCCTAAAACCACAGTTTTATATTCCATATTGACATCTTATACAAAATATTATTATATGATGGAATTTCTATATCAAATATAATTAAAGGACTTTGGGAATAAAGTCTTTATTTTTTGTAACATTCTGCATATTTTGTCATATGTATTATAGGAATATAAAAAGGTGTCGAAAAAATACATTGAAAATTTAATTTTTATTCTTTAAAAAGATTTTATGAATCGTATTTTGGAAATAAGATGAAATATAAAACTGTCAAGATTTATATCATAATTTATTTCTGTAATTGTATTTTATTAAAACTTGCTTTTTACGATTTATGGTAACTTCTGTATATATTTCTGTTGTCGTTACACTGCTGTGACCGAGTATTTCCTGTACTGAACGAAGGTCTGCACCGTTTGCAAGCAAATTTGTTGCAAATGTATGGCGCAGGTAATGTGGAGTTGAATGTTCATTTATACCGCATAAATTTTTTACAGAATTATAGATGTATTCTATTCCGTGTATACTTATTTGGTTTCCAAAGCGGTTAATGAATAATTTATCGGTATTGGATTGATGCTTGCTTCTGATTTTTATCCAATTTTTAAGATTGTTCCAGGTTTCGTTGCAGGATATGTATATTAGCCTTTGCTTTTTTCCTTTTCCATGAATCAGTATTGTTCGTTCACTTAAAATAATATCATCAAGAGATATGTTGGACGCTTCCTCAATTCTTATACCTGAGCTGATAAGCAAGTCAATAAGTGCAAGATCTCTGCAAGCTTTCCAAAATGCAAATGATGATGCTTCATTGTTTTTCTCGATATTTTGAGAAAGATAGTTAATAAGTTTTGAAGATTCGTCAATAGACAATGTTTTAGGCAGTTTGCGTTCTTTTTTAAATTTAAAAGTGTAATTTTGAAAGAAATCGTATTCTATATATCCATTTTGATAAAGGAATCGGCAAAACATTTTTATGACAATGAGCTTTCGTGAAATAGTTGTTTCTTGAAGATGTCGTTCGTTAAACAGGTAATTGGTATAGTCCAAAATAATGCTCTCGTGTATTTGCTCATTTAACAGATATTTGCAGAAATCTTTTAAATCAGAGCTGTAAGCGATGATTGTTTTGTCCGATAAATTCTTTGTGGATTTATTAATAGCTATAAACTCGTTTGATAATTGATAAAAATCTTTCATTTTTGCACCTCGTATTATGATATTGTGTTAAATATTTTATCAAAGTACGATATAATTAATCTATAAACACTTACAATAATACTAAATTATTGTAAGTTGTGTGGAATTAAAAAAACTTAAGTTGGGTGGTTTTATGAAGATTTTTATTAGTTGGTCAAAACGAAAAAGTCAAAAATATGCAGAATCCCTCAAGCAACTTCTTGAAAATATTGATCATTCTATCGATGCATTTATGTCAGAAGTCGATATCAATGGCGGAGAAGATGTTCAGGATAAAATAATTTCTAACATTAGAAATTGCGATGTTTTAATGTTATGTTTCACCAAAGAAAATAAAATATCTCCTTGGTTGCTATTTGAGGCAGGATATGCTAGAGCCTTGGATAGAGTCGTTGTTCCCATTCTTTTTGATGAAGATCCTAATTGGCATTCTTGGATTGATAATCCAATGAATGTTGCAAGAGAGTTAATGGTTAAAAACAATGATTTCAATGAGAAATTATTGAAATGTCTTAACATCAAAGTCACTCCTCATCGAATGAAAACAATAGATGATTTTAAATGTTCAATAACGCGAATACAAGAAGAGTTTAGAGATGTTGATATTCAATGTGAAGATATTGTAAACAAACTGATTGACAACGGCTCGTTTGTGGTTAACAATCCATATTTTAAAGACAAGACAGCATATTTTCTTACTGGATTTGAAAGTTTTGAGTTATATAAGGTGCTAATAGAATCTTTCATGTATACAGGAAAATACCTATGGATTTACGGAAGAAAAAACATGAAATTATTAAGTGGGAATTATAATATTTTTTTTCGGTATTTGGAAGAAAAAGCACTCACAAGTGGTTCGGATATGGATGGTATTGATTTCAGATGCTTGTTTTTGGATCCAATGTCGGATAATACGTATAAAGCTCACCCTGACCCTGAACTCTTAAAGCAGGAATTAAATACAACAATATATAGAGCCAATTCCTTGGTTAATAGTAATAAACACCTAAAAAAATGTTTTAGATTGTACAATAACAGAAGAGAAGAAATTATAATAAGAATTGATAACTGTATAATATATTCTTTGCCACATTTTGATGCCAATGGTTGTCCACAATTATTAACAAACACAGCTTTTGAAGTGTTTAGCACCGACTCAGCAAAAGGAAAAGCCTGTGTTGATAAGTTTGAACAGGTGTGGAACAGTGCAACAATCTGGAATCAATAATTGTTTAAAAGTATGTTGTTTTTCATAAGATAAATAATTTTATTAATTGTTTCGTTTATGCTCAGGTTAGTAACATCTATGTTGTTGAACAAAAAAAGATTATTGGTTTCTTCTAGTTTCGCAGTGTCTACAAATAAATCCTTTCCTGATTGATATATAAGTTCAATATTATTCAGCATATATGAATTAGGGTTCCTGTTGTATATTCTATTGTAAATACTCTCCTTATTGTTCACATAAAGATTTATGTAAATGATTTTTTCGTTTTTACACAATCCGTTTAATATACTTGGTATTATATGTACACCATTAATAATAGAGGGAATACCTTTTCTTTTTTGTCGTTCGATTATCTTTTCTATAGAACACTTCATGATTTTACATTGTTGTTTTGCTTCGTTAAGAGTTAACAAAACATTATGGTCAGTTATTTTAACATTATCAATCACTTCTGTAATACTAGGATTAGTTTTTTTCAAAAAGTTATTGTATCCAAGTAAAATTTCTCTCATTAAATCTGTCTCCTCAATTATTCTAAAAACAGAAAATTGTTTTAATAAGTTATAAGAGATGGTTGTTTTCCCTGAACCCGGCACACCAGAAATCATGACTATGTACCCCTTGGGGATATTAAGCGCATTATTATCTAATTCCATAATTTGTTTCTCCCAAATATTTTTTACAATAATTTAAATTTACTTACAATAATTTAGTATTATTGTAAGTTGATGGTTTGTGATATAAATAGAACTCAATAAAATCAAGGCTGCCCCAAACAGGACAACCTTGATTGTGTTTGTTAGTCGATATATGAAAAAGGTGTTAGTCTATTTATTCAATTAAGAGGTTATACTATGATAAAAAGATTTTATAGAAATAAGCAACTATTAAAGAAATATTCCGGATTGACAAATAATTCAGGCGAGAAAACAGATGGTGGGTTATATTCAATATTTAAAGCAAAAAATGGATATTTATTTTTGATTAAAGAAAACAATGTTAGCGATGAAAATGGAAATTACCATGTTTTGGGACACAGAAAAAATGTCGGATATCTGAATTGGCATGTATGTTTTTCTCCAGAACAAACTTATCTATTGCTTTGTGATATAAGCCTTGACCCACAATACCGTAATATTGGAATAGGCTCTTACCTTATTAAACAGCTTGAACATAAAGCTATAAAAAATAAATGCGAATACATTACAGGCGATTTAAGCATCGTTGATGAAGAAACTGAACGTGATAAAAACCTTCGAGACAATTTCTACATCAAAAACGGATATAATATTTCTGGCAGAAAAATAATTGAATATTTGTGATGCTTACATAAAAACTCATAAAAATATTTTGTTAGCAAGATATGGTATGATGAATGAAAGAGGACTGGCTTAATTGGATAAATCAACATTATTTAAAACTGTGCAAGATTATTTGAATGATACCCCGCTTCTTTTGTTGGGAACCGGAGCAAGTATTCCTGTAGGTATACCTGGTATGACTGTGCTTGCTGAACATTTGAGAAGTGAACTGAGTGATAAATATAAAACGGACATCAACTGGGAACGATTTATTGATAACCTTGATAACGGAATTGATTTAGAGCAAGCGTTAACAAATGTTACTATGGATGAAAATGTTGAACATGATATTAAGAAATGCACATGGGAGTTAGTTTCAAAATTTGATTTAGGACTTTTTGAAAAAGTACTGAACAATTCTGTAAGTTTGGATTTAACGAAGTTATTAAATAAATATTATCAAGCTCATCCTCGTTGTATTAATATTATAACTACTAATTATGATAGAATGATTGAATATGCTTGCGATCAGGCTTTGTTACCTTTAGATATCAGGTTCAATGGTACATATATAAAAAGGGCAAGTCCGGACACTCCACGCAGTAAAAATACCGTTAACTTATATAAGGTGCATGGTTCCTTGGATTCATTTGAAAATGCAAAAGGTGACGTTATTTCTATACCCTTGCAAAGTAAAATACCTGATGGATGTGTTCCATCAATAATTACTCCCGGATGCAATAAATATAAAGATATTTTATTGGGTCCTGCACGCAACATTTTACAAGAAGCAGACAACGCCTTTAAAGCGGCATCTGCATTTTTGTGTATAGGCTATGGATTTAATGACGGACAAATACAGAAAAATTTGTTGCAAGAAGCATCAATCGGTAAACCTCTTGTGGTAATTACAAAAAAATTATCTGATCCTGCTTTCCACTTGCTTTGCAACAACTGCAATAAGTATATTGTAATACAGGAAGGAAAAACGGCAGATATGACTGAGTTTTGGCTTGGAAAAGAAATCCAAAATATTCCTGGAAAATATTGGAGCATAGGTGGTCTTTTAGAAATAATATAAGGAAAGTGTAAAATGAAGATATTTAATTATGATGAAATGAAAATTATCGGTAAAGTTCAAAGTGTAGATACATCCAATGTTGTTATACATGTTGATGATACCACTCTTTTATCAAAGCTTCAGGTTAATCATTTGGTTGTTCTTCGCTCCTCAAAACAAAATCAGAGCCTTATCGGTCTTGTTGTTAAAATAATGAGAAAGTATGGCGACGAAAGTGATTTGAATGATGGTGAGGAAATTGCGACATCAGATATTATAAAAGTTCTGCTCATAGGAACACTTCTGAATAAAGTCGGAGAAAGAGAGAATGTATTTAAGAGAACTCTTGAATCAGTTCCGGAGATAGATGCGGATTGCTTCATTATGTCCGAACAAAATCTTACTGACTTTATGAGTGTTGTTTCTTCAGCGGCTGAAGGAGTAACACATTCTCTCAAAATAGGTTCATACGCAATAAATAACACTGCAACAGCCTGGATTGACGGTAATAAGTTGTTTCAAAGACACGCTGTAATTGTTGGTAGTACCGGTTCCGGAAAATCATATACCGTAGCAACTCTTGTTGAACAGATAGCAAAACTGCAATCGGCGAATGCCATTCTTTTTGATATTCACGGCGAATATGGTCCTATTACTGACGGAAATGTTAAGCATTATAAAATTGCCGGACCTACGGATAACCTTTCTGATGATGTGTTATTTTTGCCTTACTGGCTTCTGACATATGAGGAAATGACATCACTGATGATAGACCGCAGCGATAATAACGCTCCTAATCAAGCAATGTTGTTCAGCAGAACAGTGTTAGAAAAGAAAAAGGAATTTCTTGAGCAAAACGGCAAGGAAGATATGGTTGATAATATTACCATTGATAGTCCTATTCCTTATAGTATGGATTGTCTTATTGAGAAACTTTCATTCTACAATACAGAAATGGTTCCTGGTGTGAAAGCAGATAAAAAGGGTGATTTTAATGGTCAGCTCTCAAGGTTTATTCAGCGGCTTGAGTCGAAAAAAATTGACAAAAGACTAAATTTTATGTTTTGTTCAGATGAAAATTTGCTTGATTATGATTATATGAGTTCATTTTGTTCTAAACTTATGAGTTCCGCTTCTAATGGCGGCGGTGTAAAAATAATAGATTTTTCCGAAGTTCCCTCGGACATATTACCTCTAATTGTGTCACTTATTGCAAGGGTTATTTTTTTCGTTCAACAATGGGTTGATAAAGATAAAATTGCCCCTATTGCATTGTTTTGTGACGAAGCACATCTCTATATTCCGGAAAGTGCAACACAGGGAACAGAAAAAACCAGTTTGCAAAGCTTTGAAAGAATATCAAAAGAAGGTCGTAAATATGGCTTGAGTCTAATTGTGATTACTCAACGTCCTTCTGAAGTTGACAGAACAGTTTTGAGTCAAAGCAGTAACTTTATTGCTATGAAACTGACAAATGCAGAAGATCAAAATGTAATTAAAAGACTTCTTCCGGATAGTATGGGTAACTTTGCTGAGCTTCTTCCGGTTTTAGATGTTGGGGAAGCCTTGGTTGTTGGTGATGCGAGTTTGCTGCCCAGTAGAATTAATGTGTCTGAACCTACACAATGTCCAAATAGTAATACTGTTAAATTCTGGGATGAGTGGTCAAAAGAACATACCGAGGATACAGTAACAATTGCCGTAGAGGCACTTCGAAAACAAAGTAAATAAATATCATATAACTTACAATAGATGATGCGGCTTGAAAATATTCTGTATATTACTTATGATTTTGACGAATTGAAAGTATGGTTAATAATAAGAATTTTCATTTGTTTATTTTGCTTTATTTATTATGTGATTATATGGTATATTTCGGAAAATATTAAATTGTTTGAAAATTGTTCTAATAATGAAACATAATTTAGATTAACTAAAAAATTTATATATCATTCATCTACTTGAATAATAATATATAAAAAACAAAACCATTCATAAAATTAATCGAAATGTATATGTTTGCGTTAATTGTATCAAAAAATCGGACGGCGATTTTACTTTTTTAAAATACCAATTAATATTTATTACAAGCATTATAGTTTTCAACAGATAAAAGTAAAGTAACATATAATCGGAGAGGAAACTAGTTATGAATTATAATTATTTAATGTATCCTAAAGAACTATCAAAAGCAGAAGATAAAATTGAAAATTTCGAATATGATTTTAGTTTTATTACTACAGACGAACATTTAAAAGGTTTGCTTTCTAATGTGTGCAACATACTTAAACACCCTTTTACAATAATTAATATTAACAAAGATGAAGAAGACTTAAATACTAATAGAATAGATTCTGATTCAGTTTATTATGCATTAAGAAGATCATGTGATACATTAAGAACCTGTGCTTCGTCAAAAATATGTAAAGAATGCGATGCTTTTCATGCCTCAATTTTTAAAAGATTAACAAAAAAGTCAATTTCAGAAGAGCTAGAATCTTCAGTAAAAAATTCCATATTTTGATGTTTTGGAAACAGCAAACCTTGTTTTAACGATATGCTTTCAATGCGAAAAATTGGATTATAACAATAGTGTTGAGAAAAGTATTTTGGCAAAAATACTTCCAAGGTTTAACGACACAATTAAGTTTTTAATAGCCTCTGTAAAAAATTTAGACGGACAAAGCAACACCGAAACCGATTTATTATCTTTTGTATTAAATGAAATTCAAAAAAGTATTGAGCGTTGCGGAGAAAAAACAAAGTGTTTTTTTCGGTAAAATATGTAAAAAAGTAAAGGAAGAAATAAAACAATGTTCGGATACTATTTTGGTTTCTCAAAAGTAATGAGACCTTCGGAAATTTTATGTAAAAGAGAATAAGGGACTTCCTTTCAGGTAAGAATGGAAACCCCAATAATCGGTAGTTTTTCAAATTTTGTGTAAAGCCCAAAGAATGGTATAAAAAACAAAGTGGATACAGGGTGTGTGAGCCGCAGGACGGCTTACACGCCTTGTTTGCATCATAATCTTTCGTCTTTAACTGACCATACCTAAAATGTTAAACTGTTCCGATTACTCGCAGGAAATTTTGGAAGCGTTTCATGCACTCCCAATTTACTCCCGAGAGTTCTCGGAACAGTTTAACATCTTTGATATTGCTGTTAAAGGTGGGGGGTATTTTAAGGTTGCCGTGTAAAAACAAGTTTTAATGAAATACAATTTACGCAACAAATTATAATGTAAATTTTACTGATTAAATTCATGATTTTACATCTAAAAATCAAAGCTGTTTTATTGCGTTTATTATATCATTAACCGTACGCACTTCTGTTATCATTCTGTCCGGAATTTCGACATCAAATTCCTCTTCAAATGAACAAACAAGATTCAGAACATCAAATGATGACAGACCGATATCCTGCATCAGCCGGCTTTTAGCCGAAACTTTTTCCGGTGAAATTTTCTGATAATCACAAATTATTTTTATAACTTTTTCTTCCATAAAACAAACACCTCACTGATTATAATTCCTTTTGATTTTCATGCTTGTTGTTTTCGGGAACTCTGTATCACGCAGAACAATACGGCTGATATTTTTATATGTCGGATGTGTTTTGTTGAAATCGTCCAAACGGCGATTAAACCATTCATAATAATCAGACACTCCACGGGAATCAAGAGCGTTTTTATCCGGGAAAATTTCGGCAACTATTGATTTATCTTTTTCATAAACCAATATTTCTTTAACCTCCGACAGTTTTGACCATTCGGCTTCAAGCTCTTCGGGATATACATTCTTTCCGTTGGAGAGAACAATCATGTTTTTCTTTCTGCCTGTAATAAAAACAAATCCATCTTTGTCAATATATCCTATATCTCCTGTTTTAAAATAGCCATCTTTATTAAATGAATTATTGGTTAATAGAGGATTATTATAGTATCCGGCTGTAACGCTTTCACCTTTAACAAGTATTTCGCCCTCTGTTTCCCCAGCAAATCTGTCAATAATAATATCAACATTTGGCAATTTTAATCCGACAGAATCATCTTTAAAGTAATGATTTCTTGTCACAGCAACCATAGGAGAACATTCGGTTATTCCATACCCTTGAATAATTTGGATTCCAAAGCTTCTGAAATCTTTAATAATATTTTTTTCAAGTGGAGCTCCGCCACAAATAATTATTTCAAGCTTACCGCCAAAATTCTGTAATATATTTTTAAAAAGAAATTTTCTTAAATCTATACCGATGTTTATCAAGAAATCACTCACTGCCATCAATTTTTTTAATGCTGAAGTTTTCTTTTGTTCCTCAGCACGACTCCATATTTGATGATAAAACATCTCGACCATCATCGGCACCATAGCAATTATATATGGATTTTGCTCTTGCATATCAAATCGAAGCCCTTTTAGGCTTCCTATAAAAATTTCCGTTCCGCACCCCATAACACATAATACACCACCAACAAAACAATATATGTGATAAAGAGGTAAAACAAGAATTGATTTTTTACGGACTGAAAGATTCTTTCGTCCTCCATAATAATTTGAACAAATATTCTTATGAGTTAGCATTACACCTTTGGAAAATCCAGTTGTTCCTGATGTATATATAATTGCCGCTAAATTATTCGGAAGAATATTAACATTATTATAGATATTATTGTTTAAAACATAAATTGTTCTTCCTGAATTTACTAATTTCACAATATCCGTTGATAGATTGTAAATATTTTTAATTTTTTTATTTATAAACTTTGAATAATCTTGATATTCATCAGAGATAAATATCAACTCTGGTTTGGTTTCTTCTAAAATATTATATAGAGCATCTTTATCAATGGTTTTGTCAATGGGTATTACAACATTACCAGAACATACTATCGAAAAATATGTTAATATCCATTCGTAAGAATTTTCACCAATTATGGCAATTTTACAATTGTTATATCCTAATGAAATCAGTTTTGAAGAAAAATATTTTACTTCCGAATAAAACTGTATATAAGTTTTTTTGATTATAACTTTTTGATGCTTGTATGAAAATGCAGTTTTCTTTTTGTATGTTTTTTCACAATATTCCAAATATTCTCTAAGGTTGTTTACATATGGTACATTATAATAGGGATATGGCTTATTCTTCATTTTATTCAATCTCTCATTTTCTGCATATAATTTATAAACTCTTTAATCCGGCGTGACCTTTGATTTGCATTCAAAAGTCACGACTTATTTAACTAATGTTTGAAATCAACACTATGTAAAATAAAAGCTTTATTTACATGAATATTTTTTGGAAATATTTGCTTCTTTAACTATTTTGTTTGATTCTGCTTTCAACTTATTATAAAAGTTATCACCTGCAATATTTTTAAACTTTGCAGCCATTAAATATTCAGGAGGTATTTTCAATCCTGTCGTTTCATATTTTAAGACGGAGTGGAGTAAGCATATATAACCAATAAACCACGCTGATGAAAATTCGTTCAATTCATATGATTTGTTTGTGAATTGTATTTTGTTCATTTGTGCTAAATAATATTCTGCAACTTTAACGGCATCACCTGAACAATAATCAAAGATTTTTTCATTTATCGGTTTAATGATTTTTTGGTATTCTTTAACATTTTTCTCGCTATCTTTTTCACCAAATATATTTATTACGGTATCAAGTGCTGCTTGAACTGTGGAAAAAGCTTCATCTATTTTTGAGATATTACGTTCAAATCGCTGCTGATCGTAATTTCTTTTATTTAGATACCAATTGAAAAAGCATGAAAAAAGCAAAGAAAAAACTGTAATACCAGAATGCACAGCAAGAGAGGTTTTATCAAATTCATTATCATTTTTATCGAATTGATCACAGCATTGTTTATTTTGAACATCTTGAGCAGACTGCTCGCCTTGCGTATTTTTGTCAGGTGTCACTTCATTAACCGCATAGGAAAGCATGGAAAACGAAAAGCAAAAGGTAATGCATAAAGTTAAAGCGAAAATTAAAACCGGAAATTTTTTCATAATATTTTCCTCCTATGATATAATTCTTTTGTTTTGAACTTTTTCAATTTCAACATCCAATTTATTTGCATACTCACCCCCTAAAGCAGTCCAATTAAAGTCGTTTTTATTTAATATCCCGTATGTACACCTCCATTCCATGTTTACCACCGATTTTTCCGGATTTTCCACCAGACTGCGAATATACATAAGGCTGAACTGTGCCTGCGGGTCAGTCGATTGTTTCATCATGTTGTAAAAATCAACCACAGAAAGCAGTTTAACATCCGATATAGCTCTCATATATTCAAGAACCGTCATGCTTTCCGTATCGTGAATATTATAGACTGCATTGGATTTTATCTTCATAAGCGTACATATCGCCACTGCACAGTCATCAACAGGTGTAAGCTCAACATTTTCATCGGCAATTTCAGACGGAACGGCATTTATGCGTTTCATCATACTTGTAAGAATAAAGAGATCGTTCCTATGTATATTCTCCTGCATTGCTCCGTCCGATACTCTCCATGTAAGATTGGCAATACGGTAAATCGAAGCATTCACTTTATCTCTTCGGATTGCCCTTATAATTTCCTTTTCCGCAAGATATTTGCTGTGCACATAAACATTTTCTTTATATTTCTGACCGATATATAAATTGTTTTCGGCAAAAGTAGGACGATTAAAAGTCTGCATAGTCAGAATATCTCCGGAAACGCTCATTGTTGAAATGTGATGCAGCTTTGCTCCCGCTTTCTCAGCAAAACGAAGAACATTGCAGGTTCCGATATAGTTGATTTTCTCTGACTGCTCCCAGGAACAGAAAAATGTTACATCGGCGGCGGTATGAACTATTTCTCCGATTTTGTTTTTCAAAGATTCAGCCGCTTCGCTTTCCATTCCGAAATCCTTTTTTGTAATATCTCCGAATACTATATGTATTCTGCTGTTCGGATAGGAAATGTTTGTATATTTTTTTAAAACTCTTTCAAGCTTTGATTCATCACGAATAAGACAATAAAGCTGTTTTTCGGTAGTGTTCATAAGCTCACTGATGATATGCACTCCGAGAAAACCGGTTGCTCCCGTTATCAGAACGGAATCGCTATCTTTGTAGGGCAGACTGTGTTCGGCAATATCGCTTATATCCGAAAAATACAGCTTGTCCTCCTCATAGTCATCATTGATATCATCAATTTTTGCCGATTTGGCTATTCCCTCAATTGTTTTTCGTTCGTAAAAATCCTTCACTTTAAAATCATAACCGTCGGCTGATAAATCTGTTATAATGGCAATCACACCGAGAGAATCCAATCCGAGCTTGAACAGGTCAGCCGTGCAGCTCACTTCTTCAATATTAAGAAATTTTTTTACTGAATACTGAAGCTTTTTTTCAAGCTCGTTTGACGGAGCGATATATTCCGCAATTTCTCTTATTATTTGCGGAGCAGGCAATGCCTTACGGTCAATTTTTCCGTTTGCCGTAGTCGGAAATGAATTGAGCTGAACGAAATATTGAGGAATCATATATTCCGGAAGCTTTTTCGACAAATATTCTGTGAGCTTTGCGGCGTTTATCGGTTCTGCGGCGGCAATATAAGCACACAGTGCTTTGTCACCGCCGACATCAGTTACGGTTACAAGCACCTGACGAACAAGAAGATATTCGGTTATAGCACTTTCAATATCTCCGAGCTCTATCCTCAATCCGTGAATTTTAACCTGAAAATCTTTTCTGCCGCAGTATTCTATGTTACCGTCAGGAAGCCAAGCCGCCAAGTCGCCTGATTTATACATTGTTTTGTATTTCCCGAATGGGTTTAAACAGAATTTTTCCTTTGTAAGTTCATCACGATTCAAATAACCTTTTCCGACACCGACACCGCTTATATAAAGCTCACCAACCGCACCAATCGGAAGAATTTTATTCCGTGAATTCAATATCAAAAGCTGTGTGTTATCTATGGGCTTTCCGATTGGAATATTTCCGGCTTCATTTTCTGATTTGCAGTCATAATACGAAACGTCTATTGTGCATTCAGTCGGACCGTAAAGATTATGCAGGGTGGTCCCGTTACCGCCGAGAAGCTCATAGAATTTTTTGACATGACTTGACTGCAATGCCTCTCCGCTTGCGAAAACATACTTTAATGATGACAGCTTTTTGATTTCATTTCGGTTTACTTCAATATAGCTCAAAAATGCATTCAGCATTGACGGCACAAAATGAATATGCGTTACCCTGCACCTAAAAACCGCTGAAATAATTTCCGATGGGTCTTTATGACTTTCCGGAGTGAGAATATTTAATGCACCGCCGTACATTCCCCACCAGAAAAGCTCCCATACAGACACATCAAATGTATAAGGTGTCTTTTGCAGAATAATATCATTCCCGTTAAGTGGATATTTTTCGTGCATCCATTTTATACGGTTAACAAGTGAATGATGTGCAAGCATTGCACCTTTGGGTTTACCGGTTGAGCCTGATGTATATATTACATAAGCAGTATCATCAGGTGAAATTTCCACGCCCGGATTTTCTACGCTGTATGAACGATAATCAAATGAATTTATATTCAACCTGTGTATATCATCTGTAATATCCTGAGTATATTTTGTATCCGAGATAATCAAAACGGAGTTGCTGTCTTTAAGCATAAAATTTATTCTGTCAACCGGAAAATGAGGGTCAACAGGCATATATGAACAGCCTGATTTTACTATTGCAAAAACAGCAATCATCATTTCAAAAGAGCGTTCAAGCATAACGGCTATAATCTCTTTCTTTTTACCCGTGTGTTCAATAATATAATTTGATAAAGCGTTTACACGCAGATTAAAATTCTTATATGTAATTTCTTTTCCATCAAAATATAGAGCTGTTTTATTCGGATATAGCTTGACATTCCTTTCAAAAAAGCTTACAACGGTTTCGCTAGTTGGATATTCTTTTTCCGTATCATTAAATTGCTCAAGGATTTTCTTTCGTTCATCAGGGGTTACTATTTCAACTTCCTTTAATTCTAAATGAGGATGCGATAGAACTTGAAAAATAATAAACTCAATTCGCCTGAAAATATTTTCTATTTCTATTTCTCTTTCATTGAAAAGTTTAATTCTGTAATCAATATCTATTTGATATTTTTCGTTATGCTTGGTGATATTAAACATAAAACCGAGGTCTGATGTGCCGTTGAAAATCCATTCTTTTTTAAGTATATGAGGTGTATTAAAATCAGCGTTTTGATACGAAACCATAATGTCATATGGCTTTGCCTCATGTTCGTTTTGCATAAATTCGAGAATCTTCTTAAGAGGATATTTCTGATGACGATATAAATTAAAGTGTTCTTCCGATATTGATTTACATAAATCGTCAAAACGAAAATCATCATTTATTTTCACGCAAAGAGGTAATATATTATTGAACATTCCGACGGTGTTCTTTTCGTCATATCCGTTACGGTTGACAACCATAGAACAAAGAACAATGCTGTCTGAATCATTTATGTCACAGGCATACAGTGAAACTGCGGATTCAAAAATAATTGCAGGCGAAACATTATTGATTTCGCAAAAGCTGTCGATTTTTTTCGACATTTTGTCAGACAATTCAAATGTTGTTCTTTCGGCAGAAATATCAAACTCATCCGATTTGCCGGATATTAACGAGTTTGAACCTGATAAGTCCTCAAACTTTGATGACCAGAATTCCTCATCTTTTATGTATTTTCTGCTGTTTAAATATTCTTGTTCATTTTCAACATATTTAACATATGGCACGGATTCATATTCTTCGTGAAAATATTCCTTAACAATAAAATCACACAAAAGGGATATTCCCCATGCATCGCAAATTATGTGATGAAGCTTAATAAATACACCGATTCTATCATTAACCGAAATTATTCTGAAATCATAAAGCTTTCCTCCGATGCTCATCGGTTCACGCATGATTTTTTCCAACTGATTATTAAATGAATCAGAATCCATATAAAGTATCGGTATTTCCTCAAATTCATATTCGGATATATACTGATATACACTGCTGCTCTGCTGATTAATTCTGATTCGTAAACTATTATTTCTTGAAATAACATTATTGACGGCAGTTGAAAGCTTTTTTAAATTGATTTCACAATCAAACAAAAAATATCCGCCAATATTACATACAGATGTGTTTTTATAAAAGCATTGCGTATCATACATAGCTTTTTGCGGTATCGTAAGATTAAACATCATGTACTTTAGACTCCTTTTAAAAATTAGACATTTTGACAGCAACATATATAAATTTATCTTTATAGCTTTTTCTTAATGTAAAAGTGAAATTTTACCGGAAAATTGTTGATTTTTTCCAATAAATAATATACAATTATGGCGTATTGTTGTGCTGTCATTTAGTCTACATTATGACAGTGAATCACTTTTTAAATCGACTCTGATTTCTTTGAGTCTTCTGTAAAATGTTGATTCCGATATGCCGCATTTTTGAAGAATTTCATTCAGCGGCATATTTTTATTTTTCCATTCTGCAACATAATCCGCAAAATTATCAGGTATCGGTTTTTGAGGTTTTCCGAATTTAACTCCACGCAGCTTTGCTGCCGCTATGCCCTGCGCCTGCCTTTTGCGGATATTGTCACGCTCGTTTTCCGCTACAAAAGAAAGCACCTGCAAAAACAAATCCGTTACGAATGTGCCAAGCAGATCTTTATACGGCCTTGTGTCAAGAATCGGCATATCAATAACGCAGATGTCAATCCCGATTTCCTTTGTCAGATGCCGCCATTGATTCTGTATTTCTTCATAATTTCTACCCAGCCGGTCTAAGCTCAGTATGTAGAGCAGGTCGCCGGGCTTTAATTTTCGGACAAGCTTTTTATATTTCGGTCTGTCAAAATCCTTGCCGCTCTGCTTGTCAATAAATATGTTTTTCGGAGACACTTTCAAATCCTGCATTGCAAGTAATTGCCTATCCTCGTTTTGGTCTGCTGATGATACCCGAATATAGCCGTAAATTTCCATTTTTAATTATTCCTTTCACAGATTATTCGGTATCATAATAATTTTTTGTTTCCATAATAGCAAACAATCCGGAAAGCTTACAATGGGTGAGGTAAGTTTGTTCTGAAAATCACAATGGTAGTGCCGAAAAAATATATAACAAAACAGCAGGCTTTCAAAATACAACTGCAACAATTTTCGGTTTCGTAACAGGTATTTAAATTAAAAGATGCTGATGAAAAAAGCGGATTAGCCGATGCTGCAACGAGTATATAAATATGTTATGGTATTGTTCCATTGCTGATTATGATAAAAGTAATTTTTCGTTGATATATAAGACTTTTCAACGATTATTTCACTACTTGGCAAGCAAGGCAAACCTATATAAGAACCTGCCTGCGGCAGAACCTTGTTACTCGCTCTGCTCGTAATAGGTTTCGCAAATTTGCTTGTTGGGTAAGTTCCCTCAGAAACATTGTCGTGTTGCTCGCTTGGAGCGCTTCGCATCACTCTGTGTTTCTTCACCTCAGCGTCACGCCTTCATCTGCCACAGGCAGCGGCGCAACGCTTCGCCCCAAACCCTTTACACATCTGAAAATAAATTTTCAGAGCAAACGCATCTTCGATGCTCAAAAAACAAATCGCCTGAGATAACAATTCGGATTTTCCGGATTGCTCACAGGCGATTTTTCATTTGAATATTTTATGAACAGCGTATTTGAAAGCAAAGTTTTTAATCCGTGAAATTTATTTTTTATTGCCGGCGGCGTTCAGGAAAAACGGCATAAGAGCATCGTGCAGATTGTCTTTCATTTCCTGAGTTGTTCCGTCTATGTCACCTATTGCGGCAATAACGGCATCAACCATTTTTTCGGCAGTAATAATTCTGTAAGGCAATGTCCCCTTTCCTTTTGAAAGATTGAGCTTGATTTGCTCGAAAATTTCCGCCGTCATTTTCTGCGTTTTCTTAATTCCCGTAATCATTTTTTCTTTTTCGGATTTGATAATCGAAATAAATCCACGCTGAATTGCAACAAGGTCACTGCGCTGATTCTGAATTTTGGCAAGGTTTATTTCGGCAACTGTTTCATCATTTACGGTATCACCGAGGATATCCTTAACCATATCAAGAATCTGATTTTGAGAAGCAATTGCCGCTTCGGTTGTGTCCGTAAAATATGCGGAAATCATTTTTATCAGCGTTCCGAAATTCGGACTTTCAATAAGAATATTCAAAACATCCGCATCAACTTCACCGCTGTAAATTTTCTTTGCGGCAGCAGCAGACAAGCCGAGTTCATCAATATGATAATTTGCGGGAACAGGCTCATCGGTTACGCCGAGAATAAAGTCGGTTGAAACTCCGAAAATTTTGGCAGCCGCAACGATAATATCATCGCTCACCTTTTGTATTTCGCCTTTTTCAATTCGGCTCAAGGTTGACGAATCAACACCGATTTTTGCGGCAAGCTCGGACTGCTTCATATCGTTTTGCTCACGCAGATATTTAATTCTTTCATTAAGTAATTTCGGAATACCGTTCATTTTTATCATCTCCTTATGTGAATTGTATACCAATTTTTGTCAATAGTCAATTTTGCAATTCTGCAATTTTTCGATTGAATTTTAATTTAATTTTGCATTGATACATAAAATCAACAATCATCTTTTTATCTTTGCTATATTAGCAACAGGAAGTGCACATCCTGAAAACGGAAATATAAATGCTGTCTACTGTATTTCAAGCGGTATTTCTGTTCAAAATAATTGAAAGGAGATGATTGTTGCCTATGATTTCGGAGGTCTGCGAGAATCAACGCATTGCATATTACTGGTTATCCCGTGAAGAAAAAGACGATGATAATATGCAAAAAGAACTCAATCAGAAATACAAGGAATGGAAAAATAAAGGATATAAAGTTTGCACCTTTGTTTCCGGCAGCGGAAATCTTGTGGACTTGACCAAAGAATTATTGATTCATAACAAATTGGCAATGGCAAAGAAAATCAGCGAAGAAACGGTGAGCAAGCCTTACAAAAGTCACCGTTCTCCCGAAAGATAAATTTAAAAATGGTTGAAAAATAAAATTTAATATGTTACAATGTTGTTAATATATATCAAATGTATATTAACAACATTGAACGGAGAAAGAAAATGAGTGTTAAAAAAATAGCGGGTTATCTCAGAATTTCGGTTGATACCGAGCTTGATAAAGATAACACCTCAATAGAAAATCAGCGCACCATTATCCAATCTTATGTTGAAAGAACCTTTCCCGATGCGGAGCTTGATTTTTACGAAGACCGTGACCGAAGCGGTTACACATTTGAGCAGAGAGAAAATTATCAGCTTATGCGTCCGAAGCTGATGAACGGCTACTATAACATTCTCATCGTCAAAGACTTTTCCCGTTTTTCACGAAGAAACGGAAGAGGTCTTGTGGAGCTTGAAGAATTGCGTGATGCCGGAGTGCGTATCATTTCAATCGGTGACAGCATTGACTATCCGACTTATGATGAATGGATACAAATTCAGATGAGATTTTTCGTCAACGAAATGCCTGTTACAGATGCTTCAAAAAAGGTTAAGGGAGTTATCAACAGCAGACAGAATGAAGGCAAATGGATATGCGCCGTTCCTTACGGATACTACATCACCAATTCAAAAGAGATGAAATTTGCAGTTGACGAAAAGGCTGCCGAAGTTGTCAGAAAAATTTTTGAGTTATACATTGACGGTTGGGGATACAAAAAGATTGCCGATTATCTGACCGATGACGGCATACCCACCCCGAGAATGGTCGAAAAGGAACGCAAGGAAGCCGACGGAAGCACAACAAAAATCAAAGCAAGTCCCATATGGTCAATCCCGACGGTCTCCGGCATATTAACAAACGATTTTTACATCGGCACTCTGCGTCAGAAAAAATATACCCGAACCAAAATAAACGGCTCGGATAAAAAGCTTGATTCCGATGAAAACATCGTTTTTGAAAATCATCACGAAGCGATAATTGATGTCCGAACCTTTGCAAAGGCTCAGGAGCAATTAAAAACAAGAACAAAATCAAATTACAGAGGTGTCAAAAAATACGACACTTCGTATTCGGGGTTTTTGTTCTGCGGCGACTGCGGAAGTCCGATGTTCTCAATGAGCAGACCCGATTTGGCTCCGGCTTATACCTGCGGCACATACCATAAGCGTGGGCTGAAAGGCTGTACTTCTCATCATGTCAGAACCGATATGCTTGATGTTATGATTAAAAAATACATTGAGCGTGTTATGATGAATTCGGAAAAGATGATTGCGGAGCTTGAAAAAGCCATCAAAAACGAACCGCAATCCGTTAAGGCTTCGCAGTCTGCTCTTGAAACGCTTGAGGTTGACCTTTCAAAAGCAAAGGACGAATTTAAGGCGACAAAAAAGCAAAAAATCAAAGAGCTTATGAAAAATGAAGATAATCAGGAGCTTATAGAAGAAACCTTTGCAGAAATTGAAGAAGAGCTTCAGACTAAAATAGACGGTTTGGAAAAACAAATTGCATTTGCAGCCGAAAGGCGGAATACGGTTATCCAGGTCAATCGGATTTCAAAAACCGCCATTGATATTTTCCGTGAAATTATCGATAAGGAAAAGCTTGATAAAAATGATTTATCACTTATTATTGATAAAATCATAGTGCTTGAAGATAATATCGAAATTCAGTTGAAAGCCGATATTGCAATGCTGCTTGAATGCGGCACGGTTACGAAAGAGCTGATTGAAAAGTCAAACTATGTAGGTAACGCCGTAAATTTTAAGTGGGACACCGAGAGTATCGCAAAAGCCACAATAGTCCAATCTGCAACAAATCAGAGGGACAAGGCTTTCGGTGTCAATGTTATATGTGAGGGCGACCCGTTGGAAATATACACCGATGTTGACGGAGAGGTTATATTCAAGAAGTATTCACCTATCGGAGAGCTTAACTCCATTACCGCTCAATATGCGGATGTGCTTTTCAGGGGAACCGGACTTCCGGTTATCGTTACCGACCGTGACAGCGTTATCGCCTGCGCCGGTATTTCAAAGAAAGAAGTTATTGACCGCAGAGTGAGCCAGAGCCTTGAAGGGCTTATGGAGCGACACGAAAACTATGTTTGCGCCGTTGACAGCGAGCGCATAAAACCCGTTGAGGGACTTGACAAGGATGCCGCCGTAGCGTTTTCGATAGTCGGCGGCGGAGATGTTTCGGGCGCACTTGTTATGCTCATGCATGAGAACGGTTCATGCCCGACCCAAACCGAAACCAAGCTTGCACAGATAGCCGCATCGTTTCTCGGAAAACAGATGGAAGAATAAAGATAATTCCATCATCAGTCGGTGCGTAACAGCTTCCACTCTCGTATAGAAGCCGAAAACAAATTAAGCTCCCTGCTTTTGAACGGTACTTCAGCAGAGAGCTTTTTTCATGCTTGAATTTTTGTTGCGTTTTAATAATTTATTTCAACCTGCTCAGGAGTTTCGGCAGTTTCTTCAGCAGGTGCTTCTTTTTCTTCGGGAACGGTATTATTCGCAAGTCCGAGGAAAATGAAGAAAAACGGAGCAATGAAAATGAATGAATTTCCCACAAACGCCGAGCCTATGTATCCGAGTGCGCCTGCAAGACAGCACAGCGTTGCATCATCAACATATTTTCTTCTTTTAAGAGCCTTAATATATATCGAAACAAGACCTGCAATGTAAATCAAGCCGGCAGGGATTCCGTAGGATGCCATATTTTCAAGATATTCATTGTGCGCTTTATCCTGAGAGGTATCTGCTTCAAGCATCTTTGATGTTCCCTCAAAGCCCCATCCGATAAGCGGTTTTTCCTTTATATAACGGGCCGTATTAACCCAGAGCCCCCATCTGTAAGTTCCGGCAGCTTCCGCACCCTCTTCATTGGTTGCAATCATTTCAACATCTTTTCCGAACTGCGTAAGCTCGCTGAAAAAGCTCGGAGTGAACAATCCGACAACGAATATGATTGCAAGAAAAATTGTAAATACGGCAAGTGCCTTCACACTGAATTTACGCTTCTTTACCGAAACGGCAACCACAAGGAAAATAAATGCAACAACGCAGGCAAGGAAGCCGCCGAGACTGTCATTTATTGCAAGAACAACAGTATCAAAGCAGAATGTGATGAATGCGAATATTCTTCTTGCCCTGCATCGGTCAAGCAGTGAAAGCGATGCAGACAGCATTATGGAAATCGTGAGATAATAGGCATAAAAATTGAAATGATAGAATATTCCGGAGAAGAAATTATCTGTTATGATATTAACCTTTGTGAAATACTCATCTATTACGGTCAATATTCCGATAACGATTCCTGTTGCAAGGAAGAAATACATAATTGCATATTTGTAATTTTCTTTTTTGACAAGAGAGCCGCAAAGATAAAACACAAGAAAATAACAGAATATCGAAACAACGCCCTCACCACGCACTGTAAATCCCATGATAAGCTGTGAATCGGTTTTGTTGGCCATTGTTGAAACAACTATCAAAAGAAGATACACAAGGAAAAACAGCATCGGTACATTATCCGGATAGCGTTTGACAATATGTGATTTAGCATATGATTTGTAAGAAGCGTATGCGATAAGTGCAAGGAATACGCAAATCATAAACGCAAACTGGATTATCGCAGTATAGTTATCTCCCGGCATTTCGCCTGTTGAAATATAGTGAAGCATCTCATCGGGTGACATTTCATCACTATATCCGATTGCGTAAACTATCATATGTACTATCGGGGTAAGCAGATAAATAAACAGAGGAGCAAGCAACCATTTTTCGTAATTTTTTGTAAAAATGTCGTTTAGTGTATATTTATCCTCTGTAAGACTTTTCAATTTTGACATATTTATTTTGCTCCTTTCCTTTCGCCGAGCGGATTATTTCTTATCAGTCCTATTGCAAACGATTTAAAATATCTGAATTCTGCGGTTCTGTGCCATACGGCAAAATAAATAACATTCGGCACGCACAGGCACAGCACTGCTTTAACGATAAACAGCAGATACATATTCATCGGCGGCAACGCCCGGAAAATCAGGCTCAGCAAAGCAACACACCCGAGTGTTAAAAAAACTCTTGCCGCATATCTGCCGAAATAGTCATACGGTTTTTTTTCAAACGATATTTTATACAGATAATAAGGATGTGTTATTGACGGAACAATACAGCTTATTACCGTTCCGATATATACGCCCTTAAGTCCGAGCTTATAAGCTCCGATTACGGAAATTATTATATTCAGCACAGCTTCGACTATCGGCGCCCACTTATCTATATCAAAAACGCCTGCGGCAATTTTCATATTTCCCGACGCCAAACGGTTGCCGAGCATATAAAAATTAATGCAGAGAAGCGAAACCGTGGCATTATCCACAAGCTTATCGCTCCCGAGCCATATTTCAATAAACGGAGTAAGCAGGAAATAAAGACACACCGTACATAAGCCGTAAATCCACGCCGTCAGAAATTCATATTTTCTGAAAACTTCATATCTGTTTTCGGCATTTTCCGTTGCAATAAGATTTCCGAGACTTGCGGTTACTGAGCTTATTAGCGTATTTATGAAATCCGTTACGGTTTTAATTATGAGAGCAAAATTCGAAACAAGCCCTACCGATGTCAGCCCTATAATTGATGAGGTTATTACGCTGTCCGTCTGGAATATTGCAATTTCTCCGACCTTGTGGAAAATAAGACCTTTTACTTTTTGAAATATTATATTTTCTTCCGCTTTCGGGAGCTTTTCCTCCGGCTTTTTCTTTATGAACGGATAAAACTTTTCAACATAAAAATAAAGATATATTTTTTCGATAATCAGAATAAAAATTTTTACCGATAAATAAAGAATATAGCTTCTGAAAACAACGAGTGAAATTATCTGAAACGCAGATACGATAAACAGAAACAATGTATTTATATTGACAAGCTTAAAATTTTTCTGGTCAGCCGTAAGCAAAACGGTTTTATATGCAATCAGATATGACGAAACCGAATCGAGAAGAAACAAAAGATATATTGCCGTTATATTCTCTATGTTTTCGCCGCCCTTTGCGATTTTTCCGAGGAACGGAACAAGAGCAAGCCCGATAGCGGCAACAATCAATGCGATTATCCGGCAGGCTTTCTTATAAAATTCGGTTATCTGAGAAATAAGCTTCTTATTATCCTCTGCAAAAGGCTTATAAAGCGCAAAGGAGACCGCAGAACCTATTCCGAGCTCGGCAAAAGAGAGCAATCCGAGAACATTGGAAAAAAGTCCGTCTGCGCCGAGATAATCAACACCGATTGTTTTTATAAATACCGTTCTTATGACAAATGTCAGAATTTTACTTATGAAAACATTTGAAAATGAACCGGCAAAATTTTTAAATGAATTTTCAATTCTCGAACTCAATATAAATTCACCCGTCTGTTTTATCACTGTGCAATAAATTTTTGAGATTTTCCGACTTTATTTTTATAAAAAGCAAGGCATCGTAAGCAAGCCGGAAACGCTTCATGAGCAGATAAAGGATTTTCATCTTCGGATTTAAATCGGAACATCTTATTTGCGTATTTTTCAAGGCAGAAGAAATCCTGCGGCGGTAAGCATTTCCCGAATCCGGCAAATAAAATGATTCACGGTAAAAACCCTTTGAGATTTTCATATATTGAATTTTACAGGATTTATACGAAACCGGATAATTTTCAAAAAGCCTTATTATTTTGTTCCATACAGACAACGCCGTCATTTTTCGCTCATTTAAAAAGGATTGAGAAAGAGAGCCGTTGTGAATTTCATAATAATACAGACAATCGGGAATATACAGTATTTTTCCGGATTTTACCGCCGCCTGAGCAAAGAAAAGCGAATCCTCACATAAAAAATAACGAACATCAAATTGTATTCCGAATAACAGGCTCCTGCGATACAGTTTTCCGCAACACGCATTATTACATTGAAAATTGCAGAAATCAAATTTTTCGTCCACTGCAACAAGCAATTCCGATTCAACAAACCGGCATACATAAATCTCATTTTTTTCCTTGTCTATCCATTTATACATACAAACACAGATATCAGTTTCTTCGCTGACTTTTTCGGAAAATATTTTTAAATAATCACGGTCTATATAATCATCGGAATCAACAAATGTAACAAATTCCTTTTCGGCAATCTTAAGTGCCGTGTTTCTTGCCGCCGATACGCCCATATTATTTTGATGAATAACTTTTATTCTGCCGTCCGAAGCGGCGTATCTGTCGCAAACAGCTCCGGAAGAATCGGTTGAACCGTCATCAATAAGGATTAATTCGAAATTTTCATATGTCTGATTCAATATGCTTTCAATGCATCTTGCAATATACTTTTCGGAATTATATACCGGCACAATTACCGAAGCTGAAAAATTCTTCATATTTACTCCCTGATTTTTATTTTATGTATCTGAGCCATATTTGCCTGAACATCTCAAAAAGGAATTGCGGAGTATAATCTTTTACGAAATTTTTAATGCGCTGTTTCAGCGCTTCTATGCTGTGACTTTTATAGAAAACAAACGGTACCTTTGATATTGATGATTCAAAATAATGAGTTTTCGGATTATAAATCCATGTTTCATTTCCTCCGAAATCATCATCAAGCGAAAAATGATTCATTATTTCACAAGGAAGCAGATTATAATAAAGCAAACACATCCATATATCCTCTGCCATACTCAGGGAATAATCATATTTTTCTCCGAGCACACCGTATATTTCGGCATCATTCTTTGAAAATTCAATACTTCGGCTCTGCGCTTTCAGGATATATTCGGATGTCTGCTTGGCATTATTGCACCTGAATACAAATTCCCCGTCTTCATCTTTGCATATCTCCAGAAGCTGTCCGTACGGTACTTGAAGAGACGATTCAAAAAACACAATATTATCATATATGGGATGCACTCCGGAAAAAAAAGAAGTTAAACCGGAATATTCGCATCCGAATTTATCAAGCATCGCCGTATCGCCTAAAATAAAATATTTTCCTTTAACCGGATTTTCTGATATTTTGTTCAAAAGGCACTGTGCTGTCCCCTGATAACCGAGGTCAACAACCGTCATTTCTTCAGCCCCGTATTTATCACAGCATTGACTTATATAATCCGCATATACGGCTTTTCTTTTTGACGATATTTCTGTTATTTCATTCAAAAAAGGCTTGCAATATGAATATACAAACTCCTTATCATGCGGCAATTCAATAATCTTTTCGCCGCTTAATTCATTTTTGTCAATTCCGAATCTCGTGCCTAGCAGTTTATTTAAAGTGCCCTTATAATTCCATTCAAGTAAATCCTTAAAATCTTTATCCGAGGAAGCGCAGGCTATTGATACCGCCTGCCTTGATGCATAGAACAGACAGTTTTTCTGCGGTTCGATTCCTGCGGATTTGCAATACTCGTTATAAAGCGGCTCAAAAATATATCCCTCTCTTGTTACAAACAGTAAAAGAGAATCATCTCTGTTATTTATCAGCCACCTGATAAAACACGAGAGCTCGGAGCCGTTCCAGAGACCGGATAATTCTTCTTCGTCGTATTCATCGGAAAAAGCATTATTAAAAAGAATCTGATTGCAGAGTCTGCCGAGCAGAAATGAATTTCCGAATTCTCCGTTATCATATTTGGCTAAGATTTTATACAGCTTGCTTCTTACAAATTTATCAAACGGGTTACTTATATGTATTGCACTCTGACCGAGAGACTTTACGGCTGAATAATCAACCTGACGGTTGTCGCCGATATGCAGTATCTTTTTTTGGGGGTATTTTCCGATAACTTTTTTCCACAGAGAGCCGTCGCCCTTTACGGCGTTATTTTCATTTGATACGAAAATTTCAATATCGGTCGGATAACCCGATGCTTTCATCAAATGACCGAGCTGAGCAACCGAAAGATACATATCACTGACGCAAATGATTTTTTTACCCGAATTATACAGCTCGTAAAAAAGCTCTTTAACATCGTTTCTCGGAATGATAAATCTTTCTTCTGCTTCGGTTTCAAGCGTTTTGAGTCTGTCTGCCTGAACATCGGTAAGAGAACAACTGCTTTTTATTTCATCGTAAATATCGGACAGATTATAGCAATATTTCTTTTCGCCGCACGAAAGCTCTTTTTCGGCATTTGTTCTCGCCGTAATGAAATCAAAATCAATCAACTTTTCTTTGTGTGCCATCAAACCGACAAACGAAAAAATATCAACCGGATGCAACACTCTGCGTGTTATCAGCGTATCAAATATATCAAACGAAATAATATCCGCTTTTTCGATTTCTTTTTTGATTTTATCGAAATTCAAATTGACCTGCCCCTTCCCTATTACTGATTTCTCAGAGCTTCTTCAAAAACTTTTATTCCGTTTTCAATATTAAAAACCGATTCCTTTTCCGGCAGTTTTTCTGCACGACCTGAATCTCGTTTTTGCAGTATTTCGTTCACCCATACCGAGATATCTTTCTCTTCTATTCCTATAAATTCAACATTATTGCTGATTTGGGTTTCTCTGCTGATTGTATCTGAAAAAAGACATTTAAGCCCCGATAACTGAGCTTCGATTGCCACAAGGCTGAGACCCTCAAACAGCGACGGAAACACGAAAACATCCATTGCCTGATAAAGCTTTTCCGGCTCCCTGCTTTCTTTGATAAAAACAACATCTTTAAGCAGTCCGAGTCCGTCAAGTTTATTTTTTATTTCGTCAAATAATTCTCCCTGACCCACCAGCATAAGCTTCGAATCCGGGTCAAGCTTATGATATTCACTGAAAATTTTTACCAGATATTTATGATTCTTCTGCTCCTGAAATCTGCCCACATGGCCGAGCACGGTTGCATTTCCGAAACCGTATTTTTCTCTGGTTTCTTTTCGTATTTCTTCGTTAAAAGCATATTTTTCAAAATCCATCGCATTCGGAATAACAGTAAACGGTTTATCTCCGAACAACCATTTGCCCGCAAGCTCAGAGCAGGCAAAGCGTTTATCCGCAAGCAGATTTATTACGGGCTTATTGATTTTATGCAGAAGTCTTCTTGCTGCTCCGACAGGCATACCGGAATTATGGCAATGCACGGCAACCGTTTTTCCTTTTGATTTTGCCGCAAGCAGAGGAACGATATTCGCCGCAGAAAGAGTATTTATATGCACAAGGTCATAATCCGAAACCGCTTTGCGAATCGAAAAGAAGCATTTTAACGGGTGCTTTTTGAAAAACGGAACTTTTATGATTTTGCTTCCGTTTTTTTCATATTCACCGGCAAAATACATTCCGTTATACATATCAATAAAATCAAAATGAAAGCTTTCATTGAATTTATGATAGTAGTTATAAAAATACATTTCCGTTCCGCCGAGCTTATCGGTCATTCCGATTTCGAGAATTTTCATATCCGACCCCTGCTATTTAAGATTTTTATATTTCAGTATCCCGTTCACGGTGTCCGGGCATTTATAGATATAATCAAGTGTTCTTATGTTGATTGGTTTTTCAATATGCTCCGGCTTCTTTCCTCAAATCTTCGGCTTTTTTCTCAACAGATTTTTATAAACGAATTCTCTGATAAAATTCGGCATATAGCATATTATCATATGCGGAACAATGCTTACCAAATATTCTTTCAAACTAAAATATCCGTTTTCAAGCTGTTCTTTTTTAAATTTTTTTACGCTTTTAAAATATTTGTGTCCGCCCCGTCTTTTATAGAAATCTTCGTTTATTCTCATATAACAGCAGATTTCCTGAATGTTAAAGCATTTACAGCCGTTTCTGAGCATCCGGAGCCACATATCATAATCTTCGCAAAGATAATATTCTCTGTAATTTCCGTTCCTGAGAATTTCGCTTTTTTTAAACATGACCGACGGATGTCTGAACGGATTACGCTTTTTGGAAAATGCAATTATTTCATCATTTGTTTCGGGAAGAATGACATTGCATATAACATTATCAACCGAGCCGATAAATTCAGAAACATTTGTCCCCACCATTGCCATATCAGGTTCTTTTTCAAACACCGCAAATTCTTTTTCTATTCTGTCCGGTGTTGAATAATCGTCGGCATCCATTCGTGCGATAAATTCGTTTGAACATTCCTCAACCCCTCTTTTCAGAGCTAAACCGAGACCTGCGTTTTTTTCAAGGCAAACCGGTTTTATTATACCGGGATATAATTGCGTATATTTGTCAATCACGGAATACAGTTCATCCGTAAGCTTTCCGTCCTCAACAATCACAAACTCATCCGGCACAACGGTCTGTTCAAGCATACTTTTTACGCTCAGGTCAAACCATTCCGGATTATCCTTATGATAAACAGACATCAGAACCGAATATTTTTTATTCATATACATATTTCATTTGCCCCGTCAATTATTCCGCACCGTCACGCCTGAGCACCGCAAAAGCAGTTCTCAGCACGCAGAGAAAATCGAGATATGCGGAAAAATTCTTCACATAATAATATTCAAGCTCTAATCTTTCTCGGTAATCAATATTCGACCTGCCGTTACAGCCCCACCAACCGGTAATTCCCGGCTTTATCTGCTGATAAAGCTTCATGCCGCCGTGAGCTTCAAGCTCTCCGAGCACAAGCGGACGGGGTCCGACAAGCGACATCTCACCCTTTATAACATTGATTATCTGCGGCAGTTCGTCTATTGAGGTCTTTCTCAAGAATCTGCCGAGGGAGGTTATTCTCGGGTCATCGGCCAGCTTTTGGTTTTCATCCCACTCCGCTTTATATTTCGGGTCTGTTATAAGCTGAGTGAGCACATCATCGGCATTCGGAACCATGGTTCTGAATTTGATTATATTTATCGGCTTGCCGTTTCTTCCGACTCTTTTCTGAGTATAGAAAATTTTCGCTTTATCGCCGGAAGCGGCATATCCGAGCTTTACGGCGGCGGAAATAACCGCAAGCAAAGGCAAAAGCACTATACCGATAATAATGTCAAAAAGGCGTTTTATAACAAGATAAAATCTTTGAAGCGGCGTAAATTCATATGTTCCGACGCTAAGCGTTTTATAAACGCCCACATCGGATATGCCGTAATCCTCGGTGCCGAAGCCTATCATTGCTTCAACGCTCATATGTATTCCGGTTCCGTTGGCGATAAGCTTTTTATACTGAACGGCTGAAAGCACGGACGGTTCGGCGGCGATAAGCACCTCATCCGCACCCTCTGAAATTATGCGGTCGGCAATATCATTCTCATTGCCGAAAACCTTTATCCCGTCTATTTTTTCGGCTTCTCCGCCGCCGGCAAGATAAATTCCGATAAATTCATATGCTTCAAAGTCGCCTGCGGCGGCATTGTGCAGAACCTCTTCTATATTTTCTCTGTTTCCGACAACGAAAAGCGAAATTTTATCGGCATTGACATTCTTGATTTTTTCCGACAGCGCAAGCTTTTTCCAAATACATTTAAGAGCAAGCGAAAAAATGAAATATATGCCGTACATGGTAAGAACGGTCTGTCTTGAAAAGAATGTACCTATTTTGAAAACATAGAAAATTACGCTCGAAATAAGCAAATTATATATGCTCAGCAAAAGCGAACGGATGATTTCTTCATAATACGGTCTGCGGAATATCCCCTGATATGGATTTGAGAAAAGACAGATAACCGTGTTAAGCAAAACCACCGTGAAAAGCAGCGGCGCCCACACATCGGTATGCACAAAATCAAAACTGCCGAATTTTATGCGGTAGGAAACTATGAACGATATTATCAGCGAAAGTGCGTCAATTATCAAAAAATCGGGATGGGTTATATTTTCGCTTTTTTTCTTATTGCTCATATTTTCACCGCCTTTCAGGATATATTTATTTGATTATATCATAGTATAAATATAAAATCAAGAAAAACAGACCGCAATTTCCGTTTGAGAACTGCGGTCTGAATTTATTTTATCGGGTTATATGTGATTTATAACGGAAAGAACCGTTTCCTTTGCATCGCCTAAAAGAATGGTAACGCCCTCACCCTTGGTATAAAGCGGATTTTCAACTCCGGCATATCCGGGCTTTAAGTCATAATTGAAGATTACAACATGCTTTGCTTTATCTGCCGCAAGCACCGGCATTCCGTAAATCGGTGTGCCCTCCGCTTCACTCGCCGCAGGATTTACAACATCGTTTGCGCCGACTATTACAGCCGCATCGCAGTCCGCAAATTCACCGTTGATTGCATCCATTTCATAAAGCTTTTCATACGGAACATCCACTTCGCAAAGCAGAACATTCATATGTCCGGGCATTCTGCCTGCCACGGGATGAATTGCAAATTTTACATCCGCTCCGTTTGCTTCAAGCTTATCGGAAAGCTGTTTTACAAGCGACTGTGCCTGACCGAGTGCC
>JAZQON010000013.1:0-13364 GCA_045627825.1 Acutalibacteraceae bacterium
GGAACGGATAAACGCTGAAAGCATCTAAGCGTGAAGCCGCCTCCAAGATAAGATATCCCATAGCATAAGCTAGTAAGACCCCTCATAGACTATGAGGTTGATAGGTTGCATGTGTAAGCATGGTGACATGTTCAGCTTGGCAATACTAATAGGTCGAGGGCTTGACCAATTGTTTTCTCTTTTTCTTCTCTTTCCTTTACTTTTCCTTATCTCTTCCCTTTGTTCAGTTTTCAGGGTGTGTTTATTCACTCAATATTGATAAATCGGTCGTCTCAAGAGAGACGGCTTTTTTATTTTAATTCGGAATTGTGAATTCGGAATTAAGGGGCGCAAGCGCCGGATTGTATTTGCCTTCCCCTCATCAGTCACTTTGTGACAGCTTTCCCCATAGGAGGAAGCCAAAACGGGAAATTTGAATTAAGTGTATATGCCGGATTTATAATAACAAAAGCGCATATGTGCGGCTCAATTTCAGCCCTCATATGCGCTTATTTATTATATTGAAAAAAGAATTGATTATGAAAAAATAATTTATTCTTGAAAAAATTACCGTGATAATATAAAATATAGATATAATCCGAAAGGGGTGCATGATGATGAAAAAGGTTTTATCAATAGTGCTTGCGGTTATTCTTGCTTTTTCTGTTGTGACCGTTGCGTTTGCCGAGCCTGGCGGCTGTGATTGCGGCGTAACTCCCGTGATTTTCGTTCACGGATTCGCAGGCGAAAATATTTATAACGGGTCGGAATGTCTGTTTCCGCCGTCGGGAGATGCAATTGCAAAATCAGTACCCGATATTCTGCTTACGCTTCTTAATTTGGCGTTCAGAAATTATAAAGGCTTCGGAAAGCACATTTCATCGGCGGTAAATACGCTGATGGGCGGCATTGCGTGCGATGAAAACGGCAATTCGCTTATTAAAAGTGCAGGTATCGCTCCCGAACCGAAGCCGGGCGACAGCCATAAGACGGCAAATTATTATTTCAGGGGTTCAATCGAAAGACCCGACGGAAGCGGTCATTTTATTTTCTATTACGATTGGCGTCTTGACCCGATGGAGCAGGCGCAGAAGCTTCATTCTTTTGCGGCGGAGATAAAAGAACTCACGGGTCACGATAAGATTTCGATTGTGTGCCACAGCGAGGGAAACACCGTCGGAGCGGCGTATCTTGCGCTTTTCGGAGCAAAGGATATTGATAAGTTTGTATTCCTTTCACCTGCGTTTAAGGGGCTTTCTCTTATTGGACAGATGTTCAATAAAGGTGTTTCGGTTCACAGCAAATCCGATGAGCTTGTTGAGTTTTTAAGAGGATTTCTCGGAAGCGAGGGCACGGGCGAAGCTGTTGTTTCCGTTCTTGCATTCCTGAACAAAATCGGTGTTCTGCCGAAGCTCATAAAGGATTTGGGTATTGCGCTCGAAAAAGAATTTGATACGCTTTATGATAACTGCTTCAGACCGATTTTCGGCACTTCGCCGGGCGTTTGGACTTTTGTACCGGATGAATATTACGCCGGGGCGAAAGAGAATATGTTCGGAGCAGAGAAAGAAAAATATGCCGGACTGATTGCGAAAATCGACAATTATCATTATAATGTTCAGAATAAACTTGAAACTGTGCTTGAAAACGCCAAGAAAGACGGTGCGGCGATTGTTATCTGTGCCGGCTACAATATTTCGAGCATTCCCATAACGGTTGAAGAGGAATGGCAGGCTGATATGCTGATTGATACGAAATACATGAGCATCGGTGCAACCTGCGCACCATACGGCGAAACGCTCGGAGACGGATATACTCAGAAAAATACCGGATGCGGACACAACCATCTTTCAAATGACGGCATAATTGATGCATCCACCTGCTACCTGCCGGAGAACACATGGTTCTTTAAAAATCAGCACCACAATAAGTTTACCGATGCCTATAATGAGTTTCTGACATGGGCACTACTCTACGACGGTCAGCCAACCGTTACAAGCAATCCCGATTATCCGCAGTTTATGATAAATTCAGACAGCGGACTTGTTGAGGTAAAATAATACATAACAAAAGCGCATATGCATGGCTCAAATTCAGCCTGCATATGCGCTTTATGCGTCCAAAAGTCAATAACTATTTTATAATTCCCTCTTCGACTGCGATATGTGCGCAGACCTTGAGGACTCCGTTTATATTTTCGTCAAAATCGGGAAGCATAAACGGATTTTCCGTTATGCTTTCACCGAATATCATTTCATAGAAGCAGGCACCCGCAAGAAAACATCCCATTTCGTTTCCGTGGAAGCCGTCGCAGGTGAGACGGTCGCCGATAAAGGTTTGCCTTGCTGTCTGCCAGGCTCTGCCGCTCGGTATTATCAGGTTGATTTCCGCTTCTTTTGCCGCTTTTGCATAGCATTCGGTAAGCAAACGGTACATTTCATCCTGATTATTATGGTAATATTCGGCAAATTCGGGCTTTAAACAGCCTTTCTCATATGCCCATGTCTGATGAAGCATTATTTTTGCTTCGGGCTTCACCATTCTGCAATATGCCGCAAGCTCGGCAAGATAAGGCGAATAGCTCTCCTCAATGCCGCTCAGATGACTGCATTGCTGGAGTGTTATAACATCCCAATCCTCGTCCTCAACAACATCGTGAAGCGCAAGACCGTCGGGGTTCCTCATTTCGGTTTCGCCCGGAAGATAGACCTCGTAAACATAGGCTTCTTCTTCTTTTCTCCAGTTATTCCAATGGGTTTCAAGTGAACAGCCCGGGATAAAAAGGTTACAGAGCATAAGCTCTTTGCTTGCCGCCTTTGCCATCTGCGGCAGATAACGGTGGGCGTTATTTGAAAAGCTGTTTCCTATTGACAATACATTCATTTCTATTTACCTCGGTTTTCTAACGGCTGCCAATTAATATCAACAACATCAGCGCCGTCCTCAATTTCGGATTTAATGCGTTCAAATTCATCTTCCGATATTTTTTCTTTAAGGTCTTCACCTTGATTGTCAACAACAACCCAGGTTCCTGCAATTTCATAAGACATCAATGCCTTAATAAACTCAAGTTTTCCGTCGGAATAGCGGAAATACGCATAACTGATATAATCCGGCGTTCCTCCGTAATACCGAATTATTCCGTTCGATAAAATATCTCTGCCACCCAAGCATTCGGCAAAATAGCTTTTCCATCTCCATACGGGCTGACAGGTTATTTCCTGCGCTTTTCTGTCAATGGCTGTGTAGATTTGATTAAGCACGGTTTTTTCCTCGCACGATTGGTTCAAAAACTCGTTTTCATATCCCCAAAGAGTTGCGTTTGAACCGAGCAGAAGCTCTTCTGTTCCGTCTGAGTCAATATCACAATACGCATAATAATTATTATTCAACAGTTGCTCTGAGTCTGTGTCTTTCGAGAACTCGGCAATTTTGCTCTTAATTATTGACTCATACGGATTATTCTCCGAGGTGACGGTTGTTTGAGGTAATGACGGCATTTTTGGTTGCTGTAATCCGCAGGAGCTTAAAATCAGCAAAACAGAAAAAAGCAGAAATATTTTGTATTTCATAATACTATTACCTTTTATTGTTTCTTAAAAGTGTAAGTTCTTCTTTATCTTTCTGAGAATTGCATTTTTCGATTATGACAAAGAATATTGTTACAAGGAAAAGATACGGGAACGGAACAAAAACGCCGGGATTTACGAATGACATCATTTCAATTCCGAGATACGAAAGGAAAACCATTATATTAAAGAAAGAAATATTTTTAATAAACAGCTTTATTCTCGTGAAAAGCAGAAAACCGTAGCCGAGTATTCCGGCAATGCCGAAGCTTCCGATAATCTGAACGGGGGAGCAATGATACCAGCAAAGCGTGAATTTTGCGCTGTGGTGAATATCACGGTTGCCCATATATCCGAGACCTCTGCCGAAAAGCGGATTTGATTTGAAATCCTCAATTCCACGGGGTATCAGCCCGAGCCTTATGGAGTTTTCGGATGGGTCAAGCATTCTTTCAACGGTATATCTGATTATATCGAAAAGATACTGACGAATAAGAAACAGTCCGCAAAGGCAGGCAAGAATAACTATGATTATCTGTTTTCTGTGGCGCTTATCAATATAGAGCATGGCGATAATGCAGATGATAAGCTCTGCAAGTCCGAATATCATTCCGCCCCTTGAACCGGCAAATATAATCGCAATATATGAAATTATTCCCACGAAGAACCATCCGAAGCGTTTGGCTGAAAGATAAAACGCAAACGGCATCGCAAGCATAAGAAGCGTTGAAGCGTTGTTTCTCCATTGGAACGGAATAACGCTCATAACTTTAAGAAATTCATCAAGCCTTGAAATATATTCCTGAATAAGACAAACAGAGAGCATCGGAATCATACTTGCCATAACACGGGAAAATTTTTCCGAAAATTCGTATTCTGTACGCATTTTCAAAGCGGAACACATATATGAATAGATAAGAAGCGTTCCGAAGCCGAGCGAAATAATATAGAAAACCGAGGTCGGCGAAAAATATTCCTTTGCCGTGATGATGCCGAGACCGCCGAGGGTTGTAACTGCCGATGCGGCAAGGATGCCGTAAAAGCATTCTCCCTTTGAAAGCCTGCACGGATAAAGAATGAAGTGGAGCACAAAAAATATTACAATCGGAATTGCGAAATACCAATAGCCGAAAAATTCATCGTATGACAGCTTGCACCGTATGGCGAAGCAAACCGTAAAAAGTATTCCCTGAAGCGGCGGCATAAGGTCATCGGTCAGCGCCATGGAAGCCGAAATCACAACGGCAAAAAGCATTGTGCCGAGAACCTCTTTGCCCGTGAATATAACGGCACAGGCGGCGAGAAAAAGTATTGCGGAGTAAATTTCCGATGAAAGAAATTTTCTGATTTTTTCCATATATTTATCCTTCGGATGAATAAATTAATTATGTAATATATAATAGCAACATCGGAATACAAAGTCAATCCAAAACGGGAAATATTACTTATTTGTAATCAAATATTACAATATTGTTAATTTTGGAAAAAATACTTGATTTTTCCGTATAAAGTGTTAAAATACAAATTAGCACTCGGAACTGCTGAGTGCTAAAAATCAAAATTTATTATTCGGAGGTAATATATTATGACAGTTAAGCCGCTTGCAGACAGAGTTGTTGTTAAGCTTGTTGAGGTTGAAGAAACCACAAGCAGCGGAATAATTCTTGCCGCTTCCGCTCAGGAGAAGCCGCAGATTGCCGAAGTTATTGCAGTTGGTCCCGGCGGAATGGTTGACGGCAAAGAGGTTGAAATGTATGTTAAGGTTGGCGATAAGGTTATCACGAGCAAATATTCGGGAACCGAAGTCAAGCTCAACAAGGAAGAATTCATCATTGTTCGTCAGAGCGATATTCTTGCAATAGTTGAATAATTTAAGGAGGAATTTATTATGGCAAAGCAGATAATTTACGGCGAAGAAGCCCGCAAGGCTCTCCAGGCAGGCGTTGATAAGCTTGCAGATACCGTTAAAATAACACTCGGCCCCAAGGGCAGAAATGTTGTTCTTGATAAGAAATACGGCGCTCCGCTCATCACCAATGACGGCGTTACAATCGCCAAAGAGGTTGAGCTTGAGGACCCGTTTGAGAACATGGGCGCTCAGCTTGTTAAGGAAGTTTCAACAAAGACCAACGATGTTGCCGGTGACGGCACAACAACCGCCACTCTTCTTGCCCAGGCACTTATCAGAGAGGGTATGAAGAATGTTACCGCAGGCGCAAATCCGATGGTTGTTAAAAAGGGTATGGCAAAGGCTGTTGATGCCGTTGTTGACTGCCTTAAGAAGAATTCAAAGCCCGTTACAAGCTCCAAGGATATTGCCAGAGTAGGCACTATTTCATCGGGTGATGAAGAAGTCGGAAAGTTCATTGCCGACGCCATGGAAAAGGTTACTGCCGACGGTGTTATCACCGTTGAGGAATCCAAAATAGCCGTCACCGAGTGTGAGGTTGTTGAGGGTATGCAGTTCGACAGAGGATATATTTCACCTTATATGGTAACCGATACCGATAAGATGGAAGCCGTTATTGATGATGCACTTATTCTTATCACCGATAAGAAAATTTCCAGCGTTCAGGATATTCTCCCGCTTCTTGAGCAGGTTATGCACGCAGGCGGAAAGCTTGTTATCATTGCCGAGGATGTTGAGGGCGAAGCTCTTTCAACAATTCTCGTAAATAAACTCAGAGGAGTATTCACCTGCGTATGCGTTAAGGCTCCCGGCTTCGGCGACAGAAGAAAGGAAATGCTTCAGGATATAGCTATCCTTACCGGCGGCGAGGTTATCGCTTCCGACCTCGGACTTGAGCTCAAGGAAACTCAGCTTGCACAGCTCGGAAGAGCCCGTCAGGTTAAGATTTCCAAGGAAAATACAATTATCGTTGACGGCGCAGGCGAAAAGGCCGACATCGCTTCGAGAGTTGCTCAGATAAAGCTTCAGCTTGAAAATACCACCTCGGATTTCGACAGAGAGAAGCTTCAGGAAAGACTTGCAAAGCTTTCCGGCGGTGTGGCCGTTATCAAGGTCGGTGCCGCAACCGAAACCGAAATGAAAGAAAAGAAGCTCCGCATCGAAGATGCTCTTGCGGCTACAAAGGCGGCAGTTGAAGAGGGATGCGTTGCAGGCGGCGGCGTTGCACTTCTCAACAGCGTTGAAGCTGTCAGCGCTCTTCTTGAAAAGACCGATGATGCCGACGAAAAGACCGGTATCAAGATAGTTCTTAAGGCACTTGAAGAGCCGGTTCGCCAGATAGCGGCAAACGCAGGACTTGAAGGCTCGGTTATCGTTAACGCAATCGTTAACTCCAAGAAGGTAGGCTACGGCTATAACTTCGCAAACGATAAGTATTGCGATATGGCAAAGGCCGGAATCCTTGACCCCACAAAGGTTACCCGTTCCGCTCTCCAGAATGCCGCTTCCGTTGCGGCAATGGTACTCACCACAGAGAGCCTTGTTACGGATAAGCCCGACCCGGCGGCAGATGCCGCAAATGCGGCGGCAATGGCTGCGGCTCAGGGCGGCGGAATGTATTAATTCAACAGCTTTTTACGGGCTTGTGACAGATGTCGCAAGCCCGTTTTTTAAGTGAGGAGAGAGGAATTTCGGACGGGTTTCGCCCGTACCCATTTTATAACTGCTTACATATAGCTTTTTCTTCTGAATTGATATTTGCTGTTTATTCAGAAATAAAAAAATTTCAAGTTAATTAAATAAAATCGGCGCATTGCATCCGCTTTATTCCGAACAAAATAATTCGCAATTGAAAAATAGAATAAGGTATGCTATAATAAACCAAAAGACACCGATATTATTTTAAAATTTGAGGTGGTACCGTGAGGAAAATTTCAAAACGAATGCTTGCATTTCTCCTTTCGCTGATTATGATAATCGGCGTTATTCCGGTTGCGGGAACGGCTTTTGATGACGGCAATCCCGAAATAATCACTGAGGAGATTGGTGACGGCAATCCTGAGGAAGGCGGAGAGGAAGAAAAACCGCAGTATGCAGAAGGTACGGTTGCTTTGATGTATCTCTGCTCAAACTGGACGGGCTTTCCTTCACTCGGCCATATCTGGGCTTATTTCGAAAATGTAAGTGAAGAACCGCTCAGGCTCGGTGCTTACGACCTGCCGGCAGGTGAGGGTGTTTCAGTGGGAACCTTCGGACTAACAAGAAGCGACGGCTTCGGAATTTACTATAACATTGAAGCATACACTTCGAATGTTTACGGGATGGATGATTCACTTTATCTGTGTGTTGAGCTTAATTCGCAGAAGTTTGAAAAGATAAGCAGAAAAATCCTTAACGCAAACTGGTGGGACCCGATTATAGTCAACTGCGCTTTCTTTGCGATAACAAAGTTTAATATCGGATATGACGGATTTATGTTCCCTTGGGTAGTGTTTCCGGGAATAGCCCGTGTGAATATGAAGCGCAGGGGAGCTCAAGCGCCGCTTACGATGTTTGACCCCGGCAGAGACAGAGTTTTCAAGCAAAAGGGCAGGGGCGAAAACGCAACACTCGTTTTGGTTAAGGACGGCTCGGTTGATACTCCTCCGGGTTGATTGGGAGAAATGAAATGATAAGAATTATTTCCGCTATACTTTCGGCGGTTATGCTTATCGGCATTGCCGTTCCGGGGTTTATAAGAAAATTTGAAGAAAAACAGCCATATCCCGAAAAATCGGCATATGTCAGAAGAATTTATCCCGATGATACGGGTGAAGATTTTGTAACCGACCCCGAAATGCTTCTGAGTGCCGAAACATGGGTTATGAAGGAGATTACTCTTGAAAGCAAAAAGGCATATGCCGACCCGTTCAACGATGTTGATGTTGAAATGATACTCGTCGGAAACGGCGTGAAATATACCGTTCCGGCTTTTTGGAACGGCGGAAATATCTGGAAAATCAGATTTGTTTGCCCGTCGGCAGGAGAATGGCTTTTTAAAACGGTTTGCACGGACGGCGAAAATAAAGCTCTTGACGGCAGAACGGGAAAAGTGACCTGTACCGCATACGACGGGGAATACGATATATACCGTCACGGCTTTGTTACGGCGGCATATCGGGAAAAATATCTCACCTATGATGACGGTACGCCGTTCTTTTACCTCGGTGATACCCATTGGAGCCTGGGTGATGAAACCGTTGAAATGGTTAAAGCCATAGCGGAAAAGAGAGAAGCGCAGGGCTTTACCGTTATGCAAAGCGAGCCGATAGGCGCAAAATTCATGCTTTGGGACGGCGTTACCGAAGCCGATATGGCAGGCTTTGCGGATTATGATGAAAAATTCTCAATAATTGCCGAACACGGCATGGTTCATGCAAATGCGGAATTTTTCTTCACAAGCTATATGTCACCTTTGATTGATAATTTCGGCGGTGTTGACCAAAACGGAGAAATGAGCGCTTCGGTAAAACGGTATCTCGAAAAGCTTTCAAGATACTGGGTTGCACGCTATTCGGCATATCCCGTGCTTTGGACACTCGGGCAGGAAACCGATAACGATTTCTATATGGCAGGCACGGAAAATCCTGCGTGGAATACCGAAAATAATCCGTATAAGCTTGTTGCGGAATATATTGAAAAATATGATGCTTATTCGCATCCGTTAACGGCGCATCAGGAGAATTCCGGCAGTACTGCGGCTTACGGAAACGGAAAGGGCGAAAATCTTAAAAATTACTGTGATTCGGAACCGTCCATTTTCAGAAATGTGCAGAGTCACAGCTGGTATGCGGCTCAGTGGTCGCCGTCGCTGACAAAAAGAAGCGATTACAAAAGAGAAAAAGATTTCTGGTATAATTCTCAGGGTAAGCCTGTTATAAATTACGAGGGCAGATACTGTATGCTGTGGACGAAGGATTTCGGTTCGAGAATGCAGGGCTGGGCTTCGTTCTTAAGCGGAATGTTCGGTTACGGTTGGGGTGCGCACGATACCTGGAGCTATCTGAATATCTATGATGAAGAAAATGATTCATCCGACGGAATTGACACAATTACTTCGGCGGAAAAGATAAATGCCACATGGCGTGATGCGCTCGAATATCCATGCTCATATCAGGCGGGATATATGAAGAACTTTTTCACCTCTTTCGATTGGTGGAATCTCATTCCGAGATTTAATGATATTCTTTATTTTCTTCCGATGCCCGGAGTGCTTTCATATACCGCAGGCAATGAGGATAATTCCGAAATCGTGATATATTTTTACAGCTTTTCCGATAAAACAATCGGGGCAAAGCCGAATGCAAATAAGTTTTCCGGTTCGCAGACCGGAATAATCGGAAGCCTTGAGCCGTCAACTGTTTATAAATATAAATGGTTTGACCCTCTCAGCGGTGAATTTTCAGAAGAAAAAGAGTTTAAATCCACTCCGTTCGGAACATATTCGCTCGGTGATAAGCAGTGGAACGGCGAAACGGTTTACCGTGATATGGCGATATATATTTATAAATAACGGAGATGAGTTATGAGAAAAATAAAAATACCGCTCTTTTCAAAAATTGCTTTGATTGTTTCGGCTGTTATGTTTATTGCTTATAAAGTGATTGAACTGCTTGAGAACAAAGGGATTTTTGTGTATCTCGGAAAATCCACTCATATAATTGCGCTGGCGGCATCGGCGGTTACGCTTCTGTTGTTTGCGAGCGGAATAATTGTTCTGCTTTGCAAAAATCTTAAAAAGGTTCCGGCAATCGTAATATCTGCCGTTATAGGCATAGCGGCGGTATGCTTTTCCGTGATAACATTCTTTTTTGACGGAAGTACGGTATATCACGAATTTTCTTCTCCCGACGGAAAACACGAAATAATCGTCTGCGAGGAATCGTTTTTACTCGGCGGCTGGGGAAAGGTTTATGAAAAATCTTCTCCGATTACGCTGAAATTGCTCGGAAATTACAGCACAGATGACGGCTTTATGCCGTTTTCAAGCGGAAATTACAGATTTGAATATCGTGATAACGGCTTCGACCTTTATTATTTATTCGGTTCGGGAGATATTGAAAAATGTATTTCCGCATCATATATAAAGTAATTTAATGCGCTGATATGATAAATTTTAATGTAAATACTTGAAAAAATGTTTTTTACATGCTATAATGAACAAAATTTAACATAGAATGATTTCATCTTTTTATGTAAACTACCGAGGAGGTTAACAAAATGAAGAAAAAACTTGCAGTAATTCTTTCGCTTATCCTTGTTGGCGCACTTGTGTTCTGCACCGCTTGCGGCGAAAAAGACGGCGGAACCAAAACTCCCGAAAACACCAATAACACGCCGGCAGCTCCTGCTGCGGATGAAGCTTTCGCAAAGATTAAAACAGGTACGGGCAGCACAACCGGCACATATTATGCTTTCACAACTGCCGTTGCTCAGATTCTCACCACTTCCGATTACAGCTTTGAAGTGCTTTCAACCGGCGGTTCTCAGGCAAATATCGAAGGCATTGAAGACGGCGACTATCAGTTTGCAATTGTTCAGAATGATGTTATGAACTATGCTTTCAAGGGAACAAACGGTTTTGCCGCTCCCGTTGACTGCTTCTCCGCTATCGGCTGTGTATATCCCGAGGTTTGCCAGCTTATCGCTACCGAAGCTTCCGGCATTAAGTCGGTTGCAGACCTTAAGGGCAAGACCGTTGCAGTAGGCGATGTAGGCTCAGGCGTTTATTATAACGCAACTCAGATTCTTGCCGCCGCAGGACTTGATATTGATAAGGATATCAAAAAGGTTGCCGCTTCATTCGGCGATTCCGCAACTCAGCTTAAGGACGGCTCAATTGATGCCGCTTTCATTACCGCAGGAACTCCCACAACCGCTATCACAGAGCTTGCAACCTCAACAAATGTTGTTGCCGTTGACCTCGGCGATGAGGTTATCGCAAAGCTTAAGGCGGAACAGCCCTTCTATGCGGAATACACCATGACTGAAAAGGATTACAGCTTCGTTAAGGAGCCCGTTAAGACCGTTGCAATCATGGCAACATTCGTTGTTACCAACGATATGACCGAGGAGCAGGCATATCAGATTACAAAGAACCTTTGGGAAAAGAAAGCCGATATAGCGGCGGCTCACGCAAAGGGACAGGAAATGGATGTTTCCATTGCTGTTTCGGGTTGCGGTGATGTTCCTCTTCATCCCGGTGCAGAAAAATACTATAAAGAAGCAGGCGTAATTGCATAAAATTACGCTCAGGCTGAAAGCTCTTTTAATTCCGGATTTTAACTACTAACTGAAATGGGCTTGTGAAAAATTCGTTTCGTCACAAGCCCATTATATATTTCAAAGAAAGGAGCGGGTACATTGAGTAAGGAGAAAAAAACAGCTTCCGTAAGCACCTCGGCAGAAGCAGGCTATGAGCAGGTTGATGCCGATGCGATAATGCAGGAATTTGACCGTGAGAGCAACACAAGAGTTTTCACGGGCTGGAAAAAGACGGCTATAACTGCGCTTATGACTATTTTCAGCGTTTATATGATTTCAATGGCTCTTCTTTTCCCGACTGCCACAAAATATACTAAGCTCACCACATTTATGGCGTTTATCCTGTTTATGGGATATCTCATTTTCCCCGCATATAAAAAACAGACTAAAAAAGTGAATTATATTCCGTTTTACGATATAATTCTTGCATTGGCAGGGGCGGGAAGCTTCCTCTATTATACAATATTCCAGAACGATATTATAGCCATGAGCCGCAGGATAGGTACAAAGGAAATTGTTATTGCGGTGATTGCCATTATATTGCTCATTGAGCTCGTAAGGCGTGCGGTAGGTCTGCCGATTATTTTTGTTGCAGGCGGATTTATTGTTTATGCGGCGATAAAGCTGTTTTCGGAAAATCCAGATAAAGCGCCCCGTAACCTTATGTACGGTCTCTTCTACGATATTTCAAACGGACTTTTCTCAACTCCCGTTTATGTTTGCACAACCTTTATCGTTCTTTTCATCATTCTCGGCGCTCTTCTTGAAAAAACCGGTATAGGCACATTTTTCGTTGACCTTGCCAATTCCGTTTGCGGAACGGCGGTCGGCGGTCCTGCCAAGGTTGCGGTTGTTTCAAGCGCATTTGAGGGAATGTATTCGGGCTCTTCGGTTGCGAATACCGTAGGAAGCGGCTCGATAACCATTCCGATGATGAAAAAGACGGGCTATAAGCCCGAATTCGCCGCAGCGGTTGAAGCTTCCGCTTCAACGGGCGGTCAGATAATGCCCCCGATTATGGGTGCGGCGGCGTTCCTTATGGCTGAAATGACCGGCTATTCATATGCCGCCATTGCCGTAACAGCAATTCTTCCGGCAATTCTCTATTTCGCCGGCATTTTCCTTATGATACATTTTGAAGCCAAAAAGCTCGGACTTAAGGGACTTCCCAAGGATGCGGTTCCGAATTTCTTCAAGATACTGTTTAAGAGCGGATATCTCCTTATCCCCATTGTTATTCTTGTTATCTGCATGAATTTCTTCAGCGCAGGTGTTTCGGCTTGCTTTGCAATTCTTGCGTGCTTTATTGTAAGCCTTGTTCCTCACGATTTGAAGAGCGGCGCATGGAGACTTATTTATCCCGTTATTCCCACGGCGGCAACACTTGTAATCTGGCTTGTCTTCAATCAGATGCAGACCGGTATTTTTGTGGGAATGGTTATCTGCGCACTGCTTTCGTTTGCCGCAAAAGAACATACGGCACTCAGCCCGGAAACAGTTATAGGTTCGCTTGAAAACGGCGCAAAGAACACCATCGGCGTGGCTGTTGCCTGCGGTATGGCAGGACTTATTTCGGGCGTTGTAACAATGACGGGTCTCGGTCA
>JAZQON010000014.1:0-43845 GCA_045627825.1 Acutalibacteraceae bacterium
AAGAATATTTAACTATTGCTTGCTTTTTTCTTGCTTCTTGTGATATCCTATTCATGAGAAGTAACCTTTCTTTGTGATTTTTGGGTTGTGGTAAACTTATTATATCACTTTAAGGTTTACTTCTCATTATTTTTTGGGTCATATCATTTTAACACACACACTGAGGAAAGTATTTTCAGTTATAAGGTTGACAGAATTTATTTTGCATGATAACATCTGTAAAAAGGGGGAAATGAAAATATGCAGTTTTATATAGCTGTATTTTGCTGTAATTTGATTATACCGCTGGTTATGGTTGTCGGCGGATATGCAATGTACATGAAGCCGCCGAAAAGAATAAATCATATTATAGGATTCAGAACGAAAATGTCCATGAAAAACGATGACACATGGAAATTTGCTCATGAACGCTGCGGAAAACTGTGGTTTAAAATCGGAATAATATTGCTGATTGCTTCGGCTGTTATTCAGATGCCGTTTGTCCGTTCGGACGATTTTACTCTGGATGTCCTGACCTTAACGCTTGAAACGGTTCAACTTATTGTTCTTATAGTCTCTGCATTGTCTGTTGAAAAGAAATTGAAAAAAACCTTTGATGAAAACGGAAACAGACGATAAAAATTTTTTATTTATCTGCTTTTATAGGAAGCTGCCGGGTAAACCCGAAGCTCAGGCAATTCAAAAAGCCTGAAATCGGGTTTGTTTTGCTTTAAATCGGAAAACCGCCCTCCACGGGCGGCTTTTTGTGATTATACTACGAAATAGCACAATTTAATAAAGCAAAATGAAGATGTTCGCTTCGCTCACTAATGGTGCTCCCGACAGGGCTTGAACCTGCACACCTTGCGGCAATGGATCCTAAATCCATCGTGTCTGCCAATTCCACCACGGGAGCGGATATACAGGGCTTGTTAAAAACAAGCCCTGAGTTATTATAAATTTTGCTTATTTCGTTCCGAAAATTCTGTCACCGGCATCGCCGAGACCGGGAACTATGTAGCCGTGCTCATTGAGATGGTCGTCAAGAGCGGCAACATAAATATCAACATCGGGGTGAGCCGCCTTAAGAGCTTCAAGACCCTCGGGAGCAGCAATGATACCCATGAATTTAATGGTCTTGGGACCACGGAGCTTAATCTGGCTGATAGCATCAATGGCCGAACCGCCCGTTGCAAGCATCGGGTCAAGAACTATAACCTCACGCTCATGAATGTCGGCAGGAAGCTTGCAGTAATATTCAACCGGCTTCAGAGTTTTTGGGTCTCTGTAAAGACCGATATGACCTACTCTTGCAGAGGGAACAAGTGCAAGTGCGCCGTCAACCATGCCGAGACCTGCTCTGAGAATGGGAACAAAAGCAAGCTTTTTGCCTGCAATAACCTTTGTTTTTGCGGTAGCAACGGGAGTTTTTGTTTCAATCTCTTTGAGGGGAAGGTCTCTTGTTGCTTCATAGCAGATAAGAGTTGCAATTTCGCTTACGAGTGCACGGAATTCCTTTGACCCCGTTCTTTCATCTCTGAGGATTGAAAGCTTATGCTGAATAAGCGGATGATCCATAATTACTGCTTTTGCCATTTTAACTACCTCCGATTTAATATAAACAAAAATTAAAACCTGTTTTCAAGCTCGGTAATCTGAGCTATTCTTCTGATGTGGCGCTCTTCACCGCTGAATTCGGTATCGAGGAAGATATCAACAAGCTCTATGCCTTTTTCGGGGGAAACAACTCTGCCGCCGAGACACAGAATATTCGCATCATTGTGAAGCCTTGTCATTTCTGCCGAAAACTTATCCGAACAGCAGCAGGCTCTGATACCTCTAACCTTGTTTGCCGCCATGGAAATTCCGACACCCGTTCCGCAGAAAAGCAATCCACGCTCACATTCACCGCTTGCAACGGCTCTTGCCGCTTTTTCGGCATATACGGCGTAATCGCATGAATCCTCGGAATATGTTCCGAAATCCTTATATTCGATTTTTCTTTCGTCAAGATGTTTTTTTACGGCTTCCTTAAGAAGAAAACCGCCGTGGTCACAACCGATAGCTATCATAATGCTTCTCCTTTTCTTATTTTTAATTCCCGTTCAGCCTGCGGCAGTCTTAAATAAGACGGTGCAAGCAGAGCCGAATCGCAAAAAGCTTCTTTGTTTTCGTTTGCGGCGAGCGCAGTACCGTATGCACGCTGAAATCTTCTGTTTTCTGCGGCAAGACGGATATTCTGCGGAGCTTCGTCAAAAGCATTCATGCAGAGCTCCGCTCCGTCACCGGCAAGATAAACGGTTTCATCGTAATCTCTTAACTGAGCGCAAAGCTCGGTTACGGAAATTGCTCTGTCTTCGCAAAGCCTTGTTATCTTTCCGTTTTCGCTTTTGAAAAGAGCATTATAAACCTGATTGCATCTTGCATCCATCGCACAGCATATAATGCAGTCACAGTCGGTAAAATTACAGGCAATGGCATTAAGAGTTGAAATTCCGGCGCAGGGTTTGTTTTCCGCAAGGGCAAGCCCCTTTATTGCCGCAACGCCTATTCTTATTCCCGTGAATGAACCCGGTCCTGCATTAACGCAGAAAGCATCAATATCCTTTATGCTCATATCGGATTGTCTTAAGGCATTGTCAATCATGGGCATAAGAGTTCTGCTGTGAGTGAGCGAGGTGTTAACATAACATTCGCTTAACAGGTGAGCTCCGTCGGTTACCGCAACGCTTGCGGATTTTGCCGAGGAATCAATTGAGAGTATCTTCAACTAAGTCAGCTCCGCTTATTTCAATAATTCTTTCATCACTGTTTTCCGTTTTGCTTATTGTTACTCTTATGCAGTTTTCGGGCAGAACGGCTTCAATGTTTTCGCTCCATTCAATCAGCAGGGAAGCCCCCTCGTCAAGATAATCGAAATATCCCGTGGAATAAAGGTCATCCCAACCCGAAATTCTGTACATATCAAAGTGATAAAGCGTTTTTTTATTGTCTGTGTATTCATTCACAAGTGCAAATGTGGGACTGCTCACATCGGCGTTTATTCCCATTCCTCTTGCAAAACCTCTTGTAAATGCTGTTTTGCCTGCTCCGAGGTCACCGAACATGGCGATTACCGAGCCGTAAGGCACGCTTGCGGCAAGGCGTTCACCGATTTTTTCGGTTTCGGACGGGCTTTCGGTTTTATATTTCGCTATTAACATATTATATCACATTTTACCCGTGTTTTCAATATCTTTCCACAAGAGAATTAACCATATCGGGAACATCGGTGATAATACCGTCAACGCCGCATTTGAGCATTCTGAGCGCTGTTTCCGGCTTATCAACTGTCCACGGATTAACTCTTATTCCGTTTTCATGCAGACGGCTCACATAGAGCTTGTTTACCATGGAATAGTGAGGATGAAGATAATCCGCTTTTATTTCCTTGGCAAAGTCAACATACCCGAAAACCATTTTTTCGAGGAATATTTTCTGATTGGGGCTGTAAAGAAAACCCGTTTTGCAGGCCGAGTCAATATTTTTGCATTCAACAAGCAGCTCGGGGCTGAAGCTTGAAATGAGGAGCTTATCGAAAAGCCCGTGTTCTTTAACGGCTTCAATTGTTTTTGCGACTATATCCTTTTCACCGTTCTGCGGAGTTTTGAGCTCAATATTCATAATCTCAATATCGGCGTTTTCACAGAGTGAGAGAAATTCTTCAAGCGTGGGCAGGGAAGTTCCCTTGAATTCATCGTGAAAATATGAACCGAAATCGTATTTTTTCAGCTCTTCAAGTGTCATTGCGGCTATTTCGCCATTACCGTTTGAAGTGTCGTCTATTGTGTAATTATGACATACAACGGGGATGCCGTCCTTGGTAAGATGAACATCGGTTTCAAAGCCGTCAACACCGATTTCAAGCGATTTTTTAAATGCCGGAATGGTGTTCTGCGGAGCCTGTCTGTTTGCTCCTCTGTGTGAAATAACCTTGCAGAGTGTCATTTTTCTCACCTCAAAATAATGTGCAGCCCGCATCCTTGAAATTTTTTATCATTTCGTGAGCTTTCTCAACGGTGAGCCCGAAATAATCGCAAAGGCACTCAATGCACATAAATTCCTCTGCACCCCGATTCACCATTTTTTTATGAAAGCCGATATCGTCACGGGTCAGCTCTTTTTCACATGATACGCAGTAATCCATTTTATTTTGCAAGCTTGCAGATATAGCATTCGCAGTCATGCGGAGCAAGTCTGCGGCGCATAAATTCTTTTTTAACGCCGATGCTTTCGCCGGTGAATACATCTGTCATTTCAAGACCGTAGCCGGAAGCGGCTGAAATACCGATATTCTCAAAGAAGAAATCTATCGGACATTCGTAATCCTCAAAGTTGGCAAACATAACGGCTATTTCGTTATTTGAAAGGAGCTTAACGAATATGCGTCTGTTATTATTGCCCTCGGGTGAGAATGCGGGTCTTGCTTCCTCATCCTGATTTATTCTGAGAAGATATTTATTTGTTACAAGCTTTATTGTATCTTCGCTGAATGTTCTTATATCGCCGCCGAGCATGAGCGGAGCGCTGAACATACACCAAAGAGCGAACTGCGTTTTATAATCGGTATCGTTACAGCCGGATGAGCCTACATTGCCCTTACCGTACATTCCGATTGTGAGCATATCAATATCGTTGAAACAGCCTGCCGCCGAATATGCGAGATTATCAACCTGGCTGAGTGCGATATCTCTCATTGAGGGGAAAGAATCGTTGATATCTCCGGTTGAACGGTACATATGAGCGCCGGTTGAACGAATCCAGGTGTTTACATTATCACTGCCCCAGTTGCAGGCGGAAAACAGAATTTCTCTGCCGCAGGCTTTAAGAGCCATACCCATTTTTCTGTAAAGCAGAGGGCCGTTTGCGGTGTTGGGCTTGAAGCAGAAATCGTATTTGAGAAAATCCGCACCGTATTCCGCAAAGGTTTTTGCATCGAGAAATTCATGGTCGAAGCTTCCCGGATAATCGGCGCATGTTCTTGTTCCTGCGCAGGAATACATACCGAATTTAAGTCCCTTTGAATGAACATAATCGCTGACATCGTTCATTCCTTTGGGGAATTTTGTTTTATCGGGAACGATTTTTCCCGTTTCGGGGTCTCTGTCTCTTTCGCTCCAGCAGTCATCTATAACGAGATATTCATATCCTGCATCCTTGAGACCCGTTGAAACCATTGCATCCGCAATTTCCTTGATAACTTTTTCGTTGATATTCTGTCCGAAGGTGTTCCAGGTGTTAAATCCCATGGGAGGTGTTTTTGAAAGCATAATAATATCTCCTTGAATTTATTTTTCGGCAGGGGATATGCCGTAGAAATGGATAACATTCATATCCTCCTGCATTTCGAGACCGTGTGAACCGCAGTTACCGTCTATTTCGTGACAGCCGTGGTCGGGGCAGAAGCCGTAAAATACATCGTGATTTTTCCATTGAGCGTTGATTTTGTCAACGAGTGCGGAATAAAACTCATTGTTTTCTTTCAGAGCACCGAGCGCTTCCTTTGATTCGGGTGCGAACTTGTGCATTTTCGAATCGTAGTTTCCGTTATATATGACGATAAGGTCATATTTATCCTCGTCAATAAGACTGAGCGCTTTTTCGTTTACTTCCTCAATGCTGTCGAAAATGAAATAATCCATATTTCTTTCAAGGAATATTTTCGAAATGCTGTCGCCCGAGGATGAAACTATCGCAGGCTTTTTGCCGTTTTCGATAAGATAATCGAAGAGAGTTTTAACGGTCAAAACGGGTTTTTCATATTTGCGTATTCCGTGAATTTCCGGCATTAAGCCCGAATACATTGAAGCAAAGCAGACGGGAGTAACGCTCGGCATAACGGAAAGTCTGGGCAGAGCGATAGGGGAACGCACCGAAGTGGCTGAAAACATATCGGTGTATTTCATATAAAGCCAAAGCGCAACTGCATCGGGATTATAAATAACCGCTCTGTCAATATTTTTATCCTTTAAAACCTTATTTTTATATTCAAGAATGGTCTTGTCGGGTGCGGCGATATTTTCGGGAACCTTGTCACCGAAAAGCGAAAGCACCGTTGAGCAGACCGAAGAAATGCAGACGGAACTGTATAATTCAGACATAATGACCTCCGTAAAGCTTAGATTTCGCCGAGTTTCTTTTCAAGCAGAGCCTTGATAACGGCAGGGTCGCCGTTTCCTCTGAGCTCCTTCATGCAGGCGCCGAACAGAGCCTGTGCGGCTTTAACCTTTCCGCCCTTGTAGTCCTCAATCGCCTTGGGGTTATTTTCCATAACCTTGTCGATTACGCCGAGAATAAGGCCTTCATCGGACTGAACGCCGAATGAATTTTCACGGCAGAAGGCTTCGGGGTCAACATCGTTTTCGATAACAGCCGCAAGAACCTTTTTGCCTGCCGCACGGGTTATCGAACCGCCGTCCACCATCTTAATTATCTGAGCAAGCTTTTCCGGAGCAATGTCAAGCTCTCCCACGGTTTTGCCGTTTCTTCTCAGAATACCGGCACTTTCGGTGAGAATCCATGCCGCCGCATCCTTGGCGTTACAGCCGAGCTCAACGGTTTTATCAAGCAGGGTGCTTACATTGTTGTATGAGAGCAGAACGCCGATTTCCTTTTCGCTTATGCCGGCTTCACGGTAAGCATCGGCCTTTTCGTCAACGGCAACGGGTCTGTTGGCCTTAATCTGTTCAAGCCATTCATCGTCAATTTCAATCGGCATAAGGTTTGCATCGGGGAAATAACGGTAATCCGCTTCGGTTTCCTTGTCACGCATTGCAAAGGTTTTGCCGCTTGCTTCATCATATCTTCTTGTTTCCTGAACAAGCTCTTCAAGGCCGAATTCAATGGCATCAATATGGCGCTGTGATTCATATTTGATAGCCTGCTCAATAGCTTCGAATGAGCTCATATTCTTGATTTCGGTGCGTACACCGTATTCCGTGCTTCCCTCGGGACGAACGGAGATGTTGACATCACAGCGCATTGCGCCCTCTTCACATTCGGAAATGCCGCCCGACCTGAACATTGATTTGAGCATATTGAGGTAGGTTATAACCTCTTCCGCACTGCGGAAATCGGGCTGAGTTACGATTTCGATAAGCGGAACGCTGGTTCTGTTAAAGTCAACATATGAATATTTTCCACGGTGAACGAGTTTTCCGGCATCCTCTTCCATGTGAATTTGCTTAATGCGGATTTCTCTGCCGCCGTCGGAGGATTTAACGGTGATATGACCGTTTGTACATATCGGGTGGTTGAGCTGAGTTATCTGATATGCGCAGGGAAGGTCGGGATAATAATAATTCTTTTTGTCGAATGTTGTGTATCTGTTTATATCGCAGTTGAGCATAAGACCTGCCGTAACCGCAAGCTCAACAACACGCTTATTCATAACGGGGAGCATACCCGGCATACCGCAGCAGGCAGGGCATACGCAGTCGTTTGCTTCCTTGGCGGAGGAGTGACCGCCGCAGGAGCAGAAAAGCTTTGACTGAGTGCTGAGTTCAACATGGGTTTCAAGACCCATAACAAGTTCATATTTCATGCTTATTCACCCTTCCTTTCGGCGCAATATGCAAGGCTGAGCAGTGTGCTTTCCCCGAATGCCTTTCCGAGAAGCTGAACGCCCGAGCTGACGAGAGCCGGTATTCCGATAAGGTTGGCAACGGCTGTGAAGATGCTTTCGGAAAATACTTTTTCAAAAGCTTCGCCGATGTCATATGCTTCATACCCGGTTTTGCTGCAAACGGGAGTAATAATTGCGTCATATTTTTCGGTAAGCTCTGCAAACGCTTCGGCGACAATGCGGCGTATGCGGAGCGACTTATCATAGCAATCTTTATAGCGTGTCTTTGAAAGAACATCGGAGCCGTAAAGAATAACGGCTTTTGTGAGGAAATTGAAGCCCTCTGTTCTTGAATTTGTGTAAAGCTCGTCAATATTGCGGTATTTTTCGGCTCTGTAACCGAACTTAACGCCGTCATATCTCGAAACATTGTTGCAGGTTTCGGCGCACATGAGAATTTGCCATGCGATATTCGCCTTTTCGAAGATATCCGAAGAAATTTCTTCAACCTTAACGCCGTCTGCACGGAGAGCATCAATAAATGTGTTCACACGCTTTTCGGTTTCGTCATCGGCAATCTCAAGAAGCTCTTTTATAACGGCAACCTTTTTGCCTTTTACATCGGAGCTTATCGCATAATCATAGCTTTCCGCCGGAAGACTTGTGCCATCCTTGGCATCGTGACCTGCGATAATGCCGAGAAATTTTCCTGCTGTTTTAACATCGGGAGCGTAAACGCCGAGCTGTTCGCCCGAAGCGGCGCAGGAAATAACGCCGTAACGGGAAACGGTTCCGTAGGTGGGCTTAATAAAAGCTGTTCCCGAAAGAGCCGCCGCTCTTCTCGGAAAACCGTTCATATCAACGCCGAGAGCCGCTTCGACTTTGCCTTCTGCAACAAGGGAAGCTGCCGCACCGGCAAGCTTGCCGTTCTGCGGAGCAAAGGCGGAAAATTCGCCTGCAAGGTCAAGGCCGAATTCGCCGGTGTGGGTTTTGCCCGAAATCGCATATCCTTTTGCTTCAAGTCTTTCAACGGCTTCCGCACTGAAAAGGGGCTTGTAGCCGTCAAGAATTTTTGAACCTGCGGCAGTAACGGTATCCTTAACGAGTATTGTATCGTCAACCGCAATTTTGCCGTTTTCGTTTATAATTGCTGAATAATAACTCATTTTCAATACCTCACTTTACAAGTCTGGGAACCTGCCAGCTGTCTTCGCTGTGTTCGGGAGCGCCTTTAAGAAGGTCTGCTCTTGCAAAAGGCTGACTGCGTACATCTTCACGAAGAACATTCTTCATCGGCATAACATGAACCATAATTTCGGTATTTTCGGTATCAACCGCCTTGAGCTTTTCCTCATTGGCGTTCATGAATGTGAAAATATCCTGCATGGTTTTTTCTTCATCCTCGGTAAGAGCAAGCTGATTGAGCTGCTGAGCGTTTGAGAATGTTGAACGCTTATTCTGAATCTGCTTTGAAACCGCACCGCCTGCGGAAGCGGTTTGCAGTGTCGGAATACCGCCGTTGCCGAGCAGGTGAACATCTTCAAGCTGCTGACTTGTTACCTCGCTCGGAGCGCCGAGAAGCAAATCCTGAGCGTTTCCGTTGAGCGGAAATGCGATAACATCGAGAATTTTTTCTTCATTGGTGAGAAGCATAACCATTCTGTCAACTCCGGGTGCCATACCTGCGTGCGGCGGTGCGCCGTACTGGAAAGCGGTATAAAGTGCGCTGAAGCGTCTCTTAAGCTCCTCTTCCGGATATCCGGCAATTTCGAATGCCTTTTTCATTATTTCTATATCGTGGTTTCTGACTGCGCCCGATGCAAGCTCAATGCCGTTGCAAACAAGGTCATACTGATAAGCTAAAATTTCGGTGGGGTCTTTGGTGAGCAGAGCTTCAAGACCGCCCTGTGGCATTGAGAACGGGTTGTGGGTGAAGATGATTTCGTCTGTTTCTTCGTCACGCTCAAACATCGGGAAATCAACGATGAAGCAGAATTCAAATACGGATTCGTCAATCAGGTCAAGCTGTTCTTTCTGAGCAAGCCACTGACGGATAAGACCTGCTTTTTTCTCGGTAATATCTTTCTTGTCATCGCAGATGAAGAAGAGCGTTTCGCCCTCTTTAACTCCGGAAAGCTTAATGATTTCCGCTTTCTGCGCATCATTCAGGAATTTTGCGATGGGACCGAGGAAAACGCCGTCCTTGAGGGTGATATAACCCAGACCGCCGAGTTCAACTTCGGGAGAGGTTGCATATTTGAGCGAATCCTCAAAGAATTTGTTCGATTTGCCCGTGCAGTCGGCAACAATACCTCTGACAGGTCTGCCCTTGAATGCGGGGAACGCAACGCCGGCAAAGAAATCGGTAAGGTCGCAGATTATAAGCGGATTGCGAAGGTCGGGCTTATCCGAGCCGTATTTCATCATCGCATCGGCAAAGGTGATGCGTCTGAACGGCTTACCCGAAACCTTTTTATCCGAGAATTTTGTGAATGTTTTGTATGCAACATCCTCGCATACATCGAGAACCTCTTCCTGAGTTGCGAAAGCCATTTCAAAGTCAAGCTGATAAAATTCGCCCGGTGAACGGTCGGCTCTTGCATCCTCGTCACGGAAGCAAGGAGCAATCTGGAAATATCTGTCGAAGCCCGACACCATGAGAAGCTGTTTAAACTGCTGAGGTGCCTGCGGAAGAGCATAGAATTTTCCCGGGTGCTTACGGCTGGGAACAAGGAAGTCACGGGCACCCTCGGGAGATGAAGCCGTGAGAATGGGGGTCTGCATTTCAAGGAAGCCCTTTTCTTCCATAATTGAACGCAGATAACGGATTATCATACTGCGCTTAACAAGGTTATCATGATTCTTGGGGTTTCTCAAATCAAGATAACGGTATTTAAGGCGAAGCTCATCCTTGCTCTGCCTTGAATTTCTGACCTCAAACGGGAGCATATTTCTGCTCTTGCCGAGAATCTGAACCTTGTCGGCAACAAGCTCAACAAAGCCTGTTTCGATTTTGGTATTTACGGTTTCCTCGTCTCTTTTGCAAACCTTGCCCGAAACGCTGATAACCGATTCTCTTGAAACATCTTTAAGAAGCGAATCATCGTGAACAACAACCTGAGTAACGCCCGTATAGTCACGCAGGTCAACGAATAAAACGCCGCCGTGGTCACGGATAACATCAACCCATCCGGCAAGACTTACGGTTTGCCCGATGTGTTCATCACGAATATCGTTACACATCAAAGTTCTGTACATTAAGCATACCTCCAATGAAAATAAATGGATAAAATAAAACGCCCCGAGGATATTATATCCCCGGGACGAGCAATTACAAAAATTAACCCGCGGTGCCACCCGATTTGACGCAGTGCATCCACTTGAATATTAGATTGAAGCAACGGAATAACGAAGCGTTCCCGGGCTCACTACTCACCTGAATGCGTTTTCAGTCACGGCGCATACTCCCTGGCAGGCTTTCCGAAAGAGCCGAGTCTTGTTATTTTTATCCGATGTCTTAAATACTATTACATTATACTTATGTGCAAACTGTTTGTCAATAGAAAAAATCACCAAAATTCATAAAATATACGGTGGGATTATCGCATCGCCAAAAGAACTTATTCGTCTGCAAGCATTTCAATCATTTCGTTAATGCCCTCATCAAAGCCCTCGGTTTTCTTTGCCATGAGTGCACGGCGCTCGTTGAGCTCAACATACATCCTTTCACGCTTTTCGCCTACAAGGTCATAGAAGAAATAGGGGATAACCTTAACAACTCTCGGCAGAATACCGATACCGTTGAAGAGGAACCAAACCTTCTGATAAACCTTCTTGTTGCCCTGCGACCAGGGAAGCATATCTATTGTGGTATCATAACCCGACCACTTGAAAAGAACGATTGTGAGAAGCGCATTGAGCGGAGAGGTAATCTTTGTGATGAGGTTTGTGAGAATGTTTACGGAGCCGTCGGGGCGTTCACCGGTCATATATTCGGTATAGTCGCTGATTTCTCTGCCGATTTCGCCCTCAACAACATTTGCAGGTCCGTTGTTGAATGCGTTCAGACCGTAGAATAAGGCGTAAATGGCAACCATTACCCATTTCTTATCAACAAACGGAATACCTATCCACATTCCGCAAACGCAGACCACATCCCACATTCTGAGAGCGATAAGCTCGTTTCTGTTGTTGTTTTTGAATACCTTGGCAAATTTTGGGATGAATGTAACAGATACGGGGTCAAGAATGTTATACGGCGTATAAGCAATCATTGAGGGGATTGAACCGCCGAAAATTTCCTGCTGAGTAACAACATCCCATGAATATCCGCCGTCTGCCCACCATGAGGTTGCGAAGTTTGCAAAGAAGTTGCGGAGCATATATTTATTTTTGAGAACATAGAATATGCTCTTTTCAACCGGTGCAGGCTTCTGCTGAAGCATAACTCTTTCCTTGCAGGTGAGCGCCATTGCGATATTGCCGGCAATTCCGATGATTGCCGATATCCAGCCGAGAATTGCAAACAGTGATGACATCGGGAGTGCAATGTATCCTTTGTTGTTCAGCTCCATGAGCGGTAAGAATATTACATAAACTATCTGTGAACCCCACTCGCCGATATAGGTCTGAAGCAGGTTCACCGTAATTCGGTCTTGTGGGTTAGGTGTCATCAGGGTCAGAATATTATCTCTTGGTATGTTGTAAATGGTTGAAAATGTTTCTTTCATAAACAGCATTATGAAAACAAACATTATCTTTTTCGGGTCGTTGCCGGACGGGCTCTTAAGGAACATGGCGCCGGAATACATAACCGCCGTTGCTATGAAATAGGGGAGAGCACCGAAAAGAATATAAGGTCTTGCCTTGCCCCATCTGGTTCGGGTTCTGTCATATGCAATGCCCATAAGGGGGTCGTTGAGAACATCGTAAATTCCGATAAGAGCTTTAATGGCGGTAACATAAACCATGTTTATTTTGAGAACATTTACGAAATAGAGAGTTTCGTAAACCTCAACCGCCTTAAGAACCTTGGTTGCAAACTGTGCAATGGCGGGAACGGCAAGCTCTTTTCCGTCAAGAACTCTGGTGTGGAACATCTTGACGGCTATATTACTGTATTCATTAAGCTTCTGTTTGTCGAGCGTTGCGGCGGAGTTATCCTCCGCATCGAAGAAGGTTCGCAGTACATTCTTTTCTTCTGCCATCAATCAGTCACCTCCACATTGCAGGATGAATAAAAGTTTCCGTCATCGGTAACAACATAAACCGTTGTTGAACCCTTGCCTACCGCCTTAACCGTACCGTTTTCATCAATATCGGCAACGGATTTATCGTTGGTGAACCAGTAGCATACGGTGTTTGTTGTGTCCTTCGGGTCAAATTCGGCAACAAGCTCAAAGCTTTCTCCGGCTTTAAGTGAAAGCTTGCCCTTGTTCAGGTCAACTCCCTCGGCAGGAACGCCCACATGAACAAGACAGCTGTTGCTGTATTCCTTGCCGTTAAAGGTGAATGAAGCGGTGATAACGGCATCACCGAATTTTTTGTGAGTTTTGAGATATCCCTCATCGTCAACGGTGAGAATATCTTCATTATCCGATGTCCATTTAACGGTATATTCGGTGGGCTTGTCGCAGGTGAGAGTGGCTTTAAGAACCTCAGAGGAACCGAGCTCAACAATCATTTCGCTCTTATCAAGTGAAATACCCGCCCAGGTGAAATTATATTCCGATTTTTCGGTTGCTTCGGCTGAAATATCAACTGTTCCGAGTGAAGCATAAGCACCCTCAAATCCGAGAGAAGCCGTTATGTCTGAAACGGTTTCATAACGGAGTGTGTAAATTTCATCGGTAAGACGGTTGATTCTTGCATATATTATGCAGTCCGAAGCCTTGCCGTCAACTTTTTTAACCGTATAGTAGCCGCTGCTTCCGTCGGCGATTATTCCGGAAATGTTTTCGGATTTCGGGAAAATACTGTTGCTCAGTTTAACATGTGCGGTGATTTCATACACATCGTCAAAGCGTTCATTGAGCGTATTTTCGTTTCCGCACTCGGGACACTTTGCGGCGTAATCCTCTGGAGCAATGTGTGATTCGCACATGGAGCACTTATAATAATTGTATTTGATTTCGCAGGATTCCAAATCCGAAGCGTGAATTCCGCAGAACGAAAGGAAATCCGCAGAGGATTTTCCGTAATCCGCAGATTTTGATTCGAACTTTTCTTCAACCTTGCTTTCAATTCCGTCAATCGCAAGCTTAACGGCGGAATTAATCTGCTCGTTTTCTGCTGAATTTTTCACCGAATCGCTGTCTATCGAATAGGAAATTCTGTATTCCGTCAGGGGCTTTACCTCAAACGCTTTTGTTATGGCGCCGTTGAGATAGGCGATAACCGCTTCATCGGTTTCGGGATAAGGAGAAAGCGGCTTTTCGGGAGTGTATAATTCATATGTTCCCTCAATTGCAAGAATATCCGCCGCTCCGAGACCCACGCCGCCAACAAAGAATATAACGAGCACAACGATAACGACTTTGTATATGTATTTTTTCCAGTTAAACTTTTTCATCGTTACCGCCCTCCTCTTTCTTTTGATAGAGCTCCTGCTGTTTGGCAATTTCCATGTCGATTTTTCTTGTTTCTTCGGTTTCGATTATCGGCTGAGGAAGGTCGTCAATATTGATTTCGCCTGCCTTTACCTTTTTGGCAATTTCGGCTCTTTCGAGGACACCCTCTTTATACTTTATATCAATACCTCTGCTGATAATCATTCTGTTGATAACGAAGTTAACGATAAAAGCAATCGCCGTAACCGCATAACCGAATGAGAGCTTCGCCGTGATGATTGTTCCGTCACAGTTGCCTGCAGCATAAACAAGATTATATGAGAATATTCCGGCAAAAACCGAAACGGCAATTCCGATTGCACTGAGAACCGAAAGGAATTTCGGCATCTTTTTGATGCTTATGAATGCAAGTATCGTGAAAAGAAGCTGAAATACCGCAATCAGAGCGAGCACTGCAATCAATGCCGCAACAATAAGCAGGGCTTTGAACGCCGGTGCATCGGCTCCGCCCTTTATCATTGATAAAATCAGGTCAAGATATCCGTCTGAAAAAGCAGTATAAAGACCGAGCGCAGAAAGCGTAATCTTTCCCTCAACAAACGGGAGAAGAATTCCTGCAGATGCGTAGGGGATAAGCAGGGATAAAAGGGGAAGCAGCATAACGCAAAGTCTTGCAATCGTCAGCTTTGAACCCACAAACGATGCTATAAGGTGGGAGATGAAAATATTGATTTTCGCCAGGGACAGCTCTGCTTTTTTTGCATCACGGTAAAAGTTTTTGTCGAAGTTGTAAAACCTTACATTGACACCGCAATGAGGACACATCTGTCCGAGGTGATAAATCGGAATTTTCTTTTCACATTTTGGACATACAGCCACCGTCATACCTCCTTAACATATATAATAAACATATTATACACTATTTTACGAATTTATCAAAGATGTTATTTTAAATAAAAATTATATGAATTTATATTGCAATGTGCATAAATAAAAACGGGCACGAAGCCCGTTTTTAAGTCAGAAGTCAGGTGCGATAAGTCTGACTGAAATAATAAAATTATTTCGCAATCGCAATTGTTACAGCCGAAATAAGTGCCTGAATCATGCAAAATCTGTATATAACCTGCGTATTTGACCAGCCTTTGTTCTTTCTCTCATGGTCGTGAAGAGGGGTGCGGATTTTCTTGAGCGGATTTATATGCAGGAATCTGATTGTAACGATTTTGATTATTCCGAGAAGTCCGTCAAGGCAAATCATAAAGCAGAGAGGAATAACGAGCAGCATATTTCCGGTTTTGAATACGGCAATGCTCATGAATACGCCTATCCCTCTTGAACCGGCATCACCCATAAGCATTGTGCTGGGTTCTGCGTTCTTCCAAAGATACGGCAGAAGAACGGCAATCATAAGTGCAACAAGATAAAGCATTTCTCTTGAAGCAGACGCAAAATACATAACTGCGGCAATTGATGTGAATGAAACAATGCTCAGACTGCTGCTGAAGCCGTCTATTCCGTCGGAGCAGTTAACGGCGTTGATAAGCGCCCAAACAACAAGAGCGGCGATGATGATAAACACTACCTTCGGCAGAACGAAGCTCTTTCCGAAAAAGCTCATTGATGTAAGCTCGGGATTGAAATAAACAAAATTTATTGCGGTAAGAGCCGAAATGATAAGGTCAATAACGCCCTTGAGGTATTCTCCCCACGGTTTTTCGGAGCGGTCATCAAGATAGCCCGAAAGCATTTCGAGAAAAATCATCAGATAATATATCAGGTATTCCGTTCTCAAAGGAACAAAAATAAGAGCGCAGATAATAAAGGAACAGATAAAAATTATTCCGGCACCTCTGATTTTGCCTGCGGATTTCATTCCGTTAACAGCAAATTCTCTGCCGTGGTCCTTCGGAAGCTTATTTTTGAATATTGCAAGCAGAACCGCACAGAGAACGGGTGCGCTGATAAGCATTGTTATGTAGTAAACTTTTGACGGCATAAAAAATGATGTGAAGAAATTATAAAGCATTTATTTTACCTCCGCTTTAACTCCTTTGTTTTTATAACAGAAGAATATCACATTTCATACGGTTTTTCAACTGTATTTTGTCAAAATAAAAAAACATTATGGACAAATTCTCCGATTTGATATAAAATATTCCGGGGTGAGAAATTTGAAAGTATTATCAATCGGAGAAATAATTTTTGATATATACGGCGAAAATGCCGAAATCGGCGGAGCACCGCTTAATTTTTGCGCTCACTGTGCTTTGCTCGGAGCGGAAAGTGCACTTATTTCCGCTGTCGGAAAAGACGAATGGGGAGAAAAGGCAAAAATTTTTTTGAAAGGCTTCGGAGTTGATACCGGATTTGTTGGATTATCGGAGCTTGAAACGGGAAAATGCCTTGTGACGGTTGATGAAAACGCAGTTCCGTCTTATGATGTTCTGCGCCCTGCGGCATATGACAATATAAGACTTGATGAAAATATTATCGGAAGAATCAGGGCGTATTCTGCGGATGTTTTCGCATTCGGAACGCTCATCCAGCGAGAAACGGTTTCAAGAGCGGCATTGAATAAAATCCTTTCAGAATGCAAATTCAAAGAAATTTTCTGCGATATTAATCTGAGAAAAGACTGCTATGACAGAGAATCCTGCCTGACCTGCCTTCGGAATGCGACCGTTTTAAAGCTCAGTGATGAAGAGGAACCTCTGCTTGCCGGCTTCGGATTTTATGAAAATTCAGCGGATATGAAAGAAAAGCTTAAAGCAATTTCCGAAGCGTTTAAAAATATTTCGGTTATAATTTATACAATGGGAGAAAAGGGTTCGGCAATTTATAAAAAATGTACAGATGAATTTTTTACGGTGAAAGCGGTGAAAACCGAAACCGTTTCAACCGTGGGAGCAGGGGACAGCTATTCGGCGGCGTTTCTGAACGAATATATCAAGAGCGGAGATATCCCGAAAGCGGCAAAAGCCGGTTCGGAGCTTGCGGCGTTTGTGGTCGCTCACCGTGAAGCTATACCGACAAAATAAAATCAAGGCTGTATCGGCGCAATACCGGTACAGCCTGTTTTTTTGAAATTAACTATTGACAAATTCCGACTGATGAGATACAATATGTGACAATTCATCACATAACGGGGTGACAAAATGTATCGACTTATATCGGAAAACATAAGAACATCTGAAAATGAAACCGTTCTTTTCGGAATAGCGGATGAAACGGGGGTAATCTGCACTTTTGCCGAAAACGCAGAAGATGCGGAACGATTCGCCGTGCTTTGCAATGAAAATGCGGTTGAAAGAAATCAGGTAGCGGATGTTATTGAGGATTTATTTTATTCGTAAGAGATATGCTTAACTTTTAACAGCCGTGAGGAATTTATAACGCATATTATCATCGTTCCCACATCGGCGAGAACTGCCCACCACATCGGCGCAATGCCGATAATTCCCAATGCTATCACCGCAATTTTAACCGCAATCGCAAATATGATATTTGTTTTCAGAACCGACATTGTGCGTTTGCTCTGCAATATTGCATCGGGTAATTTGGAAAGGTCGGAGTTGGTAAGAATTAAGTCTGCGGCTTCGCCTGCCGCTCTTGTTCCGAGACCCATGGCGGCTCCCGCATCGGCAAGAGCAAGCACGGGTGCATCGTTTATCCCGTCACCGACATATATAACGCTTTTTGCATCTTCTTTAATTTTTCTCAGCGCATTTGCCTTTCCGTCAGGCAGAAGAGAACTGTAATATTTATCCGTTCCGCACAGGTCAGAAATCCTTTTTGCCTGTTCCGCACCGTCACCAGTCAGCATAACCGTTTTCTTTATTCCGAGATTTTTCAAAGCCGAAATAACCGCCGCCGCATTGCTTCTCACTCTGCTCTCGATTTCAATTGCTCCCACGGTGTTTCCGTTTAACGCAACATAAACGGGAGCATCGGGAAAACCCGAAATATCAATGCATTCATCGTTCATAAATCTTTTTCCGCCGCAGAGAATTTTTCCGCAGGCGGCATTAACCGAAGCTCCGCCGGAGGGTATCTCGGTGATATCGGTAACATCGGATGTATCAACATCGCCTGCCGATGCGGTTATCGCCTTTGCAATCGGGTGTGATGAACCGAATTCGCATTTTGCGGCAAGCGAGAGAATATAATCGCTGTCAAAACCGTCTTTGCAATGAATTTTACCCGTTTCAAGCTCGTTTTCGGTGAGGGTACCCGTTTTGTCAAATACTGCGGTATCGGCTTTCGCAAGGGCTTCAATATATCTGCTTCCTTTGACTATCATACCGTTTTTTGCACAGGCTCCCATTGACGAAAAGAACGCAAGAGGAGCAGAAAGCACTATTGCGCACGGACATGAAGCAACAAGCAGGATGAGTGAACGGTGAATCCATGTTTCAAAATTTCCCGTTATAACCGACGGAATAACTGCAATCAGCAGAGCGGCGGCAATAACCGACGGAGTATAGTATTTTGCGAATTCCGAAATGATGCTTTGCGATTTGCCTTTATCCTGAGCGGCTTTTTCAACCGCTTCGGCAATTCTTGCCGCCGAAGAATTGTTTTTATCTTCCGTTGCTTCATAATAAAGAGTGTTATTTCCGTTTATATATCCGCTCAGAAGCTTTGCTCCTGCCTGAACCTGAACAGGCAGACTTTCGCCGGTTAGGGGAGAGGTGTCAACATCACCGCCGCCATCAATAATAATGCCGTCGGCAGGAATTATTTCGTGCGGCAGAACGGCAAGCTTCATTCCGGCTTTGATTTCATCGGAGTCAATTTTCAAAAGAGTTCCGTCAGACTCAATTCTGTTTGCAGTGTCGCTGATTATGCCGTAAATTTCTTCAATTGAGCGGCGGCTTCTGTCTCTTGCAAAGTCTTCGAGTAATTCGCCGAACCCGAATAAAACCGTTACTGCGGCGGCTTCAAAGTATTCGCCTGTTATCAGTGCCGCCGTAACTGCGATTATCAGCAGAACAGATTCTTCAATTTCTTTTTCTCTGAGTGCTTCAAAAGCATCTCTGATAATCGGAAGAGTGCAAAGCAGGCAGGCGGAAATCAGCAGAATATTTTCGGCTGTTCCTGAAAAGAAAAATGATAAAACGGTCAGAACGGCGCCGATAACCGTAACGGCAATTGAAAAAATATGATTTTCTTCATGCTCGGAGTGATTCATTTTATACCTCCCTGCCGATGAAGTATATGCTCAAGACCTGCTTCGAGAATTTCTCTTACATGCTCATCATCCAAAGCGTAATAAACCGTTTTTCCCTCACGGCGTGGACGCACAAGACCGCTTGTGCGCAGTATTCTGAGCTGATGCGAAACGGCGCTCTGACCCATTCCGAGATGCTCGGCAAGATGAAAAACGCACATTTCACCGTCTGTGAGGGCGGTGAGGATGCGTATTCTCGTGCTGTCTCCGAAAACCTTGAACAGCTCCGAGAGGTCATATAAAACTTCTATATTCGGCTCTGCGGATTGATTTATCGCTTCGCAGATGTGCCCTTTAACAGTATTTTTACTTTCCGTAACAAACACCCACTTTCAAACATATGAACAACTGTTCATATGTTAATTTGATTTTAGCACCGAAATAAGTTTATGTCAAGAAGAATGAAAAAAATTCGGAAAAAAGTAAAAAAATTTCAATTTAGGGCTTGATTTTTGTCTTAATATATGGTAATATACTTTGGCAATCGGAACTCAGGTTGCATATGCGCTGCTAGCTCAGCTGGATAGAGTGTTTGGCTACGAACCAAAAAGTCAGGGGTTCGAGTCCCTTGCAGCGCGCCAAAGCAACATTATTCGAATTCGTTTGGATAATGCTGCTTTTTTGCTTTTATATGGACTTTAAGGAGAGACGGCGCCGAACGCCGACGACCAAACGCCCGCAGGCGTGCGAGTCGAGTCACTTGCACTGCGCCGGATAAGGTAGTAGATTTTGATGGAAAGTCTACTGCCTTTTTTTCTATGCAAAAACACCATTTTTCTCTTGAAAAAAATTTTAAATTATTATAGTCTTAATATCGGAGATGATTTTGAAATGAAAATACAGAATAATTATTCGAGCAAAAATGATGTTAATATTACGCAAATTGTAGCTTATAAAGGTGATGAGCTTTTAATTGAGGATTACCGATATGGGTTTAACAGAGAAGACACAATGAATGTCATGTCGGTAACCAAATCCATTACTTCGGTATTAACCGGAATTGCTGTTGATAAAGGAATCATCGGGAGTGTAAATGACAAGGTGATGGATTATTTTGCTCCGGATATCTACCAAGTCAAAAGAGGTGAAAAAACGATTTATGATGTCACAATTAAACACCTTTTGACGATGACGGCGCCCTACAAAGGGAAAAGCGAACCTTGGACAAAAGTATGTACCGGTAAAGATTGGACATTTGCGGCTCTGGATATTTTGGGTGGCAAAGGCGGCATCGGCAATGAGTTCAGATATCATACACTTGGCATTCAGATTCTTTTGGGTATTATCAGAGCGTCTTCCGGCATGAATGTGCTGGAATTTGCGAATGAGTATTTGTTTAAACCTCTTGGAATTGAACCGAGAAAAAATGCTAATTGCGCAAGTAAAGAGGAGCAGTTTGAATACTTGATGAATAAAGGTGACCACGGTAAGGTATGGTTTACGGATCCGTCAGGTATGCCGACAGCCGGATGGGGATTATCGCTCAGTGCTTACGAAATGGCTCAAGTGGGATTGATGGTGTTACATAACGGAATATATAACGGAGAAAGAATCGTAAGTGAAAAATGGATAGCAGAGATGACAAAATCCTATGTCAGTCCGGGAGAAAAATTCGGAAATCAGAATTACGGTTACCTTTGGTGGCTTCCGCACAGAACAGATAATGTAATTGCGGCAATAGGAGACGGCGGCAACGCAATATATATTAACAGGAAAGAAAATGTTGTAATAAGCGTTACCGGTTATTTTAAGCCTTTGGTTTTTGACAGAATAGAATTTATTGAGCGGAATGTTCTTAATGCAATGCTTTAAGATGTACCGCCCTTTGGCCGGCGTGCTTTTTATGAAATAAATTATTTATATTGAATATTTTTTCGGTTTATGCTATATTTGATTTGAAAATAAAAATGATTTATATCGGTGTTATGCGTAAAAAAGGGGAAAGAACAATGAAATATAAGATTTTGTTGCTTGTCATATTGTTGGCGGCGTTGCCTTTTTTGCCGTCATGCAGTGAAAGCTTAAATTCCGAGGATGACTTTTATTTTGACGGTGATGAAAATTATTATCAGTTTGCCGATGAGCAACAGACGGATTTTGACAATCCGGATTATGACGAAGATGCAATGATGATGTATCCCGAATTATATTCGGAAACCGAGGAATACGACAACAGCGACCCTTACAAAGCTGTTGTTTCGGATTATTATAATTATGTGCAGACCCTGAAACTGTCTGATTATGATATGAATTGGTATCGGTATGCGCTTCTTGACATTGACGGAAACGGCGTTGATGAGTTACTGCTCAGTAAAGGAATTACTGTTGTGGGGCAGGATGAAAACGGTTCGGATGCAGGCGAAAAAACGCAGGTATATTGTAAAATCTATACAATAAGAAACGGGGAAGCGTGGCTTGTGCTCAGCGACGGAGCACCGTTTCCCGAAACGGATATCCGTGCAAGTGAAGTGTTTACGCAGTTCGGCGGAACGGCTCTGCGTGAAAGAACGATTCTTTCAAACGGTGTACTGCGTGTTGATGACAGCACTTCGCCGGATTGCCCGAGCTATTGCTATTTCAGGTATCAGGACGGTTTTACTCAGTATATTGAACAGCTTGCCGGAAACGGTGATGAATATTTTTGTTTTTACGATGTTAAAGGAGAAAGCAAACGGGAAGCTGTCAGCGAAGAACAGTTTTATTATCTGAAAGCCGAAATCGAAGACGGTGCGGGAATTGCGGATATCGAGTGGCAACCGTTGGAGAGATACGGACAATAAAATATAAAATGAAAACGGTACTTCGGATATTCCCAAAGAAGAACGCCTTGATAAGCCGTACTATTACCCGATATACCCGGTTGGATAATTAATTTATATTTAAAAATCCCTGAACCTCGTTTGAGATTCAGGGATTTTTAACTGCTTGTGCCGCACCTTAATCGGTGCGGCGTTTTTATTATGTTTTATCTCTTTGAAAGAACTTCGGCTTCATATTTTGCTATCTCTGCAAAATAGTTCTTTTCAACGCCCTCACGGGTGAGGAATTCTTCCCAGATATCACCGAAGGGTGCGGTTTTCATTTCCTCCTGAAGCGCCATAAGCTCGGTGGTTTGTGCCTTATCCTGAAGCGCTTTCATTTTTTCATCGGGCTGGAGCATTGCAAAAAGAAGAGCCTTCTGAACATTGCGAACACCCGTTACCCATGCGGAAATGCGGTTGATTGAAGCATCAAAATAATCGGTTGCGATGAACACTCTGTCAAGTGCATCGTTTCTGACTATCTCCTTTGCGATTTCCTTTGTTTCATCATCGAAAAGAACAACATGGTCACTGTCCCAGCGAACACCTCTCGTGATGTGCAGAGCAATTTTATCGTTGAAAAGGAGGAGGGTGGGTATCTTGTCGGAAACAACCTCGGTGGGATGATAGTGGCCGTTATCCATGAGCGGAACAATGCCGTTTTGAGTTGAATAACTCAGGCAGAATTCGGCAGAACCGACCGTATAGCTTTCAAGTCCGATGCCGAAAACCTTTGATTCAAGCGTAACATAAACCTTTGTTTTATCGTAGGGGACAGCAAGAATTTCGTCAAGCGATTTTTTGAACCTTGCTCTCGGTGCAAAACGGTCAGCCGGAATATCCTTGTAGCCGTCGGGAATCCAGAAGTTTATAACGCAGGGAATGCCTGTTTCGTTTGCGAAATATTCGCCGATTTTTATGCAGGCTTTGCCGTGCTCAACCCAGTATGAACGCACTTCTTCATCGGGTGACGAAAGAGTGAGATTATCCTTTACCATGGGGTGCGAAAAGAAAGTTGGGTTAAAGTCGATACCCATATTTCTTTCCTTTGCGTATTCAACCCATTTTGCAAAGTGCTTCGGTTCGATTTTATCTCTGCCGACGGGTTCGCCGTCAAAAATTGCATAGCTTGCATGAAGATTGAGCTTCTTTTTGCCCGGAATGAGCGAAAACGCCTTATCAAGGTCAGCCATAAGCTCCTCGGGAGTTCTTGCCTTGCCGGGATAGTTTCCGGTTGTCTGTATTCCGCCGGAAAGACTTTCTCTGCTGTCAAAGCCGGTAACATCGTCACCCTGCCAGCAGTGAACGGATATGGTTACATCCTTTAATTTTTCGATTGCGGCCTCCGCATTTATGCCGTAGGATGAATATATTTCTTTTGCACTTTCAAAACGGGTCAATTTAATCGCTCCTTACCAAAGATTTATTTTATAATATCACAGAATTTCCGTGAGAGCAAGCAAAATATTGTCAGATGACTGTCTCTTTATTGTATTCGCCGTATATGAATTCATCGACGCAGTCCTTAAGCGGCTTATATGAAACTGCAATAAGCAGTTTTGCATAGAGCATTTCATCGGTGAAACCGTTAACGAATTTTATTTTCGCATTCTTTGCGGCTGTGTGAACCGTTTCATATGTTCCGCCGCCGAAATCGGACGGTGAAACATAGAGCGGAATATCGCCGCACTTTTCGGAAAGATAAATAACCGAGTTTATATAATCGGCTTTTTCAGCCGTTTCGGAACAGACCGTTCCCGAATGATATGTGCCGTGCAGAACGGCTTTCACCTTTGAAAAATCGAAAAAATCATAGTCAAGCCCCACATACGGGTTGATTTTCAGAACCGAGTTTTCAAGCCACCAATTCTCAAATATATCAACGGTTTTGCCGTCATAAATATGTGTGCTTTTCGGAAGAATTTCGGATATTTCATCGGCGGTAAGCGCCGATATATCAAGCTCTCCGGCACTGTGAAAATTTTCGCTGTAATTCGGGCATTGCATCAGCCTTGAAGCAAGGTGCAGATACATTTTGCCGTCACTGTTTTTATATGTGACATATACATCGGGCTTTATTCCGTTGCAGATACATTCAACTGCGGCGGCAAAATTTGCTTTTCCGTTGGCACGCTCCGAGGAAAGAGCCTCATTGCTTGAAACAAGAAAAACGGGTACACCCATGTTTTTAAGCAGAATTGAGAAAAGAGCGGCTGAATAAGCCAGAGTGTCCGTGCCGTGAGCGATTATTATTCCGTCAAACACATTTTCATCGGATGAAATTTTTCTTCCGCAGAGTGACGGATAATCGCCTTTAACGGCGGCAGTATCACGAAATTCGGGCATATTCCGAAAAATATCAATGAGCTTGTTCCACTTTGAAACCGTCATATTTTCGCTGAAAATCCCGTAATTTTCGGTGGATTTGAATATTACCGAGTTTGCAAACGGTGAACCCGAATTTTCAAAGCTGTTTTCGAGAACAGTTTCGGTTTTATCACCCTGATATTTTACGCTACCTCTGTATTCGGAGCAGATGGTTCCGCCGGTGAGAACGATGAGTATTTTTTTCATTGATTTTCCTCACGAGATATTTTTTCTTTTTCTGAATTCCTTAACGGCTTCAATACCCTGATTGGTTACGGGCTTTATCCATTTTCCCGAATACATATGCTTTTGCATAAGCCCGAGCCTTATGGGCTCATCAATATAACAGCAGGCGAAAACGATAAGGGTCGGGAGTTTAAACGCAAGCCCCGTAAGGCATATGCTCGGTATAACAAGTGCATACATAAATGCGATTTCCATAACCGTTCCGAAAAATGTGTCTCCGGCGGAGCGGTAAATATCATTCTGTGCCCAGTTGCACATTCTGATAACCGCCGCAACGCAGTAAATGCCGAGCATTCCTCTGCCGATTTTGAGTGAATTTCCCGAAAGGCTCATAACGCCGAGTATCGGTTCGCTGAATATGAACATTGCCGCACAGACCATGGCGATAACTATTCCGCAAAGCAGAACAAGCCTTTTCGCTCTCTCATATGCAATTTCGATTTTGCCTGCGCCAACGCTTTTTCCGATGAGCACGGATGCGGCATTTGAAAATCCGCTGAAGAACGAAATTACAAAGCCCTCAAGAGTTCTGAATACCGCAAGGGCGGCTATGGCATCCTCGGGCTGTCTGCCGAGAACAACATTGCTTATCATAAAGCCGATGCCGACAAGCAGTTCGTTGCATATAATCGGAAAGCACTTTTTTATATAGGTTTTTATCCAGCCCTTTGAAAAATCAAAATGCTTTTTGAAGTGGAAAAGATACGGGTATTTCTGTACCTTTGCGAGAATTATAATAACAAGACAGTTTATGAATGCGGCGCAGGTTGTTGAAAGAGCCGCACCCTTAACGCCCATGGCGGGCAGTCCGAGCTTGCCGTATATAAAAATCCAGTTGAGAAGAATATTCGAGCTGACCGAAACTATCGAAGCAAACAGAGGTATTCTTACCTTTTCGGTTGAGCGGAGCAGGGCGCTCATAGCCATGGAGAAAACCTGAAACGGATAGCAGAATGCAACCGTATTGAGATAATCAACTCCGATTATCTGAATATTTGCTTTATCGGTATAAAGCTTCATTATGAGCTGAGGAAAGAACTTTGCGGCAACGGTGAAAATCAGCGCAACCGTCATCATAAAACAAAATGTTGTGCCGTATGCACGGTCAATGCCGTCATCGTCTTTGCTTCCCCAATACTGGGCAAAGAACAGCATTCCGCCGCCGACGAAGCCCCAATAGCAGGAAAACATCAGCGAGGAAAACTGAGCGCACAAGCCGACTGCCGCAACGGAATTCTGACCGAGCGGAGCAATCATAATTGTATCAACCATTGAAGCGGTTGTTGTGAGTAAATTCTGGAGTGCAACCGGAATTGCTATTGCGGCAACCGCCTTAAAAAAAGCAATCCAGTCAAATTTCTGTTTCTTAATCATTGTAACTTCCTGACAGTAATACGGTTTTGTTATAATCGGGATATTCCTTAAGCTTGCGAAGATTTATCGGACGGAAAACTATTCTGTCCGCATAGACCTCCATACGAACATATATTGATGGCGAAAGAGGACCGTGACGGTTGAATTTGCCGTAAGTCGGCAGGCTCACATAGGTTACGCCGCCGTCGGTTTCAACACAGCTGTAACCGAAAAAGCGTTCAAATCTTTCACTTGTCAGACCGCCGTGAGTGTGGCCGCTGATGAAAAATACATTATTATATTTCTTAAGAATATTCTTAATATCCTCGCTTGTTTCCTTGCTTACTCCGCCGCCAGGCCAGAGCCTTTCAAGACCGTTTGTTTTGCAAAGCGGCCAATGACAGAGAACAAATGCGGGCTTGCCGTTTTCGGTGGCGTTTGCAAGTGCATTATCGAGAAATGCAAGCTGTTCATCCGATATAACGGGAGTGTTCGATTTGTTTCCGATATCGTCGCCGATAACAATAAAGCCGTAGCCGTTCACATCGGTGCTGTAATATATGTTTTCTGCCTGAGCATTAATATATTCATTTCTGTATTCAATGTTTAATTTGCGTGCATCATCGTTGGAAAGCGCCGAAAGCCCCACATCGTGATTACCCGGTGCGCAGATGAATTTTTCCGCCGTGGAATGAGCTTTGAGCGTTTCATAGAAAAGCTTTAAGGAGCTTTCTTTTCCGCCGTTGGTTAAATCTCCGCAGAAAGCAACGGCATCCGTTCCGGCGTAATTTGCCGAAAGATTATCAATGCCCCTTGTGAAATTTTTGATTGAAAGACTGTCTTCGCCTTTTATGTGTGTATCGGAAAACAGCGCAACATCGAGTATCATTTCCGAGCTCTGAACCTCATTCATCGGCTGAGCCGGAGAGGATGCAAACGGAACCAATGACATATAAAGCGAAAGAAGAAGCGAAAGAATTTTTTCACCGATTTGCATAAACACACCTCAATTCGGATATATAGGGTTTCCTATATTAATATTGCTATTATACTATACCGTATTTATTTTTGCAATTTTTTCTTGAAAAAAATATACCTTATGCTATAATCAGAATAAAAAACGGAAAGAAACGGTATCAATGAAAATAGTCGAGATTGAAAATTTTACGGCTCCCGAGCTTGATATATTTGCAAGGCTTAATGAAAATCAGCTTCTTAACCGTGATAAGCCCGAAAAGGGAATGTTTATTGCGGAAAGCCCGAAGGTGGTTGAAAGAGCGCTTGATGCAGGATATGAGCCCGTTTCAATGCTGATTGAAAGAAAACATATAACGGGTGAAGCCGCCGGAATAATCAGGCGCTGCGGAGATATACCCGTATATACTGCGGATTTTGATGTTCTCACGCAGATAACCGGCTTTGAGCTCACAAGAGGGGTTCTTTGTGCCATGAAAAGAAAAAAGCTCCCGAATGCCCGGGAGGTTACGGCAAATGCCAAAAGAGTTGCCGTGCTCGAAGCTGTGATGAATCCCACCAATGTGGGAGCAATATTCAGAAGCGCCGCCGCACTTAATATGGATGCCGTTCTGCTGACCGCAAATTGCAGTAATCCGCTTTACAGACGGGCAATCAGAGTGAGCATGGGAACGGTGTTTCAAATACCGTGGGCATTTATGAATAAAGAAAATACCGCATCTCAGCTTCATTCACTCGGATTTAAAACGGCGGCAATGGCGTTAAGGAACGATTCTGTTGAAATCTGCGATGAACGCCTGAAAAGTGAGGAAAGACTTGCCGTTATCCTCGGAACGGAGGGAGACGGGCTTTCCGATGAAACTCTTTCCGAATGCGATTATGTTATAAAAATTCCGATGACCCACGGCGTTGATTCCCTCAATGTTGCCGCCGCAAGCGCCGTCGCTTTCTGGGAACTGGGAAATAAATATTAATCGGGAATTATAAAAAAGCTCTCCGCTTAAATGATGAAGCAGAGAGCTTATTTATTTATCCGAGATTACGAAATTCCCTGAGCTATCATAGCCTGAGCAACCTTTTCGAAGCCGGCGATGTTTGCGCCTGCAACAAGGTCGTAACCGAGACCGTATTTCTCGGAAGCCGCTGCGGAATTATCGTGGATATCCTTCATAATCTGCTTGAGCTTGGCATCAACCTCTTCGGCAGTCCATGAATATCTCATGGAGTTCTGGCTCATTTCGAGAGCGGAAACCGAAACGCCGCCTGCGTTAACAGCCTTTGAAGGAGCAACAACCTTGCAGTTTTCCTTAAGATATGCAAGAGCATCGTTGGTGGTGGGCATATTGGAAACCTCAATATAATAAGGAACGCCGTTTGCAACGATTTTCTTTGCCTGCTCCATGTCAACCTCGTTCTGGGTTGCGCAGGGCATAATAACATCAACCTTTGTGCCCCAGGGCTTCTGACCTGCAAAGAATTCACAGCCGAACTTATCGGCATAATCCTGAACCTTATCTCTGCCGGAAGCTCTCATTTCGAGCATAAATTTAATCTTTTCGGGAGTGCTGATACCGTCTTTATCATAAATGTAACCGTCGGGGCCGGAAATTGTAACTACCTTGCCGCCGAGCTCGGTGATTTTTGAAACTGCGCCCCATGCAACATTGCCGAAGCCGGAAACCGCAAAGGTTTTGCCTTCGATGCTTTCACCGAAGTGCTTAAGAACTTCTGCTGCATAGTAGGTTGCGCCGAAACCTGTTGCTTCGGGTCTGATGAGAGAACCGCCGTAATGGATGCCCTTGCCGGTGAGAACGCCGTTTTCAAAGTTGCCTTTGATTCTCTTATACTGACCGAAGAGATAGCCTATTTCTCTGCCGCCTACGCCGATGTCACCTGCGGGAACATCAACATCTGCGCCGATGTGTCTGTAAAGCTCTGTCATGAATGCCTGGCAGAATCTCATGATTTCTGCATCGCTCTTTCCTCTGGGGTCAAAATCCGAGCCGCCCTTTGCGCCGCCGATTGGGAGACCTGTGAGACTGTTTTTGAATATCTGCTCAAAGCCGAGGAACTTCATGATGCCGATATAAACCGAGGGATGGAAACGAAGTCCGCCCTTGTAAGGACCGATGGCGTTGTTGAACTGAACTCTGTAACCGGTGTTTACATGATAATTTCCGTTATCATCAGCCCATGTAACTCTGAAAGTGATTTCTCTGTCGGGTTCGGTAAGTCTTTCAAGAATGGCGTTATCTCTGTAAAGCTTTTCGTTCTTTTCGATAACGGGCTTGATTGAGCCGAGAACCTCTTCAACCGTCTGAATGAATTCAGGCTGGGTTGCATACTTCTTTTTCAGATTTTCCAATACGCTGTCAACATAATTCATAGATTTTCACCCTTCCGCAATATATGAACAGCTTGTTTTAATAAGCTGTCGATTTACCGTATTAAATTATGATTTTAAATTATAACACCGTGGTTTTTGCGTGTCAATTAAAATATACCGCAATTTTTTAATTTTTTACAGCTTTACAAATTGAAACCTCTGATGTTGACTATTATTGTGTAATTATACAAAAAAGGTTGAAAGCGTTTAACATTCATATTTTCAATGGAGAAAAATATTGCTGCCGTTTTGAGAAAATTTCGATATCGCAAACCGAAATAAGCTTACGGAAGCTCAGATAAAAATTCAGAATTTCGCTTATATACAGAATGAAAATGTAGCCTTTCACGGCGTATCTCGGAAGAAGCAGATAAACAAGAATAACACATACGCCCGAATCAATGAGATTATATATCATCGAGCTTACCTGTTTATCAAGCCCTTTCAGCATTCCGTCGGTCACGGTGTCCATATACATTATCGGCACGAGAGGGGACAATATTCTGATATATTGCACGGCTTCATCGGATTTATAAATAATATTTGAAATAAAGGGAGCACACAGAAAACATACGGCGGCGCAGGTGAGTGAATAAAAAAGCGTTCTTCTGAGATTTTTGGATACGGTGCGGTTTATTTCGCTTTTGCTTCCGCATTCGTTGAGCTTTGCAAGCTCGGGCACAATCAGAGCGGAAAGCGAGGTCAGCACGGCGCAGGGATAGAGCAGAACCGGCAAAGCAATGCCGTGAATGTTGCCGTAAGCCGAGAGAGCGGATGTGCTGTTTTCTCCGGATTTTTCAAGCCCTTTCGGTATCAGCAGATGTTCAAGCGTGAGAAGCAGACTTCTTGCCGTTGTGCCGGAAGCATCGGGAATTGCTATCCTCAAAATTTCACGAAGCGAAACCGCCGGAGCTTTTCCCGTTCTTAATTGAGTAAGCGATTTAAAGCCTTTTGCAAGCAGAAACGAAACTGTTTCGGCGGCAGTCATTCCTATAACAATGGCGGTGCAGGAATATTCGGCGGAACCGGATAACGGATTTTTGAGAAGAAACACAACAACCGAAATTCTTGTAATCTGCTCAATCAGAAGAATAACCGAATACTGCGGAATTTGTCCTTTGGCGGTGAAATATCCGCTGTATGCCGCACTCATTGCCGTGAAAGGCAGACTGACGGCAAGTATTCTGAGTGGCTTCACGGTTGCGGAATTCGACAGCAATATATTTCCCGCAAAGCCCGACGAAAAATACAAAAGCAGAGCGGAAACGCATCCGCAGAAAAGTGCATATAAAACGCATTTGTTAACAGTTTTGTTTACATCGAGCTTATCCGACTCCGAAGCGCTCACCGTAACTCTCGTTCCGGCAAGTCTTACTCCGCCGCATGAGAGCGTAACGGCAAGAGAATAAACGGTCATAACGAGTTGAAAAAGTCCCATTCCGGCAGAACCGATTTTTGAAGTCAGATATGCGTTGAAGCTCACGGCGATTGAACGCATTATAAGATTTACGGCGGTCATCATTGCCGTGTTTTTTACAAGCTTATTCAAATTGCTCATTCCCTCTGTTTTGCATATTTTATGATAAATTATATTGACAACACATTTTTTATATGTTAAAATCATTACAATTTGATATATAAAGGCATTGAATGAGAGTTCCGCAAAATATGCCCGTCAGAGAAGCGGCGGTTGGTGCGAGCCGTCGGAAACAGCTTTGCGGATGTAGCTCACGAGCCGAAAGGAAGAAAGCGCTTTTTGCGCCGTAGAACCTTTCCGTTTTGCAGCGTTAATGTATTCGAGCGGCGCTCAGCCCCGGCTGTGCGCAATTTGAGTGGTACCACGGGTATATATATCCGCCTCATTGATTTTTAAATCTGTGGGGCGTTTTTTTATGTCTCACGAAGAAAGGAAGTTTTTATATGGCAAAAGAGCTTGCCAAACAGTACGACCCCAAAAATGTTGAGGACCGTATTTATGATTTCTGGCTTAAGGGAAGATATTTCCATGCCAAGGTTGAAAACGACAAAAAACCTTATACCATTGTTATTCCGCCCCCGAATATAACTGGTCAGCTTCATATGGGTCACGCCCTTGATAATACTCTTCAGGATATCCTTATCCGCTGGAGAAGAATGCAGGGCTTTGACACTCTGTGGCTACCCGGCACCGACCATGCTTCAATCGCAACGGAAGCAAAAATCGTTGCAACCATGCGGGAAGAGGGAATTTCAAAAGAAGACCTCGGCAGAGAGGGCTTCCTTAAGAGAGCGTGGGAATGGAAAGAGCAGTACGGCGGAAGAATAATCGAACAGCTTAAAAAGCTCGGCTCATCCTGCGACTGGGACAGAACCCGTTTCACTCTTGACGAGGGATGCAGTAAGGCGGTTCGTGAGGTATTCTGCCGTCTTTATGAGGAAGACCTCATTTACAGAGGAAACCGCATGGTTAACTGGTGCCCGTGCTGTAACACCTCAATATCCGATGCCGAGGTTGAATATGAGGAAAAGGACAGTAATTTCTGGCATCTGCTTTACACTGTTAAGGAAACAGGCGAACAGCTTGAGCTTGCCACAACCAGACCCGAAACAATGCTCGGCGATACCGCCGTTGCAATAAACGCCGAGGACGAAAGATACAAGCATCTTCACGGATGCCATGTTATTCTTCCTCTGCTCAATAAGGAAATTCCGATAGTATGCGATGAACACGCCGATATGACCAAGGGAACAGGCGTTGTTAAAATCACTCCGGCTCATGACCCCAACGACTTCGAGGTCGGCAAGCGTCATAATCTGCCCGTTGTGAGAACCTTCACTTATGACGGTCACCTCACCGGAGCGGCGGACAAAGCGGAAGCGGATGAATATATCGCAAGCGGAAAAGCCGCACCCGATGAACCCGAGGTTCTCGACTGCGGAAAATATGCCGGAATGACCACAACGGAAGCACGCAAGGCAATTCTCGAAGACCTTGAAGCCGGCGGATATATTAAGTATATTGAACCTCTTAAGCACGAGGTCGGCACCTGCTACCGTTGCCATACAAGCATTGAACCGATGGTTTCTAAGCAGTGGTTTGTTCGTATGGACCCGCTTGCAAAGCCTGCAATTGAGTCTGTTGAGAGGGGCGAAACAAAATTCGTTCCCGAGCGTTTCACCAAGAACTATATGAACTGGATGAGGGGAACCCGTGACTGGTGTATCTCCCGTCAGCTCTGGTGGGGACACCGTATTCCGGCATGGTACTGTCAGGACTGCGGCAAGATGACTGTTTCCAAGGTTGATTTGGATAAATGTCCGCATTGCGGCGGCAAGGTTGAGCAGGACCCCGATACTCTTGATACCTGGTTCTCCTCGGCTCTCTGGCCGTTCTCAACTCTCGGCTGGCCGGAAAATACCGCAGAGCTTGAGCATTATTATCCCACAAATACGCTTGTTACGGGCTATGATATTATCGGCTTCTGGGTAAGCCGTATGATATTCTCCGCTCTCAAATATACGGGCAAGGCTCCGTTTGATACCGTTCTTATTCACGGCCTTGTAAGAGATGCACTCGGCAGAAAGATGTCAAAATCTCTCGGCAACGGTATTGACCCGCTTGAGATTATCGACCAATACGGCGCCGATGCTCTCAGATTTACTCTTGCAACGGGCAACAGCCCCGGAAACGATATGAGATTTTCCGATGATAAGGTGGGAGCCAGCCGCAACTTTGCGAATAAGCTGTGGAACGCTTCAAGATTTATCCTTATGAACATCGGCGATGAGGATATTCCGTGCGAGCTTCCCGAAAGCCTTGAGCTTGAGGATAAATGGGTAATCAGCCTTTACAATACTCTTGTTAAGGAAGTTACCGATAATCTTGAAAAATTCGAACTCGGTATTGCTGTTCAGAAGCTCTATGATTTCATTTGGGATGTATTCTGCGACTGGTATATCGAGCTTGCAAAGATAAGACTTCAGAGTGGCGAAAAGAATGTTAAGCAGGTGCTCGTTTGGGTAATGAGCAATACGCTCAAGCTTCTGCACCCGTTCATGCCGTTCATTACCGAGGAAATCTGGCAGACTTTGCCGCATGACGGCGAATCAATAATGATTTCTGCATGGCCGGAATATAACGAAGCTCTTGCTTATGAAAGCGAAGAAGCCGAGATGGACAGAATCATGGAAGCTGTCAGAGCAATCCGTAACCGCAGAGCCGAAATGAATGTTGCTCCGTCAAAGAAAGCAAAGGTTTATATCGCAACCGCTTATGCCGATACATTCAAAAAGGGCGGCGTATTCATGCAGAGACTTGCAAGCGCTTCCGAGGTTGAAATTGCGGATAAATTCGAGATTGACGGCTCGGTGAGCATTGTTACCGCCGATGCAAAGATTTATATTCCGATGGGTGACCTTGTTGATTTTGAAGCAGAAAAGGCGAGACTTAATAAGGAGCTTGCCGCCGTTCAGAAAGACCTTGATTTCGTAAACGGAAAGCTTTCAAACGAAAACTTTGTTGCGAGAGCTCCTGCCGCAGTTGTTCAGGGTCAGAGAGAAGCCAAGGCAAAGTATGAGGAAAAAATAGCAATGCTGAAAGAAAGCATTGCAAAGTTAGGCTGATATTCAAAGAAGTTGTGGTGAAATACGCAAATTTCATCACAACTTCTGTTTAAATTCCGAATTCCGGTAAAGGTGAAACTATGAACAGTACAGAAGCAATCGAATATATTCATTCTCTTGAAAAATTCGGCATAAAGCCGGGACTTGAAACAATCGGCGCACTGTGTGCCGCACTCGGCAATCCGCAGGATAAGCTGAAAATCATTCATGTTGCAGGTACAAACGGCAAAGGCTCAACCTCAACGATGATATCGAATATTCTTATTAAATCGGGTTATAATGTCGGGCTTTATATTTCCCCGTATGTTTCGGATTTCAGAGAAAGAATTCAGCGTAACGGCGAAATGATAGAAAAAAGCAGGCTTGCCGAATGTGTCGAAAAAGTGAAGAATGCCATTGAAACAGAACTTCTTCCGAGAGGAATACAGCCAACGGAATTTGAAGCTCTCACGGCGGCGGCATTTGTATATTATGAATTATCCAACTGCGATTTTGTGGTGCTTGAGGTTGGACTCGGCGGCAGATTTGATGCCACAAACATAATCAAATCGGCACTGGTGAGCGTTATAGTCAGCATTTCGCTTGACCATACCGCCATTCTCGGCGATACCGTTGAAAAAATCGCTTTTGAAAAGTGCGGAATAATCAAAAAAGACGGCGTAACCGTTACCTATCCTTTGCAGAAAGCCGGAGCACTTTCGGTGATTGAACAAAGATGCAAAGAGGAAAATAATCCGCTTATAATTCCCGATACGGAAAAGCTTGAGTTTATTTCCGAAGAATTTGACGGAACAACCGCCGGGTATAACGGATTGCGTTTCAAGCTTCCGCTTGCCGGAAAGCATATGATATATAACGCCTGCACGGCGATTGAAGCGGTTAAAGCACTTGAAAAATACGGCATCCGTGTTTCGGATGAAGCAATGATAAACGGTATTGCGGCTTCCTCAATGCCTGCCCGTCTTGAGCTTATCAAAAGAAAACCCGTTGTGATTCTTGACGGCGGCCATAACGAAGGGTGCGGCGAAGCGCTTGCCGCATATATTGATACCTATTTTGCAAAAAAACGCATTGTTATGGTTTCTTCAATGATGGCTGATAAGGATTTTGATGCTTTTCTTGAAAAAGCCGCTTCAAGAGCCGATGTGTTTTTTGCGGCAAGGGCAAATGTTCCGAGGGCTCTGTCAAGCGCCGAGCTTAAAGTTGCCGCCGGAAAATACTGCAAAAACTGCATTGATATTCCGTCACCGTCCGAAGCCGTTAAAGCGGGATATGCCGAAACGGGCGAAAACGATGTGCTGATAGTGTGCGGTTCGTTCTATCTTGCGGGCGAAATCAGAGAAGATTTAATAAAATTCTGACAAGCTCTTATAATTCAACAAATTTTTTATTCTCAATCCCTTATCTTATTGGTAAGGGATTTTTTATTTTTCGGAGGTAAATAATGTCGGTTGTAATTTCATCATCCCCGATGAGGGTAACGGTTTCTCTTTCGGGAGAAATAGACCACCATAACGCCGCCGTGCTTCGGCTTGAAGCAGATGAAGCAATTCAGGCAAGACTGGCGCCGAATGTGCGGCTTGATTTTGACGGAGTAACCTTTATGGACAGCTCCGCAATCGGCTTCGTTATGGGAAGATACAGAATAGTCAACAGCTACGGCGGCAATGTTGAGGTTGTAAATTTAACAAGACGGCAGTTCGCAATGATGAAGCTTGCCGGACTTGAAAGCATAGTTTCGCTGAAAACAAAAAAGTGAGGTAAAAATATGAAGCCTATTAACGAAATGAATTTGAAAACGGAAAGCCGCTCGGTGAATGAGAGCTTTGCCAGAGTGTGCGTTGCGGCGTTTGCCGCTCAGCTTGACCCGGATATAGAGGAATTATCCGATATAAAAACCGCCGTAAGCGAAGCGGTAACAAACTGCATAGTTCATGCTTACCCCAACCGTGTCGGCTATATCTACATAAAGGTTTCGGTTTACGAAAACAGAACGGTAAAAATCAAAATCAAGGATAAGGGCAGAGGAATAGAGGATGTGAATAAGGCAATGGAGCCGCTTTTCACAACTCTCGGCGGAGAAAGAGCAGGTCTCGGCTTTGCCGTTATGGAAAGCTTCTGCGACAAGGTGACGGTAAAATCCGCAGTCGGAAGAGGAACCACCGTTACACTGGTCAAAAAGCTTTCAGAGCGTAAATTCGATGAATGAAACGAAAAACGAGCTTGTTGAAGCGAACATCGGACTTGTTCATTCCTGCGCCAACAAATTCAGGGGCAGGGGGATAGAATATGACGACCTCTTTCAGGCAGGCTGTCTCGGACTTGTGAAAGCTTCAAAGAGCTTTGACCCGGAAAAGGGATTTGCATTTTCAACCTATGCCGTATATGTCATTTTAGGCGAAATCAAAAAAATATTCCGTGACGGCGGAAGCGTTAAAATGGGCAGAACTCTTAAGGACAAAGCGAGAAACGCAATGAAAATCAGGAATGAGCTTACCGTTTCGCTCGGCAGAGAACCAACCGTCGGAGAGCTTTCCTCGGCTCTTGAATGCGACCCTGCGGAGACGGCGGCAATGCTCAATGCTTCAATGCCCGTTATTTCAATGGATTCGGAGGAATACGAATTCAGCACGGAAAAAGCGTTCACAGATTCGCCCGAAAACGAAATTTCGGATAACCTTGCTCTTCGGCAGGTGCTTTCTTCACTGGATGAAGATGAACGGGAGCTTATAGAATTGAGGTATTATAACGGGCTCACCCAGTCTGTTACTGCGGCAAGGCTCGGGCTTACTCAGGTGCAGGTTTCACGCCGTGAGAAAAAAATTCTTGAGCTTATCCGCAAAAAAATGAACGCATAGCATTGACAAATAAAGTAAGTCATATTAAACTAAAAGGCGGTGGTAAAATCCACCGTCTTAATTTATTTTATGGGGTGAGCAGAATGGTAAAAACAATTCCCGACGGCGTATATCCGACCATGATAACTCCGTTTACGGCGGATAACAAAATTGATTATAATGCGGTGCTTCAGCTTCTTGAATGGTATTCGGAAAAGGGTGTTGACGGCATATTCGCAATCTGCCAGTCAAGCGAAATTTTCTTCCTCTCATTTGAGGAAAGACTGGAGCTTCTTAAATTCATTATGAAAAATCTTCCCAAGGGCATGAGCGTTGTGGCTTCGGGTCATACCGCCGATGACCTTGACAGACAGATTTACGAAGCAAATGCCTTTATAGATGAAGGCATTGATGCCCATGTGTTTATTTCAAACCGTCTTGCAAAGCAGGATGAGGATGACAGCGTTTTTCTTAAGAATTATGAAAAATTCGTAAAGGCAATTCCCGAAATCGGTCTCGGAATTTACGAATGCCCGTATCCGTATAAGAGAATTATGCAGCCAGAAACGCTCAGACAGTGTGCGCTTGACGGCAAAATGAAGTTCCTTAAAGATACCTGCTGTCATATTGACGATATAAGAGCAAAGCTGAAAGCCGTTGAGGGTACGGGACTTAAGATTTATAATGCCAATTCCGCAACCCTGCTTGAATCTCTCGAAGCAGGCTGTGCCGGATATTCGGGCGTTATGGCGAATTTCCACCCCGAGCTTTATTCGTGGCTTTGCAAAAACTTCAAAACCGAGCCCGAAAAAGCAAAGGAAATGCAGTCATTCCTTGCGTTTGCTTCGCTTGCCGAATGTCAGCTTTATCCCGTAAACGCAAAATATCATCTCGGACTTCTCGGCATTGATATGACTTATAACACAAGGGCAAAAGACCCTGCAATGTTCTCCGAGAGCAATAAAAAAGAAATCGAGCAGATGCTTATTACCGAAAACATTTTCAAAAAATATTTCGGCATCTGATGATGTTACAAATATAAATTATTGTAACAGAAAAATATGTTGATTTATGTAAATTAATATGTTATCATTTTATATAGCGTATTTTAAGCTAAATTGATTTGGAGGAATTAATAATGGCACAGAAAAAAACGGTATTTCTTACCGGCGCATCGGGAAATATGGGCTTCCACAGCTTCAATGAGTTCATGAAGCAGAAGGATAAATTCAACCTTGTTGTTCTCCTTCGTGACAGTGAAAAGAACAGAAAGCTGTTCAAGGACTATCTCAATCATCCGTCAGTTAAAATCGTATGGGGCGACCTCAAAAGATATGAGGATGTTCTTAAGTGCGTAACCGGCGCAGATTATGTTCTTCATGTAGGCGGAATGGTTTCACCTGCTGCGGATTATTATCCCACAAAGACTGTTGTTACCAACACAACGGCGGCAAAGAATATTGTTAAAGCGGTTAAGGCTCAGCCCGACCCGGATGCCATTAAGGTTGTTTATATAGGAACGGTTGCCGAAACAGGCGACAGAAACGCTCCCACTCATTGGGCACGCACCGGCGACCCCATCCAGATAAGTGTATATGACCACTATGCCTGCTCCAAGGTTCTTGCTGAAGAGATTTTTGCGGAATCGGGACTTAAGCATTGGGTTTCTCTCAGACAGTCCGGTATTCTTTACGGCGAAATTCTTAAGAATATGGACCCCATCATGTTCCATGTCTGCATAAACGGCGTTCTCGAATGGGCAACCGTTGAAGATTCCGCCCGTCTTATGGTTAATGTCTGCGGCGATGATATTCCCGAAGAATTCTGGAGAAGATTCTATAACATCGGTTCCGGTGAAGAATACAGACTTACAAACTTCGAGTTTGAAGACCTGCTTCTCAATACTCTCGGAATCGGCTCTCCCAAGAAGCTGTTCCAGCCCAACTGGTTCATTACCCGTAACTTCCACGGTCAGTGGTACTATGACGGCGACGAGCTTGAGAAATACTGCCATTTCAGAGCCAATATCCCCGTAAAGGATTATTTCAAGGGTCTGCTTGATACTGTTGCACCGTATTTCAAGCTTGCATTCCTTGCAAAGCCCATTGCCGGAATACTTAAGGAAACATTTATGAAGTCTCTTGCCAACAAAGAGATTTACGGTACTCAGTGGTGGGTTTCACACAACATTCCCGAAAGAATTTCTTCATACTTCGGCTCAATGGAAGAATATAAGGCTCTTCCCGAGAAGTGGGAGGATTTCAATATAGTTATTCCCTCCAAGAAGAAGACTTCATCCGATGTTATTATTCTTGACCACGGCTATGATGAGAGCAAGCCCGTTTCCGAGATTACTCTTGAAGACCTCAAAAAGGCTGCTCAGTTCAGAGGCGGCGAATGCCTTGCAACCGAGGAAGAATATGTTGATTTCTATACTCCGATTAAGTGGAAGTGCGCAAGAGGTCATGAATTTATGATGTCCGCAAACCTTGTTCTCAAGGGCGGCCACTGGTGCCCGAATGAAATTCCCACCGATTGCGAAGGCAAGAAGTTCCACTGGGATTACGATAAGGAAGCCAAGCTCAACCCGTTCTTTGCTCAGGTTTGGTATTCACACCACAGCCCCGACGAGGATAACGAATACACCGAAGCTATTTTCAAGGGCTTTGAGGGCTTTAAAGACTGATTATAAAACATTTGCCGCCGGCTTGACCGGCGGCATTTTTTCGGTTAAGAGTAAAAACTTTTATTGAATTTATATATATAATGTGATAAAATATTCCTATAAATGAACAGGGAGTGTTCCGATGAAACACATTAAATATATAACCGCATTTATTCTTGCCGTTTTGATGATTATGCTCACGGCGTGCAGTACCGTAAAAACGGGTTCCTCAAAGCTCAGAATCGGAGTAACGGGAATGAACGGCAATTTCAGCCCGTTTTATGCTGAGAGCGAAGCCGATAAGCAAATTTCATCGCAGATTTATCAAACCGTTCAGATAAGAGGAACCGATAACCGTCTTAAGAATTTCTGCGGAGGAATAACCTATAAAGCCGACGGCGAAAAGGTGAAATATACTGTTTCAATCAAAGATGACCTTTATTTTTCAGACGGCAGAAATGTTACGATTGACGATGTTATCTTTTTCTATCATTTCATAGCGGATGCCAGCTATGACGGCGTGTATAAGGACTGGTATCTCAATGATATCGAGGGCTTAAAGGAATATTATTTTGACGATAAAAACTATGCTTCAAGGCTCATTGCGATAGACAGCAGGGTGAAGCTGAATTATTCACCGTCAACGATTTCCGCTTCCGACCTTGAAGAATATCTCATTGCAACCGAAATTGACGGAAAATTCAACGAGGAAAAAGCTCCGGATAATACGGAATGGAAAGCATATTTTGAAAAAGCGGCTCTTTCCGCTCAGTATGAAGCGCTCGGCAAAAAGCCCGAAAGAGAAAAGCTTTTGAAGCTTGCCGCTTCTGCGGAAGCCGCCGTAAATGCTCAGGCATATAATGCCGTGGAATGGTATAAGCAGAAGCTTACGGATGAATATATAAAAAAGAATTATGAAAACGGAATAAATGTTTCCGAAATATCGGGAATAAAGAAAATCAACGATTATTCCTGCACAATTCTGTTTAATTCACATGATATAAACGCCGTTTCGGCAATTAATGCGGCAATAATATCAAAGGAATTTTATTCAGTAAATTATGTAAAGGGTCTTGCCGATAAGGTAAGAGATGCCGAAGAGCCTGCGCCCGGGTGCGGAGCTTATGTGCTCAGAAAAGCGGATAACGATTCGGCAGAGCTCATCGCTAATAAATATTATCCCGAGAAGCCGGATTTTGATACGCTTGAATTTGAAAATTACGAAAACGACGAAAAAGTATTTAATGCCGTCAAAAACGGAAATGCCGATGCCGCAACGGTTTTTGCAACCTCGGAACGCATTTCAAAGCTTACAGACGATGAATATAAATATTTCGTTACCAATGATGACGGATATTATTCCGTATTCTTAAATCCCTCAAAGCTTGATATTACGGAAAGAAAAGCACTTTGCGGAATATGCTCACCCGAAACCGCAATTGAATCAAAATTCGGCAAGAGCTACACCGTTCCGCTCAGACCGCTGAGCGTGCGTTTTGCGGAATATCCGTCCGGCATAACCGAGAAAAAATACGGCACCATGGATTATACTTCATATCTGCTCAACGGCGTGAGGGTTATAAACAAGCTTAACGGCTATTATTGCGGCGGTGAAGACGGCGTTGAATACCTCATTCTTAATGCCTTTAAGGATATTCTTGCCGAAAAGAAAATCATATTGAATATCGTTTCAACCGATGAAAACGGCTTGAAGGAAGCGGTAACCTCGGGTAAGGCGGATATATGGGTATCAAGAGTTGCGGACGGCGCAACGAGTGATGCATACGGCAGATATAATTCACTCGGAGCCGAAAATATAACAGGCTACGGTACGCCTGAAATTGACGAAATAACGGCGAAAATTCATACCTCGGTAGGACTTTTCGACAGAACGGCGATGACGGAAAAGGCGCTTGAAACGATATTTGCCGAAGCGCTTGAATGTCCCGTTTGCCAGCTTCAGAAAATAACGGTTTATAATACCTCAAAAATATCCGCAGATACATTTGACGATGATTTCAATTATGACGGTTTTGCATTTGTTCTTTCCGAACTGAAAGGAGAAAATTGATTATGGCTGATTTCTTTTCGAGAGAAAATATCGGAAATATTTTTAACACCGTAAAAAATCAGGGCATTTATGCGGCAAAAAGAGCCGCCGATTTTGTGAAGCTCACCTATGATACCGGTGACGAATACGGCAACGGTGCGGCTTTAACGCCGCCGATGGGCTGGTCAAGCTGGAATACATTCAGAAATCACATAAACGAAGAACTGATAACAGAAACCGCCGAAGCGATGAAAAACAGCGGACTTGCCGACTGCGGCTATAAATATGTAAATCTCGATGACTGCTGGATGTCATCGGCGAGAGATGAAAACGGCAGACTTTGCGGCGATATGCAGAGTTTCCCGGGCGGCATACCGGCTCTTGTGAAGAAAATAAACGCATTGGGGTTAAAGGCGGGTATATATTCCTCAAACGGAACTCTTACCTGCGAGGATTTGCCTGCAAGTCTCGGTCATGAGGCGGTTGATGCGGATACCTTTGCCGAATGGGGAATAGAATATCTGAAATATGATTTCGGCCATAATGTTCCCGTTCCGACAACCGCTCCCGATATAGGAAAAATCGTTATCCGTGACTGCGAAAGCGGAAACGAAACAGGTTACGGCGTTTCGGATGCTTCTCTTTTCGGAGAAGCCGAAATTATAAAGGAAGAGGGCATCGGCTACATAACCGGACTTTCCGCAAACCGTGGATTTGCACGCTATACCGTAACCGCCGATGAAGAAAAGGAATATCTTTTAACCGTAATAATCAGGAGAAATGCAGGGCTTGCGAAATATTTTGAAGTTTTTGCAAACAGCCGTTTCAGATATAAAATAAAAGTCCCTGCCGCAAAGGGCTATACGCCCGACGGCAGAGCGCAGTTTAAAATAAAGCTGAATAAGGGTGAAAATACTCTTGTTTTCTGCAATCCCGTAACATCTTTGTTTGACAGCGCCGCAATGCAGTATGCCGATATGGGAAACGAATTAAAGCGTGCGGCAAGGGAATACGCCGAAAAGAACGGTACCGAGATAAAGCCGATAGTTTATTCAATCTGCGAATGGGGCAGAAATCTTCCCTGGAAATGGGGCAGGGGTGCCGGAAACCTTTGGAGAACCACTCCCGATATCAGACCCAACTGGCTTTCGATAGCGGCAATTTACGAAATAAATATTCTGCTCGGAAAATATGCAGGCGTCGGCGGCTGGAATGACCCCGATATGCTTGAGGTCGGCGTTGCAAATCTCAGCTATGAGGAAAATCTCAGCCATTTTGCACTTTGGTGCATGATGTCTGCACCGCTTATTCTCGGCTGTGATGTAAGAAAATTCATTTTGCCGGACGGCAGTGTCGATACCGAAAACAGCGTATATAAGTTGATTACGGATAAAGACCTTATTGCGATTGACCAGGACCCCCTCGGCTTCCAGTGCAAGAGAATAAAAACCAACGGCGCAGAGGATGTGCTTTTAAAGCCGCTTGAAAACGGAGATTTTGCGGTCTGCTTCTTTAATAAAGCCGGAACGCCGGCGAGAATGAAGATTTCTGTTCGTGAAGCGGTCTGTGAGCCGTTCATGAAAACTCCGCTTTGTGATAAATACGAGGTTTATGACCTGAGAAGCAAGGAAACATTTGTTACCGATAATATTATTTCCGCTTCCGTTGCCGGACACGGAGTAAAAATATTCAGAGTAAGCCACGAGACACTCGAACCCTATATGCCTTAAAATGCGAACTTCACGCACATTCCGGCGTTTTTCTCCTTGAAATCGGCGCCTTGCAATGACGATGACGAAGTCAGACGGAAAAAGAGCCGGATTCAAGGTGGGTTCGGATTATTATCACTCGGTTAGCCACGAGATACCCGAACCCAATATGCCTTAAAATGCGAACTTTACGCACATTCCGGCGTTTTTCTCCTTGAAATACGAGAGTATGTCTTCGACGAAGAAACACCGGACTGCACGCAAATTTCAACATTTTAAGGTGCTTCGCAGTTTTGGCAGACAGATTTTCTGCCGAGATGAGGCGAAAAGCGCAGGAATACTTTGTGTATTTCGAGCATTTTTAACGATATATCGGCAAAAATATGCCGCCAAAACCATATTTGGTTCGAGTATCTCATGGCTACCCAAGCAAAAGAAAGGAATTACCGCAATGGCTGAAGAAAAAAAGG
>JAZQON010000015.1:0-21113 GCA_045627825.1 Acutalibacteraceae bacterium
GAGGGAGCGGAAGCGATTTCTCTGCCCACAAGAACTTTCTGAACATTACCGCCGGAAAGGCGTCTTACGGGAGTTGTTGCGCTCGGGGTTGCAACTTCAGGCTCATCAATAACCTTTGTTGCAAGCACTTTCGGGTCTTTACGGCTGATAAATGAGGTTTTGCCCTTGCGGTAGCTTCTGAGCATCATATTATCAATGATATCCATATTGCCCACAAGTCCCATACCGAGTCTGTCTTCGGGAACAAATGAAAGACGAACGCCGAGCTCTCTTATCTGAACGGGAGTTTTATCTCTGAGGTTTTCATGCTTCCCGGTTTGCGGATTATGATATAAAATTTTGCCCGATTCAAGATGCTGAAGTCCGGCAATTGCTTCAAGCAATTCCTTCTGACCGCTTCCCGCAATACCTGCAATTCCGAGAATTTCACCTGAATATGCGGTAAAGCTTATATCGGAAAGAACCTTTACTCCATCGGAACGAACGCAGTTTACGCCCTGAACTTCAAGTCTCGGGACGGTCGTCTCAACTTCGGAACGCTCAATATTGAGTTCAACCTTTCTGCCGACCATCATTTCGGTGAGCTTTGCTTCATTTGCTTCGGATGTTTTAACCGTTCCGATATACTGACCCTTTCTCAGAACAGATACTCTGTCCGAAAGAGAAAGCACCTCGTGAAGCTTGTGCGTAATGATGATAATTGATTTTCCGTCCTCTTTCATTTTGCGGAGAACGGCAAAAAGCTTTTGAGTTTCCTGCGGAGTAAGCACGGCGGTGGGCTCATCGAGAATGAGAATATCTGCACCTCTGTAAAGCACCTTAAGAATTTCAACGGTCTGCTTTTCGGAAACGGACATTTCATAAATTTTTTTGTTCGGGTCAATTTCAAATCCGTATTTTTCGCAGATTTCCGTAACTTCTTTAACAATGTTTTTCAGATTATATTTTTTGCCGTCTTCATTTCCGAGAACGATATTTTCAGCCGCCGAAAAAACATCAATAAGTTTAAAATGCTGATGAATCATTCCTATTTTATATTTGAAAGCATCTTTCGGAGAGCTGATGATAACCTCTTCGCCGTTTATGAATATCTGTCCGTTGTCGGGATAATAAATACCGGAAATCATATTCATAAGTGTTGTTTTTCCGCTTCCGTTTTCGCCGAGAAGTGAAAGAATTTCTCCTTTATAAACGGAAAGATTTATATTATCATTTGCAACAATGCTTCCGAAACGCTTGCAGATATTTCTGAGTTCAATCGCTGCCGTTTCCATTTGAAATCTCCTTTTACCCTTTATTTCTCAAAAAAGAATTGTATCGGCAATTCTTTTTTCAAAAGTAAACTGGGGTTGCTGCATTATGCAACAACCCCATCATCAGCAAAATTATTTGATGGTTATGCCGTCTATATCAATGTCAAAATACGGAGCCGAACGAAGTCCGCCGGCAACATCACTTTCGTGGAAATAACCGTCTGAAATTACTTCTGTTTCGTGAACAAAGTCACCCATATCAATAACATCGGCTAAATAGCTGTCAAGGTGTTTACCGTCAACTGTGAATGTTGAGGTGTCATATACATGAATTTCACCGCTGATAAGCTTTGCTTTAACTTCTTCAATCTTTTCTGCAGTGCCGGGAGCGGCGGCAGGATTGATTTCGGTAAGAGCAACCGAACCGTCTTCAAGACTTCCGCAGAAATCATCGGGAATGGTTGTACCCTTTGCGGCTGCCTCAACAAGCAGGGTGAAGTAGGGTTCCCAGTTAATCTTTGAAGAAACAACCGAAGTTGTGGGTCCGAGGTCGATGGTGTTCATATTATAAGCGATGTTCGGAACATTGTTTTCTTCACAAGCCTTGGGTGCACCTTCGGAATCGGCGTGCTGACTGATAAGAACGCAACCGTTATTGATAAGGTTGAGAGCGGCTTCTCTTTCAAGAGCTATATCAAACCAAGTGTTTACGAAAATAACTTCCATTGTGGCAGAGGGGCAGATTGAGCGTGCGCCGAGGAAGAATGAAGTGTAACCCGATTTAACTTCGGCATACGGGAAAGCACCTATATAACCGATTTTTGCCTGCTCGGCAGTAATTTTGCCTTCTTCAATCATCTGATTGAGCTTTAATCCGGCGGCAATGCCTGCAAGGTATCTTCCGTCATGGATGGAAGCAAAGGTGTTGTGATAGTTGGGCAAATCACTTATTATAGCGTGTGTACCTGTAACATGGCAGAATTGAACATCGGGATAATCAGCTGCTGCAAGGAGCATATTTGACTCATGACCGAAAGAATCCGCAAAAACGGTGGTGCAGCCTTCGTCAATCATTTCGGCGGCTGTATCGTAGCAGTCCGAGCCTTCTTCGGGAACATTCCACTTGAACATAAACTGACCGTCAGCAAGACCGAGACTCTTCTGAACATTGAGTGCCGCAACATAGAAGTTGTTATCATAGTTTGAAGCAGCGGGGTCGTGGCAGAAGATGAATCCGATTTTTACCTTTGAATAATCTGTGCCTTCGGCGGCAACTGCCTGATTGGTGTTTCCTTCTTCTTTATTTTCGGTTTTTCCTCCGCAGGCCGCAAGACCGAAAACAAGTACAAGTGCGAGAGCGATTGCGACGAGTTTCTTCATTTTGGTAACCTCCGTAAATTTTTATTTATCTGAAAACGACTTTACCGTCGTTTATAGATTCTATGATTGCAAGTGATTCAACCTTATATCCGAGCTTCCTGAGCTCGTCTCCGCCGGGCTGGAATCCTTTTTCAATAACAATTCCGATTCCCTCAACCGTTGCACCTGCCTGGTCTGCGATATTAATAAGACCCTTGCAGGCTTCGCCGTTTGCCATAAAATCGTCAATTATTAGAATGTGGTCGTCTTTTCCGAGATATCTTTTTGAAATGCCGATTTCGGTATCCGTTCCTTTGGTAAAGGAATGAACATTAGCGGTATATACATCCGAACCGACATTTTTGTGAATGCCTTTTTTGGCAAAAACAACAGGCACAGAGAAATATTGCGCAGCTATACACGCAATCCCTATGCCCGAAGCTTCAATTGTGACAATTTTATTTATGCTGTTTTCCGAAAAAAGCCTGCAAAACTCCTTGCCTATTTCGCAAAGAAGGTCAACATCAATCTGATGATTAAGGAACATGTCAACCTTGACAATATCCGTACCGATAAGCTGTGCCTGCTCGGCGATTCTTTCTTCAAGAAGCTGCAATTTTATCAGTCCTTTTCCTTAAAATAAGCATAACTAATTATAATTCATCATCTTCAAAAAATCAAGATAAAAAGACATATTTAGTATTTTTTCTGCAATTTATCCAAAGATGTTGTGGTTTATTAAATCAATTGTACGAAAAACGACAAATTTTATTCTGAGCGAAAACGCATTCTGATAATAAGTATCCAAACGGCGCCCAAAACAGGAACCAGCGCCGTGCAGAGCATACTGAATTTAAGTCCGGCACGGTCGGGAGAATAAGAGGAAAATAATTCATTTATAAAGGTAAAGCGAGGATAGTTGTCAACGATAACACCTGTAATCTGAGGACCGACCGATGCTCCGAGGTCACCGCAGGCGGCCATGAGTGCATATGCGGCAATGCCGGGTGACGGAACATATTCTTCAAGCATTATCAAAGTACCGGGCCAAAGCATTGAGGTGCAAATGCCGGTTATTATGCAGGCAATAAATGAAATAATCATATTTCCCGATAATCCCGCTACCGCATAGCAGACTGTTGCACCGCACATACCTATAAATAATGTTTTAATAATATTCTTTCCGTGCTTTGCGTATATACTTCTCACCGTTGCAAGCAGGAACGCAAACAACGCCATGCCGAGAATATCTCCGATAGCTTTCGGAATGAGCAATGCTATTTCGGTAAAGCTTGAAATCCATGCCGTCATTGTGTTTTCGGCATAGCTTCCGAGGAATATGCAAACGGCACAAAGAAAAATTCCCATTCTGCGGTTTGCTTTATGAGCTTTAACATCGTTATTATCAAGCTGCATATCGGGAATGGGGGAGATAAAATACAAAACCGATGATATTACGGGGAGAAATGCCCAGAACAAAACAAGATAAAACCATTTTTCCGTTCCGAACAGTTTAAAATAAAGCGAACTGATTAAAACAACCGTAACCACGCCCCAACCGTAAAGCGAATGGAGCTGTGACATATCTCTTTCGGGATTATCAGAAGGCAGAGATGCAACAAGCGGACTTAATATTACCTCATTTAAACCTGCGGCAACAGAAAAAACAATTGTTCCGATTGTTAGACCGAGAAAAACATTATTCGGAAAGAGCTTCGGAGCGAACGCAAAAACCGTAAGTCCCGTGCAGGTTATCAGCGGCATTATTCTGACGGTTTTCTTTATGTTAAAATGCTTTGAGAAAAATGTAAAAATAAGGTCAATAACAAGCTGAGTACAAAAATTTGCGGTGTTGAGCACTCCGAGCAGAGTATATGAAATTCCGTACATATCGTGAAAGGTTACAAACAGCATCGGCGGAAGAGCAAACACCGATGCCATGGCAAGATATGTATAGAAGCAGGTGTATTTTGTAAGATTATAGTTTCTCATTGGTTGCTGTCTTTGTTTTTATCTTTACTATATACTCTTTCAATTGTGTCAAACAGCTTTTCAACCGAAACCGGTTTTGCGATATGCGCATTCATTCCGGCCGCAAAAGCAGCTTTTTTATCCTCGGCAAATGCGTTTGCGGTCATGGCAATAATGGGGATTTCCGCAACATCTTTATTTTCAAGCTTTCTGATTTTCTTTGTTGCTTCGTATCCGTTCATAACCGGCATTTGAATATCCATAAGAACGAGTGCGTAATATCCTGCACCTTTTTCAATCAGCTTTTCAATGGCAATTTTACCGTTTTCGGCTTCCTCAACGCTGATACCGCCGTCATTAAGAATATCAACGGCAATTTCACGGTTGAGCTCGTTATCGTCAACAAGCAGAATTTTTTTGCCGTTAAGGTCAAGAGGTGACGAAGCAACAGGTTTAATGTTACTTGAAAAATTCTGATCATTTTTAAACGATTTACGAAGCGGAATGCTGACAATGAATTCCGTTCCGTCTCCGAGTCTGCTGCTGACTTCTATTGTACCGTTCATCATATCAATAAGATTTTTGGTTATTGACATTCCGAGACCGGTTCCCTGAATGCGGTTCGTTTCGGAATTGTTTTCTCTCTCAAACGGTTCATATATATGCTTGAGAAATTCTTCGCTCATTCCGATTCCGTTATCTTTTATGCGGAATTCATATACTATTTTTCCGTCTGAATTAAAATTACGCTGAATAGCATTTAAGCTGATTTTTCCGCCGTCGTGAGTATATTTTACGGAGTTGCTGAGAAGATTGAGAAGCACCTGATTGAGCTTCAATCTGTCACACATAACATTCAAATCCGATACATTTGATGTGTCAACCGTAAGTGTCTGCTTTTTGGCGGCTACGGCCGAAGCCATCATATCTTTTATATCGTTTACAAGCTCGGTGATTGTGCATTCATCTTCATCAATGCTGATTCTTCCGCTTTCAATTCTGCTCATATCGAGTAAATCGTCTATAAGCGAAAGCATATGGTTACTTGATGACTGAATTTTCTGAAGATAATTTACGGTTTGCTCTTTATCATCAATATGGCTGAGTGCAAGCCCGGTGAAGCCGATAATGGCATTCATCGGAGTGCGTATATCGTGTGACATATTTGAAAGAAAAACTGTTTTTGCCTTGTTTGCCTCCTCAGCCTGACTGAGAGCTTCTTTAATAAGGTCTTTGTTTTTCATTTCCTTTGCAACGATGTCCGTAACATTCTTAACATTGGTATAAGCGATGATATCTCCGCTCTTTTCGTTGCGAATCATGCAGATGTTTCTTCTCAGAAACGCCTGAACACCGTCGATTGTTTTGGCTTCATAATCAAAGGTTATTTCGGTTTTGCCGTCCTTAAAGAGCTTCAAAAGATGATTTCTGTCGGTACTGCCGCTGAATTCATCCGATGAAATGGAGCTGACAAATTTTCTGTTCCAAAGCTTTATGTATCCGTCGTAACTGCATGGTATCGAAAGTCCGAGAATTTTTTCAAGAGGAATGCAGTTTCCGTTTTTATCCTTCCATGTTCCGTCGATAATAATATTCTTTGACAGATTGATTTCAAGAATAATAATTGCTTCTGCAAGAACCGCTGTTTTATAGTTGCTTTTTTCTGTTGCCATATCCGAATATTGCTCGTTGCGCTTACGGGAGTTGATAACGGCAACAGCAACTATAATCAAAACCAGAAGGATAATTGAAATTACTGCAAATATCGGTGAAATTGAAAATTCGATTGTACTATTTAATATATTTTTCATACCATACCTCCGAATTTATTTCTATAACCTAAAAATTTTTTAATTTATTATAATCTTAAATTCAAAAAAATTCAATAGTTTATTCACAATTTACGGAAAAAATTTACTGAAATTTATAAAATTCATATCCCGTGCCGACTGACACGGGATATGAATTTATACATTTACTGTTTTCCTTTATTTACATTATTGAGAAACGGCTTAATTACTTTGAGTTTCTGCGATTATATGTGAATAATAATGCACGATTTCTATTAAACGCATTTTAAGAGTATTACGCCATGAGACGGAACGGTAAACTTCATAATCGGGCAGGAGAGATTTATCGGCGGCACATTGCCGTCCCATACATTTGTCACTTGTTTTCCCGCAAGCACTTTCGGAATTTCAACTTCAATATTCTTTTGTAATTCCGTGCGGTTAAATACGGCAAGATAATCGGAATTGCCTGCTTTTGAATACCATATATGAGTTTCGCAATCGGATAACAGTATTTCGGGATTGCCGTACTGATTCAAAAATATACAGTCGGGTTGTGTCTGAATATACAGAAAATCATCGGTGTTTCTCAACAGATTACATGTGAGAAACAACGGGCTTTTTGCAACGGAAAACAGCGTCATCAAAGATTTTATTTCTTCGTCTGTAAACCTGCATATTCGTGGTTCGTCACCGCTCACATGCGGATTTTCACATATCCAGCCGAGAGGAAGCATATCCGCATCGGGCCATCCGCCGTGATGAAATGTTTTGTTCCATTCGGCAATCTTATCAAAGCATCGCCTGAAATTCATCTGATTATCCCAGAAATCACCTGTTATTCGCCACATCGTGCTGTGAGCTGAATAAAACCCGGCATCCTCGGTTTCGGCGTGGTTGCCCGGAGACAGCGAAAGCACCATATCACGCCCGCACTTATTGATTGCATTTTCAATTAAAATAATCTCTTCTTTGTGAATCGGACTGCCTAAATCATCATATTTTATAAAGTCAACTTTCCATTCGGCAAATTGAGATATGATGCTGTCATACCAGCATTGCGCATACGGATTGTCTGTTTTTATTCCGTACCATGAATCTGACCATGAGCAGGGACTGCTGTAATCAATAATATCGTCCACGGAAATATCCGTATCTTTGATTTTACAGCCTTGATTGATAACCACGGTGTTTATCCCACGCATCATGTGAACGCCGAATTTCAATCCGAGACTGTGAATATAATCCGAAAAAGATAAAATACCGTGCGGAAACTTTTGACTGTTCGGCTGTAACCTTCCGTATTCATCAAAGCTCCATTCTCCCGTGATGTCGTTCTTATACCAGAGCGCATCAATGACAAAGTACTCATAACCCGATTTGAGCAGATTTTCGCTCATATAATCGGCACTTTTTTTGAGAATGGTTTCATCGGGGACTCCGAGATAAACATTCCATGTGTTCCAGCCCATCGGCGGTTTTTCAGAGTGAACAAGCATAACAATTCTCCGTATAGCAATACGATATTTATGTGGATTTATTTAATATTTCCGAATGCTTCCTTGACGGCGTAATAAGAAGGCTTTTCTTTTTCGTCACAGGTAACAAGTCCCCATCTGGTCTCGGTGGGACAGTCTTCCTGACCGCAGACATAGCATCTTTCGTCATCACGCCAGCAATAAACAATCAGTCCGCCCATAAAATCGAAATTTTTAAGTCTGGGAATTATATCTTTGTAGAATTTTGCCTGACCTTCATCGGTGTGGGGATAGCCGGGAATTACGCAGGTTTTGGGTAACTCTTTATAGAAATGGTTTGTGAACTCCGAGAAGAATACATAGTGGGCGTAGTTATCGTGCTCCTGAGCGCAATGCCTGATATATGTGCTCATTCTTTCCGGCATCGCATCAAGAAAGGCATCTATATGCGCAATTGCATCCTTTTTGTTTTTTGCACCGTAGGATTTGATTATGTTGAGCTTTTCTTTTTTTGTCTTCGGAGCGCCGCCGCTGATATAGCCGAATTCACAAAGGATAATCGGTTTACCCGTAAATGACCACAAAAAACGGAGCAGTGCATCAAACATCCACATTGTGCCGAAGAAGAAGCAACCCATATATATGTCAATGCCGACAAAATCAAAATATTCCATCCACGGTTTAAGATAGATGTTTAAATCAACCTGCGGACCCGCACAGTTGTAGCCTATCGGAAAATCGCCCTTGAATGGCGCCATGGCCTTTGCACAGATTCCTATAAATTCGGCACCTTCTTTTACAGAGAAAGGCAGAGTAAATCTGGGTATGCCGATTTCGTTTGCAATCTGAAAAGCGTTGCATAAATCTTTTAAGTCTTTGATAAGGAATTCGGAAACCTCGGCTATTTTTTTCTTTCCTTCCTCATTTCTTACATCGTAACCGTTTTTGAGAAAGTTATCGGGGAAGGGTGTAACCGCCATAACCTTTATTCCGTTGTCACGATATTTCTGCACTCTTTCTTTAAAGCTTTTGTAGGCAGGAGCTTCGTTGCCGTCGGCATCAAAGGGGAACGGTATATCAAATCTTGTCCATTCGATATTTGCACCCTTTACCTGTTCAAAATTCTCGCAGGGATGGCAGATACCTTTAATGAATCCCGTTGTATCAAGGAATTTCTTTGTTGCTTCGTTGCTCTGAGGTTTAAAATATGATTTGATAAGATTTACGGGAAGATGCTTTAATGTGGGCTTTACCTGGTCAAGAATAAAATTTTCCATTGATAGTTCACTCCTCGGTAAGTATTGATTATTAACCCGATTTTTATCGGATTTGATTACGGCTAAAAAATTCCAACAGCCATTTATATAATATTATCACAAAATTTCATAGCATTCAACAAAAAATTATTAGAGTAAAATGCCGACAAATTCGTTTGTGATTATCCCGAATGATTTATTCCTTGCTTTCGGTATCAAATGAGGTTAAACATCTTGCAAGGCTCTGCAAATTATAGTATAATCATCTCACAAAACAAATTTATTTTTTGATTATTATTTTTGCTTCAATAAAAGTGAATGAGGTAACGGCAATGACTATAAGAAAAATGCAGATGTGTGACAAAGAAAAAGTCGCTGATTTTTATGCTGCAATGGGGGAGCGGAGCACGCACTTTTTTAATGTGAATCACGGCAATGAAAAAAGAACTATGGAGTTTTTTGAAAACGGCAAAAAGGACCACATTTTCTATGTTGCCTTTGACGGTGGAGAACTTTCGGCGCTTGCATTCATATGGGATATTGACAGAACCGTTCCGTGGTTCGGTATCGCCGTGCGTGATTCAATGCAGGGTAAAGGTGTGGGCACGGCTTTCATAAAAGAGATATTTGCCGATATTATTCCCGAAGGCTATGCCGGGCTTCTGCTCAGAACGGCAGAGGATAACATCCCGGCACAGCATTTGTATGAAAAATGCGGATTTGAGCGGCTCGGCTTGCACCCGTCGGGTGAATGTCTTTATATTAAAAGGTTTGTGAGGAATTGAAATGGTAACCGTAAGCGCAGATTTCAATAAAATCATCGGTAAAATCAAGCCTGTTCACGGTTTCAATAATGCTGCCCGTGAAACGAATTACGGGTTGTTGCTCGACAGCTTTGCGGCTCTTAAACCGCCGTTTGCAAGACTTCATGATACGGGCTATCACGGCAATGCTCATTATGTTGACATTCCGTGCATCTTTCCCGACTTTTCGGCTGACCCCGATGATGAAAAATCCTACGATTTCACACTTACGGATTATTACATAAAGTCTCTCGTTGAAAACGGCATAAAGGTTATGTACCGCTTGGGTGTTACGATTGAGCATGAGCCGAAAAAGTTTCATATTTTCGCTCCGTCTGACCCGGAGAAATGGGCTTCGGTTTGCGAGCATACAGTGCGACATTATAATGACGGCTGGGCTGACGGATTTCACTTCGGCATTGATTACTGGGAGGTTTGGAATGAGCCCGACGGTCTGAACCCCGAATGTGAGCCTTACGGCTGTCCGAACTGGATTGGTACGGCACGGCAATATTACGAGCTTTATACCCTAACGGCTAAAAAAATCAAGGAGTATCACCCGAATGTAAAAGTCGGCGGATATTCAAGCTGTTATATCCTCGGCAAATTTAAAAACGGGCATTGGATTTCCGGCGATGCATCGTATTTTACAAATTTTCTCGAATACATCAAAAATGAAAATGCTCCGCTTGATTTCTTCACATATCACGGTTATCTCGGCAAACAGTATCTTGAAAAGATTGAAATTGAAAGCCGGTTTGTGCGAAATACTCTTGATAAATACGGCTTTTTCGAAACCGAGTGTATTGATGCGGAGTGGAATGTAAATATCTGCGATGTTGAAACGGACAACAGACGCATACAAAATTATATAAATTACCGCAATGAAAAGGGCGCTTCTCATGTGGCGGCAAGTCTTTATGAAATGCAGAGATGCCCCATTGATTCCGCAATGTATTATGATGCTCAGGTTTGGGTTGAATACGGCGGATTATATAATCTTCCGAGCCTTGAACCGTCAAAAACATATTACGCCTTTAAGCAGTTTGATGAGCTATACACTCAGAAAAACGAATGCGAAAGTTACGGTGAAGGATATATTTACACCTGCGCCGCATCGGACGAAAAGAAGCTTCTCTGCATTGCGAACATAAGTGAAAATGCGGAGAAAATAAAGCTTGAAATCAGCGGAATAAAAAAACAAAATATAATAATCCGAACCTTGAGCAAAAGCGTTGATTACGAAGAAACATATTGCGGAAGTATTCCGGAAATCATTACGCTTGACGGATATTCATTTATCACTTTGGAATTTATTGAAGCTTGGAAAGGTTGAAAGAAATGACGGAACAATACAAATATGTAAGAATTCAGGGCAGAAATCTCGTAATTAATACTCTTACCGGCAAAGGCATATTCGGTCTGTGTATGGAGCTGATTCGCAGTCAAAAAATGGAGCAGGAAGATGCCGAACTATATATGGAAAACGATTCGTGGTTTGCGGAGAACCTTCCATGGCCGGAGCAGTGCAAAAGGCAGGAGAGCGTTGTCTGCTATTTCAAGACCGAGAACGCCAAAGAAATGCTGAAATGGATAAAGCCCGTACTTTGGCTTCTGGATCGCTACAACATTCCCTACTATCTGGTTTATACCAATTCACCGGGTGAGATTGTCTATGAGGACAAGTATCAGATTGTGGCAAAGGTTGATGATATAACCATTCAGCCGGTGCCGGAATCCTGGTCAAAAGATGTTTGACGCCATGCTTAATAAATTGATTTCTTTTTTCTTTGTTCTGAATATGCTGATTTCCGGTGCTTTCGGCGCTGAACCAATCGGATATTCTTTAAAAGAATTGCTTGTCAACCCGTCTTTTTCAAAGGGCTTCCGTGTTATCGGTGTTGACGGAGCAGAGGAGGGGCGGTTTATCTTTGATGAAGCATCTGAGCCCGATTGGATGATTTGTCAATGGAATTCTCCGACCTCACTTATTGAAAACGGTAAAATCAGCGAAAAATATACGCTGTCGGATGAAAGCAAAACCGTTTACTGCAATCCGAATGAAAAGTCAGTTCTTCTTTCACTTGACGGCACAAAGGTCTATCACGGTCAACCTGCGGCGCTTGAAAACTGGCCTCATCTTTTGCTGGAGCAATCGCCGTTTCCGATAAATGACAGTAATGCCGCATATTACTCCTGTGATAACAGAATCGTCTTTTCCTGCGATATTCGTCTTGCGGATTATGAGCCGACAACCAACGCAGACGGTGTAAACGCCGCACAGTATCTTGCGTATTTCTATATGTCGGGTAAAAATACCGATGAATTTATATGGTTCGGTGTTAATCTGTTTGATGACAGAGGATTGCAGGACACCTCGTGGAGTGTTGACTTTGCACCAGGCAGTCACAATATGATTTACACGGTTTCAACAAAAGGAACATACGGTCTGCCGTTAAGAAGTATATACAAAAAAGGCATTTCCGAAAAATTTACAAAAGTAATTATTGACTTAACGCCTTATATGCAGGATTGCATAGCCCGAGCCAACAAAGACAATACATTCGGCAGGCAGGTGAATATTTCCGATTTTCAGATAACCGGTATGAACATCGGCTTTGAACTGCACGGCAATATAAAGTGTTCCGTGGAAAGCAAAAATCTTTCGCTGAAATCATACTCCGTGAAAGCGTGATTTTTATACTCACAAATCAGGTTTGCCGGTGCAAAAAACACAGCATAAAAAGCAATCGGAACAAAAGCGTTAAAGATAACTCCCGACACAATTCTGTTACGAACTGTGACGGGAGTTTTATTTGTTTCAGCAAAGTCAATCACATGCTATGCAGGTGGGAAAGAAATAGCCTAAGGCGAGGAGTAAAGCAGACAAATAAAAAGCCTTGATATAGTAGAAATGGTTTGCCGACCACAAAACTACAATATCAAGGAGGTATTTAATGTGATATAATATTTAACTGCTTTTTCCGTCTGCACCGTCATAAAAATCAAGTGCAGTATATTCTTTCTGAATAAGCACGGTATTCTGATTCAGGGCGGAGCGTATTTCATCGCAGATAAGGTGAAGCGTTTCCTCGTCAATATCGTCAAGATAACACATAATCGTATTTTCGTGGGTGATTATATTGTTTTCATCATTCCATGTTCCTATGGAATCCTGAACGGTAAACCCGTTTACATATTTCGTACAGATTTCATCTACGATATGTTTTGCCTCATCCGTCGGTATTTCCTGCTTGTATGTGTCCTTATCGTTCGTTCCGATATACAAGGTGTAATGAACTGTTGCGTTTTTTAAAGATAATTTACTCAACCCCGTCACCTTTACTGCCAGAAAACAGGTTGCAATAATATTAATCACCAATAAAACGGAAAGTGCAATTAACAATTTGTTCTTTTTCACAATATTTTCCCCCATTTTTGTTTTTTTTGATAATTTTTCAAACTCGGGTAAAATTGACCAACATACAAATGTACAGATAAAGTATAGTATATTAAAAGTTATTTGTAAAGATAAATACCGAAAATCTCTGACAATATTTTTGAATTGGTGATATTTGCCATATAATATCAGAGCTTGACAGAAATGGGTTGATGTGGAAGGATAGTTATACACAGCACCTCAGAATTTTAAATAAATAGTATAGCATTTTTGCGGAATTTGAAGTTTTTATCTATTTTTAACACTCCGCATTGTAAACCTGCAAAAATTCAGCAAACCGTTTAATGTAAAAATTGACTTTTTGATTCCTATATTTTATAATAACATAAAATGTAAATTCATGATGTTGAAATGAATAGTATTGTCAAATCCTATGATGATATACCAATGCAAAAAGGAGAATAAGTGTTTTTATGAAAATTGCAGTTTTGGGTGCCGGTGCTTTGGGTTGTCTTTTCGGCGCAGGCTTGAGTGCGGCTAATGAAGTAACCATGATTTGCCACCGTGAAGCACAAAGAGATGAAATCAATCGTTTCGGAATGACGATTTATGAGCCTGACGGGAGCTGTCATACTTTCAGGGAAAATGTTTCTGCCTGTCTGTCGGGACAGTGTACGGAGCAATTTGATTGGCTTATATTGCTGACGAAAACCACAGATACGGATACCGCTATGGAACTCAATCGCAATATAATTACGAAACAGCTTCGCATTCTCACATTGCAAAACGGCGGCGGCAATGCCGAGCGGCTGGAGCGGTTTTGCCCAAAGGAGAATATTTTTGTCGGTACCACAAAGCACAACTGCGTGAACCTGGGCAACGGTACAGTGCGTCACAGCGGTTCGGGCATAACATATATCGGTGCCAATGCAGAGGGAGAATCCGCCGCCGAAATAGTTGAACTTTTCAATCGTGCGGGCTTTGAAGCCTCGGAATCCGAAAATATTATGCATTTGGTTTGGGAAAAGCTGTTTCTTAACCTCTCAGTCAACAGCTTTACCGCCATTGCCCGTGCTCCTGTCGGCGCTTGTTACAACAGTGAGAATGCGTGGTACTTTATAGAAAAACTAATCTGCGAGGCAGTTGATGTGGCAAGAGCGGATGGGCAATACTTCTCTTATTTGGAAATACTGAATATGGTTCGCTCAACTTGTGAAAAGGTTGCAACAGGCTTTTCATCCATGTCGCAAGATGTTATGAACTGCCGCAAGACGGAAATCGACTATATCAACGGATATGTTGTAAATCAGGCAAAGCGTTATAACATTAAAACGCCGTATAATGAGCTGGTTCGGAATTTGGTTCATGCCATTGAAAACACTTATCAGTATCAGGAAATGCCCACAAGGCACATTCCGGCAAAAGAAATCATCCTGAAAGAGGAGCAGAATAATTCAAGTCTTTATAAAATAATTAAAGGCAAGGTAGAATTATATATGCACTACGGTGAAGCCGATGAATATCTGCTGGGTATCCTCGGTGAGGGGCAGTGCTTTGGCGAAATCGGTGCGTTAATCGGGAAAAAAGAGGTGGTGACTGCGGTAGCTTTCTCGGATTCCGTTGTGATGGAAATTCCCAAGGAGAGCCTGCGTCAATTTATAGCCCTCAATCCCGAAAATGCAGTTGATATCATGAAAAAAATGGCTAATAATCTGGAGCTTTATCGTGTTAACACCAGACTTATGTTTGATGAAAACCAATCCGCACATTCCAAGTAAACAATTTTTGACAATATGTTTGAAGAAAAATTTTGAATATGTTATAAAAAACATATTGAAATTTTGAAAAATGTTGTATAATGGAAAAGTTAAAGGAGTGTTTTGCCATGACTGTTATATTTAAAAATTTTGTTTCTCTGTTAACCGTAATAATTATGTTTTTTACTTCCGTTATTCCGGGATTTCTCGGAATCAAAGGAGAAAATATAGTTATTCTTTACACTAACGATGTTCACTGTGCTGTCGAAAACGGGCTCGGATATGCAGGGGTGAGTGCATATAAAAAAGAGACCGAAAAGAAATACGAAAATGTAACTCTTGTTGACTGCGGTGACCATGTTCAGGGCGGAGTAATCGGTTCATATTCCGAGGGAAGCTGCATTATTGATATAATGAATGCGGTAGGGTATGATTATGCGGCTCTCGGAAATCACGAATTTGATTATCAGATTCCGAGACTTTCTCAGCTCATCTCCGATGCGGAATATGATTACCTTTGCTGTAACCTCAGTTACAGCGGAGACGGAGAAAATCTTTTAAAAGATGTAAAGCCTTATGATATTGTTGATTACGGCAAAACACAGGTTGCCTACATAGGCGTAACCACTCCGCACACAATCACTTCTTCGTGGCCGAAATATTTTCAGGATGAAAACGGTGAATTTGTATATACATTTTCTTCCGATACTTTTTTTGAGGTACAGATAAATGTTCTTGAAGCCAGAGCAAAGGGAGCCGATTATGTGGTTGTTCTTGCTCATCTGGGAAGCAATGCCGGAGATGAACCCTATACGGCATCTCAATTGGCAGCCGAAACAGTCGGAATTGATGCTGTTCTTGATGCCCATTCTCATGCGACATACAATACAAATGTGCAGAACAAGAATGGCAAAGATGTTTTAATAGCTTCAACCGGCACGAAGCTTGAAAATATAGGCAGACTTGAAATAAGTTCCGACGGCAAACTGTCAAATACTCTTATATCCGCCGAAGAATACAAGGAAAAGGATGCCGAAGTACAGGCTGTTATTGACAGTAAAAACAAAGATATTGATGAAAAAACAAACCAAAAGGTCGGAAAAACCGATTATCTTTTAAGCATCAGTGATGAGTCGGGAACAAGAATGGTCAGAACCAGGGAAACAAACTGCGGAGATTTTGTTGCCGATGCATACAGATATGCAGGTGAAGCCGATATCGGCATTGCAAACGGCGGCGGTGTCAGAGATAAAATCAATATCGGAAACATAACATACAAAAACCTTTTGTCGGTTGTCCCGTACGGAAATCAGTTGTGCAAGGTAAAGGTAACCGGTCAGCAGATTGCCGATACTCTGGAATTCGGTTGCAAAGAAATGAAACCGGAATATAAAAGCGGAACAGCCGCAACAGGAGAATTCGGAGGATTTATTCAGGTTTCGGGACTTAAGTTTACAGTAGATACCTCTGTTCCTTCATCTGTTCAAACGGACGAGAATTTTATGTTCGCAGGAGTAAACGGCGACAGAAGAGTTCAGAATATTATGGTTGAGAAGGACGGGAACTGGATTCCGCTTGATATGAATGAAGAATATGTTGTTGCAGGTACGGCATACTTAATTCTTGAGCACGGAGACGGACATACAGCCTTTGACGGATGCACCGTGCTGAGCAACGATTTTTCGGTAGATGTGGATGCTTTGGTGTCATATCTTGTTGACGGCTTAGGCGGTACTGTTGACAGCAGATACGCCGCCACTCAGGGAAGAATAACCGTAAAATAAAAGGAGGTTAAAAGCATGATAAAAAAGAAGGCAATAACGAAATAAAAACATTATCACATTCAACATATAGGTGTCAGTATCATATAGTATTTGCACCGAAATACAGAAGAAAAGAAATATATGGAGAAATAAAGAAAGATATAGGCGAGATAATCATAACCACCGGTTTAACTGGTGGTTATGATTGATTATTTTGTTCTGTCATTCCATCGCCGTTTTGCGTTTTTTTGATTTTACATTTCTTAAAAGGTTTTGTAAAATTCGTAAGTAAACTTTTTCAGAACTTTCCAAAAAACATCTCGCCTGCAGGAATGGTTATGTAGTATTTACTGTCGTTCTCTTCTATATTGAAATTACCATAAAGTGCAAAGAGCTTTCGACCGTTTTTCAATTCAACCTGTACGGTTTTTTCAGCTTCTTTAAGGCAGTATTCGCCGTCTGCGACCGAACGGACAATACCCGTATTATTGAAAACGGTTAAGAAATATTCATCATCAGAGTTTTTATTTACAATATGATGCAGACCGCCTGTTACTTTGCACGGCAGAAGCCTGTTCAATATATCCGGAACATCTTTCGGTGAACAGCATTTGTGATTCTTCTCAAAATTCACATCTCCGGTGAGATTTACAGCATAGGTATATTTGCTCTCATCGTAAACATCTTCATTTACAATATCAACCGCATCGGGGATAATCATGTTCACGAGACTTCCGTTTTCATTACCGAAGGTTTCTCCGAAAGCAAACAGATTGCAAAGTCCGTTTCGCATTACATTAAGCTTACGCTTCAACTCTCCCTCAACATTAAACGAGCAGTAATTACCTTCTGCATCAATATTATCAAGCGATTTTATTTCTTTCGGAATTACCGCCGCAACGGGTGTTATCGGCTTACCGATATTTTTGTATTTATCTGTAAAGTAAATAAAGTCCTTTTTCACCTGTCCGTAAGGCGTAAGCTCAAAGTTATTCCAATCATAGAATGTGTTGCAAAGTCCCCATTCTTCCGAAATAAACTCCGCTCCCGAAACAAACGAATAAAAATACATTCTCTTTTGGAGCGAGCGTGAGCTTCCGCCGTTGTTGCCTGCGGTTTTGAAAGGAAAACTGGCGCTGCTGATATTCCATTCGTTCAGACCGTCTTTATGATAATTGCAGGCAGAAAACGGTTCTCCGCCCCATGGTTCATAGTAAGTGCCGAAGCTCTTGCCGTATGCTTTTGACATTCCTCTTGCATATGCAATCTGAACCGATGTGTATTTAGTCTGCTGTCCGATTTCGGGCATTACTCTTTTTGCTCCGTTTTTAAACTCGAGGGAATATCCGAGTATTGCACTGTCACAGGGAAGCAGCATACCATTGGTGTATTTCTGCCTTTTTAAGAATAGAACTTCCATTACTTCAAGATATTTGCTCAATTCAGTTATATGTCCTGCTTCGGCAAATTCTTTTGCGCTCATAGCCTCTGTAAAAATATGAGGAAAAGGAAAATCCCGTTTGAGTGTGGCAGTGATATTTTCTTCTGTCCACGGTTCGGGACATTTGCCGTCAACAAGCTTTCTTGTGTCGCTGATAAAATTCGACATCCACTCGTGCATCTGAAAACCGAAAAATTTTTCACCGAGCATTTCACGGTAAGCGCCGACAAGCTTCATATCATAATCGTAGCCCTCAAAGAAGCAGCCGCCCTGAAGCCTGTCGATATACAACGGACAATTATTGTCTTTTACGAAGTTGTATAAATTATCGCCGACCTTTGCAAGGTTGTTAAATTTTAAATGTTCGTCAATATCTATGCTCTGACAGAATCTGATTCCGTCATTTTCTCTAAACAAGCCCGCATTTATCTGTGCATCAAAAACTTTGGGCATATACGCATGAAAAAAAGTAAAAGCCATAATCGCACCTCAATGAATTTTGTGATTTCACTATAATTAAATATAAAGATTCAGTCAAATATTATTTATGCTTTACACAACATTCGGACAAATGTCATTGCAGAAGAGATATTACTTTGTGTATTTCAGAAGAACTGTTTTATGTTATTTTACCAAAAATTGAAACTTTTTTCAATATATGTTTTCGCCGCTATACTAAAATATTTAAATCTTTTTCAAAAAATTTGTATTATTAACGGATAATACAAGTGGACAGCGGACCGATTTCTTGAAAGCAGCATGGAATATAAACAAATATAGAAAGATATCTGATAAAAATGTGGCAGATACTGATGCTCTCCAAAGCTATCAGTGTTTGTCTCTGTTTTTGTTTCATACACAATTTGATACTGTCAAACTTTCCGATTTGATATAAAAAGAAATAATCCGAACGCTTCGCCTATCTTGATAAGCGGGTTCGGATTATCATCATATGGTCCGAGTGGCGAGACTTGAACTCACGGCCTCTTGACCCCCAGCGGCGCTTTGGAGTTGTTTTAGACTACTGAAATTGTCTGAAGTAAACCCGAAAAGCCTTGATAAAGAAGCCTCTTGTCCATTTATCAGTAAAAAATCACGAACCCCGATTTTTCTAACAGAAAATCGTATTTCGTGAGATTTCGGCGATATTTTGCGAATAATTTGTTAGAAAAACAGCCCTTTTTTGATGTGCGATACTTGACAAAATCACAAAAATGTGCATATGGCACGGAGAGGACTGGAACAATGTACACTAAGGTAATTGAATATTATGAACAAATGCTGAATGATTATCCGGAACTGCTCACCATTGATGAAGCCTGCGGCATACTCTATGTCAGCAATACGACCCTCTACCGAATGTGTAAACGGGGCGATCTCGAATACCTGAAGCTTGGTGGTCTGAAAAGAATACCGAGGATCTCGGTTGTCCGCTACATCATCAAAAACACGCAAAAAGGAAAGAACCCGTATTTCAAAATCAAATAAATGAATCAAAATATTCAGCGATGTAAAGCGTCGTTTATTGTTACCGTTTTTGCAATTTTTTTCAAAAGTGGTAACGATAACTTGACAATAACGTAACAATTGCATATAATAACTTCATAAACGAGGTGACAGATATGAAGTTATACAGAAGAGAAAAATATCTCAAAAGAATACGCCCTTTCTATAACGATGATGACATAATTAAAGTAATTACCGGAGTCAGAAGGTGCGGAAAATCGAGCCTTATGGAAACCATTTCCGAGGAAATCCGCGAACAAGGTGTTTCTGACGAAAATATCATTTATCTCGATTTGGATAAAAGAGGCTACCGCAGTATAAAAACTGCCGAACAATTAGATGCTTTGATTGAAGAAAAATGTCAGGCTTCCGGGCTTAAATATCTGTTTATTGATGAAATTCAGAATGTTGACGGATTTGAGGAAGTGATCAATGGATTCAGAACCGAAGGAAATTATTCGATATTCATAACCGGCTCCAACTCATATTTGTTAAGCGGCGAATTAACTACAAAGCTTACCGGTCGTTATCTTGAATATGAAATGTTTCCCTTGAGTTTTGATGAATATGAAGATATAAAAAAATTTTTCAACAAGCCGATCAACAGTAATCCGGCAATTGAACTCAATGCATATATTCTTGAAGGCGGATTCCCGAGAACAGTTCAGATTGATGATATTTCAGCAAAAAGAACTTATGTAAAAGGCGTTGTTGAGGAAATATTTGAAAAAGATATTCGAAGAAGAGTAAAAATAAAAGATACCGCTGCATTTGAAACGGTTCGAAACTATATCATAAACAACTTCGGAGCAACTACAAGCATTAACAGTCTGTATGAAGCGTTAAGAAAAAACGGAATGGAAATCAGCAAAGCAACCGTTTCAAAGTATATTCAGACACTCGTTGATGCCAAAATCTTGTATGAATGTTCACGTTTCGATATGAAATCAAAGCGTTCATTATCCGGCGAGAAAAAATACTACCTTGCCGATTTGAGCTTTTACTACGCACTCAACACAGATAACCGAATCAACTATGGACCTACATTGGAAAACATTGTATTTACCTATGCTAAAAGTATGGAATATGCAGTCAGCGTAGGTCGTATAGGCAAACTGGAATGTGATTTTATTTTAAGAAACAGCGAAATGGATTACTCATATATTCAGGTTGCATACACAATATTGGAAAGTCAAAAGACAGAAGACAGAGAATATCGGGTGTTGGAAGAAATCCGTGATAACTACAATAAATATGTTGTAACAACAGATTTCCTGCTTCAGAAGAGAAATGGAATCATCCATGTAAATCTAATGGACTTTATTGCAAACCATAA
>JAZQON010000016.1:0-52945 GCA_045627825.1 Acutalibacteraceae bacterium
GGGAAAATCCTACCCGGATATAATCAGCGTTATTCGGATGAGTGATTTATACTCTGTAAGTCTGGATCACCTTCTCAAGGAGGAATCATCTATGAAACAGACTTACAAAGAGTATTTGGAAGAAAGTACGAATGTAGTAAAGAGCAATGAACGTAAATCGAAACTGGTTCTTGTTTTGACTGTGCTTGGAATCTGGGCTCTTTCGCTCATCGCGTTTTTACTGGTACACAAAGGCGTTGACAGCAACGGCTATGGGCTTGCAGTCACATGGGCTGTCCTTCCGGTCACGTTTTTTGTTGCATCCTATATTATTGGAAAGCGTGATTGGTTCGGCAAACTGAAATGGTTGGCGGCACCGATATTTAGTATTATGTACTCATTGTCTGGCTATGCCACGTCCGTTACTGCCGATAATATGGCAATGAAAAGCGTCATCTGGCCTGATTTCGCCAAACTGCCAATCGGACTTGTTATTTCAATTGCCGGGCTTGTAGCTGGCATTATAATCACAAATAAACAAAACAAAAGCAATTGATTTACTGTATCAAATTTTAGTTTAATCCGTCAGTTGGATTGCACTAAAAATTGTAATTTTGCACAATAGACATTTACTGTATTTGCCTATACGAGCATTAAGGCAACTCAACACTGGTATCGGTTCGACATACCCATTTTAAGGCGAAAATAGGTGTTCCACCATTCCCTTGTACAGTGGGTGTTGAACAGGTTGTTCACCCACGAACCGAGCCATATAGAAGTCATATCCTTGTTGATAAGGGAAAAATAAAGCAAAATACCCTCCGGTTATCCGTGAAGTAACGGCATAGCCGGAGGGCTTGGTTTATTAAAATGTTAAATTTTCGGTAAACCTTGCGGCAAAATCGGGGTTGCCGCCGAGGTCAATTGTTTTGCATGATTTTGATATTTTTGTCATCTCGGCAACTGCTTCGGGTGAGCCGATGCACATAAGCGCACCCTTAAGGCTCGTGTTTCCTGCGGCATTTGCTTTTTCTGCCGCAGTGTGCGGAATAATCCCGGCTTCGGCGGCGCTTTGCGGATTGAGATAACTGCCGAGACCGCCTGCAATATAAAATTCGTCTATACCGGCTGTTTCGATTTGAGCCGCTTCGGCAAGCACGGATATTCCCGAATAAATTGCACTTTTTGCAAGCTGAAACTGTCTGATATCCTCCTGAGTGAGATATACATTTTCGCTGATATAAAAATCATCTCCGAGAAAACCGCTTTTATCGAGAAGCTTTTCTTTCAGCAGAACGGCAACGGCATCGGTCAGACCGGCTCCGCATATTCCGGTGGGTATTCCGTTTCCGATAACCGTGTATTTTATTTTACCGTTTTCGGAATAAACCTTGTTTATTGCTCCGTCTATACCGCCTGCACCGCACTCAATGCAGGCTCCCTCAAGTGCAGGTCCTGCCGCCGTTGAAGCGCAGAGAAGCCTGCCTTTGTCGGAAATAACAAGCTCACCGTTTGTGCCGAGGTCTGCAAGGAGCGCCCGTTTATCGGTTTTGTGAATCCCGAGAGCGTAAATTCCGGCAACGGTATCACTGCCGATAAATGCGGAAGCCGACGGCAGAACGGTTATATTTTTTACCGGGATACCGATTTTTTCTCCGTCAATATAAACGGCATCGGTAAACTGCGGCGTGAACGGAGAAACGCCCATACTCTCGGGCGATATTCCGCAGAATATGTGAAGCATAACCGTGTTTCCCGAAATGATAAGTTCCTCTGCTTCTCTGTTTGCATCAAGCCTTGCAATAAGTTTTGAGATACATTCTTTTATGCGTTCCGAAAGCTCATCAATTTTGCCGTCCAAGCAGGCTTTAATCCGGCTTATCACATCGGCACCGTATGCACTCTGGGGATTCAGCGCCGAAGCGCAGGTTATGCTTCCGTTTTTCAGGAATGCCGCAGATACGGTGGTTGTTCCTATGTCAACCGCTATTCCGCAGGCGCTTTTATTGAGCTTTTCCGATGTGAGCTTATCATCGGTTTCGCTGTATTTTCCGAAATCAACGCCGATAACCGCATCGGAGCAAACCGCCGCACGGCAGGAGCGTATCATTCCCCTGCTATCCGGTTTTTCATTTTCAAATTCACCCGAAATAAGCCTTACGGTGCATTTTCCGCATACTCCGAGTCGTCCGCAGGCGGCAGGAACGGAAAAGCCGTTTTCGGCAAGCACATCGGCAAGCAGAGTTCCCGACGGCACATCGAGCGTTATTTCACCAGTTGGTGATATAACCGTTATTTTCTTATCGGACATTATTTCTTTCCGAAGAGACCGCCGAGCTTTGAAGCAACACCGCTTACGGTATCAGCCGTGAGCTTGGCTTTAACGAGGTCAATAACCTTGTTGATAATATCATCGGGCAGGTCAACGCCGATAATTCCCTCAACGGTTTTAACGGGGTCTTTTTCAAACTTCGCTTTAATATCCTTATCTGATTTTATCTTCGCAACGATTTCTTCTGCTTTTGCTTTAATATCCATTTTTGTTCTTCCTTTCAATTTTATAAAATCATTATACCATACTGCCGTTTTTTGTCAACGGCGATAAAAACAAAACTTTTTTCTTTGCATTTTTCGGAAAATATGGTATAATTATATTTAATTCCGAAAGGAGCTGATTTTATGAAAAAATTCATATCGGTATTGCTTTGCATTTGCCTTGTAGTCGCTTCCTGCCTTGTGGTTTCGTCCGCTCAGACGAATGTTGACGGCGAAATAAGCGACCTGCCCGTAATTATGGTTGCAGGCTACGGTTCAACTGCGCTCTATGTCGGCGACAGCCCCGAAACGGGCAAGCAGGTGTGGGGAGTTGTTGCCGGAGATATCATCAGCTCCGTGCTTTCCAATATTGCCCGTGTCGGCATAAGTCTCGGCGCTCTCGCATTCGGAAACACAACTCCGATAGCCGAAACGGTGGGAAAGGTTATGGTTGACCTTTACGGCGTTCTTGCCTGCGCTCCCGACGGCACAAGCGTTAACGATGTTCATTTATATTCATCCTCTCCTGCGGATTTGAATACAGCAGCCGCAATGCAGAACGGAGACGATATTCTCATTCACGAAAAGGATATAGAAAAGGAAATTGCCGAATATGTCGGCTACGATAATATTTACACATTCCAGATGGATTTCAGAATGGGTCAGGAGGAATGCGCAAAACAGCTTGATGAATTTATTGACGCCGTTATCGAATACACCGGCAAGGATAAGGTTAATCTTTATGCAGTAAGCCACGGCGGTCAGACCGTTGCAACCTACTTCGTTCTTTACGGTTATAAGAACAGGGTTCACAATGCGGTGCTTACCGTTCCGGCAATCGGCGGAGCAGGACTTGCCTATGACCCGATGGCAAACAAGCTTGATTTTGATGCGGAATGCCTTGCAAGATTTATCGAACACGGCACCATGACCGAAACCGATGTTGAATGGCTTCTCAAAGCAAACAGGCTCGGCTTCCTTGATGATATTCTCAACACTCTCCTGCCCTATCTGATTAAAATAGTCGGCAACTGGGGAAGTATGTGGGATTTCATTCCCGTTGAGAAATATGAAGAGGTTAAGGCTCTGCGCCTTGACCCCGTTAAGAACGCCGGAGTTATTGCAAAAAGTGACAGATACCATTATGAAATTCAGCCGCTCGTTAAAGAAAAATTTGCCGAATGCGAAGCAAACGGCACTCATATTTCGATAATCGCAGGCACGGGAAATCCGATTGTTACGGGTCTCAAGGAAAATTCGGACGGCGTTATAACCGCTCACGCTTCAACAGGTGCAACCTGCGCTCCCTACGGTCAGAGATTTGCAGACGGCTATGTTCAGATAAACGACTGCGGCGGAAAATACAAGGTTTCGCCCTCAATGACGGTTGATGCTTCAACGGCATACCTGCCCGATAACACTTGGTTTGTTGAGGGACTTTTCCACGGAATGACCCTTTGGGATTACTACACAATTGACCTTGCAATGACCCTGCTTTTAACCGACAGAATCAAGGATGTTTACACCGATGAAAAATATCCTCAGTTCAAATATACCACCAATCCGTCAAGCTCCGTTTATGCCGAATTTTCAAACAGCGAACCCGGGTTCATCGGCAGAGATGCTTCATCGGTGATAATCACGAATGTTAACAGAAAGAACCCTGTTATCATTACCGGCATAGTTGCGGACGGCGCAAAGCTTAAATTTAAAATGAATCCCGCATTTCTGCTTATGCCCGGTGAAAGCACGGCGATAAAATTTGAGGGGGAAATTCCCCGGGAAAGCGGAAAAGCCGTGTATATAACGGCCTGCTATGCTTCAACAACATTTTCTCCTCTCGGTTACAGAACGCAGGCATTCACCGTTGCCGACGGTGAAAGAGCCGCATATGACGGAGGCTTCAGAAGAGCCGATAATGTTACGCCGTTTGATACGCTTATCGGCGATAATTTCTCGGCACTTCTGCAAAGGCTTGGTCTGAAAGAATTTTTCTCAATGATATATTCGGTTTGCTATTTCTGGTTTAATGCAATATTGGGCTAACCTCCAGGGCTTGCTTCGGCAGGCCCTTTTTCACTTCTGACTGATACGATTTCCCTGCTGACTTATAACCCATCTAAAAAATGTAAAATTTCTCTTGTATTTTTTATATTTTCTATATATAATATAATAGATTAAAACTGTTCAAAGGAATGATAAAATGTCCGTTCAGACGGTAAGGGAATATCTCACGGCATTCGGTGTGCAAAACAGAATACGGGAATTCACCGAGTCATCGGCAACGGTTGAGCTTGCCGCCGCCGTGGTGGGAGTTATTCCTGCAAGAATTGCAAAAACTCTTTCATTTAAAACACCCGACGGTGCTATGCTGATTGTTGCGGCAGGTGACGCCAAAATAGACAACAGAAAGTTCAAGGATACCTTCGGATTCAAAGCGAAAATGCTCTCATCCGAAGAGGTTACGGAGCTTATCGGACACCCCGTGGGCGGCGTTTGCCCGTTTGCGCTCAAAGACGGAGTTGAGGTTTTCACCGATGAAAGCCTTAAGCGTTTTGAAACCGTTTTTCCCGCCGCAGGAAGCCCGAGCAGTGCGATTGAGCTTTCGTGCGATGAGCTTTTCAAGTGTTCGGGAGCGAAAAATTGGATTGATGTTTCCAAATTGCCCGAAAACGCATAAAAAGTTACTTTTGATTTAAAATTTATTAACAGTTAAAATGATATAATCAGGGAGGAAACCGAAATGAGCAAATATGTTATTTCTTACGACATTGGTACCACCGGCGTTAAAACCTGCCTTTTTGAAATCGACAAGAAAATTACTCTGCTGAGTGCGGCTATGGAGGGATATAAGCTCTATATCATGCCCGACGGCGGAGCGGAACAGGATCCCGACGAATGGTGGAGCGCAATCTGTTCCACAACGAAAACCGTTTTTTCAAAATGCGATATAAAGCCCGAGCAGGTTGAGGGCGTTTCGTTCTGCTCTCAGATGCAGGGTCTCGTGCTTGTTGATAAAAACGGAAAGCCCGTTCACAGAGCATTCAGCTATATGGACCAGAGAGCGAGAAAACAGCTCAAAGAGGGCATGGCAAACGGTATTCAGGTTGCCGGCTCAAACATATTCAAGCTCATTCCGTCACTCATTATAACGGGTGCGGTTTCGGCAAGCGTTAAGGATCCCGTTTGGAAATATCAGTGGGTTAAAGAGAACGAGCCCGAGAATTTCAAAAAGGTTTATAAATGGCTTGATGTAAAAGAATACATAATCAGCCGTATGACGGGTAAATTCGTTATGACAAAGGATTCCGCTTTCGGTACCCTGCTTTATGATATCCGCAAGGGTCACGAATGCTGGAGCCCCACGGTCTGCAAGCTTCTCGGCGTTGATATGAACCATCTTGCCGAGATAGTTGACTGCACGGCAAATGTCGGCGGACTTACCGCAGAAGCGGCGGAACAGCTCGGTCTCAAAGAGGGTACGGCTGTATTCGGCGGTGGCGGCGATGCTTCGCTTATCGGTGTAGGCGCAGGCAGCGTTGAACTCGGCGAAACACATATTTATAACGGTACATCAGGTTGGGTTTCAACTGTTGTTGACAAGAGCGTTGTTGATGCTTCCGCAATGATAGCCGCAATAGTCGGCTCTCAAAAGGACCGTTTCAACTATTTTGCGGAGCTTGAAACCGCAGGCAAGTGCCTTGAATGGGTAAAAGACCATCTTGCTCTTGATGAAATCGGAATTTATCTTGAAAAGAAGGATGTTTCCGAATCCCCCGAAACACTTTACAGAAGCCTTTATGATTATCTTTCAAAGGTTATCAGCGAAATTCCGGCAGGCAGCGGCGGAGTTATCTTTACACCGTGGCTTCACGGCAACAGATGCCCGTTTGAAGACCCGAATGCCAGAGGAATGTTTTTCAATATGAGCCTTGAAACCGGCAAAACAGAGCTTATCAAATCCGTTATTGAGGGCGTTTGCATGCATATGCGCTGGTTTATTGAAACTCAGGATAAGAAAATCAAGACCTCTGGAACCGTCAGATTTGTCGGCGGCGGTGCTCTCTCGGATGTTACCTGCCAGATACTTGCCGATGTTACGGGCAGAACCGTTGAAACTGTTGACAGTCCGCAGAATGTGGGCGCAGTAGGTGCGGCGGTTGTTATGGCTGTCGGTCTCGGAATGATAGACAGCATTTCCGATGCAAAGAAGCTTATTCCGGCAAAGAAAACATTCAATCCCAACTATGACAACAAAGAGGTTTATGACAAAAACTTCGAGGTTTACAAAACTCTCTACAAATCAAATAAAGACGCATTCAAAGCCCTTAACGGCTGATAGGCGGAAAGGAATAACAGTATGAAAAAATATTTTGCCCTTATTATATGTGCTATTCTCGTTCTCGGATGCTTTACTGCCTGCGGAACAAAAATTCAGGGCGGTGAGGTTGTAACCGACCTTGCCAACAATCCCGTAGCGGTTGTTACCGCAGAGGGCGGTGCGGCAAAAAGAGACGAAAACGGAAACATCATTGCACTTGTTACCGATGAAAACGGCAAGAATGTAAAAGACGAAAACGGAAACTACGCAACCGAAGCAATAACGGTAAATCATGTTCTTATGCTCGGCGGAACCGCCGAAACGCAATATTTTTCGCTCCGTATTCCCAAAGGCTGGACATTTAACGAAACCAGCTTTACCAGTCTCACGCTTAATAATGACATGGGCTACGGAATCAGCATAAACTCAACAAACGGCAAAACGGCATCTCAGCTTTTATCCGAAATGCCTTTGCTTGATGCGGTTGACAAAAATTTCCCCGACAGCAAAAAGATAAATACTTCGGTTGAATTCAACGGAGAAAATTATCCGTTTGTTGCACGCTATATTGAAAAAGATTCAAAAGGCGGTCAGACCTATCTCGGCTTCATCTTCTTTGACCATAACGGAATAGGCTTTACCTGCATGGTAACCGGCAACCGTGACATCACCGATGATGTTGACGATATTGCGGCGGTTCTTAATACAATCCAGTATAAATAATTCCGGGGAGGAAAAATAAATGTTATTCACACAGGATATAGGCATTGATTTGGGCACGGCGAACACCCTCGTTTTTGTTAAGGGCAAGGGCATAGTTATCCGTGAACCGTCTGTTGTTGCGGTTGACCAGAAGAGCAATCCGCCCAGAGTTGTTGCCGTCGGCTCCGAAGCCAAGGAAATGATAGGCAGAACCCCCGGCTCGATAATTGCCGTGCGTCCGCTCAAGGACGGCGTTATAGCCGATTTTGAAATCACTGCCGAAATGATAGAATCTTTCATAAAACGCACCACAAAGCGCAGACCGTTTTCACGCATCAGAGTGCTTATCTGCATTCCGTCGGGCGTTACCGAGGTTGAAAGAAAAGCCGTTCACGATGCCGCAAAAAGTGCAGGCGCAAATTATATCAGCCTTATTGAAGAGCCCATGGCGGCGGCTATCGGCGCAGGCTTGCCCGTAAGCGAAGCAACCGGAAGCATGGTTGTTGATATCGGCGGCGGTACGGCAGAGGTTGCCGTTATATCGCTCGGCGGAGTTGTTACCGCAAATTCCTGCCGCATAGCAGGCGATAATTTCGATGAATCAATAATCAACTATATCAAGAAAAAATATAATCTTCTTATCGGCGAAAGAACCGCAGAGGATATAAAAATAAAAATCGGCTCAGCTTATCCCTATGAGGGCGAGGGCGTTATGAATATCAAGGGCAGAAACCTTATGGACGGTCTGCCGAAAAATGTTGATGTTACCTCCGAAGAAATCAGAGAAGCTCTTGCCGACCCCGTTGCACAGATAGTTGATTCGGTTAAATCAACTCTCGAAAAAACTCCGCCCGAGCTTGCCGCCGATATCATTGACCACGGCATAACTCTCACCGGCGGCGGCGCAATGCTCAGAGGTCTTGATAAGCTCATTTCAGCCGAAACCAAAATTCCCGTTCATGTTGCCGAAGCTCCGCTTGACTGCGTTGTTGACGGCACGGGAAAATGCCTTGAAAACGATAACCTCAATGTTATCGGCAATAAGAAATATATCTAAGGAGAAGCCCGAATGATTCGCTTTCTGAAGAGTACGGCATTTAAAATATTTGCGGCGGTTGCGGCGGCATTGCTTGCAGGCTCACTGTTTGCCGTTATCTCAAGAGGGGGCTCGTCACCTCTTAATCGGGCGGTGGGATTTATATTCACTCCCGTTTCGAGAGCCGCTTCCTATGTTTCCTCGGGCTTTTCAAAGCTCCCGATTTCCTTTAAGTCTTCATCTGCTCTTGCCGCCGAAATAGATTCGCTCAACAGCCAAATTGATTCCCTTAAGGAACAGCTTGTTGATTATGAGCAGGCAAAGCATAAAAATGAATTTTATCAGCAGTTTCTCGGACTTAAAGAGGAGCATTCGGATTATACCTTTGCCGAAGCCGCAATAATCGGCAGAGACGCCGCAGAGCATTTTACAACCTTTTCGCTCAACAAAGGCAGTCTCAACGGAATAAAGGTAAATAACCCCGTTATCTACGGAAAATATCTCGTAGGCGTTGTTGCTTCCGTAACGGAAACGCAGTGCACGGTTAACACGATAATGAACCCGAAGCTGAATGTGAGCGCATATGAAGTGCGCACCCGTGACCTCGGATTTGTTACCTCATCGGTAAAGCTTGCCGAGCAGGGCTTATGCGAAATGCCGGGTCTTGCTTCCTCAACCTCGGTAACCGCAGGCGGAATAGTCTGCACCTCGGGTGTCGGCGGAATTTTCCCCCGTGACCTGATAATCGGCAACATTGTTGATGTTGTTGACGGAACGGTTGACATTTCCGCAAGCGCAATAATAAAGCCCGGAGTTGAGCTTTCTGAAATAACCGATGTATTTATCATAACGGGATTTAAGGCGGCGAAATAATTTATATGACAACCGGAATCCAGAGAAAAAAGCTGATTTTGCGCAGGGGCTTCCTTGCCCTGCTCATTCTGTTGCTGTCTGTTCTTCAGAACACAGACGGCTTTTTTCCGCAGGTGTTCGGGGTTCGTGCACTGCTTCTGATTCCGGCAGTTACCTGCATTTCAATGTTTGAACGGGATATTTCCGGAATGTTTTTCGGTTTGTTTGCAGGTGCGCTATGGGATGTCTTTTCATCCGGCGGTGACTTCAATGCGCTTTATCTGCTTGCCGTCGGCTTTCTGTGCGGAACACTGATAAACACGGTTATGCGAAATAATCTCGTAACGGCAACCCTGCTTTCGTTCACCGCAACAACACTTTATTCAATAGGCTATTGGCTTATTCATTACATATTTTCGGGCATGGACAGCGCCGTGCAGATGCTTCTGAAATATTATCTGCCCGGAATATTCTATACTGCGGTTTTCATTCCCGTGCTGTTCATAGCAATAAGAGCAATTGAGAAAAAATTTACCGATGAATGAGAAAGGAGAGATTTAATATGCGAATAAGGGTAAATCCCGCAAGACGCATAGCCGCAATTTGCGTTACTCTCTTTTTCTTCATTTTTTTCATCGGAGATTTGATAAGATTACAGATAGTCAAGGGTGAGGAATATGACCTTGCAAGCTCTTCCGTATCGGCAAAAACCGCTTCAATCCGTGCCGCAAGGGGAGAAATTGTTGACTGCAACGGAAATCCGCTGATTTTCAACAGTCAGGGTTATACAATCGTTTTCGACGGCGCATTCTTTCCGTCAGGCTCCGAACAGGAAAAGAGAAACGAGATTATCATAAATCTCATAAGACTTTTTGAAAAAAATTCTCTTGAATGGAAGGACAACCTGCCGCTTGTTTTTGATGCGAACGGAAAAATTCAGTTTAAAGAGGACAGCGAAAGGCTCATTTCAGAGATGAAGAGCAAGGATATGCTCAATCTCAACGAATATGCCACCGCTCAGAACTGCTACGATGCGCTTATAGAAAAATATAAGCTTGAGAAATATTCGCCGGCAGAAGCAAGAAAAATCGCTTCGGTCTGCTATGAGATGAAACGGATTTATTTCAACGCCACCGTTTCCTATACCTTTGCGGAAAATGTTCCCGATGATATAGTTTCGTTTATTAAAGAAAACAGCGGATTTTATCAGGGCGTTGATGTTGAGGTTGTTCCCGTGAGAGAATATACAGACGGCACTTTGGCTCCGCATATTCTCGGAAGAATCGGCGCCATAAACGCAGAGGAATATGCCGAAAAGAAATCCGAGGGTTACAGAATAACGGATTATATCGGCAAAAGCGGTATAGAGCTTGCAATGGAAAAGTACCTTAAGGGTGTTGACGGAGAAAAGACCGTTTATACCGATGACGAGGGCAACAAAAGCTCCGAGGTAACCATTCCCCCTGAGCAGGGCAACACCGTTGTGCTTACGATAAATAAGCCCTTACAGGAGGTTGCTCAGAAGGGTCTTGCAAACGCTCTTGAGGATTACGCAGGCACGCAGGGCAATATCGTTGACAGTGCAGGCGCAATAGTGGTTCTTGACTGCAACAGCGGCGCTATTCTTGCAAGCGCAACCTATCCGTCTTATAATATCGCAACATACAGCGAGCACGCCGCAGAGCTTAACGAAGCGACCGGCTCTCCCCTCTGGAACAGAGCCTTGCTCTCAACCTACGCCACTGGCTCAACAATGAAGCCGTCGGTTGCGATAGCGGCTCTCGAATCCGGTATGATAGATGAACAGTTTACGGTTTTCTGCTCCGGCTCTTATGAATATCTGGGTCAGCATTTCAAATGCGAGCAGAACCATGAAACAAGTTTTGTTAATGTTGTTAACGCAATAAATGAATCCTGCAATACCTTCTTTTACGAGGTCGGCAGAATGATAGGTATTGAAAAGATGAATGAATACCGAACCCTGCTCGGCTTAGGCTCAAAAACCGGCTGTGAGCTCGGCGAAGCCGCCGGAGTGCTTGACAGTCCCGAATACAGAGCTTCGCTCAATCAGGAATGGCTGCCCGGTTATACCGTTCAGTCGGCTATCGGTCAGGCAGGCAATCTTTTCTCCCCCATTCAGCTTGCAAACTATGTTGCCACTATCGCAAACGGCGGCACAAGATATAAAACCCATTTCGTTAAGGCGATAAAGAGCTACGATTATTCAAAAACCGTTTCCGAAACCGAACCCGAAATCGTCTGTCAGACGGGCATTTCGGAGCAGACACTTGATATAGTAAAGCGTGGTATGCTTAAGGTCGGTACGGTGGGTTACTGTCAGAAATATTTTTATCATCTTCCCGTTAAGGTTGCCGCAAAAACCGGAACCTCTCAGGAATACAGAAAAATCAACAACGAATCCGTTAAGATAAACAACGGCTTCCTTATTGCATTTGCGCCTTATGAAAATCCCGAAATCGCAATAGCGGCAGTCGGAGAGGGTATGACCTCGGGCGTTTTTGTTGCCCCTGCGGTTGCGGATGTTGTTGAATATTATTTCGGCCAGAATATAGATACTCCGAAGCTTACGCAGGAAAATGTACTCATTCCCTAAGGAGGTGTGAACGCATTGGCTAAATGTATATTGGTTGCCTCGGGCAAAGGCGGAGTGGGTAAATCCACCTTTACGGCAGGAATTTCCTCGGCTCTCTCCGAGCGTGGACTTAAAATTCTCGCCATTGACTGCGATATAGGTCTGCGTTCTCTCGACCTGCTTCTGGGTCACTCCTCGGATATAGTTTTCGACTGGGGCGATGTGCTTCTTGAAAGATGCGAACCCGGGCAAGCAATTATAAAGGGCGATGTTGATTTTATCGCCGCACCCCGTTCATTTGATGAGGGCTTTACCGATGAAGCTTTCAGCTCTATGATAAAAAAGCTTTCGGCGGATTATGACTATATTTTCATTGATTCCCCTGCCGGAATTGACCGTGGCTTTCACCTTGCCGCTTCGGGTGCGGACAGAGCCGTAGTTATCACCACTCCCGACTGCGTATGCGTAAGAAGCTGTTCGAGAGCGTTCTCGGAGCTTGAAAAGCTCGGAATTAAAAAAATCCGCCTTGTTATCAATATGTTTGAAGCAAAAGCGGTCTGCAAGGGCAGACTTCTCAATATTGACGAATGTATAGACGAAACGGGTGTAAGGCTTCTCGGAGTAATCCCGATGGACAGAGAACTGAGCTTCTGCTCCGTAACGGGCGAAGAACCCGATGAATTTTCGCCGTCATCTCTTGCTTTTGTTCGCATTGCGAAAAGACTTGAGGGTGAAAAAGCAAGGCTTATATGCCGATGAGGAAAAACATATGAATGAAACAACAATCGCCGCCGTCGCAACTCCGAATGCCCCGGGCGGCATAGGTATAGTCCGCATTTCGGGCAAGGATTCAATTGCCGTTGCGGACAGAATATTCAAAGCGGTAAGCGGCGCTTCGCTTCTTAAAAGCAAGGGCTACCGTGCATATTTCGGAGAGGTTTTTGACGGCAAAGAAAAGCTTGACGAGGCGGTCTGCCTCGTTTTTCGTTCACCGAAAAGCTACACGGGTGAGGATGTTGCGGAAATTTCCTGCCACGGCGGACTTTATGTAACAAAAAGAGTTCTGCGTGCGGCTCTGAACGCCGGGGCGGTTCCCGCCGAAGCCGGAGAATTTACGAAAAGGGCATTCCTGAACGGCAAAATTGACCTTGCAGGCAGTGAAAGCGTTATGGCGCTGATAAGCGCATCCGGAAAGCAGGCGGCAAGCGCCGCCCTGAATACGCTTGAGGGCAACTTAAGCAAAAAAATCAAGGAATGCGCCGATGCCGTTATAGGCGTTTGCGCTTCCCTTGCCGCATGGGTGGATTACCCCGATGATGATATTGAGGAAATTTCTCCCGATGAAATGCTCAGGACTTTTTCCGATACGAAAACCGAGCTTGAAAAAATAATCCGCCGGTACGACTGCGGAAGAGCCGTAACCGACGGAGTTGATACCGTTATTATAGGCAGACCTAATGTGGGTAAATCCACGCTGATGAATCTGCTCACGGGCTTTGAACGCTCCATTGTTACCGATATAGCAGGCACAACAAGAGATGTTATCGAGGAACGCATCGTTCTCGGCGACCTCATTCTGAGAATTGCCGATACAGCCGGAATAAGAGAAACCGAAAATATTGTTGAGAATATGGGCGTAAGCCTTGCCAAACGCCGTTTGGAGCGTGCCGAGCTGATACTTGCCGTGTTTGACGGCAGTGAGCCGCTGAACAGCGATGATATTTCAGTTATGGAACAGTGCAAAGGCAGAAAATGCGTTGCCGTTCTCAACAAATCGGATTTACCCGTTTCGGCGGATAAAGAAATGCTGAAAGAATATTTTTCACATATCGTTGAGCTTTCCGCCGCAACCGGAAACGGTGAAACGGAGCTTGAATCCGCTGTTTCTCAAATTCTTTCAACAAACGAATTTGACCCTAACGCCGCCTGCCTGACAAGCGAAAGGCAGAGAAGCTGTTGCGTTAAAGCAGTCGTGCATCTCTCGGAAGCGATTTCGGCACTCGGGAACGGTGTTACCTTTGATGCGGTTAATGTATGCGCCGACTGCGCCGTTGAATGTTTGCTTGAGCTGACGGGTGAAAAAGCCTCCGCCGCCGTGGTTGACGAGGTTTTCTCCCGCTTCTGCGTAGGAAAATAATATATTTTCTTGTTTCTATATGAAAGCAGGAATTTTAAGGCTATCTGTGGATAAACCTTAAAATTCCTTTTTATTTTTATTTGTTTTTCGTTCTGCGCTGAATGCGACAGCAACTTTTTCATATATGATTTTTAATGATTAAACATTAAGAGCATAAATCCTGCGGCAACGGCTGAGCCGATAACGCCTGCAACATTCGGACCCATAGCGTGCATGAGCAGGAAGTTTTTCGGGTTGTATTTTCTGCCCTCAACCTGCGCAACACGAGCCGCCATCGGAACTGCGGAAACGCCTGCCGCACCGATGAGCGGATTTATTTTTCCGCCCGTTACAAGGTAAAGAAGCTTTCCGAGCAAAACGCCGCCTGCTGTTGAGAAGCTGAACGCAACAAGTCCGAGCACAACAATAAGCAGGGTTTTAACCTGAATGAAATCCTGACCGTTTGCGGTAGCTCCGACCGTTGTTCCGAGCATAATCGTAACTATGTTGGTCAGAGAATTCTGAGCTGTATCGCTGAGTCTGTCCGTAACCCCGCATTCCTTAAAGAGGTTTCCGAGCATAAGGAAGCCGATAAGTGAAGCGGCATCGGGAATAAGCAGAGCAACAATAATGAAAACCACAACGGGGAAAATTATCTTTTCAACCTTACTGACCTTGCGAAGCTGTTTCATTTCAACTTCTCTTTCCTTTTTGGTGGTGAGAAGCTTCATAATCGGCGGCTGAATCAGCGGAATAAGCGCCATATATGAATATGCGGCAAGGGCTATGGGAGCAAGCAGATGCGGTGCAAGCTTTGAGGCGGTGAATATCGCCGTGGGGCCGTCTGCTCCGCCGATAATACCGATTGCCGCCGCTTCGCCTGCGGTAAACGCAACTGCGCCGCCCGTGAGCTTTCCTATTGAAATCGCAATGATAAATGCAACATAAATGCCGAGCTGTGCCGCCGCACCGAGCAGTAAGCTGATGGGGTTTGCAAGCAGGGGGCCGAAATCGGTCATTGCGCCGATTCCGAGGAAGATAAGGCACGGGAATATCGAACTTTTAACGCCTGCATAAATCAGCCGCAAAACGCCGTCCTCATACCAGTGTGCCGGCTGAACGCCCTCTTCAAGCTCCGTCATAAGTCCGGCAGGGTCTGCCATAAGTCCCGTTGAAGGCATATTGGCAAGCAGAATGCCGAATGCAATCGGAACAAGCAGAAGCGGTTCAAATCTGAATTTGGGGTGAATGGCAAGGAAAAGAAAAACCAGTGCAACAGCTATCATTACAAGGTTTTTCCAACCGTCCGCCGTAAAGAGCTGTGAAAAGCCGGAGCTTTCCCACAGTCCCGATAAAATGTTTAATATACTCATTCCCGACCTCCTCAGCCGATAACGGCAAGAACGGCGTCGGTTTCAACAGTCGAGCCTTTCTGAACGGTGAGCTGTCTTACTGTTCCGTCGCAGGGAGCGACTATTTCGTTTTCCATTTTCATGGCTTCGAGAATCATTATAACTTCTCCGGCCTTAACCGCCTGACCCTGAGTAACGCTGACCGAAAGAATTGTTCCGGGCATCGGTGCGCTGACCTTTGTTCCGTCTGCCGAAGCGGCAGGAGCAGGAGCGGCAACGGGTGCAGGAACAGCCGGAGCGGCAGGTGCGGCAGGAACGGCAACGGGTGCCGCATCGGTAACCGCAGTTATAACGGCATCGGTTTCTTCAACCTCAACCTCATAGTTTTTTCCGTTAAGAGTAACAATATATTTCATGGTTATTTATCCTCCGTTTTCCTGATTGACTTGAAATTAAGTCTGTTAAGCGGTATTCCGCTCTTGTCGCTCACTATCGCCATGATAACAGCCGCCGTCGGCTCATCAACATCAACAAGGTCAAGCTTGCCTGCCGAGGCGTTATCGGGAAGCGGATTGCCCGAAGCCGCAGGAACGGCAACGGGAGCGGCAACCGCAGGAGCGGGAGCGGCTTTCTTTTCGTCTTTTCCGGCGAAAAGGCTGAATATTTTTGCCATCAGGAGGATAAATCCGGCAAGGAGCGCAAGCTCCAGCATTACAACAAGAACGCCGATAAGCGAAATGAGCAGTGCTTCGGGAATTTCCAGCACGGAACCCGGGTTATAAGTTTTTGCCGCAAGGGCAATTGCATCAGTATTCATTTTTCTCTCCTCAGTCAACTTTCTTTATGGCATATGCAAAGGTGTTTTTCTTCTTTGCATCACGCTTTTCAAAGAACGCTTCCGCCTGAGTGGGGAACGCAATATATGAAAGCACATCTTCATCGCAGGTGGCTCTTTCACCGAGATAAGCTCTTGCCGCTTCAACACCGGGTTCGAGAGTATCGGCATATCTGCCCTTTATGGGTTCTTCATCGCCTAAAACAAGCTTCTGAAGCTCCTTGCTGACTTCACCCGGAGCTTTTCCGTATTCACCCTTGATATAGCTCTTAACTTCCTTTGAAATATTCTTATATCTCTCGCCTGCAAGAACATTTGCAGTTGCCTGAACACCGACCATCTGACTCATCGGAGTAACAAGCGGAGGATAGCCGAGGTCTTCACGAACCCTCGGAGTTTCAAGCAAGACCTCATCGAGCTTATCAAGCTTATTCTGAGCGGTAAGCTGAGCCACGAGATTGGAAAGCATTCCGCCGGGTATCTGATAAGTGAGAGCATCGGTCTGAGTACCCATAACAACGGGGTTGAGCAGACCGCTCTGAAGCGCCTTTGCACGAACCGGCTTAAAGAAATCGTTTATTTCCTTGCAAATATTTGAGTTAACGGGAACATCGTAGCCAAGCTGTTTAAGAGTATATACCATTGTTTCGGTTGCCGGCTGTGAGGTACCGCCCGAGAAGCAGGAAATAGCGGTATCAATAACATCCGCTCCGGCTTCAACGCATTTGAGCAGGGTCATAAATCCGAGACCGGTTGTTGAATGTGTGTGAACAACTATCGGAACCTTAACATTTTCCTTAAGAGCCTTAACGAGCTCATAGCCCTCCTTAGGGCTCATGATTCCTGCCATATCCTTGATGCAGATTGAGTTAACGCCGAGCGCTTCAATGCTCTTTGCAAGCTTCACATAATTTTCAAGATTATGAATAGGGCTGAGAGTATAGCAGATTGTGCCGGATGCGTGAGCTCCGTTTTTAAGCGTTTCATCAACGGCAACCTCTATATTTCTCACATCGTTAAGTGCATCGAAAATTCTGATTATATCAATTCCGTTTTCAACGCTCTTCTTTACGAAAAGACGCACAACATCATCGGGATAATGCTTATATCCGAGAATATTCTGACCTCTGAGAAGCATCTGGAGCTTTGTATTCGGGCAGGCTTTTCTGATTTTGCGAAGTCTTTCCCACGGGTCCTCGTTAAGATAACGCAGGCAGGAGTCAAAGGTTGCACCGCCCCAGCATTCAAGCGAATAATATCCTGCTTTATCCATGGTTTCAAGCACGGGTTCAAAAGCTTCAAACGGCATTCTGGTTGCAATCAGAGACTGATTGGCATCTCTGAGCACGGTTTCGGTGAAATTAACTTTCATTTATCTTTCTTCCTTTTGAAACAAAGTCATTATATTTTATACACTCAGAACGAAATGCGTGAAGATATATAATCTTCAAGTGCATCAATCGAAATTCTTTCCTGCTGCATTGAGTCTCTTTCTCTGACTGTTACGCAATTATCTTCAAGCGAATCGAAGTCAAAGGTAATGCAGAACGGAGTTCCGATTTCGTCCTCACGGCGATAACGCTTTCCGATTGAACCGGTTTCGTCAAATTCAACCATAAACTTCTTCTGAAGCTTCTCATATACTTTAAGAGCATCGGGAGAAAGCTTCTTTGAAAGAGGAAGCACTGCCGCTTTGAACGGAGCAACGGCGGGATTGAGGTGAAGCACTGTTCTTACATCGTTCTTTTCCGCATCAATAACCTCTTCGTCATATGCTTCGCAGAGAAGTGCAAGCACGGTTCTGTCAAGTCCGTAGGTTGATTCGATGATGAACGGAATATATCTTTCGTTGGTATCGGGGTCAAGGTAATCCATTTTCTGACCGCTGTATTCCTGGTGTCTGGTAAGGTCAAAATTGGTTCTGTTATGAGTTCCGTTGATTTCGCCCCAACCAAACGGGAAGAGGAATTCTATATCGCATGCCGCCTTTGCGTAATGGGCAAGCTTCTCATGGTCGTGATAACGGAGATTTTCGGGAGCAATGCCGAGGTCTTCAAAATATTTTCTGCCGTACTCCTTGAAGTATTCGTAAAGGTCGGTATCCGTACCTTCCTTGCAGAAGGTCTGGAATTCCATCTGCTCGAATTCAATTGTTCTGAATGTGAAATTACCCGGGGTAATCTCGTTTCTGAAAGCCTTGCCTATCTGACCGATTGAGAACGGAAGCTTGGCTCTCATTGTGCGCTGAACATTCAGAAAATTGACATATTCGCCCTGAGCATTCTCGGGACGCAGATATATAACGCTCTTGCTGTTGTTCGTAACACCTCTGAAGGTCTGGAACATCAGGTTGAATTCTCTTATATCGGTGAAATTATGCTTTCCGCAGTTCGGGCAGGGAATCGAATGAGCCTTGATATAATCAAACATTTCCTCTTTTGTCATTCCGTCTGCGTGTGCATCGGGGTCAAAATCATCAATAAGGTTGTCCGCTCTGTGACGCATTTTGCATTCCTTGCAGTCAAGAAGAGGGTCGGAAAAGCTGGCAACATGGCCGCTTGCTTCCCATACTCTCGGGTGCATGAGGATATCGGCATCTACCTCAAAGCTGTTTTTTCTTTCCTGGATAAATCTCTTGCGCCATGAATCCTTAACATTGTTCTTCATTCTCGTGCCGAGAGGACCGTAATCCCAAGTGTTTGCAAGGCCTCCGTATATGTCGCTGCCCGGGAAAATGAAGCCTCTGTTTTTGCATAAAGCAACGATTTTTTCCATTGTTTTTTCGGTATTCTTCATCATAATCCAAAACTTCCTCATTATAATTTTATACTATATATGATACAATAATTATTCCCTAAAGTCAACGATATTTGACTAAAAATTTGCATTTTAATATGTTTGAATTTTTCGAAAACAGAAAAAAGCAAGCCGCCCGTTTTACTCATAACGGGCGGAGCGTGCGTTATTTTATTTCCTGTTCAAGATTGTTGAATTCTTCTGTATCGAAAAATTCCGCTAAGGTAATTTCAAGTCCGTCACAGATTATTTTTATTGTCAAGAGCTTAGGATTATGGCTCTTGCCGTAAATAATATTCTTTAATGATGACGGCGGCAAAGCACAAATTGTTGCAAGCTTATTTATTGAAATATTTCTTTCATCGCAAAGCTCAAATATTCTGTTTTTAACGGCAGTTACAGTATCCATAATATCACCCCACACCCAATGCTACAATAATTACTTGCCAAAAGTAGGCTATGTGTGATACTATTAGTCTATGCGTAGCCTATGGAGGTAATATTATGATTTGTACATTTTTCGGACACAGAGATACGCCGCACGGAGTTGAACCCCGTATAAAAGAAATTTTAACTGAACTTATTGAAGAAAACGGTGTAAGAACCTTTTATGTAGGCAATCAGGGGAAATTTGATTTGATTGTACTTAAAGTCCTTAAAGAGCTGTCACTCCGATATAAGATAAAATATTATGTTGTACTTGCATATATGCCTAAGCAGAAAACGGAATATGACGAAAACACATTATTGCCAGACGGTATTGAAAAAGTACCGCCGAGATTTGCGATTTCTTACCGTAACAAATGGATGATTGAAAAATCCGATTATGTTGTAACCTATGTTTCAAGAGAGTTCGGAGGAGCCGCAAAGTTTAAAAGTCTTGCCGAAAAGAAAGGCAAGACTGTAATAAACACAAAAATTTGATTTTCAATTACTTTGAGCAGTGGTTGTTTCCGTCGGGCTTTCCTTTATGTACTCAAATCCGTGCATAAATCCACCCTGCTCAAGTGAGCATATATCACCGCCGATAACCCTGCCGTTATATATCAGCAGGTTTGCCTGAACCGTTCCCGTTCCCTCAAGTCCGGGGTAATTCAGAATATCATAGGTCCAGCGTTTCGCCCGAAGCCCTTTATAAATTTCAAGGTCAAGCCCCTGATTTTTATTAAGCTCGGCATATTCCGTGTAGCCGTCATCAAAGCTTTCGGGAATAACAACCTCTTTGACCTCAGTCGGTTCCTCGGGAGTTTTCCAGCCGAACTGTGCAAGAAATGCAGCTCTCTGCTCGGCATTTTCCGCCTTGTAGCTTATTGCTTCATCGTTTTTTGAAGCAGGCTGACCTGTTCTGCCGAAAAGCACCAGTGCCGTGGCAACAACTGCCGTTAAGGCTATTGCCGCCGCCGCAAGCTTGTTTTTTGGTGCCTTGATTGAATATATAAACATAAAATCACCGCCTGAAAGATATATATGTTCAGGCGGTTAAATTTATACCGATGTATTTATGCACATTATTCCGTTGGGTGTTATATCTATTATGCCGTATTCGCCGTAAGCCGCACAGCCGGGATTCATTATATAAAGTCCGTCACGAAAATCTGTAACAGCTTTGTGAGTGTGGCCGTATAATGCAATACGGGCACCGAGCTTTCTTGCTTTCTCTTCAAGCATTTCATCCCCGAATTTGACATTTTCCGCAAAGCCGTGGGAGCAGAACACCTTAACTCCGGCAAATTCCGCAATTGCATTCACGGGAAGCGCCGAAGCATAATCGCAGTTTCCGCAAACCTTTATAACTCTTTTTTCGCCGAGCATATCTTCGAGCTTTTCAAAATCTCTTTCGCCGTCACCCAAAAATATAACGGCATCGGCTTCGGGATGGTCAAACAGTGCGGAGCGCATAAAGCCCTCAACCCTGTGCGAATCCGAAAAAACAAGTACTCTCAATGGTTTATCTCCGTTCTATCCGAAAAATAATAAACATATTATACTACATAAAGGCGGTGATTTGAATGAATAAGGAAAATTTTTCCGTCGAGGAGCTTTTAAAGCTTGCCGAATCATCAAAAAACGGCGATATGCTCAGTGCCGTTCAAAGCAGACTTTCCGAAGATAAGCAGAAAGAGCTGTTCAGCGTGCTTTCCGATAAGCAAAAAATGGAAAAACTGCTTTCAAGCGAAACGGCGCAAAGGCTCATGAAGAAATTCGGTCAGAAAAACTGAGGCGGCATATGGACAGCATTAATGATATTATTTCAAACCTTACCGAAGAGGATATAGAGGATTTGAAGAGCATGGCGGCTGAAATATTCGGCTCGGAAAAATCAAATGTGCCGCCGCCCGAAAACGATATGCCGGATTTATCCGGCTTGCTCGGCAATGCCGAAATGATGGGCAAAATCGCCGGAATAATGAACGCCATGCGCAAAGAGGATGACCGTGTTAAATTCATCGGAGCGCTTAAACCGCTTTTGAGCCACGGCAGGCGCAAGCGTGCGGATGATGCAATTCAGCTTCTTAAAATTATGGATATTATACCTCTGCTTAAGGAGAAATGATATGAACGACGAAATGCTCAGGCTCATTCTGCCGGTTCTCTGTTCGGGAAAGGAAAAAACCGAAGAAAAAACGCCCTCGGCAGCCTCTGCGCAGGATGATAAAATCTTTATCATTCTGCTTATTTTACTGCTTATGAAAGAAAAAAACGATATTTATCTTTTGCTCGCTTTGCTGTATATTATTATGTAATGCTTGAATTTTTCACGGAAAAATGGTATAATATATAAAAGAAAAGGAGTGTTTAAAATGACATATACATACAGAAATCAGGGAACCTGCTCAAGGTCGGTAAGATTTGAGCTTAACGACGGCATAATCAGCAATGTATGGTTTGAAGGCGGATGCAACGGCAATTTGCAGGGAATAAGCCGGCTTGTTGAAGGCATGAAAGCAGAAGATGCAATCAAAAAGCTCAGCGGTATCCGCTGTGGCTTCAAAAGCACATCCTGCCCCGACCAGCTTGCAAGAGCCCTTGAAGCGGCTCTGAAAAGCAATTAAAATTATTTATTCCAAAAAGCTTCTATCTGTTCACGGGTAGCCGAAGCAGAGCCCTGAAGCATTTCGGGCTTTCCTCCGCCCCTGCCCGAGCACGCCGCATTAAATTCTTTGCCGAGAGCTCTCACATCCTCGGTGCGGCTTGCAATTGCATATTTATAACCGTTTTCATCGTCGCCGGAAAATACGGCGGCGATTTTCACTTTTTCGGCAAGCATATCGCAGAGTATTCTCGCACTTTCGGCAGAACCCTCATCATCGAAAATATATCCTTTTTCTCCGCTCATGTTTTCGCATCTGAGCGCAAAAAGCTCTTTTTTAAGTGCAATATTTTTGCCGTTTGCTTCGTGAAGCTGAGAAAGCACTCTTTCAACCGCTTCCGGAATTTCCTCGGGCTTCGCTTTGAGGAGCGCCGAAACGGCGGCAACGGAAGCGTTTTTTTCGCCGTAATCTTCAAGCGCCTTTCTGCCGATTTGCAGAGTTATTCTTACGCCCGATTTATAGTTCATCATTGAAACGGCTTTAACTATTCCGACCTCTCCCGTGAGCGCAACATGAGTTCCGCAACAGGCGCAAAGGTCAACACCCTCTATTTTCGTCAGTCGCACCTGGCCCTGAATTTCCTTTTTGCTTCGGTAGCTGTAATTTTCAAGCTCCTCACGGCTCGGATAGAGTGCTTCAATCGGAATATTTTTATATATCGCTTCGTTTGTCAGATTTTCAATCCGGTCAAGCTCTTCGGCGGTAACAACGCCGTTGAAATCAACCGTAATATTGTGTTCGCCCATATGAAAGCCCACATTATCAAATCCGCATACGGAGTGAACAAAGCCCGAAAAAATATGCTCTCCCGAATGCTGTTGCATATTCGAAAAACGGTAATCAAAATCGAGAGCACAGCTTACCTCGGAGCCGGCTTCAACCGCATTTTCGCAGATGTGCAGAATTCTGCCGTCTTTTTCAACGGTTGTTATAACGGCAGTATCGCCGATTTTACCTTTGTCACCGGGCTGACCGCCGCCCTCGGGGAAAAACGCCGTTCTGTCAAGCTCAATTTCGAATTTGTTTCCGTTCTGCTCGCAGGAAATCACCTTTGCGGTAAAATCCTTTGTATATTGGTTTTCGTAATAAAGTTTTTCTGTCATAATATCCCCACTGTAATCAGATTTTTAAATATTATATCACAATAAAATTAAAATTACAAATTTGCAACAATTTTTTAAAATTGTTGACACAAAAATAATTTACTGATATACTGTAAAAGGCTTATGCCGAAGAATATAAAAAGGGGGACACATATGAAAAAATATTTCGCAAGACTTTTTAAATCAGTACCTAAACACAGACTTATAATTTGGTGGATTTTCAGAGCTTTACTTATCTATGCCTTTATAGCAGGCTTCTTCAAAAAGCCGTTTGATATTACAGACCCTCTTCAGGTGGGAGCGAATTTCGCTTTCACATTCATATGGGAAGTTTTTCAGATGCTTTCCGAAAAAAATGCGCTTCGCCATCTCCCGTCAGTTGTTCAGACCTTCCTGATTGTCGGAATATTTGCCGCTTCCTTCGGCGGAAAATTTCTCAATCTCTATTATGATTTGGCGTGGTGGGATATCGCACTTCACCTTATCGGCGGCGGTGCGTGCGTGTTTTTCGGATACGAAATTTCATCCGCAATGCAGGCAAGAGACCACGCTCTCGGCAAAAAAGCCGATGCGCCTCTTTCGCTTGTGCTTTTTGCGGCAGTCGGATTTTCGTTCCTTGCTTCAACGGGTTGGGAGCTGTTTGAATTTACATTTGACTCGGTTTCCTGCATAAGCAACAAGGCGGCGTTTGAAGCCGGCACAATGGCAAGAGATATCGCTCTCAAAACCTCGGGTGATGCTCAGCACTGGAACCTTGCCGCCGCAAACGGAACGGCTAAGGGAGCATTTCAGCTGATAGACGGTATATGGGATGAACGCTGGCCGATTATGGACACGATGACCGATATAATTCTCAATACCGCCGGAGCGCTTGCTTCGATAATCGCAATAAAGATATTCCCTTACAGACACAAGGGCAAATTCAAAATGGACTTTATAACCGAATAACAAAACAAGGCTGTTTGATTTGAACGAACAGCCTTGTTTTATTTAATCACTTTAATATTATGTCTGTGCTTTCTGCAAGATTTTCCATTCCGTAAACGAACATTATATCCGTAATATTTTCGGATGTAATGAGCTCAGAAACAGGTTTACGGTAATATCTGAGGTCAACCATAACTATTTCACTGAAATTTTCGGCAAGAAACGGAGCAAGGCAGTGCGCAAACGAATCCTTTATAAGCAGAAGTCTGCCGCCGTTATTGCCTGTTTTTATTTTTACAAGTGAATGATTGCCGTTCAGGAAAGCCACATATTTGTCGCCCTTTTCAAGCTCTGCAGTAAAAAACATATTATCATAAGCTTCGTCTTTCCCGTCATTTATGATAACCTCAGCCTTGCCGCCCGTCTTTTTACTGCGCATTATTTTAACGGTATCGGGTTTTGTGAGAGTATAGAGCGAGGTTGAATAGGATGTGCCGTAAAATCCTTTTGTTATTTCCGCATCAAATTCGGTTTCGGCGCTTGCCTTAAGTCCGAGAGACTTGCATATTTCTGTATAGCCGAGATATGCACCGTCACTTGTCCAATGGTGGTCGGTCTTATAGAAAAGCTGTTTCTCATCCTTTGCGACTTTCATCGCTTCGGATATATCAATAACCGTTATATCATTTCCGCATTTTTCCGAAAGCTTTCCGAAATACGCCGCATCCTGATATTCAAGCGAAATTTTCGGAAGCTTATCGCCGTATATATAACCCTTTTCGGGTATAGCCGTAATTGAGGTCGGCAAACCGCTCTCCCTTGCGAATTTCAGAATACGGCTTATATTCACATCAAAACGGTTGTCACGGTCAAACGGCTTTTCAATCAGCCAGCCGTCTGAGCCGAGATAAATTCCGTTTGAGCCGTTATTTCCCTTCGCAAGCTGAAAATATGAATTCAGGCTCACGAAAAATTTTCTCAGCGGCGTCTGGTCGGCAAGGAATTTTTCAAAATCGGCGGTAAAATCTCCGCTTGCAAGCGATTTGAAGCTGAATTCGGGAAACGAAGCAAGATAACGCTTTTCGGTTTCGGAAAATTCGTTTTTCGGCAGGAACGCATAGAACAGCCCTATTATGAAAACGAAAGCGATAAAAACGCCCGATATTAACTTTGACTTTGTTTTATTTTTCATATCAGAATTTGAAGTAAAGGAAAGGATTATAGCTGTCGCTCACAAGTCCTGCCGTGCAGAGCAGAAGAATGACTGCGGCGGCAATGATTTCGGCGGCGATAAAGCCTTTTCCGTTACGAAGCCTCATATAAATTTTTCTTATCAGCGGAGTTGAAGCAACTGCCGAAGCAATGAGCACAGGCAGTGCACGGATTAACATAACCGAAGCATCGGCGCTGAGCAGTTCACCGCCGAACAGTCTCGGAATAAACTCAAGCAGAGCGGAAAGCCCGCCCACATCATCGGCAAAATAGAAAATCACCCAGCCGAATGCAATGAGAAAAAGCGAATAGATATGCGAAACAAATTTCGGAAGCTTTTTGAGTGCTTTGAGCAGAAACAGCTTTTCAAGCATCAGAATTATTCCGAAATATAAACCCCAAAGCACAAAATTCCAGCTTGCACCGTGCCATAATCCGGTGAGAAGCCACACTATCAGCAGGTTAAGCAGGGTTCTGCCCTTGCCTTTGCGGTTGCCGCCGAGCGGAATATACACATATTCTCTGAACCAGGTTCCGAGAGAAATATGCCATCTGCGCCAGAACTCGGTTATGCTTGCCGAAATATACGGAAAATTGAAGTTTTCAAGGAACTCAAACCCGAGCATATTTCCGAGACCCCGAGCCATATCGGAATATCCGCTGAAATCAAAATATATCTGGAACGAAAATGCGATAACTCCAATCCATGAAGCAATAACACCGCCGTTTGTTTCACGCATTTCATCCCACAGCAGACCCATCGGATTTGCAAGAAGCACCTTTTTGGCAAGTCCGAGCAAAAACAGTCTTACACCCCGTGAAAACTGTTCGATATTCTCGTGTCTTTCGGAAAGCTGAGTATCAACATCACGGTATCGGACTATCGGTCCTGCGATAAGCTGGGGAAAAAGCGAAACATATGCGCCGAATGCAACTATGCTTTTCTGCGCTTCGGTGTCCTTTCGGTAAACATCAATCGTGTATGACATTATCTGGAAGGTATAGAACGATATTCCTATCGGGAGCGGAACGCTGACAGCCGGAATGTTCAAAAACGGCAGTACGATATTGAGGTTTTCCGTAATAAAGCCGGCATATTTGAAAAATCCGAGCATACCGAGGTCGATTATAACCGAAATTATAAGCACGGCTTTTTTCTTTTTATCCGTTTCGGCTTTTGAAATGAGCAGACCGGCAAAATAATTTATCGCAATTGAAAAAAGCATGAGGAAAACCATAACCGGTTCTCCCCAGCCGTAAAAGATAAGGTCTGCAATCAGCAGGAAAGCGTTCCTGCATTTTTTCGGCAGAATATAATAGACCGCAAGAACGGCAGGCAGAAATACGAACATAAACATCAGACTTGAAAATACCACCGTTCTCACACTCCTTTCATTGGCTTAATAAAATCTTTATGCGAAATAGGAATTATATATTTCAAGCATTTTATCCTGCGATGAGGAAATGAACATCGCAACATACTGACCCTTTACATCAACCTTGCTCTTGCCGAGAATTTCGAACTGAGCGGCATCATAGTTTTGCATACTCTCTTTCTGATAGTCAATATGTTCGTTAAGAAGCGAAGCTATTTCCTGAGCGGCGGCTTCGTCAACGGCTTTAATCATAACGATTTCATCTTTATATCCGCAGGCATCCTGAACGGCAACAAGCTCACTGATTTTTGCACTCTCAATGCCGTAATAATCAATCATATCATCGGCGGAAAGCTCAAACTTTTCATAATCCATGCTTATTGTTTTTGCGATTTCATTATAAATATTGATAAGTGCGGCGGTGGGTTCAACCGCTTTTTTACCGCAAGCCGCAAAGGCAAGCACGGTTGCAAGAACAAGAACAATTGATAAAAATTTTTTCATTTTCAACACTCCTCAGCAAAATTTATCGGTAAGGTATTCGGCCCACGCACGGTAGCCGGCATTATTCATATGTACACCCTGCGAGCTTTTATCTCCGCAATAATCGTCCCGGAGACAGCCGCTTCCGTCCTTTACCGCCGAAGCAACATCAACATAAGTCCAGCCGTTTTCTGCGCAAAGATTTTTCAGCGCATTGTTGTATCTGTTTATTGATGCGTTTGTGAAATTGCCCTTCTCTTTGGCGCTGATAACCGGGGTTACGGACTGAATATATATATCTATTCCGGGGCTTTTCTTGATTATTCTGTTTACAAAGGTTTTGGCATTTGACATGCTGGCTTCAAGCGAACAGCCGCAAAATTCATTAAGACCCAGCATAATAAACGCTTTTTTTGCGTCGATGAGCCTGACGCCCTCGTCAACCATAACCTCACTGCCCTTGTATTTCGGATGAATGGTGTTTTTCTTTCCTATTGAACCGAGCGAATTTGTGTAGCTCATACTTACGGCGGCAAGGAACTGAGCCGTTCCGAGACATTCGTTGCCGTTGTTGCGCTGATTGGTTACATAATTTTTAAGGCCGAGCGTAACGCTGTCGCCGATAAAAACAACATCGTCAAAGAAATGCTCATTTCTTTTTTTGCCGATTTTATCACTTATTTTCGGCAGGGTGATTGCAGGTCGTTTTTTATCGGTTCCGGTTTCTTCCGGTGCTTTCGGTGCGGTTTCCGTTTCGGTGTGTGCCGATACTTCCGTTTTCGGATGAGCCGTTGTCTGAACAGCGGTTGTCGGCGCTTCGGTTGCGGCTTCGGTTGTTGTTTCCTCTGCGGTTGTCGGCTCCGCAGTGGTTACCTCTGTTGCAGCTTCGGTTAAAGCTTGTGTCGCCGTTGCTTCAAAAACAGATGTTTTATTTGCTCCGTTCCCGACACAGCCGGTAAACGCCGTAAGAAGCAGAACGGCAGTTAAAATTAAGCTTATTGCCTTGCAGAATTTCATTTTTATTTTCCCCAAAATTACAATATACGATTTTTTTCGCTAAAACAGCATAATAATTATATCATCATATGTCATAATGTCAACGATTTTAAGTTTTTTTACTATTTGTAATATTTTTTAATTATTTGTAATATATGTTGATTTTATCCTTTCTTTGAGATATCATATCCGTGGAGGAGATATTATGGATAAACCCGTTTTGAAATTCAACAGCGAAGGAAAATTCAGAATACTTATGGTGTCGGATTTTCACGCAGGAAATAATTATAACCCGAAGCTCAAAAAGGGAATTGAAGCCCTGATTGAGGAAACAAAGCCCGATTTTATCATGGTTGGCGGAGACCAGTGCCTTGACCGTGACAGCGTTGAAGCGGTCAGAGATTATATGGCGGATATTATGGAGCCCGTCATAAGCCGCAAAATCCCGTGGGGAACGGTTTTCGGCAATCACGACCGTGAAACGGGAATTGATATTGCGCTTGAAGAAGAAGCCTATGAAATGCTCCCCTACTGTATGTCAGAAAGAGGAAACGAGGAGCTTCACGGCATCGGCAACTACTGCCTGAGCGTGCTTTCCTCAACGGATGATACTCCGGCTTTCAACATATGGGCAATGGATTCAAACAGATATATCGAGGATTATGCCGAGATGTTCGGAATGGATAAGGATACCCGTTTCCGTCTGCCTGACCATTTTAATGAAGGCGCAAACGGAGCGGCACCGCTCTTTGACCAGATTCAGTGGTATTTCAATTCATCTGCGGATATGGAAAAGAAATTCGGAAAAAAGATACCCGGAGTAATGTTTATGCATATTCCTCTTCCCGAATATCTTGAGGTTTGCCGCAATCCCGAGGAATGCAATGCACGGGGCGACAAGCGTGAAGCCTGCGGAGCAACTGAGCTTAATTCCGGACTGTTTCTCGCAGGTCTGCAAAGGGGCGATATAAAGGGATATTTCTTCGGGCATGAGCATCTGATTGACCTTCAGGGCGAATACTGCGGAGTAACTCTCGCCACCGATGCCGCCATCGGCTATAATATGTCGGCTCACGACGATTTGAGGGGCGGCAGAGTGATTGACCTTTTCGAAAACGGCACTATCGCAACCCGTACCGTAAAGCTCATGGATTTGCTCGGAAAGGAAGCCATGCGCAATCCCGACTATATGGAGGGCGGCTGTCACTATTTTATCAGAAAGTTATGAGAGGTATAACAATGTTTACATATGACAGAAAAATAATTCTTCTTGATGTTGATGAAATGGACCATGTTACCATTGAACCGAAATGGGGCAAGCCGTTCAACTGCAAAAAGGCGGTCAAAATAATCGAAAGGTATCTTGCAATTTATCCCGAAATTGCCGAGTCTCCCGATTTTGTGAAATATACCGACCTGGAAAACGAATCGGAGCTTACCGCCTGCCTTGTTTCAATGCGTACATATCTTATGAAAAGAATCAATATGGCGTAAGAGGTGTTTTATGAATATTCTGGATGAAATAAAAAAGGAAAGAACATCACCCGTTAACATCATCCACGGTACCGACTGGTGGACAGACTGCGATGATGTTGTGGCGCTCCGTATTCTCTGCCGTGCTCACAATATGGGACTTATCAGCTTAAAATGTGTCTGCGCCGATGCCGTGGGCAGATATACCGCCGCTTCGATTGACGGATTTATAAAGGCTGAGGGGATTGAAAATATTCCCGTCGGCATTGACAGAAGCTATTCGGGCGATGACTCAAGATGCAGATATCAGAAGCGTCTTGCCGCTTTGCCCCATACGCAGGAAAACGCCGACTGCCCCGAAGCATATAAGCTTTACAGAAAAATGCTTTGGGAGAGCGACGGAAAATGCCATATCACCGAAATAGGGTTTCCGCAGATTATTCATCAGCTTATGATAAGTGAGCCCGACGAGATATGTCCGCTTAACGGTATGGAGCTTGTGCGCCGTAAGGTTGAAAAAATATGGCTTATGGCAGGTGACTGGAGAGGAAAATATCATAAGGAATATAATGTGAATGCTACGGCGGCAGGGCTTGCGGCAACAGAATATATATTTGAAAACTCCCCCGTTCCCGTCACAAGTCTCGGATTTGAGGTGGGAGAAACAGTTATTACGGGCGGTTTTCTCAAAGAGGGCGATAACCTCAGAAACGCTCTTGAGGATAACAATCACGGCGGCGGCAGATGCTCCTGGGACCCGATGCTTATATTGCTTGCAATAATCGGCGATGAAGAAAAGGCAGGTTATAAAAAGGTAAGCGGAACGGCAAGAGTTGAGGACGGCTATACGCTTATGAGCGAAAATGAAAACGGACTTCACGCTTATGTTGTTAAGGCACATGAAGACCGTTTTTATGAGGATATGATTAATGAAATTATAGAGAGCAGATAACAAAGACCTCCGGCCGGACCGGAGGTCTTTATTGCTTATTTTTTGATTATCGGACTGTTGAGTATTCCAATCGGGCGCAGAACATATTCATAGCACCAGCAACAATCCTCCGAACGCCATGCGCTCGGGCCGTGCCACGATTCCTTATCGTTGCAAAGATGAACGGGGCCGAATGCGTTATAGCGGTTTCCGAAAAGTGTTATATCAACCTTATGTGTTCCCTTTCCGAGATTTTCGGCAAGGATATTATAAGGCGGATAAACTATCTTTCCTTTTTCTTCGCCGTCAATCGCAACGGAGATAAGCGTTCCCTTGTAATTTGTGGCTTCGATATAAAGAGTGTCATCGGCTTCGGCTTCAAGATGATATGTAATGTTTCCGCCGTAGAACGGAAGTCCCTGACCGAGAACCGAACCGAATGCCAGCTTTTCGGGAAGAGCGATAAGCTTCTTGTTCTTTCCGTCAACCTTAACGCCGAAATTGCCGAGAATATAGCACCATTCGGTGTTCGTTCTCGTTCCGAAAGGAACCGTTACTTCAAGAATATTCTCTCCCTTTTTGATTTCGGGAAGTGCGGCGGTTTTTATATCCTTATCGGTGTACCAGCCCGTAATTTTATTGCTGACGGGCTTGCCGTTAAACTTGATTTCAAGCGCTTCCATATCCTCCGCCGCAAGCTCGGCTCCCGAATAATCAATATCGCTGTTCACGGTAAATCTGAGCGTGATTTTATGAGCCGGAATTTCCTTTTCAAGTGTCCACGGCTGTGCAACACTTCCGCCCCTTTCGGGATAACCTACTGCCTTACGGCAAACATTATCAAGACGGAGAATTTCTTCCTCGGGGCTGAATTCGCCGCCGTCAAGCGAAAATTCCGCAGTATCGAGAAGCAGAACATTGCGTTCGGAAAGAGTATAAGGAACATATGACTCAAGTCTGATTTCCGTTTCGGGAACTGCCTTTTCCGCAGAAGCTTTGCTTTCGGCTTTTGCATTCTCGCAAAGCTTCAGAAGCAGGCTGTCATAATCATAAAGCGTTTTTGAAATAACGGTGTTTCCGTTGATATATTCGCAGGGGATATCGTAAATTTCTCCGCTTACAGTGTCATAAACCTTCGGAAGATACTCGCCCTTTACGCTGATGCGCAGGTCGTGCGCATTAACAATGCACTTGTTGAACGGCTCCTCACAGCGGCTGATAAACAGCCACTTGCAGTCGTTATCCTGACGAAGCTGATAGATGAAGCCGTCGGAAAGACTGCCGTTTGCTTTTCTGATTGTAACGGTGCGCTCGGCTTCAAGCGCATTGAGAAGCTCGGCACGGTCATACGAAATAACCTGTGATTTTTCATAGAGCTTTTTGCCGATATCGGAAATTACGCCGTCACTGACTGTGGGAGCAGAACCCATGAATATGAGCTTGCCGCCCGCCTTGCGGAATGCTTCAAGGCGTTCAACCGTTGAAGCTCTCAGGCTTTCGCAGTCGGGAACGATAATTGCGTCATATTCCATACAGCCTACCTTAAGCGGTGCGCCGCCCTTTTCGCAGAGTGATGGCAGAAGCGATTCGCTGATGAAGTTAAAATCAATGCTTCCCTTTAACAGCCATGATGTAAGGTTTTCAAACTTATCGTTCATATATGAACGCTCAAGAGCGGTTTTGTCGTTGGGACCCCAGTGAAGCCAGAAGCTTTCAATCGGATGAATAACGCCTACCTTAACAACGGGTTTACCTCTTGTCATTGCGGTATTCACACGGGCAAAATGATTTTCGATATAAGAAAATTCGCCGTACCACGGAGACTGATAGTGAATGGATGCGGGATAATCTCTCTTTGCTTCGCCGCCCATGGCAACCCATGAAAGGTGAGGAACTCTGACCGTAACACCCAGGCACGCCTGCCAGTCGCCGTGAAGCTTATATCCTCTGAAATCGTAATCCCAGCCCGTAACGCCGTAAAGCTCGGAGAGCATGGCTTCTCTGCCGAACTGATGAACGGCGGACTGCGCCTGCTTTGCGGTGGTAAATTCAAATCTTGCGCAAAGCATATCTATACCCGGAATGCCGAAACCTCTGTATGACCTCATTGCTTCGCCGAGTGCCGCACACTGACTGTGGAGAGTGGGTTCTTCCATCATATGACCCGTGAGTGCAATATTGTTTTCCCTGCACCAATCGCCGCAGGTATCGGCAAAAGCTTCGGTGAAAAGCTGACAGATATGGTCATGATAATGATAACGGGTTGCAGAAACCTTTTTATCGGGCAGCTCCCAGAAAATCTCTGGCAGAGAGGCAAGAATATCCTCGCCGTACTGTGCCTTATATGAATCGGGCAGACTGTCCGTCCACGGCATTACAACATCCTTTTTATCGGTGGAATTGCCGAATGTATTTTTTCGTGTAAACTGCGGTTCATCGGTAAAGATTGCCGGAACGGTGTTATCGAATTCATCGCCGATGGCTTCCTTGTATTTCTCGTGAGTCAGCTCAACGAAACGCTCAATGGATGCCTTGCTGAGCGTATCAACATATGTCTGATTGTTATACCACGGTGAGGGAGCATGGATTTTCAGATACGCATACCATTTTGTTCCCTCGGCTTTGTCGTTTTCACCTATTCTCTTATATTTTTCAAGAAATCCGTCCTTATCAAGCTTAACATCGTAGCAGGAAATAAGATAACCCTTTCCGCTTCTGCCGCCCTCGGCTCTTGAATCTATAATATCGGCTTTGTCGGCTTCTTCAAGCGAACACGGCTCGGTTGTGAAAAGCAGACAGCGTGCACGGTGCTTTTCATCCTTTGTCACAAGTCCGCCTGCCGCACCTGACGGCCAACGGTCTTCATCATAGAGCCATGCAAGCATTTCTTCCTTTTTCGCCTTTTCAACACAACCCTTAACAAGCCCCATAAACTCATCGTTGAGATAAGGCGTTGACATTCCCGTGCGAACATGCATATGGAAGCCGCCGAGACCCATTTGTTTAAAAATATCAATCTGTCTTTCAAGCTCATCAAGCTTCAATTCGCTGTTCCAAGCCCAGAACGGCGTTCCTCTGTATTCGCAGGTGGGATTTCTGAAAAGCTCATCTGAAAGAACGGGCGCTGAATTTTTCTTATAAAGCATATTATCAAGCTCCTTTTTATTTCGGATGCCGGCACAGAGGTTTATCCTCGCTCGGCGTATTCCAGTTTATATAATTATTGCGTTTTGCATAATACCATTCCATGCCGAATATTTTTGCGCTCTCCTCAACGGGAATAAACATCTGCCCGTCAAGGAAATACGGCTCTGCGCTCATTTCCACCGTTCCGAGCTCGGTTTTAACGCTTCTGTTTCCGACCTCAAACAGCGCATTATGGCCGTAAGCTTCGCAATATACGGTTTCTTTTTCTTTGATAACCCTACCGCCGATTGCCTGAATCATAACTCCGAACGGTGCAAACCATATGCCGTTTTTCTGTTCGGGATAAAGACCTCTTGCGGAAAGCTCCAGCATTCTGCCCTTGAAACACATTTTCGTACGGTCATAAACGGGTGCAAGTGCATACGGCGTGATTATATCCTTTTCTTTATCAATTGTGAAAACATCGGCTATTCTGCCGTCACCCATATAAGCAGTGGCGGTGAGCTTTTTGCCGTCAATTTCGATTATCGAATAAAGTCCCGTGCGCTCCTCCTGCGGATAAAAGCAGGAATGCCACACCTTCTGACAGTTTGAATGATATATGTTTCCTCCGCCGTTGCCTGCTATATAGTGAACAACTCCCTGCGAGGGCTTATCGAAAAGCTCGTCGCCGGCGGTGGGAAAGGTTCTTGCAAACGAATGCTCGTGACCCTCAAAAAGAATATCCAGTCTGCCCTGCTCAATCGGCTTGCGAAGCCACGGATAACCGTCATTATTCTGACCCTCGGGCATAACGGGATAAATCGGAAAATGATATGAACCGAGCTTCCATATGCGGTCACTTGAGCTTATATCGTCATATGCCCATTTTTCAAGCACCTGCGGAGCGTTGATGCCCATTACCGTGAAATGTGCATCGCCGTAATCAAACGAATAATTTTCGCCCGTATAGCCCTCGGGACCGTTTTGCGGATAGGCATTTCCGAACTGAAAATCGAAAAAGTCGGCGTGTTCAAGATAAAATTTACCCGTCGGCTCTGGAAAATATGTTATAAATCCACGGTTATCGTGGTTGCCCGTTGTCATCATATAGGGAATGCTTTCAATTATTCCCTTAAGCCCCGAAAACATACCGTTCCACTGCAAATCGTTCTGACCGTTGTCGCAATTGTCGCCTGCGGTATAAATGAATTTAACCTCGGGATGCTCCTTAAGCGCCGTTCTCAGCAGCTCACCAACTTTTGAATAATCGGGAAGCTGAAACGGCAGACCCTTCTGATGGTCGGAGATAACAAGAAAGCTGAATTTCTCCGTTTTTTCGCTTTCTGTTTCAAACGAAAATTTTTCGCTTCTGTGCTCCGAATTTCCTACCGTGTAATAATATTTCGTTCCGGGCTTAAGATTTTTAAGGCGTACCCAATGGTATGTACTTTCGTCAATATCGGTTTTAACCGTTTCATGAATATCGTTTTCCCTTGTCGGCTCCGTACCCTGCTCACCGTAAAGAATATATCCGTCCTTTATCTCGGCGCAGGTTCTCCACATAACCGCCATTTCGGTTTTCGGGTCCCCGCAGAAAGAGAGCATTATATGGTCGGGCTCAGCCGTCGAACCTCTTTCCGGCTTATAGAAATTACCGTTTTCGTCTGTCATTTTGTTTCTCCTTTGGTTGATATAATCATTTTAATTTATCAGGTCGAAAATGTCAACCGAGGATAAAATACTTCTATTGATTTTTTTTTGATTTTATAATATAATCTTTCTGTAAGGGGGATTTATTATGAAACGCTTTACGGCTTTTATACTTTCAGTGATAATACTCATATGCTCCGCCGTGTGCGCATCCGCTTCGGATGCCGTTACCTACGGCTTTATCACCTATACCCCGGCATATCTTAAGGATGCGGACGGTAATTTCGGAAATTATTATAAGGCTTCAAGCTGTTTATCGCTTGCACGGGGAAGCATAACGGTTAAATCGGATATTGACGGTGTTCCCGTTGTTGAGCTTGCAAAGGAGCTTTTCTGCGGCATAATGAACATAACCTCCGTTACCGTGCCCGAAACCGTTGCTAAAATCGGCGATTCCGCCTTTGAGGACTGTTCATCACTTGAAACCGTTATAATAAATTCGGAAAAATGTCAGTTCGGCAAATCCTGCTTCCGTGGATGCACCTCACTCAAAAGCGTAAATATTCCTGCAAAGCTTAACTCAATTCCTCAGGCAACATTTTCCGGCTGTATCTCTCTTTCATCCGCCGTTATCCCCGAAACCGTTGAAGCCATCGGCAATGAAGCCTTTTCGCTTTGTTCCTCAATCACGGAAATGAATATTCCCGCCGCTGTTTCATTAATCAATCAGAACGCTTTTTCGAACTGCTCCGGCATTAAAGAATTTACCGTTGACGGAGGAAACACAAGCTACAAGACGATTGAAAAATGCCTTTATTCTATTGACGGAAAAACACTTATTCAATATCCCAACGCCTGCGGCAAAACCGAATTTACCGTTCCCGGCGGCACAGAGGTTATCGGAGATTACGCTCTCGGCGCAAACTCAGCACTTACAAAAATCAATCTGCCTGCCGGCATTAAAACCTTATCCGATTACGCTTTTTACAGCGATACCGCTCTTTCCGATATCGTTATACCCGACGGCACGGAATATATCGGCTCAATGGCATTTGCAAAATGTCCGAACCTCAAAAGCATTGTTATTCCGAAATCGGTTGAAACATATGAGGGAGCGTTTTATCAGTCGGGAATAGAGAGCGTTATTCTTGAAAGCGGAATAAAAGCAATTGATACAAAAGCTTTTGAGAAATGCGCTTCGCTTAAAGAAATCAATATTCCGTCAAGCGTTGAAGCAATCGGACTCGGCGCCTTTGACGGCTGTTCGTCACTTAAAACGGTTGATATTCCGGCAAGTGTCAAATCAATCGGTAAAAACGCCTTTATAAAATGCCCGTATATTATTCTGAATGTTGCCGCAGGCTCGGCGGCTCAGGCTTACGCAGACGAAAACTCAATTCCGTACACGATAAACGGCAGAAAAGCTCTTCGTTCCCTTTCGGTTGCATCTGCACCGGCTAAAACGAATTATAACTATAAATCAACCCTTGACACCACGGGACTTTCACTCAAAGCCGTTTACAGTGACGGCTCGTCCGAAACTGTTTCCTCGGGCTTCACGGTTTCTCCCGATTATTTTGACAGCGTGGGAACTAAAAAAATCACCGTTCAGTACGGCGGTGAAACCTGCTTCTTCAATGTCAATGTTTCCTATGCCTGGTGGCAGACACTTATAAGAATACTGTTGCTCGGCTTTTTGTGGTATTGATGCAATAATATATAATTACGGGACTGCGTTGAAAATCAACACAGCCCCGGTTTTTTCTTTTTTCGGAAAAAGTTAAAAATAGTTACAATGATGTTATTATTCTTATTTAGAATAATAATTCGAAATAAAAGGCTTATAATAACAAAGTACATTAAATTTTTCGGAGGAGTATTATGAAAAATAAAAGTAAAGCCTTTTCGGTTATTGCTCTGCTTTTGACTGCCGTAATGCTGTTCGGAGCGTGCGGAGGAAACGAAACCAAAACAAAATTTCCCGTCGCTGAAACATCAACCGCCGCTCAGACCGAGCCTGCGCCGACAGAACCACAGCCGAAATACAGCAAAAACGATAAGCTTATTGCAATGACCTTTGATGACGGTCCCTATTCCCAAACAACAAACAAAATTCTTGATACTCTTGAAGCAAACGGCGGCGTGGCAACATTCTTTGTTGTCGGCTACAATATAGAGTCGAATATCGAAACGCTTCAAAGAGCGATTGATATGGGCTGTGAAATCGGCAACCACACCAATGACCATAAATCACTTCCGAAGCTCAGCGAAGAAAGCCTGAAGAATCAGATAGACAAGCCCAATGCAATGCTGAAAGAGCATTTCGGAGAAGAACCTGTTCTGCTCAGAGCGCCGGGCGGAGCAACAAAAAACATTGTTGATAAGGTCGGAATGCCGCTCATTCAGTGGTCAATTGATACCGAGGACTGGAAGCACAAGGATGCTTCAAATCAGGGCAGAAGCGCAGAACAGAGAAGCAAAGAGCTCAACGAAATTGCCCGGGATGTTTTCGAACAGGCGGACAAGGGTGATATAATCCTGATGCACGATATTTACGAGTTCACCGCAGACCTTTGTGAAATAGTTATTCCCGGTCTTGTTCAGAGAGGATTTAAGCTCGTAACGGTCAGCGAAATGTTTGAAGCTTACGGCGAAAAGCTTGAAAGCGGAAAAACCTATTCAAGCTGTGATATTCAGGCTGTTGAAAATGCCGTTGCGGTTGATGCCGGTCAGTATGAGGTTAAAACCTCCGGCAGTGTTCTGAATATGCGTAAAGACCCCGATATAAATTCGGATGTGCTTCAAAAGCTTCCCAACGGAACAAAGGTTGATGTTATCCGCTCCGAAATCGGCTGGGCGTATATCACTTATAATAATGTAAGCGGCTGGGTAAATTCGGCGTATCTCAAAAAAGCAACAGTATAAAAAAGCAGGGCTTTCGCCCTGCTTTTTTTATCAGTCTTTCTTGGCGTTGACCGCTCTTCTGATGCCTTTTCCGATTTCAAATACCGGAATGGTTGAAAGTGCGAGAAGTGCGGAAATTGCAAGCTCTTTGAATTCAAATGTGCCCTGCTCAATTCCGAATACTCCGCTTAAGCCCGGGATATAAATTGCGGCAAGAGTGAGAACCGTTGTTACGAAGAATGCGCCTACAAGCCACCAGTTCATATTCTTGAACATACCCTTTGAGAACAGTGAGCCGGTGCGTGAACGCATATTGATAGCGCACATCATTTCGGCAAAGTTAACGGTGAGGAATGCCATTGCAATTGCATTCGGGCATTCAATTGCGCCGTTTCCTATCATGCCGCTTAAGGTTCTGTTTTCGATGAAGAAGCCGATAACATAGGATGCGATTTCAACAGCGGCAAGATAGATGCCCTGCCATACCATATCGAAGCCTGCGCCGTGTGAGAATATTCCGTCGGTTGTGGCTCTGGGTTTTCTCTTCATCAGGTTGCCCTCTGCCTTTTCCATTCCGAGAGCAAGGCCGGGCAGTGAATCCGTTACCATGTTTATCCAGAGCAGGTGAACGGGAGCAAGAATAGTAAAGTTGAGAATGGAAGCAAGGAACATTATAATAACTTCCGACATATTTGTTGAAAGCTGGAACTGAAGAACCTTGCATACATTATCGTAAATCTTTCTGCCTTCTTCAACCGCATTGTCTATGGTTGCGAAGTTATCATCGGCAAGAACCATATCGGCAACGCCCTTGGTAACATCCGTTCCCGTGATGCCCATTCCGATACCGATATCGGAAGCCTTGATTGAGGGAGCATCGTTAACGCCGTCACCGGTCATTGCGGTTACCATTCCTCTGGCTTTCCACGCCTTGACTATTCTTGTTTTATGTTCGGGCTGAACTCTTGCATAAACCGAATATTTGGTAACCTCTTCAATGAGCTCTTCATCGGTGAATTTATCGAGGTCGGCTCCGAGAATTGCCTGGCTTGCATCGGTTATGATGCCGAGCTCCTTGCCGATTGCAACCGCCGTATCCTTATGGTCGCCGGTTATCATAACCGGAACTATTCCGGCTTCACGGCATTCGTCGATTGCCGCCTTAACCTCGGGACGAATCGGGTCAATCATTCCGGTCAGACCTACGAAAACAAGGTCATTTTCAAGATTTTCCGCATCGAAATTGTCGGGAGCGGTATCATATTTTCTGAGCGAAACGGCAAGCACTCTGAGTGCTTTATCCGCCATACGCTTATTATCCTTGGCAACCGCTTCTCTTAGCTCATCGGTGAAGTCAACGATTTCGCCGTTAACGAGAGCATATTTGCAATGCTTAAGCACAACATCGGGTGCACCCTTTGTGTACTGAACTATTCCGTCTGCCGTCTGATGAACGGTGGACATCATCTTTCTGCCGGAGTCAAACGGGGCTTCGCCTATTCTCGGATTTTCCGCAACAAGCTTATTCTTGTTGAGACCGAGCTTGTAAGCATAAGCAACGAGAGCCGCTTCGGTGGGTTCGCCCGTCACCTTGCCGGCATCGTCAACCTCTGCATCACAGCAGAGTGCCATTGCGGTGGCTATAAGGTTTTCGTTGTCGCCGTAGTGGTCAACAACGGTCATCTTGTTCTGAGTAAGTGTGCCGGTTTTATCCGAGCAGATTATCTGAGTGCATCCGAGAGTTTCAACGGCTGTAAGCTTTCTGATAAGCGCCTGCCTTTTGCTCATTGCCGTAACACCGATTGAAAGGATAATCGTTACAACGGCGGGAAGTCCTTCGGGGATAGCCGCAACCGCAAGCGCAATTGCCGCAATGAATGTATTGAGTGAAGCATTGCCGAAATCGCTTAAATTGAAGTTCGCAAGACCCTCATTGAATATTTCTCTGCCGATACCAACCGCAAAAACAAGAACGCATATGCCGATAACAAGCTTCGTAAGGAATGCGGAAAGCTCCGCCATTTTCTTCTGGAGAGGGGTCTGCTCCTTTTCGGCCTGAGAAAGAGCATCGGCGATTTTGCCCATTTCCGTATCCATTCCGATACCGGTTACAACTGCTTTTCCTCTGCCGTAAACAACGGTTGAACCGCTGTAAATCATATTCTTTCTGTCACCGAGTGCAACATCCTGATTTGAATCTTTGCACATAAGCACATCAATTATCTTGGTTACGGGAACGGATTCACCGGTGAGCGCCGCTTCCTCAACCTTGATGCTGTGCGATTCGATTATACGGCAGTCCGCCGGAACCGCATCGCCTGCTTCAAGAACGATAATATCACCGATTGTTATATCCTCGCTCTTGACTGTTTTTATTTCACCGTCACGCAGAACCTTGCTCGTTGCGGCGGTCATCTGCATAAGCGCATCCATTGCCGCTTCGGCTTTGCTTTCCTGCACAAGGCTCATTATCGTATTGATGATAACAACAACAAGAATAACAAGCACATCGGCAAAATCGGCAAGCGTGGGATGTCCGCCCGCTTCAACAACAGCCACAACCGCCTGAATTACAGCGGCAACAATGAGCATGATTATCATCGGGTCTGCCAGAGAATTTACGAATTTTTTGAATAAGCTGTCCTTTTCGGCTTCCTTGAGCCTATTCTTTCCGTTTTCGGCAAGTCTTTTTTCGGCCTGCGCCGAGGTAAGACCCTCAGCCGAGCTTTCAACTGCCTTGAAAACGGAATCAATTTCTTCAAGATAAAATCTCATTTTGTTCATTCCTTTCAAATAAACCAAAAGACCTTTGACAGAGATATGCTCTCTGCCAAAGGTCTCGCTTCCATAAATCAGGGTCGGCCGCCAGATGCGTTGCATCGGTTGTTGACGGTCAACTCGGGCTGATGCCCTTAAGCTACTCCCCTTTAACACGGATAACCGTTAAAAGAATAATATCATATTGAAAAATAAAAGTCAATAATTTTTTAATTCTCAAGTCCTACGGTATAATATTCCGCAATATTCTGCAACAGCGCTCTGCAAACACCGGAATACATCGCCTTAATGTATTCATCCTTTCTTTGCAGGTTAACTTTCTGATTGGTATTGCTCTGAATATCGGGAAAGATTTTAACCGCTTCTCCGCTCAGATGCACATTATCAGAGGACGAATATCCGTTTTCAAGCACCATCCGCATAGCCGTGCTCAGGTCTTCACATTCGCTCCGAACCTCTTTAATAAGATAATTGAGCAAATAAAGATTTTCGTGCCCGGGTATGCTGTAAGCTACACCGCTTATTTTCTCATTGAGCAATAACCAGTTCTCGATTTTTTCGTTTTCCTCATCCACGGTGAAAGCCGTGTTTCCTCCGTTGCCTGCATCGGTATAAAGTCGGTTAAGCTCGAAAAAAACATCCATAACCGAGAATATATCGTTCTCAAGCATATTATAATCATTATATAAAGTACATAGCAGCTCCAGCGTTTCGCTCAGGCGCATTGAGGATTCCGATATTTTTTTGCTGAAAATATTGCTGTATTTCGCAACCTCTGCCGCTTCATCACGCCATTTTTCAAGCGTTTTGATGTTGAAATCCGTTAGCAGCTCCGGATAGCCGTTGTTTATTTCAATTCTCAGGCTTATATAGCTCCGAAGCCTTGCACATTCTTCGCTTTCGGCACGGCAGGCAACAGAGTATGCCGCATAAAAATCGTTGCTTTCTGCCTTGCGCTCCGAAAGCATAAACCATATCGGCTCTTCATATGCCTTTATTCCGACTATAACAAAAAATACGAACAGCAACAGAGAAACACGCAAAGGAGAAAATCTTTTTTCCGTTTTCTTTTCGTTCATACTGTCAATAAATCTTTCCTATCATCGGCACTTCAAGAATTTTATCGAGCTGACCCACCGCTTTACCGCCGAGCTTTGCAATCTGTTCAACCGAAATCATGCTCATAACAAATCCGCTCACATTATCGGCAATCGTTTTGAGTGACGGACTGCTTGACGGATAGAGGATAACGGTATTTCCTTTAAATTCAAGCTCTATTCTGCGCTCACATATTGATTCGAGCGCACGGATATGAATTTCAAGAATGCTGTCACTTATCCACGCCGCAGAAGCAACCGAGGTAAAATCAATTCCGCCGAGACGGAATTTGCCGAATCTGTCTTTTCCGTCCATTCCGCAGGAAACGGAGTTATGAGCCTTGCCTTCATCCCACGAAATTCTGCATTCGTTTTCGCTGAAATCAAGCACAAGATTATCAATATTTCCTCCTCTGTCCGCCGACATATAAACAACAGCCATCGGGAGCATCGAAAGGGGCCATCCTGCAATATTGAGAACCGGATTTTTCGGAAAATGGATAACTCTGCCCTTTATAAATTCTTCCATAACGCTTCTCGGCTTCTTTTCAAGCGGAGCAAGCGGTTTAAGCTCGGGAAGTGCAGGAGCATCGTCGGGCTTTTCGTCCGATTTTTCAACGAACAAAGCAGGGATATGCCTGCTGATACATTTTCTCGTTTTATCCTCGTCAACCTCACTGCAGGTTGTAACCACTACCGCATCGTAATCCTCAAATACCATTCCGAACTGTGAGAACATTCCGTCGGCACGGTAGCTGTTTTCAATCTCATTTCTCCAGAAGAAAAATCCGTAGCCGTCAGCCGCACCGTTCTGAACCTGATAAGCCGTGGCTTCCTTTATGTACCATTCGGGAATAACCTGCCTGCCGTTATAGCGTCCGTTCTGCGAAACACAGAGCATAAATCTTGAAAGCTCATCGGTCGTAATGAAAAGTCCCCAACCGCCTGCTTCTATTCCGGAGGGGTCGCTCTCCCAGAAAGGCTTTCTCTCTATTCCGAGCGGCTCAAAAAGTCTCGGCATAAGATAATCGGTCATATTCAGTCCGGTAACTTTTTTGATTATTGCGGAGCACATATATGTGTTTTCGCTGATATATCTCCAGCCCTCGCCGGGTGCGGCATACCAGCCCGCATCCATAAAATCTTTTATCCATCTGTCTTTCGTTTTGTCGGAAAGCAGACTTACATCCTTGCCGGCGGTCATCGTAAGCAGTTGGAAAATGTTTATTTTTTCAAGCTTTGCATCATATTTTGCGGTTCTGTATTCGGGGAAAATATCAAGAAGCTTCGTTTCAAGAGAAATAAGTCCCTCGTCAATCGCAAAACCTATCGCAACCGATGTAAAGCTCTTGCTCACGGAATACATCGTATGCGGACTGTCGGCGTTATACGGATAACGGTAAGCCTCGTAAGCTGCCTTGCCGTAACGCATGATTTTCATTGAATGAAGCTCTATTCCGCTTTCATCCATATCGTTCACAAGCGCATTGATTTCCGCACTGCTTATTCCGATTTGCTCGGGATAATCCGCATTCGGAATACATAAGGATTTATTCATAAGTCATATTCCTTTCTGCATTTTGCCGTTATTTTACTCTATTATATCACAATTCGGATATATTGAACACTTTTTTAAAAATTTTTTCAAAAATTTTCAAACAAATGTTTGCATTTGCTGAACATTTGTGCTATAATACTTTCGGAAATAAATATTTTCGCCATTATTCTTCTTTATCAGAACAATAACAACATAGAAAGAGGTATCACTATGAAGCCGATAACCCCTATTCAGCAGAAAATTTATGAATATCTGGTTGAAAAATCAAAGGACGGTATGACCCCGAGCGTGCGTGAAATCGGAGCCGCAGTCGGTCTGCGTTCAACATCGTCGGTTCAGGCAAACCTTGATTCGCTTGAAGCGGCAGGCTATATTCAGCGTCCGCCCATGCTCAAACGCTGTATAAAAATAGTCGGTCAGGCGGATAATGTTGCCAATGTTCCGCTTCTCGGAACCGTTACGGCAGGCGCACCCATTCTTGCCGTTGAAGAAATCGAGGGATATCTGCCGTTTTCAATGCCCGGCGCTCAGGATAAAGAGCTCTTCGCCCTGAGAGTAAGGGGAGAAAGTATGCTCAACGCCGGGATACTCAGCGGCGATATCGTTATAGTCGAAAGAACGCCGACAGCCGTAAACGGAGATATGGTTGTTGCGCTGATTGATGACTCCGCAACGGTAAAAACATTCTATAAAGAGAACGGCCATTTCCGTCTCCAGCCGCAGAATGATGCCTATGAGCCGATTATCGTTGACGAGGTTATTATTCTCGGCAAGGTAATTGCAAGTTACAGATATTATTAAGCATACGGATAACACAACAGCCGCTTTGATAAAGAGCATTTTCTTTATGATATGCTCCTTTCGCAAATTGGACAGTTTGTCCGATTACAAAAGAATGACAGCAAACCGCTCACCGTGAATTAACACGATGGGCGGTTTTCAGATTATTATGATTCTGTTTTCAAAGGTCAATTATTTAATCAAACAGTGAATCGATTGCTCTGACGGGTAGGCTGAAAACATGGATTAATGCCGCAGAGACGGTAAGACCGAATTATATAGAATTTAAAACAGTTGAAACAGATTCTCTAAAGCTTGTGCCAATGGCTGAAATGTCACTTTAAGCCATTCCGGTATGTATGCTGCTATTCCTGCTGTAAAAAGTGTATTGGCTACAAGTATTTCCGCTATGAATTGAAACATTTGTATTACCTCCATTTGTTTGATTTTCGTAAACTATGGTTACTCTGTGTTCGATAATTCAATGAAAATACCTATAAAACATAACCGGTAGGTATAGTATTACAATCCAAAAACATATTATAAATCTGCGCAAATTGACTCTTTTACTTTGATTTAAAGTGTCATTATATTATAAGTACAGAAAATGCCGGAAACTGTTGCATCAAAACCTATGGTTTTTTAATAACTGAAATCAGATATCGGTATATTTTGCAAGAATCTTATTAATCGCCTGTCTGTTCTGCTCAGAAAAAGTATATTCGAAACGACCATAGCTATATAAAATTTTTCCGGAATCGGGATCATACATCATGTCATGATTATCAAATCTCATTTTTATATTTCCTTTAAAGTCTCCGGCGCTTTCATGCGTTTTCGGATTTTTCATAAGGCCGTAAATTTCAAGACTGTCATCATTTGAAATTTCAATTTCTCTGCCCGAATTGTCGGTTACATAATATTTGATTTTTCCTCCCCAATACGGCATTTCTTCCGAGCCGTTTATGAGAGAAACAACATTGTGATTAACCGTCACCTGATATGTTTCGGTTTTGCCGCCGTCATCGGCATTGAAATAAACATTGCCGCCTTTCTCTGTCAGGCGAATATTATCAAAATCCTGCTGGTTTTCGGGCATAAAAACTTCGCTGTATTCATTTTTGCCGTCAATAACCTTAACGGTGAAAGTATAAATACCGGATGTCGGTCCGGAAAGAACCTGAATTATTTCTTTAACGCCGTCATTATCATAATCAGCCGTTATTGAATTGATTATATATTGAGATTTACCTTGAGTATTAATACTCTGAGCTTTTGTTGTTGCCTTGTTTTTGATTGAAAGTTTTGTATAGCCGTCATTTACGGTAACAGCCGCATTTGTCGTTTCTTCGGCAGTTTCCTGCGGGAACTCCGTAATAGCGTATTCGTCCATAACCTTTGCCAGTTGGTCATAGTCATAATATTTGCTCACCTTTTTCCCGTTTTCATCAATAACAACAATCGAAACGGAAAAATCATCGTGCATAATTGCCGCAATTCCGTTATATGAATTTTCATAAAGCGAAATATTCGAATATTCGCCGTTCGTCAGCTTGTTTCCGGATAAATCAAAAATATCCGCAACATCAGTCGGCTCAAGACCTGAATCCTCGCCTTTTCTTGCAACAATTCTTTTCTTGCCCGGGTAAACAACTATTCTCGAATATTCGCAGGGAATAATCATTTTACCCGATTTATTCAATACTCCGTATTCCAATCCGAAGCAATCCTCATTGCAATTGATTACAAGGCTCAGACCCAAATCAAGAATTTTGAAAACCGCTTTTTCGCCTACCGAAGCTTTTTTAATCAGCTTGCCGTTTTCGTCAAAAAATGAATATCCCGATTGGTTTATGCCGAAAAACAATCCGTACGGAGTGCTGTTTACATTTGTAAAATTCTCTTCGGAAATTCTGCTGCCGTTGCTGTCAATGAAATAGCAAGTACCTTTGTTTCCGGAAGCGTCAACATAGTAAATCGGTTTGCCTTCCGTTCCGCCAATCCACCGGATATCACCGGCAAATTCAGGAACAACAGCATTTCCGTTTAAGTCAAGCATTGCGGAATAAGTTTTTCCGTTTTTAAGTTTTTCAACAATAAATCTGTTTTGAGAAACAACCCGAACCGAATCATATTCGGGCTTTATAAGTACGGATATATCTCCTTTTGCATTCTTCTTTGCTATTCCTTTTGAACCTGTCAAATCAGAAGAATAATAACAATGATAATAACCGTATTCAAGCTCCGATTCTTCATCAAGATAAACTATTGATTCATCGGTTTTCGGCACATCATGTTCAATGTTTTCCTTATGATTGGTAGCAAAAACAAGTGTCAGTGAAACTGCGGCAATAACAGCGGCAATTATTATCCAGAATGACGGCTTTTTATAATTCAAAGCAGATTTAATGCGCTGTTTAACCCCTGTTTCTCCAAAGGCAACCGGGCAGGCGGTAACCATTCTGACGGACTTGCTGACATTGAGCAGCGCCTGAGAATAATCGGCAATATCCTCGGCAGACATATTTGCAATAACCTTTTCGTCGCAGGCAAATTCAATATCACGGCAAAGCAATATATATGCAACCCAAACCAGAGGATTAAACCAATATACAGACAGAATAAGATACCCTATGGGTTTCCACCAATGGTCCATACGCCTGATATGTGCCGTTTCGTGAGCCAAAATTGCGCCGAGAGAACCGCTGTCTATGCCCGAGGGAACATATATTTTCGGCTTAAAGAAACCGAGAATAAACGGAGTATCGATTTTATCGCAAATATATACTTTATCCGATTTTATACTTTCGCCGACTTTTATGAAAATACGGACATAACTTACAATGGCGTACAGCACCATAATAATAAATCCCACAGTCCATATTTTACACATAAAATTAACAAAAAATTGTTCCGAACTTATATTTGTCCCTCTTACAATATCAGTTGCAGTGTGAGTTATTACCCTGTCAACGATATGCTGAACACCCTCAGATGAAAACGAAAGTGATGCGCCGTCCGAATTAAGTTCAACTGCACTTTTTGACGGAAGAATACCCACTATACTGTCAAGCGAAAAAGGAATAACCAGTTTTAATCCTGCAATTCCCCACAGAGCGCAGGTTATCCACTTTGGAGCTTTTCTGAACATAAATCTGAATATGCAAATTACACAGACAAGAACACTCGCTTCAACGCTCATATTGAAAATTGTTGTGAGAATATGAGGATTCATGGCTGCGCCTCCTTGCGGAATGAGTCAATCATTGCCTGAATTTCGTCAATTTCATCCTTATTCAATTTTTTATGCGAAGAAAATGCCGCAAGAAATGCAGGCAATGAGCCATCAAAGGTTTCCTCAACAAATTTTTCGCTTCTTGCCGAATAAAAATCTTCTCTCGAAACAACGGAAGAAACAATGCCGTTTTCATTTTTAAAAATGCCTTTTTCGCAGAGCTTTCTCAGAACGGTATAAGTCGTCGGCTTTTTCCAGTTGAGTTCTTCCGAGCATATTTTTACCAATTCGCCCGAACCAATCGGTTCATTCTTCCATACAATTTCCGCAAACTTTTCCTGAACCTCTCCGAGTTCTATTTCAAACATAACAATCATCCTTTCTTGGTTTACTATGAATAAACCTTGGCTTTAGTTTATCCTGAATAAACCAATTTGTCAAGAAGAAAGTGATTTGTTTACATAATGTTCATAATTTCATTATTACAGCAAAAATCAAAAAAGAGAATCGCTAATCGTACACAAAATGCACAATCAGCGATTCTGTTCAAATCACGCTTACTTAACTTTTGCCGTAATCCGATTTCTTTTATCAATATACTCAAAATCAAGCGAACTGCAATGCAAAGAGAGAATCCTCATTTCCAGAGCATCGTCCTGCGGCTTTTCTGATTTATCTCCGTCAAACTCAAAAATAACCGTAACATCCTCACCCTCATCCGAGCAAAGCACATTGACGAAAAGAGGCGGTTCTTTTTTTGTCTTGGGAACGATTCCGAGAGAGCAAACTTCATCGAAAATACTGAGAACACTCTGTTCTTTCTTATACGGTATATGCTGCTTGTCACAGAAATTGGAAATTATACGAATGGTTTCCGGATAGTCATAAGAATCGGAATCAATAGTAACGGTGAGATTTTTCAATTTCTCAACAAACGCCTTGGTGCCTGCCTTTTTGGGGTGATCAAAAATTTCTTCAGGCGTACCATCTTCATAGATAATTCCCTCGTCCATATAGAACACTCGTGTTGATACCGATTTTGCGAAATGCATATCATGGGTAACAAGCATAATCGTTTGTCCTGCTTTTATCAGGTCGGCAATAACCGACTCAACCTCTCCGACCATCGCAGGGTCTAACGCACTGGTCGGCTCGTCAAACAGAATCATATCCGGTTTCATGGCAAGTGTTCTTGCTATAGCAACACGCTGTTTTTGTCCGCCTGAAAGCTCATCGGGATAACGGGATTGCTTCTCTGCAAGTCCCATTCTTTTTAAAAGTCTCAGGGCGTTTTCATATGCCTCCTGCCTGGGCGTTTTCAGCAAAAGCATGGGAGCGAACATTATATTTTCAACAACGGTCATATTATCAAAAAGATTAAAGCTCTGGAATACCATTCCGACCTTCCTGCGAATTTCACAAAGGTCTGTATTTTTATCTGTGACATTCTGACCGAAAACGGTAATTGTACCTTCCGTATGAGTCTCCAGCCGGTTTATCATTCGCATCAAAGTGGATTTTCCCGTACCTGACGGACCGATAATGGAAATAGCGTCCCCTCTGCGAATTACGGTGTTTACATCTATTAACGGTGTTGCCTCGGGATAAACCTTTTTTACGTGTTCCATCGTAACAAGGATTTCACGATTTGCCGGATTATTTTTTTCATCTTCGGAATCGTCCAGAATAATGTCATCGGGATTGATATAAGTAACTCCCTTTGGCACTCGCTTTCCTTCGGGCTTTTCTTTATTCAAATTGATTACAACCTTTATAACACGAGCCACAAGCAATGCCAACGCAAAGTAAATAATGGCGGTTGCTATAATCGGGAAAAACGCTTCATATGTTCTTGTACGGATAATATCAGCGGCTCTGGTCAGGTCATTAACGGAAATATATGCAAGCACAGAGGTCGAGAGCATCAGTGACACAAAAGCATCCTGATACAGCGGCAGGAAAATCCGCATAGCCTGCTTTAATATGATTTTGAAGAACACTTCATTTTTTCGCAAGCCGAGTGCGGTTGCGGCCTCCCATTGACCTGCACTGACATTTTCCACCGAACGGTTAAGATGTCCCATCACCGTAAACGCAAATGTTACCGATAACACCACTATGCTGACAAATACCGGAGAACGCTCTGAATTTCCGAACAATATGTAGTAGGCAATCATCACAACCACCAGCAATGGTACATTTCCTAAAATCACGGAAATACCTCGCAAAATACTGTTAATAACGGAAATCTTTTTCTGATATAAAAAGCAAAGCAAAAAGCCCAGAAGAGTGCCGATAAAGCTGGATGCGGCAGTGATAATCACGGTATTCAACAAGCCGTTCAGTACAACCTTCCATCTGTCTTCACGAATGAAGGCTTTCTGGAAATTATATTTAAAATTGCCCCAGAAGGTGTCCGATTTTGCTAAATCCGACCAGTACTTCTTGTCAACATTTTCCTTAAGCATAATAGCTTTTGTCTTTTCGGTGAAAAAAGATGTACAGAAATCTACAACTTCCTCACGCTCTTTGGTAATATTCAAATTTGCTATGGCAATGTCGGACTTGCCTGCCGTAAGCGACGGAATGAGAGTTGGACCTTTTTCAGCTGACAATGATACTTTATAATTTAATTCATTGGCAACACGGTAGACCATTTCCACCTCATAACCTGTTACAATACCGCCGTTGCCTACATATTCAAACGGTGCGCAGGCGTAATTTGCCATAACAATAATTGTTTTGCCCGTGCATTTTTCGTTTTTCTCTAAAACTTCCGATGGAATAACCTGAAATTCCGCATCAAAGGAAAGCCAGCGTTTTTCCATTTCTTCAACAACGCCATCTGCGATAAACCGGTCAATCACCTTGGAAAATTCTTCGGCGAGACCGCTTCCTTTTTGAAACACCATGCCTCTGGGAGTCTCTCTGATTGCATCGGGAAGCAAAGCCAGATCCTTATCCTCATGAACGGCCATCTCCAGAGTTGTGCCGTCGTAGACAACAAACTCAATATCACCCTTCTTTAAGGCAAGGATAGCACTCGCCACATCATCATAATAATTTACTTTTACATTGGTATAATTTTCTTCAACATACTTTGCCGTGCTGGAACCTGTTTCCACACCGACAGAAAGTCCGACCTGATTTAACTCTTTAACGGAGCTGAAAACCTTATCGGTTTTTGCAGATGCAGGTACGATAGCAAAATTGCACATCATCAATACTGCCGCACATAAAAAGCTGAAAATTTGTCCGAACCTTTTTTTATTCATCCAAGTGTTTCCTCCATAATTTGCAGTTAATATATACTAACATTCAGCAAGTGGAAAGTCAAGACAAATTCGCCTTTTTAATGTTACTCTTCTGCAATGTCAACGATTTTCGATAATCAGATAAAAAAATATAATCCGAACACAGTTCCTGCAAGAACCATGTTCGGGTTATACGGTTTTGTCCCTTGTGAACTTTTATGAATTCATATCTTCTTTCTTGTCATATCTTGCTGCCGTAAACAAATACGAAACGATATATGCAATGCAGGCAGCACAGGGAGTAACGGTTTTTACAAGTTTCCCGGTGATATTGTGCCTATCAAACCACTGTGCGATGGTAATTATGTTGAAATTCCTGAAAACTTCTAAGTTGCCGAAAAAGATGAAGCCCATCAGCGCAAGACCGATTGTCATAACAATTGCAATTTTTAAGAGCATGGCTTTTTCAACACCCTTGAGGATGTAAAACGGAAGCTCAAGTGCAAAAATAAATACAATAATACAAATTAACGGAACTGAAATTTTATACATCATTTCGCTGATAACTTTGGTGTAGGAAAAACGGATATTGACAAAATGAATCAGAAGGAAAAGCAAAAATGATGCAAGTACAAACGCACCGACAAAGATATATTTTGACGTCACGTAACTTCTCTTTTTTACGGGCATGGCAGAAATATAGCTCTTTATCTTGTTTCTTTCATCAAAGCCCATCACATTCCGGCTGAGCCAATTTGCAAAAAAGACTGATAACGTCAATACTAAGAATTCAACCAAAGGAAAAAATGAAATATCCAGGAAGTTTGCTTTTTCTCCTTGATCATCAATTGCCATCGCGATATCAATTGTCGCCTCACCGTTAAGAATAACTCTGAGAATGATAAACAGCACAGTTCCGAGTGCGAGGAAGAGACAAAGGCGTTTACCTTTTATTGCAATAAAATCTTTATAAAGAAGTCCGAGCATCAGATAACACCCCTCTTTCTGTTAACCACAAGCATTGAAGCGATATATGAAATTATGCAACCGCCAAGGGCGATGATAAGCAGAATCCACGATTTTTCTTTGATGAAATCAAATACATTCCAGATAAAGGAAATATCCTGACTGCCCGCTGACATTCCGCGAATAATCTGCTTTACCGTTTTCAGATTTGCAAGCACAGCCGCGGCTATAAGAGTCAGAAATGAAAACAACTGAGCATAGGACGTTTTACCGCTGTCGAGTACAAAGCAATAAAAAATAACGCAAACGCTGTAAAGGAGCATAATTGAAACGCAGGAAAATATAATGTTCAGAAAAACGCCGAAGGTAATGATATCGGATATCCGTGAAAGCACAAATGCAATGACCATATCAATCAGAGCGCTCAGGAAATAAAGAGCAATTACGGTAAAGTACCTTGCAAGAACGCGTTTTTTCAGCGACACGGGCAGCGAAGCCGAAACCTTGCAGAAGCCGGCTTTTTCGTCCATATCGCAGACCATTGCCATATCGCCGACTGCCGCAATCGGCACAAGCATAAAGAATGCAAGAGCCGTAACAGCGAGATTTTCAACATCAATAGCCGTTATATTGTTGTCTTTGAGCATATCCTTTCCCGCCTGGGCAACATTGCCGAAGCGGGCGCTCAGAACAAACATAATTGAAAGAACAAGCACGCCTGCTATGGCAAAACACAGAATAGTAAGGCGTTTTTTAAGGCAGAATAAATCTTTGATTACAAGACCCTTCATGCCCTCACCCCTTTCTGCCGATGTAATGAATCATAATCTGTTCAAGCTGTGCCGACTCAATAACCATATCAGGATAAAGTTTCTGTGCGACAC